>PQXE01000047.1:0-10469 GCA_003194495.1 Deltaproteobacteria bacterium
ATTGTAGTGACGTACATGACTACTATATATAGCGTATTATTGTGTATAAGTCAAGATATATTCTACATTTATTGATAGAATACATGACTACATTTTTACACCTTAAAGCCCCATAATTGCCCAGTATCACCTGTATTATCAGTATGTTAGGATAGGTTCAGGAGTTAATTGCGTCAGGAACTTCAGTCTAAACTGCCAGTTGACCTCAGTTTGACGGTTATTTCGATCAATAACAAATATTATACAAAATACGAAGGTTTAAATTTTACATTGTAGTAGGTTTCCTGTTCACCTTTTGGCAGTGAAATTTGAAATTGGGAAAAACACAAAGATGTAGATGCGTTAACTAATTTCAAATTTCGAATTTCCAGTTTCGACATCAGCAATCAATTCTATAATGCACGCTTTTGGGGAATAAGTATATTGTAGGTTGGGTTAAGCGGTTATAGCCATCATTTTTTGTTTGGCACGTTTGACTTAATAGAACCTCAATATACTGAGATCACGGCAAAATTAGCAAACCCAACAAAATTGTTGCAGACCGACGGCTTAACCCAATCTACAATTTGTCGTTTAGGATAGCGAAAGTGTACTTTTTATTGCTAATAAGAAAGGTAGCCGTTCACGGGATTACAACGCCCGTTTTACCGCACACTGAACTGTAAGCGTTTACAGGGTGCTGCAGCTGCGAGGCGACGGGTACGCAGACGTACTTCCTGTACTTCAAGTGCCAGACAACAAAGCAGATGCGGTGCCCTGTGAACGCTTACTAAGAAAGAATGTAAAAATGCTGCAATTGAGTTGACAAATGTTTCATAATCTATGAAACATGAAATATGAAACATCTTTTAAGAAATCCATTTTTAACAAGACCTATAAAATGGGGTGAACCATTTTGCAACAGTGAGAATGAACTTCAGGCTCTCATCAGAGAGGCGAATAATTCAGGTCTTGTTGTTTTGTATGGTCCGAGGCGCTGAGGGAAGACCTCTGTTTTGAACCAATTGGAGGAACGTCTCGGTAAGGAAAAGTATCAATCGTCCAGATTTTTTTACAAAATAACCATCAACCTTTCCCATGCCCTGGATAGACGCTTCGGGGAGACCGATATTGCCGTGCCAAGTTCAGGGGCAAATATAGATACCCTGTATTCATCAATGAGGGTTTCAAAGTGCCTGATCTTTTCTTCAAGCTCTGTTTCTTTCTTCGCCTCAAAAGAGATCTTAGCCTCGTTGAGGTGCAGCAAAAATGGCTCTAATCCGGCTGCCTTTGCTATATCTTTTAGGGGATTCACGTATGCCCTCCGTGCCCTGACAGCTAGGGCACTCAGGTATCGTGGCAGGTCGGGAAGCTGGTCCAGCCTTGCATTTTCAGGAAAGTGCGGCGGAGTGAGCCTTATTAGCTCTGCTTCAAGGTCTTTGATGACTGGAGAACGGCTTCTAGTGCTTTTTATAGTATTTTGAAGACGTATTATTTCCCGTTGCGCTACGATACGGGCCTCAAGCACTTCATTCAGCAACTGTATGATCGGGACGGCTTGCTGAAAAACTTTTCCCTCCAATTCCTTGACCTTCTTAATAAGGTCGGATCTGCTCGGGATTTGCTTCCAGGTCCCTAACAGCTCTTTGTAGAGAAAGGCATATACTGATTGACGCAGTTTCTGTGTACCCCCAAAGGCAATGCAGGCATCCGGCGGCAGACCGGCGGGGACACAGTTTCTTTTGAGATATCCAAGCTCTTTGCCCAGGTAATCAGCAAGGAGTCGCCTTGCCCCCTGTTGGGTTTTTGAAAGGGCCTCATCCTGATTAAGAAAAAGTCTTATACTTATTACACTGTTATCTTCTATAACAAGTCCAGGAAAGGCCTGTATGGGATTCTCCCGGTCTCCTGAAGAACTCATGACCGAACTCGGGAGATCCGGAAGATTCCCCAGGTTGAGCCCGGCTACTTCCCACTTGGTCTTGGTCTTTAACCATTCGGGATCATTTTGATCAAAAGTAGAAGGGAACTTTTTCCGGCTCTCCTGTATGTGGTTGAGGTCATGCCCTGAATCAAGGACTTTTCCATTCCGGTCTATTACCTCAAATCTCATCAAGAGGTGAGGGGGGATGTCCTCAGGTCCCGGCCACATTTTCCTTTCTATATGTATGCCATATTGCCTGAAGAGTCCTTCCTGTAATGAGCGAAACAGGCCCTTCTCTGTTTTTTTGAGTTTTTTGCCTATTTTTTCAGCGACCCTGGGTATTGGCACCAGGTGTTTGCGAATTTGCTTGGGCAGCGATTTCAGGAGATAGGTGATCTTTTCCTGAAGCAGGCCTGGAACCAGCCACTCAAAGGGTTCCGGGGATAAAGAGCAAAGTATGCCCTGGGGGATCTTTACAGTAACTCCATCCGCTTCATCACCCGGACAGAAGCGGTAACTTAGAGAGAGTCTGTGTTCTGAGACCTTTATGTATCCTGGAAACTGGACGACCACGTCGGTATCCGGGATTGATCTAAACAGATTTTCTTTTGTAAGGTATAGAGCGGGAACATCATTGTCGGCAATACGCAATGCCCTGGCAAGAGAACGCTCATTACATATCACTTCAGACCCCGGGCTTTTCTTCCCTTTGTATGATTTGTCTTTGAACAGTATATTTTCTATTTCACTCAACCCTTGGTCATAAAAGGAATAGAGGATTTCCTCGTCCACCATGATGTCCCGCCGCCTGATCCTGTCCTCCAGGTCCTGAACCTCTGAGATCAGTTCCATATTATGGACAAGAAAGGGGTATTTGTTTTTAAATTCACCGGGAATCAGTGCCTGCCGTATAAAGATCTCCCTGGATTCGGTCGGATCAATTTTCCTATATCTGACCTTTCGTCTTTCAACTATCGGAAGACCAAAAAGCGTGACCCTTTCCCATGCCATTACCTCTCCACGGCGTTTTTCCCAATGTGGATCAGAATAGCTGTGTATGCAAAGATCACCTGCCAGTTTTTCTATCCATTCGGGTTCAATGGCAGCCACTGTCCTGGCAAAAAGCCTGGATGTCCGTATGAGTTCTGTTGCCACTATCCACTTAGGGCCTTTTTTGTACAGTGAGGAACCTGGAAAAAGGAAGACCTCTCTCCCGCGGGCTGCAAGGTAGCGGGATCCCTCCTGCTTAATGGCAATCTGCCCCAAAAAGCCTGAAAGAACAGAACAATGAATTGAGTGATTTAGAAAATTTGGTGATTTGGTGATTTGGTGATTTGGTGATTGGGAGGGAATTTGGTGATTGGGAGGGAATTCTTCCGCTTTTTGGAGGATATCCATTATTTGATCATGGATATCCTTCCATTCCTGCATCCTGTTGTAGGAAAGGAAGTTCTCACTGCAATATTTTCGTATCTGATTCCTGCTGCGCCCGGCTTTCAGCTCTTTGTGATAGGCATTCCACATCTTGATAAAGGTTAGTAGATCCGAAGAAGTGTCCTTAAAGGAGTTGTGGGCCTGGTCTGCCTGGCTTTCTTTATCTGCCGGGCGTTCTCTAGGGTCCTGGATACTCATGGCCGACGCAATTATGACAACCTCTTTCAGCGCATTCTCGTGCCGGGCCTCAATGATCATCCTGGAAATTCGCGGATCAAGAGGCAGCCTTGCCATAATTTTCCCTGTCCTGGTCAGTCTGCCTGCTGCATTCAGGGCCCTCAATTCTCTCAGTGTGGTAAATCCCTCTTTTATGGTCTGGGGAGATGGGGCATCCACAAAAGGAAATTTATCAACAGGCCCAAGTTTCATTGAGTAGAGACGCAGTATGACCTCGGCCAGATTTGATCTGCGGATTTCAGGCAGAGTGTATTCGGGCCTATCCTCGTAGTCTTCTTCGCTGTAAAGCCGAACACAGACCCCGGCATGGATCCTCCCTGCACGTCCTGCCCTTTGGTCCGCGCCGGCCCTTGATATAGGAACGATTGGAAGTGCCTTTGTGCGGGACCTGACGTTATAGCGGGCAATTCGAGCCAGACCCGAATCCACGACATACATGATTCCAGGGACTGTAATGGAGGTCTCGGCTAGGTTCGTAGCTACTACGATCTTCTGAACAGGGGCCGGCTTAAATATGCGCTTCTGGTCGGAAGCGGCCAGTCTGCCGTACATGGGAAGTACCAGAGCATCATCCTGACACCTGGCTTTCAGGATCTTGACGGTTTCCAGTATCTCTCTTTCCGTGGGAAGAAAGACAAGTATGTCACCAAATGGATCCTTCCTCCTAATCTCCTCTGTTGCAAAAATAACCTTTTCAACAGTAGTTATATCAGATTCTTCATCTTGTTCTATAGGTTTGTACTGTATCTCCACTGGATAGCCGCGACCCGCAATCTCTATTACCAGGGCCTTGCCGAATGCCTGGCAGAAATGAGCAGTGTCCATTGTGGCGGATGTGATAATGACCTTTAGTTCAGGTCTAACCGGCAGGAGTCTTCTGAGTATCCCCAGGAGGAAGTCTATATTCAGGCTTCTCTCATGGGCCTCATCTACAATTATGGTATCATACGCCCTGAGTCTGGGATCTTGCTGCACTTCAGCCAGGAGCATGCCGTCTGTTACAAATTTGATCCTGGTTTCAGGCCCGGTATTGTCTCTAAAGCGTATTTTGTAACCCACGAGTCTGGGTCCTTGAGGCCCCAGTTCTTCGGCAACTCTGGCTGCCACAGTTATAGCCGCCACCCTCCTGGGTTGTGTGCAGGCAATCTTCCTATGCGCACCTCTTCCTGCTGCAAGGCATATTTTGGGCAGTTGGGTGGTCTTCCCGGAACCTGTTTCCCCGCTGACAATTATGACTTGGTTCTGCCTTACAGCAGAGACCAAATCATCCCACACACTGCAGATAGGAAGACCAACCGGACAGGAAATCAGGACCTTTTTCAGGAGATCAATCCCTGATGCCGTATGTTTCTTGATTCCTGTCAATCACCAAATCACCAAATCAGTAAATCGCTAAATTTTCTCAATCACCAAATTCTTTAAGGTATGGATTGGTATTTTTCTCTTGTCCAATAGTGGATGTCGGACTGTCCCCGTAATCGTGCCCTGGAAGCACAATGGTGGGATCAGGAAGGGGGAAAATGTGGGTCTTGAGGGATTTGATCAAGGTCTCAAATGAGCCTCCCGGCAGATCCGTCCGGCCGACAGCACCGACAAAAAGCGTATCTCCGGTAATTATATAGCCGTGCCCATAGAGACATACTGATCCGGGAGAGTGCCCGGGAGTGTGGATTACTTCAAACCTGAGATTGCCTACCTTGATCACATCTCCGTGGGCAATATATTCGTCTGCCGGAGGAGCAGGCTCAAAGCCCCACGCCCTGAACATTTCGGCTGTCTCAGGATTTCTGAACATGATGTCGTCGGCTTTGTGCATCAACACCGGTGCTCCGGTAAGGGCCTTCATTTTTTGATTTCCACAGGTGTGGTCCGGGTGACCATGGGTATTGACTATGTAACGCAGGGTGAGGCCGGAATCGGTGATTTCTTTTGCCAGTTTTTCTTCACTCCCTGCAGGATCAACGAGCATAGCCTCGTGCGTATCAGGGCATCCTATTATATAGGCATTAACATCCAGAGGACCAACTGTATAGACTTTTAATATCATCCGGTTTGCGTCTCCTTCCGTCTTTTTTTGAGTGCAAAGCCGCCTGCGGAAAGACCGGCCACACAACCTTCTCCCACGGCCTTTGCCATCTGAAAGGGGGGACCGCATATGTCGCCTGCTGCGTAGACACCGGGTATGTTGGTGGCCTGTTTTCTGTCAGTGACAATATAAGTGAATTTTCCCGGATCCAGGCTTACTCCCAGAAAAGCCGCAAGCTGCATGGCCCCTTTGGCGCCTTTTTCAATAAAGAGCCCGTCAAGGGCAAGTTCAGTGCCGTCGCTGAGTATAACGGCATCCAGCTTGTCGGTACCTCTGAGCTCCTTTACTTTGGACCCGGCAGCCATTATCACATTGCCTTTTTCCAACTCTGCCTTGAGCGCAGGGTTCACCTTCAGATCTTTAGTTATTATGAGCGTTACCTCTTTAGCAATCTTACTCAGAGTCACTGCGCCATGGGCTGCAGCGCTCCCGTCTCCCGCTACCGCCACCACAGCATCCCTATAGAAGTTTGCGTCACAGTCAACACAGTAACTGACTCCTCTGCCGACCAGGTCCTTTTCTCCTTTAAGCCCGAGGCCCTTACGTGTTACTCCGGTTGAAATTATCAGGGTATATGCAGAGTAAGTCTTTCCGCTCTCGGTAGTTACCTGGTATGCTTCATCCTGAAGGGCGGCAGTTGCTACAACGTCTTCTTTTAGAAGTTCCGCCCCAAAATATTCTGCCTGCTGCATACCTGTTAACAGGAGTTCCTCTCCTGTCTTTACTCCGGGTACACAGCAGTAGTTTTCAATATGGGCCTTGTACAGGCTGCTGGATTCCGGACGGCCCAGTACCAGCACCCTGGCCTTTTTCCTTGCTGCATGAATTGCAGCCTGCAGACCGGCAGGTCCTGTCCCAAGAATGATTACGTCGTATGAAGGGATAACTTTTTCGATTTTCTCGTCCATCTTCTTCTTTCCATAAATTAATCTCTTAAACCTTCAGCTATGCTGATGGTCCCAGCTTTGCTATGCGGGTAAGTGGGAGTATTTTTTCACCGCCCGCTTCGCTCAAGACGCAAAGTTCGCAAAGAAAATATTTTTTTCTGCTGAGAAGGCAGAAAAGAATATGCTTACGCAAAAACAATAGCATACGAATAGAATTGTATAGTTGCTATAAGACTTGTAGCTTTTGTTTTCCTTTCTTTCAAAGGAAAACAAAAAGGAAGTAAACTTAGCGTTCTTTGCGTCTTTGCGGTAAAAGGTACTTTTTTGATTATAATTCCTCAATTCCTAATTCCTTCAATTGTTCTTCAGATTCAATAGGGGTTGATATCTGGTATTCTTCCTTAAACCATGAGCCAAGATCCACCATCTTGCATTTTTTACTGCAAAAAGGCCTGTAGGGATTTTCTTCAAAAGAAATTAGCTTTCCACACCTGGGGCATTTAAATATTCTGGTATCAGTAAAACCTTTTTTCATAAAGGGCCTTAACATATCGAAACTGAAAATTTGAAATTAGGTAACGCGTCTTCATCTTTGTGTTTTTCCCAATTTCAAGTTTCAAATTTCACTGCCAAATATCTTTATCTCAAAGAAGTGAAGGCCGGCGTTTACGTCCACGGGTTGTTATAAGACCTATAATCCAACCAACTATCAGGATCCCACCACCGGCTAAAAACCATTTTATTCTGCTATTATCCATGAGATATTCATTTTCCTGCTCAGCTATGGTATATTTATGTTTTACTCCCTGAAGTTCCTCTGCTGTTTCTGAAAGGGCCTGCTTGAAATTCAGCACATCGGCAGCATCTTTTTTAAGGCTATCATAGCTCTTTTTGATTTGGTCTCTGTCCAGAATACAGGCTTTTAATTCCTGCTCATACTGATTCCGGGCCTCTGAGGCTTCAGCCAGTTGTTCACTCATCCCGGTTGTCTGTTTTTTAAGTTGATTTCTCTCGACCTGTAATGAAGCAACCACGTCCTTCAAGGGTGGGGAGGCGTTTAAATACCTTTTGGGCATCCAGCCTTTCTTATTATTGGATGTGCGTACCATGGCCCAGTCCCCGTCCTCTTTCAACAGTTGCACCCGGCTACCGTTTATAATCACGGCAACAACCCTGTACTCACTACCCTTACCACTTCTCAGAGGGAGTTCTGCGGTGGGTATTACGTATAGGTATTTAGCCAGAGCTGTTGAAGGAAAACATAAAAAAACAACAAGGGCGATTGCTATTACAAAATACGACAGCATCAAATAACTTGGTAGAGTCTTTAAATTCATTTCCATGAGCTTTATAGCCATTACCTCTGTACTCCTAAAAAATAAAAGTCCGTATTTCAACTGTATCTGTAGATTTTTGACCAAATATTATACTATATAATGCTTGAACGGAAACCCCAAGTTTTGTTTTCTCAATTTAGGTCAGGGACAATTAACATGTTAAGGTTATTTCCTTTTTTAATTCAAAATTCAAAATCAAGAATTCAAAATTGTGTCTGAACGGCCTTTCCGTTAAGACACTATATATGGAGCCGCATGCAAAACTCAAGATTTTGATAGAAAAAATACTTTTCTCAAATTCGAACTACGTGTATGTTTTTTATGCCCATAATGACTATTTTAGGTTGATTTGCTTGGTATTTGTCTTGCGGCCAGGGGTTATGAAGAGTTATAAAGAGCAGCAGTGTTTCTGAATCCAAATCATCAGGATGCGATTTCTGAGTCATCATCCGTCCTGTTGAATATTATCATTGATTTAGGAACGGGAGATAAATAAGTTGAACAAAAATTAACAGGATTTTTTGTTGTATTCAAGGCGCGAGGAGCGAGCATAACGGGTTATGTGATCGACGAGCAACGAAGAAGACGGCAAAAAAAACATTAATTTGTTCAAGTTATTTATTGTACGTTCCTTGTTATGGCAAAATTAACATTAAAAAAAGGAGTGGAGTATGAACATTTTGACTTTTGGACCCAATGGAAGTGGTAAAGGAACCCAAGGCGCAATTATCAAGGATAAATATAATATCGCCCATATCGAGTCAGGTGCAATCTTCCGGAAAAATATCGGCGAAGGAACAGAACTTGGTTTAAAGGCCAAGGAATATATTGATAAAGGTGATCTGGTTCCGGACGATATTACAATCCCGATGATACTCAACCGGCTCAAGGAAGACGATTGTAAGAACGGCTGGCTTCTGGACGGCTTTCCCAGGAACAAAGTCCAGGCGGAAACCCTGGCAAAGGCATTGAAGGACGAAGGTATGGATCTGGATTACGTCTTAGAGATCGTCCTGGACCGGGAGGTTGCCAAGTTGAGAATCATGGGCCGCCGGCTCTGTGTTAATGATAATAACCATCCCAACCATATTGCGTTTGATGCTATTAAACCTGTGGAAAAAGATGGCAAACTTGTCTGCCGGGTATGCGGCGGTGATCTGCTAACAAGGGCTGATGATCAGGACGAGGAGGCCATCAACAAGCGCCACAATATTTACTATGACGATACGACCGGAACAATGGCCGCTGTCAACGTTTTCAAGGGTCTGGAAGGTCCCAAAATTATTTCAGTGGACGGAACGTCTTCTATCAAGGAAGTGTCCGAAGCCATTATGAAAGACCTTCCTTAGAATTAATCAGGATCAGAATTAAGGGCCGGACAAAAAATAAATTGGTAGAATTTGCGCCCAGATTTGCCATAGATTTACTCGATCTGATTGAGCAAAACTGCAGGCATAAGCAGTGTTATGTTGAGGATTTTGCGATTGAGGATCGATTAAAGATGTGGTGAAGACGGGATGCAAAAATGCCAAGTTATTTTTTGTCCGGCCCTAAATAGAAAAAGCGGAGGCGAAAACGCCTCCGCTTTTATTTTGTACGCAGATAACCTTAAAATATCGGCAAGGATCCTTCTCCAAAACGAAAGACCTGGCGCGGGGGGCGACAACATATCATGACTGCTATTTTCAGCCATTAGGAGTTTCAATCCACGCCCCCGCGCGCGGGGCGACATTTGACTACATCTACAAAATCACTGGCATTATAAGTTTCAATCCACGCCCCCGCGCGGGGGGCGACGCGGCTCCTAACTCTGCATGAGCCGATCCATGCTATTTCAATCCACGCCCCCGCGCGGGGGGCGACCGTGATTTTATAGACTTGCCATTAAGTGCTCGTGTTTCAATCCACGCCCCCGCGCGGGGGGCGACTCATATCCCCTTTTATCTTTGTCTCACCGGAAATGTTTCAATCCACGCCCCCGCGCGGGGGGCGACGCTATTGGTTATCGTATTAGGGAGGGATTTGATTGGTTTCAATCCACGCCCCCGCGCGGGGGGCGACACCGACAAAGCAGGATTCTCATTGTCAGCAGCAGGTTTCAATCCACGCCCCCGCGCGGGGGGCGACGCAGTTAGGCTTACTATTGGTGGGAGTAATTACGTTTCAATCCACGCCCCCGCGCGGGGGGCGACCTCAGTTCAGCCGTTAGCCTTTGGAGGTAATAATGTTTCAATCCACGCCCCCGCGCGGGGGGCGACCTTGGTGATTATGTTAAGCTGAAGTTCCTGTAGAATTTTCCTAAAAAAAAGCCAAAAAGAGTTATTATTGCAATAGGTTATATGGCTTATCATCCTTTTTGGCGTGCAATTTTGTAGTCATGTAACTTACTCAAATTGGGAGGAATATCGCTCAAATTGGGGCCAAGAAAGATTGACTTAATAAAAAAATGTGTGTATTTCTAAATTAAATAACTTGCTGACAATATTGAGAAATTAAGTGTAGTCAGTAATTGCACACCAAGATTTTAAAAATTTATTTTGAAATCAATAGATTACTGTTGTTTTGCCCAGGGAACTTCAGGTTAA
>PQXE01000047.1:10669-24030 GCA_003194495.1 Deltaproteobacteria bacterium
CTAAATTAAATAACTTGCTGACAATATTGAGAAATTAAGTGTAGTCAGTAATTGCACACCAAGATTTTAAAAATTTATTTTGAAATCAATAGATTACTGTTGTTTTGCCCAGGGAACTTCAGGTTAAGGTCCGCTACACAACAGGTTTCAATCCACGCCCCCGCGCGGGGGGCGACTTCAGGGCTCGGTTGATAGCATTGCTGATAGATGGTTTCAATCCACGCCCCCGCGCGGGGGGCGACCTTGGTGATTATGTTAAGGTCCGCTACACAACAGGTTTCAATCCACGCCCCCGCGCGGGGGGCGACTCCTTTTGCCTGTGGATGACCGTAACTGGGGACTGTTTCAATCCACGCCCCCGCGCGGGGGGCGACGGTCCAGGGGAAGAAATCATAAGGTAACTCGCCGGTTTCAATCCACGCCCCCGCGCGGGGGGCGACACAGTCGGTTCATAAGCTTCTCTGCGACCAAATAGTTTCAATCCACGCCCCCGCGCGGGGGGCGACACAGTCGGTTCATAAGCTTCTCTGCGACCAAATAGTTTCAATCCACGCCCCCGCGCGGGGGGCGACACGAAAGAGAGATGAAGCAACTCGACTACGAAATGTTTCAATCCACGCCCCCGCGCGGGGGGCGACCGAGATATAAAGAATGTTTTTAAGCGGTCTCTGGTTTCAATCCACGCCCCCGCGCGGGGGGCGACAGTCTAATTTCCGTGCACAACGAACAGTAATAAGGTTTCAATCCACGCCCCCGCGCGGGGGGCGACGCGAGGTAGAGTAAGGTGATAGACCCTAATACAGGTTTCAATCCACGCCCCCGCGCGGGGGGCGACGGATGGAGCATACTGAACGCGAGTCGTGGCCCCCAGTTTCAATCCACGCCCCCGCGCGGGGGGCGACTTTTGGCTCACCGACACTGAGCCCACCGATGGCAGTTTCAATCCACGCCCCCGCGCGGGGGGCGACTCCAGTCTTCCTTGCTCTTCAGTGTGGGCCAGAGGTTTCAATCCACGCCCCCGCGCGGGGGGCGACTGTGCAATGGCTAATATCAAGTCATATGGAATACGTTTCAATCCACGCCCCCGCGCGGGGGGCGACGCCAAACAGGCTATGCCAACAAGACCGAACATTTGTTTCAATCCACGCCCCCGCGCGGGGGGCGACCCATGTTTTTTCTGGATTTCCTGGACCGGATCCCGTTTCAATCCACGCCCCCGCGCGGGGGGCGACAGTCTTATTTTCAGCACCGCGACCTCGCTTGCCAGTTTCAATCCACGCCCCCGCGCGGGGGGCGACTGTCTTCTACTAACTATTTGAATCTAAAGCCCTTATTCTCTCTTTTCTGCGAACCGTTCATTTTTCAACCCGTGACATATCCCATCGTAAAGAATAACTTTACTAACCCCCCTTTTTTCAAGGTGTTATACCTGGTGCGAACCCAATCGGGAATATATGTGTTCCAAAACCCGTCCCAGTCAAGGCACAACGGCATATTGTCCATCTGTGAGCTTAAGGTTCGCACACGATTTTTCAAACAATCAAAGGCCCCTCTTGATCAAGTGTTTTCTTGGCTCCTATATGTTCTACACGGTGCTTCCAGGTGGAGCCAAGAAAGTAAAACCGTAGACTGTCCGCTTCAGGATCAATCTCATCAATCAACTTCTGCCGAAAAAATGTCCACTGTGCAGGATCAACAATACACTCAAAAACAGAATATTGAACCCTTTGCCCAAAATTCATACATGCCTTTGCTACTCTGCGCAGACGGCGTGATCCTCCTGGATCAGTTGTGGAAACATCATAAGTTACGAGAACAAACATAGTTCAAAATTCTATTTCCAGATAAACGTTGGATAACCGTCCAAGTCGCCGCGCAAACAGCGAGCCAGCAACAGGGCTTGTATATGGAACAGCAGTCCGATTGGGACTTTCACTTCAAGAAAAGGATGCATTATCTCATCTTGCTTTCTCTTTTGATAGGCAACCAGCACGGCCTTTCTCGTCTCGTCGTCCATCAATACGGCTCCGGATTCCATTTTTTTGAATCCTTTCGTCTGGATCTGGTTAAGGTTTATCAATGAAAGCGTCAAACGGTCGGCCAGAAAAGGACGGAACTCTTCCATCATATCAAGGGCCATTCCTGGTCGGCCCGGACGATCTCTGTGCAGGAAACCGACAGCATGATCCAGTCCCACTGATTCGAGTGCTGATCGCACATCATGCAACACAAGTGTGTACAAAAACGATAAGAGGCAATTCACATTGTCCAATGGCGGGCGCCGATTCCGTTGCCGGAAAATGAAGTCTTCTTTCTGAGACGTGATCAAATGATCAAAGACACTGAAATAAGTATGGGCCGCTTCTCCCTCAAAGCCTCTCAGAACATTCAAGGGTAAATCCGATTGGAGGTGCTGTAGAGAACTGTTAATTCGCTGAGACGCCTCACGAACCTCGTCTGTATTCAATTTGTCGGAGTGGTCTCTCAGGGCCCGTCCGAGAACAGTTCGGCAGTTGGCAAGTTTCCCCGTTAGCACTGCTCTGGCCATTTCAGCGGAAGCGTTCATGTCATCAGCACGGCGGTATTGTTCCCTCCGCAACAAGACATTACCCGAAACAGGTCCCTGAACTCTGGCCAGGAAACGACCGTGTTCTGTGAGAAAACTGATGGCTACATCACGTTCAGCGCAAAACCCCATCAAAAACGGGCTGCACATTACATTTCCAAAGCAGACTATCCCACCGATGGTATGGATCGGAATGCGCAGGCGGATTTCTTTTTCCACCTTTACTACAACGGTTTTTCCGTCTTTAGTGAGATAGGCGCCCTGTGTAGTGACGAAAAGGGTATTCAGGTACTTTTTCACGATTCTCGAATCGCTCCAGACAAATACTGTTTTACAGAATGTCTCTTCTCGATGGTCTTAGGTAGGCATACATGAAAGAACGAACAGCTCTTGCACTTGGGCGTATAAACAGGGGGCGGAGTCTGACGTGATTCAATGAGCTTGTGTAATTGGATTGCCGCACTTTCGGTTTCCTGCCTCAAGGTATTATCAAAATTAACGTCTTTCCTCCGCCGGGTTTTTCCATAGAAAAGCGCTCCGCATGGGATTTGAATATCCAACATTTCCTCCAGGCACAGGGCCTGAGCGCAAAGCTGCACCCTGTCGCAATTGTCCTTCTTTGGTTTGCCGCGTTTGTATTCCACAGGGAATGGCACCCATTCCTGCGATTTTGCATTCTGCGAATCCGGCTTTCGATGGAACTCCACAACATCCGCCTTGCCAACCAACCCCAGTCTAAGCGACCGCAAAGGCATACCAAACTCTATGCGAACATCCCCCCTGGATTCCCGGTTTGCCTCATCAACCCTCTCATGCATAATTCTTCCTTCAGCAGTAAACAGGTTTTCGTTCCACATCTGCTCAACATGGATCAAGGCGCACTGCCGCTCGCAGAATAGGATATGCTGCAAGGCGGATAAAGGGATGAGGTCGTCTTCGGTGTACATGTCGCCTCTTGTTACCTAATTTGTTACCTATATTAATTGTTATTACCTAATTCCCGGTTTTGTTCCATTTTGCATTTCTGCCACGGCTAAGGCATTCAATAACTCCTTGCGCCTGAAGATCTTTGAGCACCCTGCGTATCATATCGATACCAACAATGGGACATTTCAGCAATATATCGGCAACACTGAAATCGCCGGGAAAGCTTTTAACGGCATCTTGAACCATTGCTGTCTTCTCGCCCCTTGGTTGAGGGAGTCTGTCCAATCGTTCTTCAAATTCTCTGTAAGCGTTCTTGAATATGAAGCAGACAAAATTGATATAATGCCACGGGTCATGTCTGCCTTCATGCCATCCTTCTGAACTCAGCCTTAATGTTTCGTAGTATCTTTCCTTGTTCTGCTCAATAAGACGTTCGAGGCTTATATATTCGCCGATATCAATTCCCAGATGATAGGACTGCAGAAGCATCAGCAGCCGGGACACCCTGCCGTTTCCGTCGCGAAAAGGGTGTATGCACAAAAAATCCAGATTGAATGCCGCCAACGCTATTAGCGGAGAAACCTTTGTTTCGCTTATGCATTCATGCCATGACTCAATCAGTTTTTTCATACAGAAAGAAGTTTTGCCGGCTGTAACGGTTTGAAACCGTATACTGGATGTACCATCCGGGCGTTTTTCGATGATGTCGCTATCTTTGTCTTTGTATTTACCCGCATCCCATATCTCGCCGCGTGTAAGACGATGCAGTTTCTTGCAGATATTTTCCGTAAGGGGCAACTTTTCCCCCCTGTCATGTATGAGATTGAGAGCTTCTCGGTAGCCCCGAACCTCTTCCTCCGACCGGTCGTGAAGAAGCGATTTGCCAAAGATGATGGTACCGATGCGCTTTTTATCGACCTCAACACCTTCAATGCGGTTTGACGACACCACACTCTCAATAAGGGCATGCTCTTTCAGTGAATTCAATCTCTGCGGCGACTGCCTTTTATAAAGATCCTGCCTGCCTTTCGCCTCACTGATGTCCGCCAGATACCATGATGTCATTACGGGGATTGCATCAAGACCCGATACGAACTGCTTTAAAGTCATCATGCCAACAATATCACTCCTTTGATTTTCCATCAGCTTTCGCACCGGCTTGTACAACAGCAGTGGCGTCCAGCCGGAGGCGATGAGCGTATGCGCCATACTACTCCCTCCATGTCTGCTCTGTATGAATCAAAGCACACTGCCGCTCGCAGAAAAGGATATGCTGCAAAGCGGATAAAGGGATAAGGTCGTCTTCGGTGTACATATAAAAAAATCCTGAGACCTTTTAGTATCAGCCTTCCTCTGAAATGAGGTTCACAATAAGCCGGACCATCAATTCCTTCTGCCCCGGTTGACTGACGGCCGTCAGCAGGGCAAGCGCTACGAGCGCCCTGTTACTGAAGCTTTTTTGATCCAATAAGTCATTAATCTTGAGAAACAATAGGAAGAGAAAAGAGCCGATCCTCTTGTTACCATCCGTGAAAGGATGATCCTTGATCACGAAGTAGAGGAGATGGGCCGCTTTTTCTTCAATACTTGGATAAAGATCCTTACCGCCGAATGTTTGCTGCACTGCTCCGATAATTCCGGAAAGAGCATCACCTCGTTCCTGGCCAAAAATTTCACTCACCTCTTTCCTGACCATTAATTCTTTTTTCAAGGCGGCAATGGCCTGACGGGCCTTATTAATTTCCAGGCTGTACCTGGCAACGTGTTTTGTCTCCAGAGCCGGCAGATTATTTTCGTCATATTGCAGAAGAAGCTGCCAGGTCCTTGCATAGCGGTTGACCACTTCGAGGACCGCCACGCCTTCATCGCTGACAAGGTTATGACTTTCCAGGGTACCTGCAAGCAGACTCAAAACCTGCTGCGCCTCTTCCACGCCTTTCTCGGCCAGTCTGCGCTGATTTAGCGAATAACCATGCACCAGATGGTCTTTTAGAATAGTGGTAGCCCAGATGCGAAACTGAGTGCCGCGCTGAGATTTTACCCGGTAGCCGACAGAAATTATGACATCAAGATTATAAAACGCAACCGGCTTATCTGAATTTGCAATATGCATTTTTTGCATATTGCTTTGCCATTGCAGTTCACCTTCTTTGAAAATATTGTTCACATGCCTGGAAATAACCGATTGGTTCCGTTGAAAAAGCTTCTCCATCTGCGCTTGGGTCAACCAGACAGTTTCATCCTTGAGATGGACATCCAGTGCGGCCTGACCATCCTCAGACTGATACAATACAATTTCGCCAAGATCGGAATTCATATCCAAGCCTTCATTTTCGTTCTCCTTTGTTAAACAGGTCGTCGTCTTTCACTTCCCTCCTTTCAAATCAACGTTCCTGCTCTTAAGCCGGTTACGTAGGAAGACGACCCGGAGTGATTTGATGATTATCTCCTGAGGTCTGGGATCATTTGTTTCTGCTCCGATTGCGCATCTGTGATCTGGTGCGATACATCCTTTCCGTGAAGCCGCCCTCTTTCAAGAACTCCCTTTCTAAAGCCCGTAACTGTTGATCAAGCAAATAGTTGGTCTGGTGAATCAAGCAAATCATGGTGTTGCCTGAAATTTCAGGAGAACTGTCTTCGATATAGGGCCTATAAGTCAAATAAGACCTATCTTTTTGATAGCAAAGCCCGCGAACTTTTCGCGCTTTTGGATGATCTTTTCCCCAAAGAGGGAGCCTTTTTTGGCGCAGATAATCCTCAAAATCCAGAAGAAGTTCCTCAAGACTTGCCCGCGCCACTCCGATGAGTTTGATCTCGAATTTTTTGGAAGTGCCTGAAGCCATGCAGCCTTCGGCGATATTTTGCTTTCCACTACGCGCTGCCTGAACCATCTGGTCATGGGTGCGCGAGCGCTTTGAAATGAACCGGTCGCAAAACACCACTGTCGCGTCATAGACGATTTCCGCCATCTGGTAGGATTGCAGATCGCGATAACCGCCGTGAGCCGGAATGAGTTTTGGAGATTCTTGTTGGTCAATCATTTTGAGTTGTCTCGCCTTGTTTGTCCGTAAGGTAATCCTTTAAGATCTTTTAATTTTTGACCTGATACGCTCATGCGTTATTCTTCTCTCAGCAGTAAACAGGTTATCATTCCACTTCTGCTCAACATGGATCAAAGCGCACTGCCGTTCGCAGAAAAGCACTGCTAAATGATAGCTCCACCTGAGGCAATAAATTTCTCCAATTTCAGCACGCCCTTCATGTACCCAAGGAAATCAGGATCATAATCATATTGCCACACATAAATTTTCGAATCCTCGGAGCGGCCACCTTGAATTGCAGGTTGCAAGGCGAGTTTCTTAATCTTATCAGCCCATATTTGAACACTGTACCGCATGAGTTCGTGCCTTGACACCTTTTCGCCTTTTCGCACAGCCTCAGCTAAGGACTCATCAATAATCACTGTCCGGGTGTCCGTGTCAATGACTCGACATTGCGTGGAAACGCTCGGTATTCCATTCTATCTTCGTCTTTGATCAATTTTCTGGCTTTTTCGTCGGCACCATATGTCCATTCTTGTTTCATGGCGAAGGTCGCTAATTCGGCTGGATGCATTTGGTTCAACTCATGCAATGTAAAACGGTCCAATGCCTGGCGAGAGATCGATACGGAAGGATTGCTGCGAAACCGGTCATCTAGAAAAAGAATGTCCCAAACCTCGGCATCTTCAAATTCGTCGCCTCGACAAACCCTTCCTCCAATCTGGATAAGGCTCGCTGTCGATGCCCTTTCTCTAAAGCCCGTACGAAAGGAGAAGTTCATCCCAGCCTCGACACAACTGGTAGCGACAAGCGTCCAGTTGTCTATTTTATCTCGAAGTCGAAGCTTCACTCTTTTCACAATCAGGTCCCTGTGAGCCGGAGCGAGCGCTGTTGAAAGGTGCAGAACATCACGGCCTGATTCTCGCATCGCTTGGGCGATTACGGCAGCAGTTTGTACAGTGTTTACGATGAGGAGCCGTGGTCCTGGTTTCCCTTGGACGAATTCTATAACACCTATGCAGTCCAGCGCACGTGAATCAACTTCCTCTATCCGTCGCCGATAGTTGATCCGCCGCTCTTCCGTTTCTTTTAGTTCGTCCCGAAGGTAGATATCTGAGACCAAATCAGGCACTTCTGGCATGGATCTCTGATCATTGGCGCAAATAAGATCCTTGTATTCAGCCAACTCCCAGAATCGTGGCAAGGAGCCACTCGCCAGCACCAAGTGCCCACCCCACTCGCGGGTCCATGTTTCAAGCCACCTCCACATTTGCGGCCAGAGATGTGATGGAACCGCTGCATGCATTTCATCGACAAATACCGCCGAGCCTGGTAACTCATGCAGTTTTCTCAGTTGTGCTGGATGATTGCTGCCAATTGTTTCAAAAAATTGCACAGCAGTAGTGACAATAATCGGAGCCTTCCATAGCGTAGCAAGTTGGTGCAGTTCCAAATCAGCGAAGTCCGCCCTATGATGATGTTCCGCCACCACGTCCTCAGGCCGTTCCCCATCCAACACCAGCGCCTTTCGATAAGTCTCAACTGATTGCGTGATGATGTTTGTGTAGGGGAGAACAACTATGATGTGGCGCAGTTCAGGCTTTCGTTCGGCCGCAATTCGCAATAAATGGGCCATCACTGCCGTCGTCTTGCCGCTGCCAACCGGGGCGTCACAAATGCGAATCGGTAAATCAAGTGTGGCGTCCCGGCAAACCTCGAACAGTCGTTTGCGCAAACGGTTTCGGTGCTGCTCACGCTCTGAGTTACCCTCTGGTAGTTGATCCACGTAACCCTGTAATGCCAAGAGGCGCTCCTTCCATCGTGGTTTGATTTCTGAAATTTCGACCTCATTGCCATAATGGCGAGCGGTATCTCCGTGGTCAGCGTCCACGAGGCATGATAGGGCAACACGGCGGGTAAAACCGCAGCGGTGGATTTGTCCCTTGCTCGTCCCAACGAAGATGTTTAGGTTGGCTTTCTGATGGCCAGACAGATACTCATGGAGATGAACATCGACATGCTTGTCAACCGAACACCCGTTAAGGAAAGCTGGTTGTCGCTCGTTTCGAAATAGCCGCTTTTTGTTTGGTGGACTTTCTTCGCTCTTGCTAAACAGTCCAGCATGATGAGCTGCCACAAGTACTGCTGATTCTTTCCGCTTGAGCTTCCACAGTGCGGCCACGCCTGCGTCTTCGTGAGCTATAGGCAGAGGATTTCGTGAATTCTGTTCGAGGACAGCCTGGTTTGCTGTATCGAGTTTGCCCAAATCATGATATTGTGCAGCAGCATCAACCCAATCAACAAAAGTTTCTCGGGGGCCGGAATAAAAACCGGCTGTGCTTTGCGCATTGCGGACCGCTGCATGGCGTACATTGGTAATGTGGTCGTAATAGGTTTGCGCCGAGACTCCTTGGCGAGAGCTATGGGCTAAAGGCACATCACTGGGCATTCTCGTCCTCGCCCTTGATTTTTTTGCACCATTCCGGCAGTTCGACGCACAGATCATATAGCTTGCCATTCTTCAATTTGCTTTTAAAGTCGTCTGGCATTTTATTAGGCACATCATATTGATCGTTTAAGGGTATGCCGCTCACTGAAGGCGTCTCTCTATTCTCTCCCTTACGCCTTGGCGTTAGTTTCTCGATGAACTCGAACTCAGAGAAAGACCCCAAACCGTCCCCATGCTCGGCATACCAAGCGTGACGGATTTCGATGAGCCCGTGACTTCGAGCAACCGATCTCGTATTCGGATAAGCGTGTTTGATCAGACTAAGGAGTAGAGCAATATCCTGGCAAGTACAACCACTCTGTAGCGCGGCTGAGGGGTTTACAAAGAAGGGCATACAATAGATGCCGTGCTCTACATATCGACAGGCTAAAGGCGCCATGCCGCGATCCTTTGACTCTTGGGCAGAGGCTTTCTTCGTGTTTGTGTCACGATGGATGCGGACTGGAGCAACAGAAACTGCAATCCCAAATTGAGCAACACCTGTCCGAATATACTTGCGGTCACTTGCGGCAACCCCGCTTCCGGCTTGAGGAGCTTCCTCACCCTTTTCTAGGAAGGTAGCTCCAAAAACCCGCGCATCCCAGTACTTGTTTGCGACCTCGCTTCCATCGTTTTTTTTGTCGATCAGTTCGAGAACCTTACGCCAAGCTTTGCTGGCGTCCTTGATATCGGAAAAACCGCGGTCCCGTGATTCAAGAATGAAGAAAGAGTCATCATTATTAATGCCTAACCCATTTTTTATATGCTGCCATACCGGACCCTTTTTCAGTTCAACCAAGTCTCGGAGTTTTCGTTTGAAAGAAACTCCAGATATGTAGCCACGCCTATCATGACTACGTTGGCGCGGGTCACTTTCACGGTCTGGATCACCATTAGGATTTACATTCTCCGCAGCAATGATAAGAAGCCCCGTTGCACGTGGAATAGACTGCTTTTGTTCATTTGACATAGTGGTATCTCCCTTCTTTATTTGTTTTCTTTGGGCGGTCGGGCCATGTAGCCCAAAAACAACTCCGCACGAAATGCTTGGTCCGTTTTTGTCGGCAGTGGCCGTTTGATAGCGTGGCAAATCTCCCCCATCTGCCCAACGGCCCATTTGGCCAAACGATATTCTTCGCCAGAAACCTTTGTGGCCCACGCCTGATAGATGTTCATTCGCTCCCTCAGCCGATCAATGGCGTCCTCAGGATTATCGGCCGTCGCCGGCATGAGGGCGTTGCCTATCAACTGGGGCGGGATGCTTCCCTTTCGCACGTGCACACAGTACTCGCGGTGCAACGTATCCGCCATCGATAGCAAACGGCCCAACTGGAATGCTGTGTCGTCCATATAAACCCCCTTTTCTCGGCCAAGCGCGTCGAGCAGAATGCCAAGCAGTGCGACTGCACGTAGCGCTGCTTCTCGCGCAACCGGTTTGAATTTCTCGATCCGTTCTTTATCCCCTGAATGGAAAGCTGCAACAACACCAACCAAAAGCGGTCCAATCCGTTGAATTGTGAGGCGCAGGAGATTCTTTACCGCCTCCTCACACTTTCCTGGGCTGCGCAACATCATATCCAAAACTTGGCGGAGCGCGGGGCCATCTAGCTTTAGTTCATCCGTGCCACCGCGCACCCATTTCGATGAGAGAAGCCGCACCACGCGGTCGGGATACGGCGGAAGGGGCTGTCCCTCTATGGTTTTTTGACCCTTCTTTTCCGGTGGGAATGGTAGCCTCACCTTTGGCAAATTCTCTCGAACCCCTTGCTGCCACCGCTCTGCCGCATCGAGCATCTCTTGAGGTTCTATCGTCATATGCATGAAAATCTGTTTTTTCTCTTTATCGGCCTTGCCGATCAGCAAGAGATGGAGATTTGATTGAGGGCGGAGTTTGATGATGCCTTCCAATGCGCGACAGAGCGCCTTTGCGTCATTTTCGAACTGATCCCGTTTCTCTTTCTCGTCACTCCCGAATGTATCCGCGGCTTCGGCACTGATGACGGGTTGCCCATCACAATAAACAAGCAACAGGTCTTTCTTCTCTCTCTTGTTTCGGCCGCTCCCTTCCCATTTTCCATTGGCAACCATACGCCAAGTCTTGCCTCTGAGATCTGGCATTGTGAGAGCGCTCAACCCATCAGCTATATCAGCCGCAATCCATTTATCAACAGGAAATGATTTTGAGGCGTCTTCCCAGTCCGATCGTTTTTTGAGGTACCTAAATTCGCAAGGCGTATCCTTGTTTTTTGAGAAAAGCTTTGACTCGCCAAGCGCACCAAGTTTGGGCTCAGGAAATCTTCTTTTCAACAAAGGCTGCGGTACGCCCTGCAAAGCACAAATGCCGTCGGGATCTTTTTTCTCTGTGTCTCGGAAACAGCGGCTCACATACAGACTCATTTTGGGGTCGCCAACCGAAACTGGATAGTCAGGTTCGTCAACGTCGAAAACCACGGGTACCTCTGCCTTCGCTGGCTGATCGGGCCTCTTCTTGTCGGGTATCCCTATCAGAAGTTTTTCAGCGAGTGCTACGTTTTGCACTGACCCCCGCTCAAGGCGCTGGACGATCAACTGGCATAAATGACGCAGGAAATCTGCCGGTGACGCCATTGACGCTACGAAGCGCCGCAACATGCAAGGCAGGGCAAGGTATTGCTCATCTGCCTCTGCAAAGATGTCCAACCAATCAAGCCCCTTGTTTCGCAAGCGATTCCAAGTTTGTTCATCGTGCGCTGGAAGCTGAAACTCCCGATTGTCGATCGTTTCTCGGAGCAATTTGCGCCGCTGAGTCTGTTCGGTCTTTTTTAGCGCTTTGAATTCTTCTCTCAGCGGATCATCAACTGGGACTGACAAAAGGGCATGCTGTATCTTCACGACTGGAAAGGCGTTCGCTTTGCCTTTTCTGTGATACCATAGCCGTCTCATTGATTCTCGATCCACTTCTTCCACTATCTGCAAGGGTCCATTGTCCCTGAGGCGCACCCGATAGCCCGGATTTTTCCCCGGCGTCTTCACATCGGGGTGATTCTTGGGGATATCGAACCCGATCTCGTCGAGACTGCGCCGCAAATCATAAGCTTCACTCAGCATCGTGCACACCCTTCTGCGGTCTCTCTTGCTCGTAGGACATCATGCCATCAACGATCCATCTTTCGCAGAAAGACGGCTTGTATTGCCGATGGTCCCACATAGAAATCAGCATGGCTGGGATATGAATCTCGCCAGTTGTCTCCGGCCTGATTTCCTGACCATGCTCGTCTCGGTCTCGAAACGGGCCGAAATAACTAGGTACAAATTCCTTCCAGCCCAGGCATGGTGTGTCAGCAATTCTAATTATGGCTTTTCAGCGTATTTCATAGAACGGAGTTAATGATAGCCGAAATTGCACAAAAGGCGATAACTATTTGTAAATACACAATATATTAGCTATAGACAGGTGTAAACATTTCTGATATAAGACAGTAAGCAATAAATGTGTTATATCAGGAGGAAACAATGCCGGTCTGTGATTCTAAGTGCGAACCTTTTACATTTGATAGCCTTGTGGATCAATTTCGTTCTGTGATAGAAGAGTTCCCGGATAAACGAACAGGAAATAATACTCGTTACACTATTGAAGACGCCGCGTTAGGGGCTTTTTCGATTTTCTTTACCCAGAACCCATCCTTTCTTGCATTTCAAGATGCGATGCAAAAGGCAAAAGGTAAAAGTAACGCTCAGACCCTGTTTACAATGAACCAGATTCCTTCCGATAACCACATCAGAGATTTGATGGATGTGGTGCATCCTTCTTACGTGTTTCCAATGTTTTCCTATATTTTTGATGGACTGAATGCATTAGGCTATCTGGAGGAGTTTCGTTCCATCAATAATAATTTACTGATTGCATTGGATGGTACACAGTATTTTTCCTCACAAAATATTTGTTGTGAGAACTGCAGCCAAAAGAAACACAGGAATGGAACTGTGACTTATTCTCACACCGTAGTTACACCGGTAATTGTAGCCCCGGGCAATAACAAAGTCATAGCTTTGCAGCCGGAATTTATTACACCACAAGATGGTCACAAGAAGCAGGACTGTGAGAATACGGCAGCTAAAAGATGGTTTGTCGAATATGGCCCGCAGTATAAGGATCTTGGAGTTACCATTTTGGGTGATGATTTATACTGTCATCAACCGATATGCGAGAGTATCCTAACAGAAGGGTTTGATGGCATCCTTCATTCACCAGTTTACACTTTTCCCAAAAAAGCGTGTATTATCGAATTGAATGTCGATGTCGAAACTGGAAATTAGAAATTAGGTAATGCACCTCTATATCTTTGTTTTTTTCCAATTT
>PQXE01000048.1:0-11660 GCA_003194495.1 Deltaproteobacteria bacterium
CTGAAGTTCCTGTAGAATTTTCCTAAAAAAAAGCCAAAAAGAGTTATTATTGCAATAGGTTATATGGCTTATCATCCTTTTTGGCGTGCAATTTTGTAGTCATGTAACTTACTCAAATTGGGAGGAATATCGCTCAAATTGGGGCCAAGAAAGATTGACTTAATAAAAAAATGTGTGTATTTCTAAATGTAACTTCTCAATAAGTCCGGGCAGTCAATGATTTCAATAGGTTATGTACAGAAAATTGGGCCCCAAATGTTACTCTTAAAAATAGTGAATATGAGTAACTTATTGATATCACAGGATATCGTTATTTGACAGCATAGTGCAAAGTGATTTGCAAAGAAAAAAACTTCATTTTTACGTCCTGCAACTTGTTGATTTCATAGTATTTTTTAAATTGCCCGGACTTATTGAGAAGTTACTTTGAAATTAGGTAACTCATCTACATCTTTAGTATTTTTCCCAATTTCAAATTTCATTGCCTTTTATTATACCTGAAAGATCTTTCCAGGAACTGATTCTCAAAAAAGGTGTATGTCCCCTGTTCCATGGCTGATCGAAGACAATGGTCCTGATTCCTCTTTTGTGGAGATCCTGGCAGGTCTCCAGATGATCATCGATAAAATACTTAATCTTCAGTTCCTCAAGCACTTCGGCCTTTGCTGAATGATGACCCGTGGCGATTACCTTGATGTCCCCATGCGACACATCAGAAAGGATAGAGACCAGCCAGGCCTCAATTGTTTCTTTTGCCGGCCTGGCCGTCACGAAGGTAAGCCTGCCGTGAACGGCAAGTCTTGTTAAGAACTCTCCGGCCCCGGGAAGCGGCTCAAGCTCAATGCCAAAAGGATCTGCAAGGAGACGACTGATAATGGTCTTGATTATATCAAGTGGTACAGGCAGGCATTCCTCGATCCAGTATGAGGTTATTTGCTCCTTGCTGATGTAATTTATGCCGAATTCCTCTCTGGCTATCCGCATGAATGCCTCCATGGTGTCGGCAACTACACCGTCTATGTCAAAACCTATTTCGGACGGTGAAATCGGATCAAGAAAATTGAACCCATTTTCTGGAGCGTCGATCTTATCTTCGGGCATGTGTTGCAACATATAGTTAAAGATAACAGGCGGGAACATAGGCCCACAAGCTCTTTTTTTGTATACGTTCAGAGGTCCAAGGTTTACCCCTGAACCCCTGAACGCTTACTGTTTACTTTTGTTTTATCAAATATTAAAGTATTAATTTACATCCAGATTGGGTTTAGTCCGCATCTAGCATTAATATTTTCAACAAAAGTGATCTCAATTCTATATGGCTCAAGTAACCAATTCCATATTCGCACCATTCAACCGGCTGGGCAAAGTCTCTATTGCCTTTATTGGTGAACTTGGGGCCATTGCGATCTTTTTTATTCACGCAATCGCCCTGATTTTTTCTCTGCCCCTTCAGGTAAGCAAGACCATGCAGCAGGTCTTCTTCATCGGGGCCAAGTCTATCCTGATCATCCTTCTGGTGGGCCTTTTCACCGGCATGGTCCTGGGACTACAGGGCTATTATACACTGGTTAAATTCGGCTCAGAGGGAGTGCTTGGCGCGGCAGTAGCGCTCTCACTTATACGTGAATTGGGACCTGTCATGACGGCGCTCATGATTATCGCCAGGGCAGGCTCATCCATGGCTGCGGAAATCGGCATCATGCGTATCTCCGAACAGATAGATGCACTTGACACCATGGACATCAATCCCATCCGTTTCCTGGTCAGTCCACGTATTGTTGCATGTATAATCAGTTTTCCTTTGCTTACTGCAATCTTTGATGTAATCGGGATTATAGGAGGCTACCTTTCAGGTGTCTGCCTTCTGGGTATCAATTCCGGTATCTACTTGAACCGCATCGAGACCAGCGTAGTCATGCAGGACGTGAGTGGCGGCTTTATCAAGGCCTTTGTTTTTGGGATAATAGTCGCCACAATCTGTTGCTATCAGGGTTATTTTACGCATATGCGTCCCGGCGGCTTTGGTGCCAAGGGTGTGAGCCTGGCCACGACTTCAGCAGTGGTTCTTTCATCCGTGTTGGTTTTAGTAGTGGACTATGTTTTGACTTCATTCCTTCTCTGAGAACGACGTGACTGCCCCGCTGATTGAATTAATAAACGTGACGAAACGGTTTGGTGAAAAAACCGTCCTCGACAGGGTCAACCTGACCATCCTTGAGGGGGACATCACGACGATTATCGGTAAAAGCGGCGAGGGTAAAAGCGTTCTTTTGAAACATATTATCGGGTTGCTCAGACCTGATGAGGGAGAGATCCTTTTCAATGGCAAGCAACTAAAAAGCTTGACCCGGAAAGAGCAAAAATCATTTAAACAACAGATTAGTTACATGTTCCAGAATAACGCCCTGTTTGACTCACTCACGGTCTTTGAAAATATCGCTCTGCCACTCAGAGAGAAAACCAGGCTGGATGAAGATGCTATCAAAAGCAAAGTGCTGGCCCAAATTGACCGAATGGAGCTTGCTGAGGTTACTTACAAGTACCCGTCCCAGATCTCCGGGGGCATGCAGAAGCGTGTAGCTTTGGCCAGAGCACTTGTCAGTGAACCTAAGATCATCCTTTTTGATGAGCCGACCGCCGGTCTTGATCCTCTCCGTAAAAATGTTGTCTTGAGCATGATTGCCCATTACCAGAAAAAAATTCGGTTTACAGCAATTCTAGTCAGTCACGACATCCCGGACGTCCTTTTTATTTCCAATCGTGTAGCCATCATAGATAGTTGCCGGATTCCTTTTCAGGGCACACCTATGGAACTGGAACAGTCTGAAAATCCGGTTGTGCAACAATTCATCAAAGGCCAGGCAAGCCTCAAGGACGAGCTGACAGGATTGAACACCAAACAAAACATCAAGAAAATGTTCATTCGGGAAATGGGACAGGTAAACCGCCTCCACGAGAGTTTTTCTGTCGTAATGTTCACCATAGACAATCTGAAACAAATCAATGAGCATATCGGCCATATAGCAGCCCAACAAATTATCCAGTGTCTGGGGACGCTTATAAAGGACCATTTCGACACTGCAGATACCTCTGTGCGGTATAGTCAAAACGAAATTTTGATGGTCCTGCCGCATACAGGTCTTAATAAAGCCAAACAGGTACTTGATGAATTGGCAATAGACCTGCAGAAACAGGAAATTTTCCAGGCCAAAAGCTATCCTAAAGCCTGTTTCAGCTTTTCCATACTGTCCGGACTGGCTGAAGCCGGACCTGGGATGGACCTGGATTCCTTAATAGAACAGGCCTTGTCACATCAAAAAATAATCGCTCATCTCGAGTGTGAAAAACACGGTGAAACTGCATGAAAAAGTATTCCCTGGAAACAAGTGTGGGCATATTTGTCTTTATCGGCCTTCTTTGTGTTGGCTATTTGACCATCAAGCTGGGCAAGATGGAACTCGTCGGGGGCGACAATTACACCCTGTGCGCACGATTCAATTCTGTTTCCGGTTTGAAAACCGATAGCAGTGTTGAGATGGCCGGTGTTGAGATTGGGCGTGTCAGCAAAATCGGCCTGGATTTGGAAAGAGAGATGGCCTTGGTGACTCTCAAAATCCATAAAGATGTTCAAATCACAGACGACGCCATAGCATCGATCAAAACAAGCGGCATGATTGGCGACAAATTTATCAAAATCACGCCGGGCGGCTCGGATATTATACTCCAGCCCGGCGGGACCATTATAGAGACTGAATCAGCTATTGACCTTGAGGAGCTGATAAGCGAATATATTTTCGGGAGCGTGTAATTTAAGACGAACAGCTATTAGCATTTAGCTTTTAGGTGTTAGTAACCTATTTGGAAAACAGCAGCAAATTAACAGCTAATTGCTCAATTTAGGATTCAAAAAAACGCGATATGAAACGGCAACCCATAATAATTTTACTTATCCTCTTTTTTGTTAATCCGGTTTCGGCTTCGACTCCGACTGATGGAGCTTTTGATTTTGTCAGGACCTCGGTAAACAAAGTGCTTACCATCCTGCGTGATCCTGCATGCAAAGAGGAATCAACCAAAGAGGTACAGCGCCAAAAACTTAGAACCATTGTGGAGGCACTTTTCGATTATGATGAAATTTCCAGAAGGGTGCTTGGCAGAGAGAGGAAATCGTTTACACTTGAACAGATGGATGAATTCTCTGATTTGTTCACCAGACTTCTGGAAAAAATTTACCTTAACAGAATCCAGGAATATTCCGATGAAAAGGTAATCTATGGAAAGGCAACCATGCTTTCCGAAAACAAGGCCGAAGTGAAAACTAATGTAGTAACGGCATCCAAACAGATTCCAATAAACTACAGAGTCGTCTATAAACATGGAGAATGGAGGGGTTACGATGTCTTTATTGAGGGCGTGAGTCTGGTGAAAAACTACCGGAGTCAATTCAATAAAATCCTCCAGAAAAAAACTCCGGAAGACCTGTTGCAGCAATTACGTGAAAAGGTCAATAAGAAGGAAGCCCCAACAAAGAAAGCCGCTCTGTCAAAGGGGAAGTGCATAACTACGGGGGTGAGTCTTGCAGGGTAACCACACAACTTTAGTATCTTTCACTCTTGCATTTATATTCTTTTTTGTCGGGTGCAGTGCTAATTGTCCAAAGGCCTTTGCACAGGAAATGTCCGTATTTACAGACACTGGCGAACAGACTGCCCTTGAGGATGAATACGATGAATGGACAGACGACTTAGAAGAAGACGAAGCAGTACCCCAGGTACATGACCCCCTGGAAAGACTAAACAGGGGTATTTTTGCCTTTAATGATTTTTTTTACTTTAAATTTCTTAAACCCGTTGCCCGTGGTTATGGATTTATTACTCCTGAACCTGTTCGTGTTAGAGTTAAAAATTTCTTTTACAACATCGGATTTCCTGTGCGGTTCGTAAACGATATCCTACAGATCAAATTCAAGAGAGCTGGACAAGGTACATGCCGATTTGTCTTCAACAGCACAGTCGGCATACTTGGATTTTTCAATCCGGCCCAAAAGTATTCCTGGATGAATCCACTGCCGGAGGACACGGGCCAGACCTTTGGCACCTGGGGTATCGGCAATGGCTTTTACATTGTCTTGCCGATTCTCGGACCATCTACCCTGCGCGATTCAGTGGGAGTTGCGGGTGACTATTGTCTTCAACCCGTCAGCTATATAAGGCCTTTTTATATTTCCTTAGGCGCCAGATCATATGAAGTGGTTAACAAGACATCCCTGTCCATCGGCGAATACGAATCCCTAAAAGAATCCGCTCTTGATCCCTACACTGCTTTTAAAGACGCCTATATTCAGTACCGCAAAAAGGCAATTCAGGAATGACAGAGGAGTAACATATATGTACACAAAGGTCCTTGTTCTCCGCTTTTCACCAGAGGTCACAGATAAACCCCTGATCTGTAATCTCAGTCGCAAACATGATCTGTCCTTTAACATACTCAAGGCAAAGATACTTCCCGGCCTGGAAGGCCTCATGGTACTTGAACTCGCCGGGCACAAAAAACATGTAAGAGAGGGGATTCGCTATCTGAAGGACCTGGGTGTCGGCGTAAAATCCGTAGAACAGGAAATTCGCAGAAATGATGACATATGTTACCAGTGTGGTGCCTGTACCGGGATCTGCCCTAGTCATGCACTGTACATGGATCGAAAGACTATGGAAGTAATCTTTGATCCCAAAGAATGTACAGGGTGTGAACTCTGTGTGGCAGTCTGTCCTGTGAGGGCCATGACAATTCGATTCAGCAAGGACAAGGTCCTGGCCTGATTGAGAATGCTGGAAAGCTCAAAGCCAAAAGCCAAAAAACAAAAGCCAAAAAACAAATCTGTTCTAGTAGCCTTGAGCGGGGGGGTGGACAGCGCCCTTGCGGCCCATGATCTCCTTCATGCCGGATGGCATACTGAGGCATTCTTTCTTAATATCCTTCCGGAAGGACTTTCCGGCACAGGTCTTCTTGCAGCAAAGAGTGTGGCAAAGCATCTCGGCATCAGACTTCACTGTCTGAATGAAGCAGAAAAATTCGAGAACGAGGTAATCTCATACTTCAGCAAATCCTATAATAAAGGACTAACCCCAAACCCCTGCGTAATATGCAATAACAGGATCAAGGTATTCATTGGTCTGTCTCTGGCAGACTCGCTTGGTATCGATTATCTGGCTACCGGCCACTATGCCCGGGCAAAGAGGCTTTCAAATGGCCGGACATGCCTTTTCAAGGCAAAAGATCTAAAAAAAGACCAGTCATATTTTCTGCATCAGATACCCAAAGAGGCCATTCCGAGATTGATATTCCCGCTTGGAGACCGCACCAAAAAAGATGTAATGAAGCAGGCTGCTGGAACAGGCATTTTTCCTTTAGTTCAGAAAGAAAGCCAGGAAATTTGCTTCCTGAAAGGTAATTACCGGACCTTTCTGGAAAAAAGAGGCCTTTTCAATAACCTGCCCGGAGACATTGTCACCGTAGACGGGAAGGTACTCGGAAGACATGCAGGACTATATGCCTATACCGTAGGCCAAAGACAGGGTATTGGTATCCCGGATAAAACGCCGTATTACGTTGCCGCCCTGGACATGAAAAACAACCGGCTGGTAGTTGGGAAAGAGCATAGCCTTTGGGCAGGAGAACTCCTTGTAGAACATGTTAACTGGCTGGTATCCCCTGATATTGCCCTCAAACAGCCATGTACGGTAAAGATACGCTATCGTCACCCAGGGGGCACGGCAAAGCTGGAACTTCTGGAATCCGGCAAGGTTCGTGTCTGCTTTTTCTCAGACCAATGGGCCATAACACCAGGTCAGTTCGCAGTCTTTTATCTGGATGATCTGGTACTTGGCGGTGGTCCGATATGCGGGTAGCCCTTTACACCCTCGGGTGCAAGGTCAATCAGTTTGAAACCGCCGCCCTGGCAGAGGGTTTTATCTCAAAGGGAGCGGATATTGTCAATTACACTCAGGAAGCTGATATCTACGTTGTAAATACCTGCACAGTGACTTCAAGGGCTGCCTATCAGTCCAGGCAGATACTCAGAAGACTGAGGCGATCCCGAAAAAAATCACGAATCATAGCCACTGGTTGTTATGTCCAGGTAGGTGCCCAGGAGATCCTGGATGCTGTTCCGGGCCAGGTATGTCTCGTGGGAAACGGCCAAAAGGCGCAACTTGTAGACCTTGCCTTTGAGATGGAAGACGGCCTGGAATTCTATGTCGGCAGTATTTCCAGGGTTACAACCATCGCGCCCTTTACTGTAAAACGCCAATTGGGAAGGACCAGGGCTTTTGTACGAATTCAGGACGGGTGCAATTCCTTTTGCACATACTGCATTGTACCTTACGCCAGGGGAAGGAGCAGGAGCCTTGCCCCTGAATTGGTGGAAAAACAGGTCAAGACCATGGTCCGGGAAGGGATAAAGGAGGTGGTGCTTACCGGGATTCACATAGGTATGTATGGTGGGGACCTGGTGGAAAAGACCTCCCTTTTAGACCTGTTGAAAAGCCTATGCGCTGCTTTTCCTCAATTGAGATTTCGCTTAAGCTCCATAGAACCCTCAGAGCTCACCCAGGACATGATATCATGGGCAAGTTCCACCCCAAATTTCTGTCCACACTGGCACATTCCTCTTCAAAGCGGTTCTGATAACATTCTGAAGCGGATGAACCGCCACTACACCTCTTCCCATTACAGAAATCTTATTATGGAACTGAGGACTGCCATGCCTGAGGCAGCCATAGGGGCGGATGTGCTGGCCGGGTTTCCAGGGGAAGATGAACCTGCTTTTGAAAAGACAATGGAATTGATCTCAGAACTCCCTATTACATATGTCCACGCATTTCCATTTTCCCCCAGGCCCGGGACTGTCGCTGCGGCAATGAATGATATGGTGCCGAAAAAAGAAAAGGCGAGAAGATGCAGGGCTGTCAGGAATCTGGGAAACGAAAAAAAGCAGGCCTTTTACCATTCCCAGGCAGGAAAAATATTTGAGTGCCTTGTGGAGCAGCAAGACAAGGAAACTGATCTGTGGAAAGGGCTTACTCCAAACTATGTCCCGGTGCTGATTGAGACCGGAAGAGATCAAGCAGACCTTAAGAATCAGGTCCTGCCGGTCCGAATCACAAAGGCTGAAAAGGGAATGGCTTTTGGGACATTATTAAAATAGTAATTCTATCCAAGCTCTCCAACACTGAGGCCCCTTACGTTTTTTCTCATGTATTCACTGTCTTTTATTACATCAGAGATGTTAGTACTGTTGACGAGGAAAATCCTTGGGGCATTTTTGTCTCTGAGCAGCCGGAGCGGCTCAAGGAAGACAGGTTCAACCCCCATTGAGGCCAGGGCATCCAGAAAGCCTGTCCCCTCCGCATAATCACTATCCATGTCTGCCATGAGTTCATCCATGGCTTCCATACCATTCAGGGTCAAGACCCTGGCAATGGCCCCGATGATTGCGGTGTTGTCACACATACATGCCCACTTGGCCGCCTTTATGGAATAGCGGTTCCCGTTAAAGGAAACGGCCACACCTTCCGCGTTTCTGACCAGCTCCAGAGCCTGTACATCAGTAATACTGTCTCCCACGTAGAGCACTTCCGATAAGGTGAGCCCTGTCTTTTTGAGGCTATCTTCAACAGCCCTTGCCTTTTCAAAGCCACCAACCGGGTTTACATCGGACAGTATTTTTCCGATCCGCATCTTTGGGATCTCTTCCCAAAATATAGTATCCAGACGGCTCACCAGTGCCTGGTTCTCATTGTTGAGGTCTCTGATATACTCTGCCTCTTCAGGCCAGGAAAGAAGGGGTTGGCCAGCGATCTCCGAAGCCAATTCCTCAAGTCTGTTTTGTTCTTGTCCCGTGAGTTCATATTGATCCAAGTCCAGAGAAGTGCAGTAGACCTGATCTTCAGGGAAACCGGATACCTTGCAGAGCGCCTGGAGATATGAACAATAGCTTGTGCTTATAATAAAAGTAGGCATCAACCCGGCTACTTTGGGTAGCATATCCCTTGCCCCTGGAAGCAGCATCAAGGTCCTTTCTGAAAATTCTTCCATTTTTTTATTGGTAGCCCCGCAAGCCATTAAAAAAGGAAGAACCAGCTTGAGAGTGTCCCCTGCCTTGTAACCCTGCCTTTTCTCAATATCTGCGAGGTAATCGTCGTATTTGCTGACCCTGGCAAAAAAATTTCCTCCTTCAGGTATCAGGTCGTCACAGAGCTCGTAGGCATTGTCATTCTGGGTTATGGGGCCTTCACAGTCAATGTTGAGTTGAGGCATATCCATACTCCTTTTTGTAGGGATTTACAGGTTACATTAAAAGATGAACGTCGAACATCTTTTCAGTAACCTCTGAACGGTTACTCAAATTCTTATCCCTGTCTGGTCCAGAAGATTATCAACAAAGGACAACAAAAATGTCCTTTGTTGGGTAGTTGCATAACTCACACATTCACATCTTATCTTCTGACGGCTCCTAACCAGCATCTCAAATTTCACCCATTTGTCTCCCAGCTCTATGGCTGCGCAATGGGGCTGACAGCTCTTGTGTTCATACTGTATTGGAGAAAGGATATCGTTCGGCATTTTGAGCCAGTAAAGCCCCACCATATCTGAAAGATCACAGTGTTCATCCAAATATTCTTTAATTTTTTCAACTTCATCTGCTCTGAGTTCGTCCACTACGTATTGTCGCATTCTGAAAAATCTCCCCGAGTTTCGTTTTCTTCCTTCTTTGAGCCGGCAACGCCGGTTCCATGAATCCTAATTCTTTTTAGAAAAATCTCAAATCATGACCGTTCACAGTATATCAAAAATCCAGCGGGCTTTTTGCTTCTTTAATAGTCTGGCTCTTAATCGTATGTGTATAAATCATTGTAGTTCGCACATCGCTATGCCCCAATAGTTCTTGAATCGTCCGAATGTCGTAATTGGCCTGCAAGAGGTGACTTGCAAAACTGTGGCGAAACGTATGGGAGGTAATTCGCTTTGGAATTTTTGCCTTTTTCACCGCCTTTCTGAGCGCTTTTTGCAGGGAAGTTTCATGAATATGATAGCGCCTGCGCTCTTTGTTCTCTGGAACAAAAGTTAACTCTTTGGCCGGAAAAAACCATTGCCATATCAATTCCCTGGAGGCATTCTTATATTTTTTCTCCAGTAATCCGTACAGGAATACACCGTCGTATCCTTCTTCACAATCACGCTCATGCAGATCAATGACCCGTTCAAGCTGCGCCCTCAATTTATCCATAAGCGCTTCGGGTATAGGAACTGTGCGGTCTTTTTGTCCCTTGCCGTCATGGATGGTGAGTATTCTCATATCAAAATTAAAATTATGCACACGAAGCGAAAGACATTCAGAAATACGAAGACCGCAGCCATACATAAGGCTGATAATCAAATTATGAGGATATCGCATAAACCCAATAACCCGGTCAACTTCCTCCCTGGATAACACTACAGGTATATAGGGTTTCCTCTTGGCACGGACAATGCCGTCCACCTTGCCAAATTCCTTTCCAAAAACATTACGGAATAAAAAAAGCAACGCGTTAAAAGCCTGATTCTGGCTGGATGCAGAAACATTCTGGTCAACCGCCAGCCAGGTTAAAAAAGCCCTTACATCATCAATTGATACAAGGCGCGGATCTTTGCTTTTAGTGTAGGTCTGTAATTTGCGAACCCAGCCTGAATATGTTTTTAAGGTCTTGGGAGAATAATGCCGCATCTTGACGGCATTTTTCAACTCATTGAATACCCCAGTCCAGTCAGCTCCGCTCTGCCCGGGCGCCATATTGGTGCCTGAACTTGGTCTACTGGTCTGTGGTATTATTTTACGACCAGAGAAAATTGTTTGATTGATCGCCGCTTTTTTGGTATGAAAAGAAGAAGTTTCCGGCTCAGTGCGTCCATATGCGGCGTTCTTGCCATAGGATGTGCCGTTCCTGGTCTTCATGCCGGAAAGATGGTTCATCTCATAAAAAAGTGAGACTGCATGATGCGCCTGCTTCCTCAGACTTTCAGCCTGCTTTTTTTCTTTAAGTTTTTCAAGAAAGGCAGAAAGGCCCTCCTTGTTTTGACGCTTGAATTTGTATTTATGACAAAAATCAAGATAATATCGCAACCATTTAATATAATATCGATGCTGATCAGTCTCCACACCCTTTTGTTCCATAAAAGAGGTGTACAGCTTGACAAGATCGGCAGGAATTTGAATCATAAGATATCCGACTTTATGTTTATCACGCTCTAATGAATGATATCCGGTTAGAAATAACGTAACATGGGAAGAAATCCGTTGTCAACTATTTTAGATCATGGTAGATATCAGGTAACTATATACTAACTTGTTGTCGAGGACGCTGCGCGTCCTCGACAATCGCCGCGGATTGCCATCCGCCGGCTGCGAGGCGCTCCGCGCCTCACAACCAGCGAATGCAGTCGACTGCGCGCGCAGGCAAGCAAGCTTGCCTACGTGCTCGCGACTGATCCGCGGCGATTCTCGGCGGCTACGCCGCCGAGAATCGCGGCGCTGACTCCGTCCAGCACCTTGTTCTGTCGCCTTGCGCCAGAACAAGGCACTGGACCCGACTGCGCTTCTCGGAGCCTCAGGGTGCAAGCACCCT
>PQXE01000048.1:11860-22745 GCA_003194495.1 Deltaproteobacteria bacterium
TTCGTCCAGCACCTTGTTCTGTCGCCTTGCGCCAGAACAAGGCACTGGACCCGACTCCGCTTCTCGGAGCCTCATGGTGCAAGCACCCTGAGGCTCCTGCGATGCTCGCGGGTCAGCGCCGCGATTATCTTTCTTTAATCCAAGCAGATTTTACGGATAAAGCCATTCCCGGAAATGGAAAAATAGAAATGTCAAAATTTGAAAAAACACGTTGGGCGGTGAATGAATTTTCTCAAGACTATAGAGATGATGCTAACATTTATCTGCCATTTCGTAGTCAATTTTTCGAAATTACAAAATCATTTTACGAGCATTTCATTTCCCAAAATATCAAAGCAAAAATTCTCGATCTTGGCTGTGGAGATGATCTATTTATCCAAGAATTATTAAAATCATTTGCTCCAGCAATGGTAACACTTGTAGATGGTTCTATTGAAATGTTGGAGGCTGCAAAAAAACGTTTGGGAAATCAAGCAAATTTACATTTTATGCAGGCGAGCTTCCAAGAGTTGTTTGCCAATGACACGCTAACAGAGCATTTTGATTTTATTTATTCATCTTTAGCAATTCATCATCTTCCATTTGCTGAAAAGAAAAAACTTTACACCCTTATTCATAAACACCTATCTCCCGGTGGGCATTTTGTTCATTATGATGTTGTTGTTTCCTCGGTAGAACAACTTGAAAAGTGGTATTTGTCACTTTGGAGGCAATGGATACAACAGCATCCTGCCGAAGAAAGACGCGAGGAACTTCTTGGGATTCCAAACCAATATAAAAGTAATCGAGATAATATTCCTGACACATTGGACTCTCAACTGGAAGCTTTAGAGCAAATTGGGTTTAGAAATGTTGATTGCTATTTCAAATATGGAATTTTTTCTTTATTCGGAGGGAGCAAATAATCTCTTTGGTATTCAGGTCGAAATCATACAACAACCCAAAAAATACAAGAGAAAAGATAGCAATGTAATTAAGAGGGACCGGCAAGCACGGGCGTTTTTCTGAGCAAATTCCAGGTTGGTTGCTGCTGGCAAGTTTGCAGCCAATGTCAAGGCCGCCCCCTTATTACTGGGTTCGGCCCTAAGATGGAAAAGAGGTTAGCCCACGGACGTGAGGAACGCGGTAAATGAAGAGGCGGACTAAATGCCAAGTCAAATAATAGGCTACTACAGCTCGCGTAAAGAGAAGCTCCTGAAGGATTTTGACAGAACCTCTGCATTGATGAAAGGCTCGCTTGTCGCACGATATAACGAGAAATTTGCCAGTATGCTGCAGAGAGAGGTCCGTCAGGAATATGAGAAGCTCATTCCAGAGATTCCTTACATTAAAGGAGTGCGAGCGAGGGCGTTGAACACCTTTCTTCTCATCACCGCCCAAGAACTCGCGGCTTATAAGGCGATGAAGAAACAGGGAAAGCTACCTGCAGAGGCTTGGGAACTATGCCACCAAGCGCTGCGTTTGAGAGTCGCGAAGATTCCTCGATGGAAGCGGTGGCTGTTGAGGCGTCTCATGTTTTCAAGCCTCATGAGGAAAATTATCGCGAGGCGAGCGAGGCAACAGCAAAAGGCCCGTTTTGGTGACTTCGAGGTCGAGTATCTTATTGGCGAGGGAGACGATTTCGATCTGGGCGTCAATTACCTTCAGTGCGGCAATTACACCTTTGTGAAAAGACACGGGGGAGAGGAGTTTGCCCCGTACGTCTGCATGTCAGACATTGTGTTGAGCGAGGCCATGGGATGGGGCCTTATCCGCACCCAAACACTTGCCGACGGCTGTCATTATTGTGATTTCCGGATCAAGAAAGGAGCGGCAACGCAGATTTCCTCGAAAACGCCTGAAGTGCAAGAATCGATTGAGAGAATACGCCGCACGGAGGCCGAACAAGGCGCCGCAGCGGACGGCTGAACGCCGCCGCTGAGTTTTCCGTTATAGATGCATCTTCAATACTATCTGATTCTTAAAAGGAGTATAAATTGGAAAAATATGACGCAATAATCATTGGGGCAGGTCTTGGAGGTCTTACTGCCGGAGCAAAATTAGCCAAAGAAGGGAAAAAGGTCTTACTTATCGAACAACACACAATACCCGGGGGATGTGCAACTACTTTCAAAAGGAAAGATTTCACTATTGAAGTCGGACTGCACGAAACGGGAGGTTTGTATAAAGACAACCCCAAAGTGAAAATTTTTGAAGAATTGGAAATTTTTGAAAATGTGGAGTTTTTGAGAGTTCCGGAATTTTATCGATTCAAATCCGAAAAATACGATCTCGTTATTCCCGATGACAGGCAGCAGGCCATCAATACTCTTGTCCAACACTTCCCCGATGAGGAAAAGGGCGTCAAAAAATTCTTCAAAGTGATTTTTGCTATTGGAGGAGAAATCAACAGACTTCCACAGGTACGTTGGAAACAAATTGCCCTCTTCCCGCTTTTCCCCCTTCTGTTTCCAAATCTGGTTTTCCGAACGAAACAGACTGTCGGAGATTTCTTGGATAAAACAATTAAGAATCAAGATCTAAAATTAGTCCTCGTGGCAAACCTCACCTATTATCACGACAACCCATATACCATGTCGTTAATTTATTTTGCCGGGGCTCAAGCGGAGTTCTATCATGGTGGGTATTACATTAAAGGCGGGTCTCAGAAGCTGTCCGATCACCTGATGCATTTTATTGAAAAAAAGGGCGGTAAAGTGATTCTAAGACATTTGGTGACCCGAATCCTTACTGAAAACGGCAAAGCCATTGGTGTAGAATACAAAGAAACAAAAAGCAAAACAGATGAAACGCAAAAAGCCTTTGCCATATACATCATAGCCAATGCCGCTGTGCCCAATGTAGCTAATCAACTTCTGATTGAAAAGGAATCTGAAAAACTTCATAAGAAAATTCAGGGTCTAGAAATCGCCTGCTCTCTGATATCCGTGTACTTTGGATTTAGAAAACCGCTCAAAGAATTGGGAAACAAACATTACTCAACCTTTGTTTTTGATAAGGAAGTTCTAAGCCTCGAAGATATGCATGCAAATTATAAAGGGGATTGGAGTAAACGTAACTTCGTATTCTGTGATTACAGTCAGCTTGATTCCGGGTTGGCTCCTCAAGGAAAAAGCGTCGGGGTTATATGCACCAGCGACTACGTCTCTGATTGGGACAAATTAAGCAGAGAGGACTATAAAGCCAGAAAAGAAGAGGTTGCACAAATCTTTATTGAACGTATCGAGAAACTGATCCCGGGTATTAGAGACGCAATAGAATATTATGAAGTGGCAACTGCCAAGACAATTCAGCGATACACTTTGAATCCTGACGGTTCACCCTATGGATTCGCACAAACCCCTGATCAGGCATTATTCAACAGAGTCCAGATAAAATCTCCTATTAAGAACCTTTATTTCGCCTCTGCATGGTCCATGCCAGGAGGGGGATTTACTGGAGCTATAAGAGGCGGATATTTTTGCGCAAAAGAAATTTTATGAAATTGGAGGAAAGATACACCTATAATAAGCGCATGAACTCGGACCCGAAAAAGCCTGGCGGCTTTTCGCGCCGGTTATGCGCGGCGTTCTGCAAGTCAATAAAATGAAACGAAGTGCTGAAAAAATCTGTTTTCTGACAATGCTTGTTATTCTCGCCTTTTCCTCGACCCTATCCTCCGAAGATTATAATACCACTTGGTATAGCTCATATAAATCTTATCGAATACACTTCAAATCTTTGTCGCCCTCTGAAGTACCTTATTGTGAAATGCTTTTAAAGGAAATATTGAATGATTTAGATACGAAAAATAAATGTAACGACAGTGACAATTGTGTTTTGATTGATCAAGATCCATTTGGATCTACTGTACCTGCGCAATCCGATTGAAAGTGGCCACTGATTCTTATTCATTTCGGCCACCCATTCCTAAGTAAACTGGCCACTGATTCCGATTTAATCCGGCCATTTTTTGGACGGATAAGAATCTTCGGAATTTACACACAGCGGCATTGGATAACAGAGATTTATTGGTCATTTTGTTCTTAAAAGACAAAGGAGGACAAATTGGCCAGAAAGAGGTTATCCATGCGCAAGACAAGACAGGTATTTCGTTTGAAGTGGGAAGGCGGCCTTAGCAATCGTGCCATTGCAAGGGCTTGCAAGATTGGCAGAGCGACCGTTCGGGACTATCTGAACAGAGCAGAGAAGGCAGAGCTTTCGTGGACACAGGTCGAGCAAATGAACGAAGCCGATCTGGAAGATACCCTTTTCCCCAAGGCTGCTGATACAGGTAAAGGCAAAATCATTCCGGACTGGTCCTATATCTACCAGGAACTAAAAAGGAAAGAGGTAACGCTCCGTCTTCTTTGGCAGGAGCGTTATCAGTCAGATCCGCAAGCTGCCTATTCTTATAGCCAGTTCTGTAATCTTTACAGGGCATGGTCGAAAAAACTCTCTCCGGTTATGGCTCAGAGCTACAAGGGTGGAGAACTACTCTTTGTAGACTATGCTGGTCTTACAGTTCCTTATGTTGACCGCATTAGCAGGGAACAAAGGAAAGCCCAGGTCTTTGTAGCCGCTCTGGGAGCAAGCAGCTACACCTATGCCGAAGCCCAGAAGGGCCAGGATCTGGCTTCATGGATATCAGGCCATGTAACCCTACAACGACATTTTACTAATCTGCTTCTTTAACTAGCACGCGCGATCTGGTACACTTCTTCCCAAATTCTAAAGGAGGAAAGCATGTTACCAGATTGTCGTAAAGAAGGAGACATATTTTCGATTCCGAAATTCACTGTCGAAAGGGAGGATGTTGGGTCTTTCATGGAAGAGCTAAGAGCTTTTCATGGGGAGTTTAGGGATTGTTTCCTGCGCAAAGAGACTAAAGAGAACTTCTTTCGATACATGGTTGGCCAGTTCAGTGAGTTGGAGAGGAAATCTATCGAACCCATAGCCCTTTCTGTGGAGAATGGTACAGTGCGGTCCATGCAGCGGGCCGTTAGTGATACTGTTTGGGACGAAGACAAAATGATCGGCAGATACCATGGCCTTGTAGGCGAGGATTTGAGGGATCCCCAGGGGGTAGTGATATTCGATGAGGCTGGATTCCAAAAAAAAGGGCTGGATTCGGTCGGTGTAGCGAAGCAGTACTGTGGAAGCTTGGGCAAGGTGGAGAACTGTCAGGTAGGGGTTTTTGCGGCCTATGCCTCTCGGCATGGCTATGCTTTTTTGGACAAGCGCCTGTTCATGCCCGAGAAATGGTTCACTGACGAATACGAGGTAAGAAGGAAGAAATGCAGGGTCCCAGAGGATCTTGAGTTTAAGACAAAGCCGCAGCTTGCGGTAGAGATGTTTGAAAGACTTCAAGGGAGTGAGGATCTCCCATTTAGGTATGTCTTGGCCGACAGCATTTACGGAAACAGCCCCGACTTTATTGAGGCGGTGGAAAAGTGTATCGACAAGACCTACTTCGTGTCCATACCCTTGGGCACAAGATGTTGGCTGAAAAGGCCTATCACAAGGATTAGGCAGTACAAATACAAGGGCGAGCTGCGATCAAAGGAGGTTCTCGAAGGCACCGAGAAGAAGTCGCTTTCCGTTTCGAAGATAGCTCGCAACCTGAACGATTTTTTCTGGTACAGGCGCAAGGTGTCCGAGGGAACCAAGGGGCCCATAGAGTATGAGTTCAGCAAAAGGGAGGTCATTCTTTCAAAGGACGGGCTGCCATGGAAAACAGTTTGGCTTATCATGAAGCGTACAGTCGGAAGAAACCCTATCTACAGCTTTTACATAAGCAATGCCCCCCGAAGCACGCGGCTAAAGACCTTTGTTTGGCTTAGCGGTATCAGATGGGCCATAGAGCAATGCTTCGAAGAGACCAAGACCGAACTGGGGATGGATCAGTACGAGGTGAGAAAGTTTACAGGATGGAATCACCACATGTTGACCTGCATGCTGGCCCATTTTTTTCTCTGGCACCTGAAAATAAGATTGGGGAAAAAAAGCACCTGCCATTACGCTCTCGCAGCTTAGGATTCTCTTGGAGGTGGTTCTGCCCTTGAGGACTTTCGATGTGGATAAAGCCCTGGAATTGGTGCGATGGATTCAGTACAGGAATCACCTTGCCTATCAGTCGCATCGAAAAAGGAAGGTCGAAGAGATGGTCGCGCTGAGCGAATTGTCGTTGTAGGGGTAAATAGTTTTGAGTATTTTGGGGGTATCCCTGAAATAGTTGTTCCCGACAATCTCAAGTCCGGGGTGACATCTCCATGTTACTATGAGCCTGATATCAATCCCACCTATGATGATCTATCCCTTCATTATGGTTTTGCAATAATACCGGCCAGGGTACGCGCTCCTAGAGACAAAGCCAAGGTTGAGACAGCTGTCCAGGTGATTGAGCGCTGGGTTCTTGCTCCACTCAGAAAGAGGACCTTCTTCAGCATAGATGAGATCAATGAGGCCATGGAGCCGCTCTTGGAAGAAGTCAATAACAGGGTCATGGAGCATCTTAAAAAAAGCAGAAGAGAACTCTTTGAATCTGTTGACAGACCTGCTCTTAGACCTTTGCCTAACCGGCCTTATGAATACGCGGAAAGAAAAAGCGCCACGGTGAACATCAATTATCACGTGACCTTCAACAAGCACTATTACAGTGTTCCCTATACCCTTATCGGGAAATCAACTGAGATCAGGGCTACGGCTGACACAGTAGAGGTTTTTTACAAAGGTGAGAGGGTGGCTTCACATATGAGGGATGACAGGCCAGGCAAGTACAGCACCAAACCTTCTCACATGCCCTCAAATCACAGAAGGCGAATGGAGAAGTGGTCCCCGGACCGGTTTATAAGATGGGCCGGGAAAATCGGTTCTCACACCTGCCAAGCAATCCAGGTGCTCTTGAGCTCAAAGCGTCATCCTGAACAGGCCTACAAGACCTGCATAGGGGTCTTGAAGCTTGCCGACAAATACAGTCCGGAAAGGCTTGAGGCAGCATGCAGCACCGCCATCCGTTTTAATCTCTACTCTTACAGACAAATCCATAACATCCTGAAAAATAAAATGGACAAAAGAGAACAGGATGAAATCAACCATCGTCCAACATCAGTTCATAAACATGTGCGAGGGGCACAATACTATCACTAAAAGGAGGATTTATGTTATTACAACCACTGACAGACAAACTCAGAGACATGCGTTTTTACGGTTTACTTTCCGGTCTTCAGGAACAATCTGAGAACCCGGAATACAAAAAGCTATCCTTTGAGGAAAGGCTTGGAATGCTCGTTGACACAGAATGGGCTCAAAGAAAGGAGAGAAGGCTTAAGAGCCACATTAAAAAGGCAAAATTCAGAGAAAAGGCCTTGATGGAGGACCTGGATCTTTCACCAGAAAGAGGTCTTGATAGAGGTCAGGTCCTCTATCTCAGCCAAAGCGAATGGATTAAGAATCACCTTAACACAATCGTTATCGGAGCAACAGGTACAGGGAAGACATATATTGCCTGCTCTCTGGGAAATGCAGCCTGCAAAAATGGTTTTACGGTTCTCTTTTTTCAGATGTCAAAACTCCTGAGAGACGTAAGCGCTTCTCGTGCTGACGGGTCCTATGAAAAGCTCTTGAATAGACTTTCCAAAACCAGGCTGCTGATTCTTGATGATTGGCTTCTGGACGGACTTTCTCTCATACAGACCAGGGATATGCTGGAAATTATAGACGACAGATACAAAAGAGGGTCCACGATCTTTGCCACCCAGCTACCTGTCTCTGAATGGCACTCGAGGTTTGAAGATCCTACTCTGGCAGATGCCATAATGGACAGGGTAGTACACAATGCTTATCGATTGGAACTAAAGGGGGAATCAAGAAGAAAAAGACAAAAAAACTTGACTCAATCCGGCCACTAAGGAAATTATAAATCTCCGATGCCGTTGGAACAAAATGGGTGGCTGGATAACTTAGGATTCAGTGGCTGGATTCATAAGAATACGGAGTACCCTTTCCCAGCAGATTATCTGAGGCGATGAAGACTAAAATGAAGGAATATTGCGAACGTTGTGATGATGGTTCATTTCATTCAGTTAAAAACGAAGATTTGGTCAATACACCTGTCTGCTGGCAGGGTAAATGTATGGTGAAAACAAGCCTGAATCAAAAAGGCCCTAAGTAGACTAAGGCTATAATAATTTGATGCATAACGAATAAGGTTAGATTGTGAGAGCGTAGCGAACCACAATCTGAACCGTTTGTTGGACAAGCCCGGTCTATTATATAGAAAATAGCTTTTTGAGGATTTGCCTGGATCAGGCAGGTGGGACGTAGAGGATTTCCTGCTTCTGAATCCGCTTCTGAAAAAACGATCTTTGAGATGGACTTTCCTGATAAAACAGGCTTTCAGAAGCCGAATATGCGGTTTTTCGCGCGCAGATATCCATTGCCGGCTGAACCGGATTTCTTGATAAACCGGCAATGTCGATTCAAGGTTACATAACGATTCCTCCTTCCCTGATTATATGAAACAGGCAGCCTGTCTGCCCGGTGGTTTCGGTATCATGGTCAGGATGATTTTCATTGTCGCGCCGCATGCGGGACAGACGATTTTTGCCCGTTCTTTCATTTTTTTAAACATCCTGAAGGGGTTAACACGCAGAATTGTCTGCAGAAACATGATGAGTTTTTTACTGCATGGATGGAGAAACCCGTAGCACCTGGTTCTGCGAAATCCTTTTGGCAGAACATGGAGCATCAGCAGGTAGAGAAAATATTCGCCGGTGACCCTTCTGGTTTGATACTGTCTGGTTTTGGAATGGAGATATCTGAAAGTGACCATGCCGTTTTCGCATTTCAGGATATCCTTTTCCCGGATGACGCCCCTGTAGAGATACCTGCCAAGATATATTAATGCCTTGTCGCCCTTGCAGACGTCTTTGCAGTCAACAACCCACTGCTTCGGGCAGTCTTTGGGCACATGTAGATTATCGGCAACGATTGCTTCCAGGAGCTTTGCCCTGAAGACTGTTGCCAGGGCCTCGTGATTGAAGAGATAGCTGGAAGATTTAACCCGCCACAATCCGGTTTTTGTATTGATGCTTGCTCCAGGCATGACAACATGCATGTGCGGATGATAATCAAGCGCTCTTGAATGGGTATGGAGTATTGCAGTAAATCCCGCTGTTCCCCTGAGTTTTTTGTCGTTGCCGGTGAATGTCTTCAGGACATCCTGAACACAGGCAAACATCAAGGAATAGATTTTTTTCTGGTTTTTCCAGGCAAGATCCCGAAGCTGTCTGGGGAGGGTAAAGGTGATCAGATAGTATCTGGCTGGAAGAAGCTTGTTTAACTGATTTTCGATCCATTGCTGGCTTTCATGGTTCTGGCAGTGGGGACAGATCCTGTGGCCGCATGAATGTGGAATATATGTTTGTTTGCCGCAGTTATGATTGGTGCATTGGGCCAGCATGTGGGGGCCATGCTCCTTCCTGCACTGTGCCATGGCTTGCATGGCTTTTACATACCCGGGCAGGATGGTGTTTTTGTATCGGGCAAGAAACCGGTCTGCAAATTCGTTGATAATCGAGGAGAGCAGGATCATTTTACCCCTCCCCATTTTATGTCAAAGCCGTTTATCAGTTTGTTGATGGCCTGACAGGCATTGTTTTTGGTTCTGGAGGTCAGATGCGTGTATCTCGATGTTGTCAGCACACTGGCATGGCCCAGGATTTGTTGCAATTCAACAAGATCAACCCCCGCCTCCAGCAAATGCGTTGCATAGCTGTGGCGCTTATGCGGAGCTCCGCATAAGCGCCATTATGCAGAGTTCAGAATTATGTCGAGTAGTGAAATTGTAAGCAAGTGGCATGTACTGACGGCCAGGGAATTGTCTTTTTCTACTCGACATAATTCCTGATGTCGGAACCGACCGGAGAAGACGTTCGTGCAGCTACAGGCTTTTGAGAAATTCGAGGAGTTCGTCATTTGGGCGGTAGCGGCCGGGAGATACGGTCAAAGGAGTCGTTTTAGCAAGCGCCTGCTCCTTCATTTGAAGATTGGCATGAATGTAAAGTTGAACTGTCTCCATGGTTTCATGGCCAAGCCACAAAGCAATAACAGTTCGATCGACGCCATGTTGAAGCAGGTCCATGGCTGTGGTGTGACGAAGTACGTGTGGTGTGACGCGTTTTTTTACTTAAAGAAGGAGCCTTCTTCTGAGCAGTTTTTACATGTTTGCGCAGAATATACCTTACACCGTCGCGGGTCAATCTGGTTCCTCTCGCGTTCGGAAAGAGCGGATCTCCAGGCTGATTTGAGTGTTCATACAACCATGACGTCAGGGCTTTTGCCACTTCTTTTCTGAGGGGGGTACAGCGCTCTTTTCGGCCCTTGCCCTTGCATCGCACATGGGCACCATTGCCAAGGATGACGTCTTCGTTGTTGAGGCCAACGAGCTCGGAGACACGCAAACCTGTCTGTACCGCAACGAGCAATAGTGTCTTATCTCGGCGGCCTGCCCATGTGGATTCATCGGGTGCGACTAAGAGCGCATCCACCTCTTCCCGGGTTAGGTATTCCACCAGACTGCGGTCGGAGCGTTTGCCGGGGATCGCCAATACCCGTTGAATCAATGCACTGTGGCCTGGATCGCGCCATGCAGCATATTTGAAGAAAGAGTGAATGGCTGCGAGTCTCGCATTTCTTGACCGTATGGAGTTGCCACGTTCCGTTTCCAGCCAGCCAAGGAAGGAGCCGATCAGGGGAGCCTCCATGTCTTCCATGGTGATGCTGGAAGGAGGTTTATTCAAACGTTGCTCAACAAATCTGAAAAGGAGACAAAACGCATCACGATAGCTTGCAATCGTTGTGGTACTTGCTCGACGTTGTTTCATGAGACGTTCCGTAAAGAATG
>PQXE01000049.1 GCA_003194495.1 Deltaproteobacteria bacterium
TGTATCGCAGCAATACTTTCTTTGATCTTATCAAGAAATGATTGAACCAACTCAATATAGGCTATATGTGCTTTAATAATAAGCTGTTCTCTTTTAGCTTTTTTTTCTTGATTTTTTGATGTAGATCTTTTCATTTGCTGGGCCTTCCGGAAATATCGCTTAATCTTACGAAGATTGTTCAGCCCCTGGCGCCACCCGCCAATATTCAATTGACCACACAAACGCATAATCAAAATGATTGCTTTACGAATCGCATCAAGAAGCAAATTGATATCTGTCGGATGATGAACATCGGTCTCTACTACAAACGAATCACAACTTCCTTTCAAATCTTCCCCATCCTTCTTCCCAACAAGCTTGTGGCCATATTTTACTACAACTTGATTGATTTTATCAAGCACTTCCGGAGTAAACAATGACACGTTGTCTTTTAAAGTCTGAAGTGCATAATTGTAATCCTGATCCATGATTCCGTGCCCTAGCATTTGACGCAATATCCTATGATTATTTGCAATTTCCATAAGCTTGTCATAATCCCAGTTGCAACATAATCGCAGGGTGCCCAATACCAATATTTTCCACAGATCCATCCCAGGTCTTCCATTATCAGAGTCTGTGTCCTCTGGAATGATTCCTTCTAAAATCTTAAAGACTTGTTCTCGGATCTCAGGATTACAATGAATCTGCTGCAGCCCTTGAAGCAGCTTGGGGATTTCATCACGTGAACGTAGATCAAATTCAATATTAGCGATAGAAACTTGTCCAAATTTCATTTGCAAATCTATGACTTTTCTCATACCGTTTCTCCCCGAAGATTTTCGATTATAGTCATTTTATGTTGAAGCTATGATTTTGTTAATATATTGATATACTACCAAATACAACAATATATATAACATATTTAAGAATCAAAGTAAAGCAATAATGGCTATTAAAACGCAATTAATCGACGATCTTCGGCTTGGTTTTTGGTAACTTCTCAATAAGTCCGGGCAATTTAAAAAATACTATGAAATCAACAAGTTGCAGGACGTAAAAATGAAGTTTTTTTCTTTGCAAATCACTTTGCACTATGCTGTCAAATAACGATATCCTGTGATATCAATAAGTTACTCATATTCACTATTTTTACAGAGTAACATTTGGGGCCCAATTTTCTGTACATAACCTATTGAAATCATTGACTGCCCGGACTTATTGAGAAGTTACGGTTTTTGCTACTAACTGCCTGTAAAATAAGGCTTTACTCCTTTTCGTTCAGGCACTACTTATCAACCGCACAGCTCAAAAGTATCTTTAAAAAAATGCGACGCGTGCTGTTTTCCCCTAACCACTGGTGGAATTTTCCAATGACTACCTATAGGAGGTGGGGTATTTTGAAGTGGCCATCCGGGTTTGCACTCTGCCCAGCATACAGCCTTACGATTTTCCAAGGATTTTTTGAGCGTTTGAGCAAAAGAGATCCAAGAGGACAAAAGGCGTTTTCACCCTCAAATTGGTATTGAAGGTTGGAAACACGGTTGGAAAATTATTTTTATGTAAAAAAAAGGGACCCAGATTTTAGTCTAAGTCCCTGTTCTTATTCATGGCGTCCCCGACCGGATTTGAACCGGTGCTGCCGGCGTGAAAGGCCGGTGTCCTTGACCTGGCTAGACGACGGGGACTATGGTAGGCCGTGCTGGATTCGAACCAGCGACTCTCTGCTTAAAAGGCAGATACTCTGCCAACTGAGTTAACGGCCCTTTTTAAAAACTGACCAATCAAATCAGGCGAGAGATATCGATATCATGCGTATTATGCGTTGTCAAGAAAACATAAATTGATAAATAAACTCTCCTTCACTTGACGCCCTTTGTCAAGGGGACTAAAAATGCCGATTATGACTGAAAAAATCACTTATGCTCCCCCTCCACTGACTATAGGCGATGTGACCGCACCTGTTCCCATCATTCAGGGAGGTATGGGTGTTGGTGTGTCTATGGCGGGGCTTGCCTCTGCTGTAGCAAGGGCCGGAGGTATAGGCGTTATAGCATCGGTCCTTATTGGTATGAACGAAACGGGCTTTCACAAAGACCCCCAAGGTGCCACTTACCGAGCCCTGGAAAAACAAATCCGCTTAGCCAAGAAAGCGGCTCCCAATGGCATAATTGGTGTCAACATCATGGTTGCCCTTAGTGACTATGAAGAGACTGTCCGCATTGCGGCAAAGGCAGGGGCGGACCTCATCATCAGCGGAGCAGGGCTCCCCCTCAGGCTCCCTGGGTTTTTACCTGAAGGCTGTAACACAAAGCTTGTCCCGATTGTTTCTTCAGGGCGGGCGGCCGGGATCATCTGCCGCAGATGGGATTTGCATTTTTCCCGTCTCCCTGATGCCATTGTTGTTGAAGGACCCAAGGCAGGGGGACACCTCGGATTTAGAGCAAAAGATATCGATTCCCCTGAAAAATATATTGAAAACCTCACATCCCAAGTCATTAAGGCGGTAAAACCCTTTGAACAGAAGGAAGGGCGGGCTATACCCGTAATTGCGGCCGGAGGAATCTATACCGGCGAAGACATCTACAAATTTATCCAGATGGGAGCGGCCGGTGTACAGATGGGAACGCGTTTTGTCGCCACCCATGAATGTGATGCCTCAGATAAGTTTAAGCAGGCCTATATCAACGCGAAAAAGGAAGATGTCACCATAATCAACAGCCCGGTTGGTATGCCGGGAAGGGCCCTTAAGGGTAAATTTATTGAGAAGGCCAGGGCAGGAGAAAAAAGACCTCATCGATGCGTATGCAAATGTATCAAAACCTGTAATTACCCGGACACCCCCTATTGCATTGGTATGGCCCTTATAAACGCACAGAGAGGGAATATTAAATCGGGCTTTGTGTTTTGCGGCTCAAACGTGTGGCGGGTAAACAAGATAGTCTCGGTCCGGGAACTCATGGATGAGCTGGTGCAGGGCTACACAGAGACAGCCATGAAGGCCGCCGGGCCTATATTATATCCATCCAGCCATAAGCATCCTCTCTCTCCCCATACTGCAAACCCATAATCTCATCAAAGAGTCTCTGGGCCAAATCTCCGGTCTTGCCACTGTTAATGGGGTAATTTTCACCTTTATAATATAGGGCACCTACAGGCGAAATGACTGCGGCTGTGCCGGTTCCAAAGCATTCCTTCAGGGCCTTGTTTTTTACCTTCTCAAGGACCTCGTTAATCGTAATCGGCCGCTCTTCGACTCTGAGCCCCCAGCCCCTGGCAAGACGCAATACTGAATCCCTGGTAATACCGGGTAATATGCTCCCGCTCAACTCAGGTGTAACCAAGGCGTCTTCCAGAAGAAAGAATATGTTCATCGTCCCGACTTCTTCTATATAACGTCGCTCTGCCGCATCAAGCCACAGTACCTGGGTAAAACCAAGTTCTTTCGCCTTCTCAGAGACCATGAGGCTTGCAGCATAGTTTCCGGCAGTCTTGGCCTCTCCCACGCCCCCTGATACCGCCCTTACGTACTTGTCTGTCACAAAGATTTTTACAGGACTGAAACCCTCGGCATAGTACGCCCCCACCGGGCTCAATATTACTGATAGTAAATATTCCTTGGCAGGACGCACCCCCAAAAAGGCCTCGGTAGCGATCATGAACGGACGCACGTAAAGAGATGTGCCATTGGCCTCGGGCACCCAGCGTTTCTCGATCTGAATAAGGGTCTTTATGGCTTGAAGGAGATCATCCTTATCCACTTGAGGCATACACATACGCCAGGCTGAATGATTCAGCCGGTCCATATTTTTTCCTGCCCTGAATAGCCTGATTTTGTCATCCTTTCCACTGTAAGCCTTGAGTCCTTCAAATATGGCCTGGCCATAATGCAGACACGCTGAGGCCGGATCAAGAGAAAAATTATCATAGGGCACTATCCTCGCGTTATGCCAGCCGGTGTCTACCTTATAATCCATTAAAAACATATGGTCTGAAAGGTGTTTGCCAAAACTAAGGCTAGAAGAAGAGGGGAGATCTTTTCGTTCTGATTCGGGCAAAAGCTCTATTTCAATATCCATGATGAGATTCATCCTTTTCAGAGAAGTGAGTGATGCACTTTAGCCATGGTCTGCTCCTAGTTCAATAGTTTGATTCCGCTGAAAAACCCAATCCGTTTATTTAACCAGGAGCGCACATAAATGGTCCTGAAGGCATCAGCCGGACCTATGGTATGTGGGGAGTAAGGAAGCCATAGAGGCGAGATGCCGGTGCGGGTGGCATTCCCGGAACCCAAATCGTCATTAATAATTTTTGGCTGCAGATTATCAAAACGGACCACGCCGCTAAAATCAACATAAGTCAGAGAGAGGTCCAGGATAGGACGAATAACAGTAAGACGCCCGTAGGCATCCTCCCCCAATTCTACAAGGCCCCAACGTCTCTCAGTGAAACTTTCAAACCATAGACCCTGCCGATACGCGCCGGTTATCTTGTCAAGCATCCGGGGAATAGTCCAGTCTTCATATGGCAAATTAACACAGGTCTTCACAGTGGTTTCAACCTCACTGCTGCCCTGGATCGCCAGGTAACTCCAGTCATCATAATCCGGAAAATCTTCTCTGATCAGAGACCTTCCCCGGTCCTGGACAGCCCATACCGCGTGGCAAACAGCACAGGCAACAAGGCCCGCGTCTTCCGGCCTGTGACCAATACGTTTCCGGTCCATGGGCGGTCCTGAATGAGGTCCTGTTTTATCTTCCAGATGGCAGTCCGTACATGTTACATTCCGTTCCTTGCCCCCGCACGGCCCTGAATGATGGCAGTCTGTACATCCCATGCCTGCGGTCCTGTGTACATCAGGGGTCATATCATGCCACTCCATGCCATAGGGCCTTTGAATGTGCTCACCCTCAACCAGGGGTACACGAAAATCATCTTCAAAGTCCATCTCGAATCGTCCGTAGTAGTCCCAACCAACGAAATTCCCATAGTGGCAGGAAAGGCACCGAATATCCGGGACTTTCCCACGGAATTTGTGGTCCCAAGGCCCTTTGGCCTTGATGCTCAGATGACATGCGGCACAGCCGGTCCCGCGAGTAGTGCCTATGTAATCGTCGCCTTGGTAATAAACATGGCAGCGAAAGCACCTCCTCCTGAGCATATCCGAAACAAGTCCCTTTTCTGTACAAGGAGGCTCTTCTATGGGCAATTCCAGCAGGGTCGGCACCTGCTCACCAGGGAAAAAACCAGACCAAACCGCCCTTATCACACCTGACATGGTAAAATGACCGGAGGAGCCGGCTGCAGTCACCTCCCGGGCGTGACATCTTCCACAAGCGCCGGCCATTCGGGATGGGTGGGACGGCATGGGAATCAAGCCATTATGGGCCTGAACGCGGGTATAACCTTCAGGCGTCCCGTGATGACAGGCATTGCAGCCAATATCATGGGCAGGGTCCAACTCCACGCTGTGACATCGTCTGCAGCCTGATTTACCAAGAGATGAGTCCATAAAGGGAGGCTGGCATGCGGAGAGCAGACATATTACAAGTATGTTAATATATAGACGAATCATTATAAGTGCCTAAGTTAATGTGTTGATCGTGTCTGATGTTACACTTTTTTTGCGATAAATACATATTAAATAGTGCCTGAACGGAAAAGGAAAAGCCATGCCTTTACACAAGCATAATTTCAAAGCTGCTCTAGCCTATCTGGATAAGTTCCAGTTCCATGGTTTTCGTCTGGGCCTTGAGCGAATGACCAGCATATTGAATGCGCTTGGCAGTCCGGAAAAGAGTTATCCGTGTCTCCATGTGGCAGGGACGAACGGCAAAGGTTCTGTAAGCGCTATTATTGCAAGTATTTTACATGCGGCCGGATACAGGACAGGTCTCTACACCTCACCCCACCTATCATCCCTCAGAGAGAGATTCAGGATAGGGGATACCATGATTTCCGAGGAGGAGTTGAAAGAGCAAATCTGGAGGATCAAAGATTTCCTGGAAAGGGGCTATGAACTCAGCTATTTCGAGTTTACTACTGCAATAGCAATGGTCTGGTTTGCAGAGCAGGGAGTTGACCTGGTAATTTTTGAAACCGGTCTCGGAGGCAGGTTGGATGCCACTAACATAGTCACTCCAATGGTCTCTGTTATTACAAATGTCTCCCTGGAGCACCAGGCCTTTCTGGGTAGCAGTATTTCTGAAATAGCTAGGGAAAAAGCGGGCATCATCAAGAAAGGTGTGCCGGTGATCACAGGGGTTGGAGAACAGCCTGCCCTCTCTATGATATTGAACAGATGTCTTGAGATGAAAGCCCCTGTTTGGGAGCTTGGCCGTGACTTTGATATAGAAGAGCATGGGAATTCGGGAATCGATTATAAAGGGGAATTTCTTAAAATCAACGGATTGTGTCCGGCCCTAAAGGGCAGGCATCAGGCCGTAAACGCCGGTCTTGCAATAGCGGCCTGTGAGAGGTTGATAAAGCAAGGATTCAGGGTCACTGATACCGCAGTCAGAAATGGATGCAGAGACGTATATTGGCCGGGTCGCGGGGAGCTGCTGAAGGGGAGCTGCAGGGTACTGCTTGATGGGGCACATAACTTAGGTGGTTTACGGTCACTCAAAGGCCTTCTTGGCCGGTTAAACACGACCCAGGGAGACAAGGACAGGAATTTTCATACTCTCTTGTGGGCCTGTTCTGATGAGGGCGGAGACAAGGACTTTGTAGCCATGCTCAGGCAGATATCGTCTCTGTTCGGGCAAATCATCATCACAGAACCCCCTGGCCCAAGGGCGCCGGTTACGCTAGAAAGGTGGATAGGGAGTGACATCCCGAAAGATGTGACTCTGGAACAAAACTGGCAAAAGGCCCTGAATAAAGCCCTTTTAAACTGCAACAAGGAGGACCTGCTCTGCGTGGCAGGCTCGCTTTACCTTGTAGGAGCGGTGAGAGAGGAATTGATGGAGAGAGAATTTGTTTGCATCTGATGCAGCCCAAGCCATGTCTGGCGTTTAACTCCCTCCACGTTGGTGCAGGCCCGTCTCAAGGCATACCTCTGGCCGATCAGGTACACTTTTTCTTCAGCCCTGGTTATTGCCGTATAGAACCATTTGTTGTTGAGCATTATAAAGTGTGAATTAGTAAGGGGAATGACAACAATACGATACTGGCTTCCCTGGGCCTTGTGGACTGTGAGGGCATAGGCCAGCTCGATTATATCCCCGAGATGGTCAAAATAATATGCAACAACTATCCTTTCCGGATAGACAACATAAAACTGCTCAGTCTCAGGATCAATCTTTGAGATAAGGCCAACGTGCCCATTAAAGACCCTCCTGAATTCTTCCGACTCGAACTTTTTCCCCTGTTTTATGAACTTGGCCCAGGTCATTACCTGCATGTCCCTGTTCTGGAGATGGACTACCTTGTCACCTTCCCTTATTGTTATGCCCGCCCTTGTCACGCCGCCGCTTCCATGATTAAGGATGTCCTGGATGTTTGTATTTAATATCTCCGTACCCAATTGACCTATTCTCATCGGGGTGAGCACCTGAAAGTCCCATACAGGGTGGTTGAGGCGTCCCTTATATTCCCTGGCAAGTTCAAGGACACGATCAAGGATGGCCTGATTATTTTCTTCTCTCAGGAGTTTTAGTTCTTTTTCTGTCCGGTTTTTCTTCAGTACGTAGATATTATGACGTTCTATTTTCTCAAAGGCAAAATCTCGCCACCCCAGCGCCTCAACTTTTCTGGGGACCTTCCCTTGGCGGATTTCGTTGGCAAAAAGGGTAAGCACGCTCCCTTCACTCTGGCGGTAGATCCGGGTAAGGTGTACTGCAGATATCAGCCCTGCGGCCAGCATGTCTCCAAAAACGTTCCCTGCTCCTATCGGTGGGAGTTGTGCAGGGTCTCCCACAATCAACAAAAGGGTGCCGGGCTTCAGGGCTTTGGCAAGGCGATAGAAAAGGGGCAGGCTCACCATGGATGCCTCATCCAGAACAACCACCCTGTGGGGTAATGGATTTTCCGGACCGTGCTCGAATCTCCCTTCGCCTTTGTACTTGAGGAGGCTATGAATCGTCAGGGCATTGTACCCGGTTGCCTTTCTGAGTCTTGCTGAGGCCATGCCGGTAAAGGCGCAGCAGACTATATGATCCGGGTCGGCATAGTGCCTTGAGAGAAGATCCAGCACGACCCGGCAGACAGTGGTCTTTCCAGTTCCGGCATAACCGGCAAGTCCAAAGACCATCCTGGGCTCAGTGGCGACCCGTAGTACTATCTCCCGCTGTTCAGGGGCAAATTCAATACCGACAGTACCCTCATAATGATCAAGGAATTCCTTCACCACATCAATAGGGACAACCGGCCTTTTACACGCTTTTGATCTCGCAACAGAAAAATCCCTTAGCCAGTCCTCCATATAGCGATAGGCGGCAAGACCTATTTTCCCCTTGTCATCCCGTACCAAGGTACCGTCAAGGATCATGGGTTTCAGCACCCCCCTTATCAGGGATTCACCAGGGACCTTTTCATCTGTTGAAAGCACCTCTGTTACTGCCTGGATAAAGATCTCATCAGGAAGATAAGAATGGCCTTCTGTCTCTGCGGTCTCGACAAGTACGTGACTGACAGCGGCCCGTATCCTTTCAGGCGACTCGGGTTTGATCCCGAGTCCAAGGGCTATCCTGTCCGCTGTCTTAAAACCTATGCCACGGACTTCAGTTAAGCTGTAAGGGTCCCTTTTTACAGTCTCAAGCGCATGATCGCCAAAGTGATTGTATATCCTTATTAAGAGATTGGGTGTTATCTTTCCGCCGTGTCCTGTCAGATACTCTGAAAGTGCCCTTAGATTCCTGTGTTTGTGCCAGGAGTGTTTTATAAGGGCGAGACGCTTTTGCTTTATCCCCTTGACCTTGAGAAGTTCCTCCGGCTGATATTCCAGGATATGCAACAACTCCTTTTCGCCATAACGCTCCAAGAGTTGTAGCGCGAGCTTCTCCCCCAGCCCCTTCACTACCTTTGACAAAAAGAAAAGCAGTTCGCTTCCCATGAGATTACAGCTTGAAAAGGCAAACTGCCTGCCATACCTGGTGACGGTCCAGGCCCCGGAAAACTGAAACTCCGTGCCTTCCAGTCCGGCCTGATTCAAAAGCTCAGGCACATGGCCTATGGCTGTAAACCTTGCTCCTTTGGCAGGATGTATCCTGAGGACAGCAAAGCCTGTATCAGGCGATGCGAATGTAACCCGCTCAATGCGGCCACGAAGGGTCAGTTCTTGATTTGAAGACATAAGCTAATACTGAAAATAGCCACGTATCCTTTTCTTCACTACTGCAATCGGCTTCAAAGTCATCCTAATAGAAAAGTAATAAGTGGGCCACTGTTTTGAAAACGATCTTCCTTGCTCTACCTAAGACTGTAATTAGTACACATAAATTTACAAATTAACTGTTTTGCATGTCTCTTAATTTTTTAAGAGTAACTTTTTTTACAACAACCAAAGTCTTAATTTATTTCCTTAAATTTCAATAAGTTATATCTGTAAAGTCGTGGTGTATTTCTTGCGATCTAGCCTGGTTAAACTTGATCTACAACAAATTTAACCAGATATGGAGGTCCTGTAATGACCGCAATAAGAAGTATACCAAACTTAATTTCCCCGAAAAATTATTTGTTTATTTGCGCATTTTTTTCATGGATTATTCTATTGTCCCCGCAAAATGCTGCAACCGCTTATGCAGAAAGCGCGACACTGTCCTGGGATGCGGTCAATGCGCCGGATCTCGAAGGATATGTAATATACTGGAGTACTGCTTCCATTAATTCGGCAAACTTCACCGGTTATGAGGAGTGTCAGGCCGTGGGAGACATTACCTCTTTTGAGATTGCCGGGTTGGAGCCAGGGCAAACATATTACTTTACAGTAACATCGATGGATCTTGCCGGGCAGGAGAGCGATTTCTCTGACGAGATATCTCACACAATTCCAGACCTGTTTGAAAATCAACCTCCGGTTGCATTGGTATCGACTGATGTTGTTGTGGGACAAGTTCCTCTGTTAGTTAACCTTGATGCATCTGATTCCTATGACCCGGATGGAAATATAATTTCCTATAACTGGACCTTTGGCGATGGTGAGTCTTCTGATGAGATTTGTCCTAGCCATACTTATGTACAGCCTGGTATTTACACTGTTCAGCTCACTGTCACAGATTCCAACGAGGCTGTAGGTACGACTGCATTAGAAATAATGGTTATTGAAGAAATACCCGAGGTTGCCATTAATTTCCAGCCTTCAAACGCTGAGGTCCCAGAAGGATTTTTGCCGGATAGCGGCTATAGCTATGATGAAGAAAGAGGTTATGGTTGGAATGGTAGAGGAAGGCTGCACACCTATGATAGGAATAGTCACAGGTCTCCAGACCAGCAGCATGATACAGTCATGTATATCTATCTATACCAACAGTGGGAAATGGCAGTACCTGACGGCACCTACGAGGTCACAGTCAGTATAGGTGACGCCAGGAGAAGCATTTACAGGCAAAATGTGCAGGCAGAAGGACAAACAGTCTTCAATAACGCAAGGGTCGCAAGGGGCCATTGGATTGAAGAAACAGTTACTGTCGAAGTCACAGATGGTAAGCTTACACTGACCTTCAGGGGCGCAAAAAACTATATCCGGGCAAATTATGTGGTAGTTAAATTACTATAACCGAGCAGCAAGACTGAGCCCACCTTAAAACGCATGCCCCAGCCTTTGGCTGGGGCATGCCTGTTTCGGCATAGTACCATGCGAGCATTTTAATCCTCATTTTTCTTTTCAAGGGCAAGGGCCTCCTCGGGCCTTTTGTCCTCAGAAGAGAGTTTCATTACCTGATGGCGCACAAAATCAAGCTGCGCTGACTGTGGCTTCAGGGAGAGATACTTGTTATAGGCCTCGATGGCCTCGTTATTGTACCCCGAGGCAGAGGACACTCTTGCAAAATCAAGTGCGGCAATGGCTTCAAAACCCAGTTGAGTCTCACTTGAAGACTTGAATGCCTGCCGGGCTTCATCCAGATTTGCATCCTCTTCTTGCAAATAGCCAAGGCCCATAAGAGTAGAATAATACAGGAAACTGTCTTCAGAAAACTCCTGTTTAGCTTTGTTAAAACTTTTTTTTGCTGCTTCAACCCGCCCGGAGTCTCTTTGAACAGCTCCAAGGAGTAACAGCGCGTGCTTGCCGACTACTGTGTGGTTATGATTATGAACCACTTTTTCCAGGGAAGAGATCATTTTTGCAGGATCCGCTTGCCGTATCGCAGTTCCCATAGCAGCAGCAGCCTGGTTCTCTTGCCTGGTTGTGTAAGCTGAGTAGCCGAACCACAATGATACAGCCAAAACAACTATTATTATTCCGGCTAATATTTCTCTCAGAAATTTCTGTAATGTATTCCTGACTTGAGGCGGAAGACCGGATAAGATTTCTTCTAAAATGTTTTTTTCTTGATGCTCCGGAGCAATTGGCGTTTGGGTATTTGTAGACATCTGTTTTTATCTCTCTTGATTTTATTATTTGTAAGCGTTCACGGGATTACAACCCCCGTTTTAAAGCAACTCACCGAACTGTAAGCGTTTAGGAACGTACAATAAATAACTTGAACAAATTAATGTCTTTTTTGCCGTCTTCTTCGTTGCTCGTCGATCACATAACCCGTTATGCTCGCTCCTCGCGCCTCGAATACAACAAAAAATCCTATTAATTTTTGTTCAACTTATTTATCTCCCGTTCCTTACAGATTTCGACATCGGCATTCAATTTGATTCGATAATACACACTTTTTTGAAAAAGTGTAAACTGGTGAATGAAGGATGCCAAACATTTGGGGATAAATTTCTCCTTGACACATTTTCCAAAATGGTTAATAGGTATCGCGCTACTTGGCGGTGTAGCTCAGCAGGTTAGAGCATGCGGCTCATATCCGCAGAGTCCGGGGTTCAAGTCCCTGCACCGCCACCATTTTCTGCTGGTCATATCTTGATTTCCTATCATAATACCCAGGTCAAGTCGGAGTTGCTATACTTATGAAGCTTATTGTGACCTTGTTAGGTTTGTTAATGGTTGTTGAAGGACTCCCCTATTTTGCCTTTCCTGAAAAGATGCAGGCCCTTATGAGACAAATTGAAAAAATGAATCCGGATCATTTGAGATTTGTCGGTCTTATTTTAACCTTGGTCGGTCTAGTAATATGCTACCTTGCCCAAAGGACCGATATTTTCTCATGATAGCAGACTTCAGCCTGGTTGAATATGATTATCATTTGCCTCCTCACCTGATCGCCCAGTATCCTTTGGATGATCGGTCGTCTTCCCGCTTGATGGTACTTGACCGGAACACCGGCAAAGTAAGCCATCGGACTTTTCGCGACCTATTGGACTACATGGAACCGGGGGACTGTCTTGTTCTCAATGACAGCAAGGTATTTCCAGCTCGACTTAATTGCATAAAATCAACAGGGGGAAAAGTAGAGTTTTTTCTACTTCATTTTCCGAGAAAAAGCGGAAATGGCGTGGCCTTTGCCAGGGCCCTTTGTCGCAGCTCAAAACCGGTAAGGCCGGGGCAAAAAATCCGTTGTAAAGAGTCATTGGAGATAGAGGTCATGGAAGTCAGTTCTGCCGGTCAGGTTGATGTAAAGCTTGTGTACCGGGGTGAACTGTTATCAGCCTTAAAATCCTGTGGAGATATTCCCCTTCCACCATATATTAGACGTTCTCCGGTTCCTTCCGATGTAGAACAATATCAAACAATTTATGCCAGAGAGATAGGTTCCGTAGCCGCCCCTACGGCAGGATTCCATTTTACAGAAGAACAATTACTTCTTGTCGGGGAAAAGAATATTAATGTCGCATGGATAACACTCCATGTCGGTTATGGTACCTTTGCTCCGGTAAGGACATCCGACATACGTGAGCACAAGATTCACCATGAATGGATCTCAGTACCTGAGAGTACTGTGGAAAAAATAATTTCCACCCGCAAGACAGGCGGCCGGGTTATTGCGGTAGGCACAACTACAGTCAGGGCCTTAGAGGCAACAGTAAATGGTACAGGTGAGATAAATGCCTTTCAGGGATTATGTGACCTGTATATTCTACCTGGTCGTCCTTTCCAGGTTGTTGATTGCTTAATTACCAACTTCCACCTGCCGAAGTCTTCATTGTTGCTATTAGTTTCCGCCTTTGCAGACAGGGACAGGATTCTTTCTGCCTACAAACAGGCCATAAACTCTGGATATAGATTTTTCAGTTACGGCGATGCAATGCTTATCTTGTAGACAGGAGTGTTCCTTCCGGCTCAACAGCTCAATAGCTCAACACAACATCGCGCCAAATGTGTTGACAAAATAAATTCAAGTGGTTATGAATTAGCTCGCTTTTCGGCTTCTTGAGATAGGAGTCCTTCGGATGCGGGGTGGAGCAGTCTGGTAGCTCGTCGGGCTCATAACCCGAAGGTCACAGGTTCAAATCCTGTCCCCGCTACCAGTAAAATCAGAGAGTTACAGGCATTTGCCTGTAACTCTTTTTTAGTTTTGCTAACCTTGTGCGTGATTTCTATGTGAAGCTTTGCCGAAAAAAAATATCATATAGGCGAAGCAAACAATATTATTCGGCAATCATGGCCCGCATTCGGTCCGAAGCATTCTGCGCGTGATCGGCAATGTCGCCTATATGCTCTACCAGCCTGACTAGATGAAATACTACCAGCGCATCTTTGATGGTGGTGAAAATCTTGAATTTCAGTTCCCGTTCCAGATGATCGGCCTCTCTTTCATGTTGGCGGATATCCCGTATAAGGCTTTTCATCTTGTTCCTTTGCTCTGTGGATCTGCTCTTGAAATACTCTATGGCAAGGGATACCAGGACAGGCAGCTTTTCGATGGGTGGAATTACGGCTTCCACCAGGTGATGGATGTCGGCAGCCAACTCCGCCGGAATGCCCTCGGGCCGAAAGGATAACCAGAACAGGGCCTCCTCCACTTCATCCATGACTTTATCTTGCTCCCTGAGGTATTGAAAGAACTGGAACTTATCGACAGGCATGAGGATGCCCCTAGGCAGATGGTTTCGAATATTGCGCTTGATATCATCGGCCTCACTTTCTAAGCGGGCTACCTGGTCTGTCAGGAGGTCAAAGCGTTTACATTCCTGGCCCATGTGGCAGTCAGCAGCTTCCCTGAAAAGCTGAGCGCATTCTTTGATCTTGTCGGCGTGCTTTTGCAGATCTTCAAAAGGAGATTTGTGAAACATCGAGCTGATTAATAGGCGCATAAAATATTCCTCCTCAGGGTATCTATTTTACAATAATAAATTCATAATAAAAAGAGGGTAAGCACCTTATATATAAGCATGGACAGGACCATCGTAACGGGTATAGTCACGATCCATGAAAAACCGATATTTTTGAGAATACGCAGATCGAGCGCCTCTATGCCCCGCATGAGCCCAACGCCCACCACTGATCCTACCAACACATGGGTGGTTGAAACCGGCAGGCCAAGGCGGGAGCATAGCAGGATGGTAGTGGCTGCTCCGAATTGGGCACAAAATCCCCTGATCGGCGTAATCTCCGTAATATTTTTCCCAATGGTTTCAAGAACACGGGTACCAAAAATAAAAAGCCCCCCTCCCACAGCAATGCCGCCTATAAAAAGCATCCAGAACGGCACTTCCACCTGCAAGGCCACGGACTTTGTTGTGACCACGGAAAAGATGGCTGCAAGCGGGCCGACTGCATTGGCCACATCATTGGCTCCATGGGCAAAGGCGATGTAACAGGATGTAAGTATCTGAAGCTGAGCAAAGAGGCATTCGGCAGGAGAGAATCCCTGGAGATTGGGTCCCAGTTCACATTTAGCATGTACCTGCCAACGCATCCACTTTCGGCCGAACAGTGCCACCAGGGCCGCACAAGGAATGGTGAGTAACACCGTATAGAAAAAACCGAACTCCAGATGGAGGTTCTTGAGGCCTTTAAATATAAAGGAAAGGATGAGCACCAACACCACTAAGAAGATCATGGCCGGCGCATAGTGAACCGCTGCTTCGTAAGGGTCCTTGGCAGCCATGACCTTTTTTTCAAGAAAATAGTAAATGCCTCCTGCAAACATGGCCCCTGCAACCGGCGAAATGACCCAACTGGCAGCAATACTGGTGATTTTGCCCCAGCTGATAGCGCCTGCGCCCACACTTATTATCCCAAAGCCAAGCACAGCGCCTACAATGGCATGGGTGGTGGAGACAGGCAGACCCAAGAACGTAGCCAGATGCACACAGAAACCGGCTGTAATGAGTGCGGCAAACATCCCAATCATCAATTTGTCGGGCGCGTTCGCCAGAAGACTTGGGTCGATAATTCCCTTACTGATAGTGCCGGTTACATACCCGCCTGCAAGTGAAGCCCCGAGCACATTGGCAATAATCGATATTATTACCGCTTGCTTCAGGGTCAACGCCCGGGAACCGACCGCGGTTCCCATGGCGTTGGCAAGGTCATTGGCACCGATATTGGCTGCCATGTAGAGACCGATCAGTGTGGCAATCGATAATACAATGACATCAATGTTCATATCTCAGCTTTCATACGGAACTCTTGGCTGTTGACATAATCCGGAGACATCAAGGGACAATCAACTTTAACGATTTCCTGCATCCGAATTCATCCCTTTTGTTTGTATACGTCCACTGAAACCTGTAGTCATGGCTGAGCACGCCGTTTCCAGTGCCGCCCTGCCCTCTCTAGGCAAAGGTAAGCACTTATTCCAACAGAATCCGGCCACATGCCGAAGCGGATCAATCGTCTAATACATTTCATGTCAGCTTACTTGAGTCAATCAATTTTTTTACTGATTCTTAGGATCCGTAAAGGAAAATCATTTGGATTCACCATGCACAAGATTTGACAATAAGGATAAAAAATAGTTTAGCACATCTCCGGTGAGTTAGAATTAAGAATGAAAATCTCATAAAACAATACCTGATCCTTTGAAAGGATAATTTAATGCCAAGACGTGATGACATCAAGAAAATAATGATTATCAGCTCCGGGCCCATTGTCATAGGCCAGGCTTGCGAGTTTGATTATTCCGGTACCCAGGCCTGCAAGGCCCTTCGCAAACTCGGTTATGAGATAGTGCTGGTCAATTCCAACCCTGCGACCATCATGACCGACCCCGGCATGGCGGACGTGACCTATATTGAGCCTTTGAACATCCAGACCATGGCGGAAATCATAGAAGAGGAAAGGCCGGATGCCCTTCTTCCCAACCTTGGCGGTCAGACCGGCCTGAACCTTTCCTCAGAACTGGCCAGAACGGGCGTGCTGGATAAATACGGTGTCAAGATAATCGGCATTGAGGTCGATGCCATCAAGCGCGGCGAGGACCGGATCGCATTTAAGGAGACCATGGACAGCCTCGGCATAGAGATGCCAAAAAGCAAACCAGCCTTCAGTGTAGAGGAAGCTGAGAAAATCGCCGCTGAACTCGACTACCCGGTGGTCATCCGGCCTGCCTATACCATGGGAGGAATGGGCGGCGGCCTGGTGTATAATGTGGAAGAACTGCGAATCATTGCCAACCGCGGTATCTCGGCGAGCCTGGTGGGCCAGGTGCTGGTGGAGGAGTCGGTCCTGGGATGGGAGGAATTGGAACTGGAAGTCGTGCGCGATTCCAAGAACCAGATGATCACTGTCTGTTTTATCGAGAATGTGGATGCCATGGGCGTGCACACTGGCGACTCCTATTGCACGGCCCCCATGCTTACTATCGACCCAAAACTGCAAAAACAGCTTCAAAAATGGTCGTACGACATTGTTGAGGCCATAAAGGTCATAGGCGGCACCAACATCCAGTTTGCCCATGATCCAAAGACCGGCCGCGTGGTAGTGATTGAAATCAACCCCAGGACCTCCCGTTCTTCGGCCCTGGCTTCCAAGGCCACGGGTTTTCCCATTGCTCTTGTCTCCGCAATGCTGGCAGGGGGCTTGAGGCTGGATGAAATTCCTTACTGGCGAAAGGGGACCCTGGACAAATATACGCCATGGGGTGACTATGTAGTAGTGAAATTTGCCCGGTGGGCCTTTGAAAAATTTGAGGGCTCTGAAGATAAGCTGGGTACACAGATGCGCGCTGTGGGCGAGGTCATGAGCATTGGCAAGAATTATAAGGAGGCCTTCCAGAAGTCGATTCGCTCCCTGGAAAACGGCCGCTATGGGCTCGGCTTTGCCAAGGACTTTAATGATAAATCGTTGGATGAATTGATGGAACTGCTGATCGAGCCGTCGAGCGAACGGCAGTTTATCATGTACGAGGCCCTGCGAAAGGGAGCCGGCGTGGAAACGCTCTTTGAGAATACCTATATTAAGCCCTGGTTTATTGAACAGATGAAGGAATTGGTGGAGCTTGAGAAAAAGATCCTGAAATACAAGGGGACTATTGTGCCTGATGATTTGCTGGAGCAGGCCAAGAAAGACGGGTTTTCAGACCGGTATTTGTCTGAACTCCTTGAAATCCCTGAAAAGGATATCCGGCAGCAGCGAACATCCTTGGGCGTGATAGAGGCGTGGGAGCCTGTGCCGGTAAGCGGCGTGGAGGATGCGGCCTATTATTTCTCCACATACAATGCCCCTGACAAGGTAGAAACGAGCAACAGGCGCAAGATAATGGTCCTGGGCGGCGGACCTAACCGTATCGGGCAGGGGATCGAGTTTGACTACTGCTGTGTTCACGCGGCTTTTGCACTGCGTGACGCGGGGTTTGAGTCGATTATGGTAAACTGCAATCCGGAGACCGTCTCAACTGATTACGACACCTCAGATAAGCTCTACTTCGAGCCGCTTACGGTCGAGGATGTATTGAGTATCTATGAAAAGGAAAAGCCTGAGGGCGTTATTGTCCAGTTCGGCGGACAGACCCCATTGAATATTGCCAATGAACTGGCCGAGGCCGGTGTCAACATCATCGGCACTTCTCCTGAGACCATAGACTTGGCTGAGGACCGTGACCGTTTCCGCAAGATAATGAAAAAGCTCGGTATCCCTGAGCCTGAATCAGGCATGGCCGGCACATTGGAACAGGCCCTTAAAGTGGCTGATAGGATCGGTTATCCGCTTATGGTCCGGCCCTCATACGTGCTTGGGGGGCGGGCCATGGAGGTTGTCCATGACGAGGAGATGCTAAAGCACTATATGGCAGTGGCAGTGGATGTATCGCCGGAACGGCCGATCTTGATCGACAAGTTCCTGGAAAACGCTATTGAGGCCGAAGCAGATGCCATTTCCGACGGCACTGATGCCTTTGTGCCGGCTGTGATGGAACATATCGAGCTTGCAGGGGTCCATTCGGGCGATTCGGCCTGTGTGATACCCCCGATCAGTATTCCCGCCAAGCACGTTGATACAATTTACAAATACACAAAAAAGATCGCCGTGGAACTCGGTGCCATCGGCCTGATGAACATTCAGTACGCTGTTGCCAATGACGTTGTATACATACTTGAAGCAAATCCCCGTGCCTCCAGGACCGTGCCTATAGTTTCAAAGGTCTGCAACATCTCCATGGCCCGCATGGCCACGCAGCTCATGCTGGGCAAAAAGCTCTCAGACCTGGATATCAAACCCGGATTGATACCTCACTTCGGCGTCAAGGAGGCGGTCTTCCCCTTTAACATGTTCCAGGAGGTCGACCCGCTCCTCGGCCCGGAGATGCGGTCCACAGGGGAGGTCCTGGGGCTTGCGGACTCTTTTGGCCTGGCCTTTTATAAGGCCCAGGAGGCGGCTCAACAATGGCTTCCTTCCGAGGGGACCGTGCTTATCACTGTGTCTGAAAAAGAAAAGCATGCCGCCCTGAAAGCCGCAACTAAGTTTGACGGTCTTGGATTTAATATCAAGGCGACTGAAGGGACTCACAGGTTTCTGACAGACCACGGCATTCAATCAGAGCCGATCCGCAAGATGCATGAGGGACGCCCAAATATTGTTGACGGGATAAAAAACCATGAGATTCAACTGATCATCAACACACCCAGCGGCAAGCTGAGCAAGCACGACGATTCCTACATCCGAAAGGCGGCAATCAAGTTCAAAGTACCGTATATCACCACTACGGCTGCGGCTGTTGCCGCTGCCAGGGGTATTGCAGCCTGCCGGAAAGGGCACGGCAGGGTAAAGTCGCTTCAGAGATACCATGGGGATATTGGGTAGAAATAGTGAGGACAATCGCAATGAAGTCATTGCAAGATAACTGTGGCGTATTTGGTTTATATTCAGACACTGAATGTGCTCATGAGGTTTTCCAGGGGATTGATTTTCTCCAACACCGGGGACAGGAGTACTGGGGCATTTCCACTTTTAACAAAAGCGTCCATCAGGTCACCCATTATGGAAAGGCAACCGGGATATTATCACATGAGGAATTGAAATATCTGAAGGGAACATGGGGCATCGGGCATGTGAGCCTGTGGGAGCGACAGCCAGTCAGATGGCAGTGCCAACTGGGAGAGATTGCAGTGGCATTCAGCGGCAACGTGCTCAATGCAGATGGGCTGATCGCAGAAATGAAGGCACGTGGCAAGTCTTTCTATCACGGGTACCACATTGAAGTCATTTCCAAAATCATTATGGAAGAGAAAGATGTGGTGACCGGCATTCACGCCCTTGCCAAAAAGATCAGGGGGGCCTATTCCATTGTGGTCTTGACAAAGGATGGCATCTATGCGGCCCGGGATATCTATGGCTTCCGACCGCTCATTTTGGGGCAGGGTCCGGGCAGGTATGCTGTCGCATCAGAGTCACGGGCCCTTCAGAACCTTGAAATGGAGATCCATCGAGATCTACTTCCAGGGGAAATTGTTCTGATCAGTGACAAGGGCTTCCAGAGCGTGGCACAGCTTGATTCCCCGCGCAAGGCCCATTGTGCCTTTGAGTGGGCCTATACAGCGAGCCTTGATTCCATCATAGACGGCGTCTATGTCCAGGAGGCCCGGAACAACCTGGGTGAAAGCCTGGCACAGCGAGATATTGAGGAAGGAGGTATGGATGTTGACATCGTGGCGGCAGTGCCTATGTCGGGAATCGGTCATGCCCTTGGGTATCACAAGCGATCAAAGATCAACTACCAGGAAGTGTTCCTGTATCATCGATACGCTGACCGGAGCTATACACAATCAACTCAGCCGGCCAGAGAAAAGATGGCCAAGCGCAAGCTGTCCATCTTACCTTATGCAGTTAAAGGAAAACGGATTGTCCTTTGCGATGATTCGATTGTCCGGGGCACACAGATCCTTCATAAGGTTAGGGACCTGAAAAAGGCAGGGGCAAAGGAGGTCCACGTACGCATTGCCTGTCCGCCTCTCATGTGCCCATGTGATTTTGGTATCTCTACCCGCAGTAATGAAGAATTGGCAGCCAGACGTTACTTAAAATCCGGGGACATCACATCCCTGGAACAGCTTAGGAGTTTGGAAGACTGGATAGCCAAAGAAATCAGCGCGGATTCTGTAAAATATAACAGCCTTGACGCGTTTGTTGCAGCCATGGGGGTCCCAAAAGTGGATCTCTGCTTGATGTGTTTTGATGGGAAAAATCCCACGGAGAAACAATGAAACCGGAAGAAATCAAAACCATATCAAGCGAAAGCTACCTTGATAAAATCATCGACTCGGGCTGGACGATAGTGGGGCCGAGAAAGGACCCGCAGAAAGATCTGCGCTTTGCAAAGAACTTCTTTAAACGCAATATGGAATTTATCCCTGAGCATGTTTTGGAGGCCGACGGCTTCAAGATCGTTCCGCCGAGTCCTTTCACGCGTGGTTATCAACTCATGTATAAGGATGACGGACAACTGATCCGGTACACCAGAAGCCGGTACACGCTCACCTCAGGTAAAACTGAGATCCCCCTCTGTATGTCATTTTGAACCTTTGAACCCCTGACCCCCCCCTACTATTCCTGATATGCCGGAAGACATAAGAGACAAACCTTATCTGATTCATAAAGACATACTGGGACTGAACTTTATCAGAGACCCCGGCACTTATCTCTACAGGAGGCATTATCGTTCAGGTTTGCGCTCCCAGATCATGCAGGTATTAAACCCAAAGAATATTGAAAAGGAAAAAAACGGGATCATTATTGATGGATTCAGGTGGTATCCGAGGGCCGAGCCGTTAAAGATATTGAGGATATTCAGGACGAGATTCAATACACTGGAAGACGCTGAGGAAGAGCTGAAGAGAGTCAGGATCATTCAAACCTACCTGGCCCCTGATCATCTCGCCGGGACCAGGGAGTTTCTCGTGGATTATTCAAGGCATAGGAAATGCGAGATCCTTCTTTGCGGTCTGCAGGAGTATGTGCAAGGTCAGATATTGGACCCGTGGGGTCTATTGAACAGAGACCATTTGGCTTCACTTCGGCATGACATGGGTTTTGACAACACCGAGGATTCAGTCAGGACAAGCGACCAATGGATCCACAGTGTTCGGGAAAAGGCTGACAACTTCATAAAAAAATTGAAACAAATGATTGCGGAGACGGGTCATGTCCCGGACCTTGCGGGCGCGGGGAACCTTATCCTGACCCGGTCCGGGAATATCAAGCTTGTGGATATCAATAATGTTTCTATGGTCTCGTTCGATCCGGTTATTCTCGGCGGCTACGCCGCCGAGAATCGCGGCGCTGACTTCGTCCAGCACCTTGTTCTGTCGCCTTGCGCCAGAACAAGGCACTGGACCCGGCTGCGCTTCTCGGAGCATCAGGGTGCAAGCACCCTGCGTCTCCTGCGATGCTCGCGGGTCAGCGCCGCGATTAATCTTGATGACAGGGGATACCCGGTCTGTGACAAATCGATTGAAGCCCTCTTCCTCATTGAGCAGAAATTGCTCGGCCGATCTTCACTCAGAACAGGACCAATTTATGACACGTTCCTTGATCCTGAAAGAATGAAAGAAGTCAGGGCATTAGACTGAAGTTCCCCTTTCTAAAAAGCACAAATATCCTGTAAATACATATTGTTACAAATCAATTTGGTGTGAACCTACTGACTACACTCGTATCGTCTGGAGCAAATCAAATGCTTTCTGCTGCTTGGGGTTACGTCTGGTGATCATTGTAAAAGTGGCCGATGTTTCTCTATCGCCTGAGCAGC
>PQXE01000004.1:0-68882 GCA_003194495.1 Deltaproteobacteria bacterium
CATTCCCTGGGATATTGTTGCTCTGCCCCAATTTAATTCACGTTCAGCTTTTCTGGCATTACCGCTATAAAATTCGTTAGTTATTTCGGCCTCAAAAGTTCGTCGCTTATATCCTGTGAGTTTTTTAGCAGTATTTTTAATTATTGCTTTAATTGAAGCAGATAAAGGAGTGCTGTTATTCTGTGAGCCTGACTTGTGATTCATAATTAAATCTCCTTGATGAAATTTTTTAATTATGACACTTAGCAGGTTACGCTCTGATTGTCTATTGCTTTTTTATAATACTCCTTTATGGGTAAATTATTTTTTTCTAAATCCCTCATGCCATACATTGGCAAACGATTGACGGAATGAGGCAGAGGATTCACCTTTTCGTCCGGAACTAGTGAAAGTTCACTCTTCTTTGCTTGGATATTGATCTTTAACTTTTGTATAGCACCTGCAGCCACCTGCACATCGACATCTGTCGCAAGGCGAAACCCTCTTTCGCCACTCTTTGGGTCATCACGCCTAACGGCTATGAGTCTTGCTGACGACGCTCCGCCTTTTGCATTCTTTAATTGCTCTTGAACGGATTTGGCTGATGTTGTGAATCCACAAAATGGGCATATAGCTGACCCCCTGGCTACCGTTCCTGTCAATACGTCATTTGCCGTGGAGTTCTTGATAATCTCAAAATTGATCTTTTTGCTATCGTGATCATGAACAAGACGCAAAGCAGTTGACTTCTTTCCCTTCTTGGCTAACCATAAAGATCGCATCATCGGTATTTCGGCTCCACAACCAGGTCCCTCACACTGAATTACACGTGCCCAAAGATAGGCAATCGGCGTAGCCCCATCCGGATCTTTCGGATAAAATTCCGCCAACTCCTTCTCCGCCTGTTCCTTTATCCACTGCCCCCACTTTCGAACCTCATCCGCGAGTTTTTGGCCATATTTCGGAATATACTCCAGCACAACCTTATTAAGCAGAACTGCCACCGGATTAAGATCACTTGCAAATGCATCCGCGCCCACCCGAAGGGCTTCCAGTGGAATGGCTCCCCCGCCAGCAAAAGGATCTACCACCAGCGGACGTGAGCCGGGCTCACCTCCCAGGGCTTCATGAGCTACTTGGGTTAGCAGACGGCTTGTCTCAAGGTACTCAGGAACCGTCGAGTTGTCCCAATTGGCAAAATCGGCAATGAAATCCAGCAAGGCTGCGCGCAACTCGAGCAAATCATCCAGTTTTTGCTCATCCTTGGAAATGGCAACAAATCGGGACCGACTATCTTCGCTGAGCAAGTGCAGGTTATTCTTTGCCCACCTTGTCATCTGCTCCCGTGCGACCTTGCGGAATATATCAGGGCACAGATCATCCGCTGGGTCAGGCCACAGCGACGCGCAGATAACCGCCCGGCAGGCTGCCAGAGGACGCCGTGCCCACCAGATGTGAAGCGTTGATATGTGGCCATGCCTGATGCTCTTTTCTCTACGTGCGTGCGCAGAAATCCTCTTGATCGGCAGATCCACTTCAATGAGGCGTTTTGGGTATTTCATTGTCGCCATTCCTGAAACACGGCCCGCAGTTCATTGAGTAACCTTGCAAGGGAGGCGTCAGCCTGTCCGGCCCGGTTCAAATCCATGGCCCGGACAATGTCGTCCGCATATTCGATGCCGCCAAGGTTTGGGACAATTCCTGCCTGGATAATGCAGTCCATTAACTGATTTTTGTATCGTGCCCGCTCGCATTTCTTATCAGGAGCGTTACATCCAAGCTCGAATACTTTCTTAAAGGCCTTTGAATCCAGCAGCAGCCACCGCTCAATATGAGGATCTGGCACCGCGCAGATAATACGGGCGCCAGCCTTGTTGGTCACATCGGTCACCTCTTTGGTGCGCACATTGAGATTCTTGCAGTTGGCGTCGGTGGCGACTATCACAAGGTCAGGCCAAGTGGACCTCCCTCGATACAAATCGCGCAGGTACTGGTGCAGTTCCCGGATCACCATGCCGTGTCCGCGGCGGGCGTTCTGCCAATCCAGCTTGATTGCAACACCATACTCTCCTGCCAGCCGGTGAATGAGGGCCTTAAGAAATTCGTAATGGGCCTGATCCTCAACGAACATAGAAATATTACGCATCGAAATCCCCCCGCAGCATACGCTCTGAAGGCGTTAGTTCCTCCTCGACATTCAAGGCCTGGTCGATATCGGTCTTTCGGCCTAATGGTCCCCAGGTGGAAAAGGGTACGATCTGCGTATAGCCATCTATTTTCCTACAGACAAAAAGAGACTCGTCCGGTATCAGGTCAAGCAGCAGAGGGGAATGGGTGGTGACGATATACTGGGTCCCCCCCAAGGAGGATCGGGTCTTAAGCAGTTTGGCAATGAGTTGTATTCGCCGAGGATGGATACCGTTTTCAGGCTCTTCGAAGCCGACCAGGGCCGGTAGGTCTTTGGCTCCGGAAAGGGCCAGCAACCCGAGTATGCGCAGGGTTCCTTCCGAGAGTACCCTGGCTGGCACCAAAATTCCGGCTTCCTCCAGTTTCAATTCCACTTCGCCCAAATCGCTCACATCCACATCGATGCCTTTCACATTGGGCATGATGGTATGCAAGGCCTTTTCCACTGCATGAAACTGTTTCGGGTCAAGGGTCTTGAGAGTATTAAGAAAGGCTGCCAGTTCCTCACCCATAAGGCCTATATGCCTCACCTCCTTGACCGGGTTTGAGGCCCGCATGCGCTCCCGCGGTTCAAAATAGAAAAACTGCCAGCTTTCCAACTCTTTTCGCATCGCTACCACGTGCGGGTAGTGTGGAGGATAATGAGGTAATGACAATATAGTATGGTCCAGATACTGATCGTAATAAGCCGGGTGGGCCTGACCTTCCATACGCAGATGGAATTTTTCTTTTTTGCGGGATAGAAACGGTTGCCGTTTTCCACTCGGTTCGCCTTTTTTGTTGAGGGCCGCCAGGTATTCGTCCACCACGCGGAGAATGCCCGCCTTCGGGAGAATCTCGATTTCAATGCGATACCGAAGGCAGGTTTCGCGAACAGCAGCTATTTTTTTTATGTTCGGCTCTCTTTTTGATGAGGATAGGCTTACATCTTCGCTGGATCTCCTCATTTCCCGAATTTGGCGATTAACCTTCTCGACCACTGCAGGCGACAGTTCGACATCAACCTCTAAGCTGAAACGGCGGCTTTCTTCCTTGAGCAGTCCCTTGATGCCGTCAGCACCGAAAGTAAAAGATTCAAGAGGTTTTCCACGATAGGGAGGCTCAAAGGCTTCTTTCAGGGTCTTGCAAACGCCGAGCTTGGAAAGTAACTGCAAGGCATCCAGAAAATTGCTCTTGCCAGCGGCGTTCGGACCAAAAAGCACGGAAAGTTGATTTAATTCCACTTCTACATTCTGCAGTGACTTATATCCTGCGACTCGTATGCGTTTCAGCATAATCTTCCCCTCAGTTATTTGTTTTTCGGGTCAGTACTGGTATATTGCTTCCTCAGTCTGGACTTATTATCATAATTGATAACAAATTATCTAAAGTAAGATAATCCGGGGTTAAGGGTTTGGGTTTGAGGCCTAGTCCCACCAAGCCAAACACCCCTTTTTTATTCCACCATCTGCCCCGACAAGATTTTCTCCGCCCCCAAATGATAATGTTCAACCTTAACCACCGGTTTCCAGCCTAATCGTGCCGGATTCTGGATCACGTGCAATTCTGGTTCGGTAGCGCAATTGAATACTACATAAAGCCAGTAATCCTTCTTGAGCCGTTCCGCAGTCTTATACTCATTAGTTGTAAGCGCCACTTCCCCGACATGAGAACGCCCCTTCACTTCGATAAACCGGACCTCTATCGCCGTATCGGGATCTTCCGGGTGGGGTCGCCGAGAGATCAGGTCGAAGCCGCGGTTCTCCTCTTCCACGCTCTGTACTTTCCAGCCACGAGACTCTTCATGCCTGATGACTGCTTCAACGGCGATCTTTTCGATTTCCGGATCACGAACCATCTTCCTGACATCAGGAGTCTCACGATCCGGATGTGGCAGGACCCATGCGCTTCCAAGATGCTGGATGTTGCTGATCATGCACTGCTGCTCTTTTTCCAACTCACTCCGGCGCTGTTCCAGACGGTTGTTCAACTCGTCGAGTCTGTCTTCCAGCATCTTGATCCGGCCGTCCAGTCCCGACTCCTGCGAGCCGGATTCCTTTTGATTCAAGAGTCCGCCTAACTGGATCTGTGCCCGGTCGATAATGGCGTTCAGGCTGATCTCCATGTGCTCGGAAATTGTCTTAACTTCTCTTCCGCGCTGGACACGTTCCTCTTCAAGAATCGGCATAAGCGCCTGTTGGTAGAGCACTGTTTCGGCATGATCCTTTCCTGGAAAATCGATATTGTCAGGCACTTCCGTGCCCTTGGGGGCAAGGGAGAGATCAAGAAAGATGGTAGGCTGACGGACTGTAATGGTTCCGTCCCGGTTGGTCTGCGTTACGAACAGGCGCTTATGAAGAATATGTCCGCGACCGTCCCGGACCTCTCCGGAGAAAACGTTGAGCAGGGCGGGTGCAGACCGGTGTAAATCATAGAAAACAGCTCCCCGCTGCAGGTCCTCCTGGACCTTGTCCTGTACCATGGCTCGCACACTCTCGAATAGCGGATGCCCGGGTGTGACCCATTCCAGAGTCGGATCGACTGTGAGCAGATCCTTGTCGAACACGATTTGTTTGTACTCGCGGCCAAGTTTGCCGAACCTTGGTTCGAGCTGTTCACCATAAGGCATGAGAATTCGCGGCAAGCGCCCTATCCGGTAGACATGCTCCTGCTTTCGGTCCTGTCTCGGTGAGACGCCGGCCAACGGCGAGGCATGGACAAAGAAGTCCTCGATCACCTCGGGTACAAGCCTTCGTTCCTTGGCCTCCTCGGACTTGCCAACAATCGCGGATAGATTCAATTCACGCTTGGCCAGTCCCTCAAGGGTAGATTCGGTGATACGCTTCAATCGTTCGGTATCCACTTGCTCGACTATACGGTCCTTAATCACTGCCTCAGTGAGGTTTCGGGCGTACATCTCGCGCAACATACGCTCAAGTTGGTTAGCCGGAAAGATGTCGCCCAGCACGTTAAACACCTTGCCCGTGCGATTTGGGTCCAGGTCAATTTCGATCTGGCTGATACGCTCGAAAAGCTTTTCCAGCACACGTCCTTCCCGGGTGTTTGTGCTGACAAAGTTGCTTATCAGGCAATCCTTCTCCTGACCATAACGGTGGATTCGTCCCATGCGCTGTTCAAGGCGATTAGGATTCCAGGGGATGTCGTAGTTGATCATATACCAACAAAATTGCAGGTTGATGCCCTCTCCGGCAGCCTCTGTAGCGACCAGTACCTGGCAGTCCTCCTTAAATTCCCGCTCGGCGTAGATTCGGGTTCCGGGGGCATCTCTGTCTCCGATCTTCATGCTGCCGTGGATTTTAGTGACGTTCAGGCCCCACTCTCGAAGCTTACCCAGGGGGCGGCCGTCCCTCCCGTCTCCGGCCAGATAATCCAGGGTGTCCTTATGCTCCGTGAAGATCAGGAGCTTCATCTTCTCGTCCTGAAAAACGCCGCCTTCGGTGATCACCTCCCTGAGCTTGTTCAACTTGGTTTCGATTTCTCGCTCTTCCAGCAAACGAGCCTGATCCGCCAACTTCCCCAGCTCGATAATTTCCTCCCGCAAATCTTCGGGATCGATAGAGGCGACTACGTCCTCCAGGCTGGCCAGAATCTCCTGTTGTTCCTCATCAGGCAGTTCGTCGAAATCGTCCGGGACCTTCTTAAGGATTTGCTCCTGGCGGTATGCCTCAGGGTCTTCAAGGATCTTTTCGCGCTTGGCCTTCATCCGCTTCAGTGTGCGGCGGACCGCATAAATACTGGATGCAAAACGACGTTGAAGCATGGCCATGGTAAAACCAAGAGCACGACCCCTTGCTGAATCATCCTGAGAGGCTTTGATAGACTGGTCTTCCACGTAACGGGTCAGATTGTCATAAAAGTCGAGTTCATCATCATCGATCTGGAAACCGACTGTATGGACATTCCTTTTCGTGAACAGGCTCTTGGCTTTGCCCGTATCCGGGTCTGGAAAGGTCACCAGGGCTTCTTTTACACGACGTAAATAAAATGGGGCTGCCCGTTCCTTCATCGCCCGTTCCAGGCTCTTGATGTCTCCATAGACATCTCGATCCAACAACCTGAGAAAGAGACTGAAGTTCTTTGGATCGCCCTTGTGAGGCGTGGCGGTCATAAGGAGATAGTGATCGGTCATCTCTGACAACGATTCGCCTAGCTGGTATGCCAGGGTCTTCTTATCTTCGGCATAGGCACTCATTTTATGTGCCTCGTCTACGATGATCAGGTCCCAACGGCTGCGCAAGAGACTTTCTTTTGCATCCTCGATGCGCGAAACCCAGGAAACGGAGGTAATGCACTGGTCGATGTCCTGCCAAGGATTCGCGCCATAGGTGGCCCGCAAAATATCGCTGCGAATGACCTGGAACGTCTCCCGGAACTTATCTTTGAGCTCCCGTTGCCATTGGAAGGAGAGGTTGGCAGGTGTCACTATCAGAATGCGCTGAATCAGTCCGCGAACCTTTAGTTCTGTGATGAGCAGACCCGCCATGATGGTCTTGCCGGCACCTGGGTCATCCGCCAGCAGGAAACGGATTCGCGGCAGACGCAGGAAGTAATCGTAGACCGCTTCAAGCTGGTGTGGCAGTGGGTCAACGCGAGCAATCGAAAGACTAAAATAGGGATCATATTCATAGGCTAAACTGAGCCGGATCGCCTCGACGCATAGACGGAACTTAGCAGCATCGCCGTCGAAAGGTTCTCTTTCGGGGGATATTTCCAGTTCCGCGATTTGTTCCGCAGTGAGGACCGGTTGGTGTACTTTGCCCGAATGCATCCCCTCGCCGATAAGTTTGATGGAATCCCCCATCTGAACCAATGAAATAATCTTCACCGGCTCAGGAAGAAGAGGACCTGTGACGATGTGGTTTGGCTTAAGTTCGATCGGTTGCATAGCATTTCCTATTACCAGCAATTTCGATAGAAACGTTTTTTCCGCAATCCCCACTGACAGCGGGCAATATCGACGCATTTAAAGTGACTGCTGTTGCTTCATGGATATGTTTGCAACGCTTTGGCCTTACAGCTCCCCATCTGTTTGTCGGCAGAAAGCTTCGGAAAAACAAGAACAAACTCATTTCTATCATATGAAACTATATGCCCGATTTCAAGCAGTTATTCCTGGTATTATAGACTCAAACGGGATGGCCTGGCTACTAACACCACGTCGCTTGCCTGGGAGACTGGGTGTTGACAATCATGGATTCCGGTATTTATTTATTGGAATGAATTCCATGGATTACAACGTCTTTTTTGAAAATGCACTTAAGGACGCAACAACTACCTACAGGGAAAGCCTTGAGTCCTGCGGCCGGAAGCTCATTAAGCTTTCGCAATGGACCTGCAGGGCCTTTGAGAACAATGGCAAGATTATCCTCTTCGGAAATGGGGGAAGTGCTGCTGATGCTCAACATATAGCAGCAGAGTTTGTAAACCGTTTCCGCCTGGAGAGGAAACCACTCCCTGCCATCGCCCTTACTACAGATACCTCTATCCTCACCGCGATATCAAACGACTACGACTTTAGCCAGGTATTTTCCAAGCAGGTACAGGCCCTTGCCGGCCCGGATGATGTAGTCCTGGGAATCAGCACTAGCGGAAATTCACCCAATGTGCTAAAAGCCCTTTCCGTTGCCAGGGAAATAGGGGCAAAAACCGTGGGTATTACCGGGGGAAATGGCGGAAAGATGGATCAGTGTTCTGATTTGGTCATATGTGCGGCATCATCTGATACCCCTCGGATTCAGGAGGTCCATATTTTTTTTGGGCATCTGTTATGCGATCTTGTGGAACGGCAAATTTTTAGTTCGGTATAATTAGACATGAGCTATCCTGAACCCATAGATCTATCCGGCCTCAAGACCTATTCACTCTATGATCGTCCCAGCAAGGTTACAGTCTCTGACTTTGCACAACCGGTCTCTTCCGGCCTCAAGTTAAAGGATTTTTTGAAACTACTCCCCAACCAGTTGGCTGCAAAAGATTTTAAGGCCGTGGTCCGGGCGGTTTGCACCGCAATACGTAATGAACGTATGGTCTTGCTCGCCATGGGTGCCCATGTAATAAAGGTGGGATTAAATCCCATATTGATAAAACTCATGGAGCGGGGGATTCTTTCAGGCATTGCATTGAACGGGGCAGGAATTATTCATGACTCAGAGATAGCCATGGCCGGAAAGACTTCTGAGGACGTAGCGTCAGTTCTTGGTGAAGGGCAATTCGGTGCAGCCAGGGAAACAGGCGAGTTTCTTAATCAGGCCATATGCAAAGCAGCTAAAAATGGTAAGGGCCTTGGTGAAACCGTGGGACATGCCCTGCTTGAAGCAGGATTTCCTTACAACGGTCAGAGCCTTTTAGCCAGCGCGGCCGGATTGGGGGTACCTGTGACTGTTCACGTCGCAATGGGTACTGACATCATTCATATCCACCCGGGTGTAGATGGTGCCGCAACAGGCAAGGCGTCCCACCATGACTTCAGGCTTTTTTGCAGCCTTGTGGCCAAGCTTGATCAAGGCGTGTTACTACATGTGGGCTCTGCCGTACTCTTGCCGGAGATTTTTCTCAAGGCATTGACACTTGTCCGCAACCTGGGTTGTCCTGTAAAGGAATTTACTACTGCCAATTTTGATTTTATCCGTCACTACAGGCCCTTGACCAACGTGGTCCACAGACCTAACTTAGAAGGCGGCCAAGGGTTCAACATCGTAGGCCATCACGAGATTATGCTTCCCTTGCTGGCCGCAAGTATCCTGGATAGCCTGGAAGAAAAAAGCTGATAACAAAGAAAATTCACGCAAAGGCGCAAAGAAAATTAAGAAAAAAATTGCGCCTTTGCGTGAAATTCATAGTATAGGAATTTCCATTTTGGACACGGATGAACACAGATTTTCAAATTTATGAATAATAATATTATCTGTGTATATCTGCGAAAATCTGTGTCCTATTTAAATTATGGAGGAAATTTATAATGCCTATTTTTGAGTATGTGTGCACTGCCTGCGGAGAGGATTTTGAAGAACTGGTCCTTGGGTCCAGGACCGATGTCAAGTGTCCCAAATGCGGCTCTTTAGAGGTACAAAAGAAGATTTCAGCCTTTGCTTTTAAGACTGGTCACAAGTTTGTAGGGACCGGGGAGAAGTCAAGCAGCCTATGTAACGGTTGTACAAGTTCTGACTGCAGCTCCTGCGGGGGTTAATGTGGGAACCGAAAAAAAATTGAGACTTGGGACAAGAAAGAGTTTGTTGGCCCTTTCACAGAGTAACTGGGTCAAAAAAGAAATTGAAACGCACTGGCCTGACGTCAATGTAGATCTTGTAAAGTTCACCACCAAAGGGGATAAAATCCTGGATGTACCACTGGCCCAGGTTGGCGGCAAAGGCCTTTTTGTAAAAGAGATCGAAGACGCCCTTCTCAGGAAAGACGCGGATATCGCCGTGCACAGCTTGAAGGATGTCCCTGCCGAACTCCCGGAAGGGCTTGAAGTCACCATTTTCCCTGATCGTGAAGACCCGCGGGATGCCCTGATTTCCAGGGCCGGGCTCAGACTGGAAGAATTGCCTAAGGGTGCCCGAGTGGGCACGAGCAGTCTTCGAAGGATAGCCCAGGTTAAGAATGCAAGGCCTGATCTTGAAACGGCCTCCCTGAGGGGGAATATCGACACAAGGCTTCGTAAGCTTGATGAGGGGCAGTATGATGCCGTTATCCTGGCGGCTGCCGGGCTCAGAAGACTGGGTCTGGGTCAAAGGATTACTCAACTTCTGGAACCCGAAGTGATGCTTCCCGCCGTAGGCCAGGGGGCACTTGGCATAGAATTCAGGAGCATGAATACAGAGGTCAGGCGAATTCTTGCCTCGATCCATCATGAAGAAACATCCATCTGTGTAAGGGCTGAAAGGGCTTTTCTTTTCAGACTTGAAGGTGGATGCCAGGTGCCTATAGGCGCCTTTGCCCAGATCAAGGGAGAAACACTTGAGCTTGAAGGCATGGTGGGTAACGAAGCCGGAACAGACATTATAAGGATAAAAAAGCAAGGATCTGCTGATCAGCCTGAAGCTCTTGGGACCAACCTTGGAGAAGAGGTCCTGGCTGCCGGGGGTGCAGAAATATTGAGGGAAGTTTATGGAGCGAATTAAGCCGGATTCTTCATCTGGCAAGGTTTATTTAATAGGAGCCGGCCCTGGGGATCCGGGCCTTTTGACCATTCGTGGCAAGGAGCTTTTGGCTGAGGCAGAGGTGGTTGTATATGATCGTCTGGCAAGCCCGAGGCTTCTGCCCTTTGCCTCTCCTCATGCAGAACATATCTATGTTGGTAAACGCATGGGCTCACACACAGTGACTCAAGAAGATATCAACAGGATAATCGTGGAAAAGGCCCTGGAAGGAAAGTGTGTGGCCCGCCTGAAGGGAGGGGATCCCTTTATATTTGGCCGGGGGGGCGAAGAGGCCCAGATACTTGCCAAGGCTGGGATATATTTTGAGGTGGTGCCTGGTGTGACCTCAGGTATTGCAGTTCCCACCTACGCAGGAATACCCCTGACCCACCGGGCACATACCGCTTCCGTAGCCTTTATCACAGGCCACCGCAAATTAGACAGTAAAGAGGTGGATATAGACTGGGAGGGTCTTGCCAAAGGCGTGGGGACCCTTGTCTTTCTTATGGGGATGAAAAACCTGCCCAATATCGCAGAGCGACTCATAAAATACGGGCGCAGTCCTGATACCCCGGTGGCAGTGATTCGCTGGGGAACTACCCCTCTTCAAACATCAATTACAGGAAAATTAATAAATATAGCAAAAAAGGTAAAAGAAGCAGGTCTTGGGCCTCCGTCAATTATCGTGGTGGGAGACGTTGTGGCCCTGCGGGACCAGGCAAACTGGTTTGAAAGCCTACCCCTGTTGGGTAAACGAATCCTTGTTACCAGGACCAGGGAACAGGCCAGTGACCTTGTGAGATTGCTGGAACGGAGAGGCGCGCATTGCTTAGAGTGCCCCACAATAGAAGTCAGTTTGCCAAAGGATTTGAAACCTCTGGACCAGGCCGTTAACTCACTTTCCACCTTTGACTGGGTGATTTTCAGCAGCGCCAACGCTGTACGGTTTTTCTTTGGACGTCTGTTCGAGCTGAATTTTGATCTCAGGGTCCTTGGAAACATACGTATTGCTGTTGTGGGTGCCGGTACTGCCAAGGCGCTTTCCGCCCTGCACTTAACTTCGGACATTATACCCGACGACTTCAGGGCGGAAGGCCTGATAGAGGCTTTCAGCCGGATAGATATATCAGCAAAGCGCATCCTTATCCCCAGGGCGGAAAAGGCAAGAGAGATTCTCCCCAGCCGGCTTTCAGAGCTTGGGGCAGAGGTTACCCTGGTTCCTGCCTATGTGACCCTGGCGCCTGACCTAAAACCGGAAATCCTGGAGATCCTGGAACAGGAAACCATTGATGTGTTGACCTTCACCAGTTCATCAACTGTTAAGAACTTTTTCCAGTTACTCCCTGATGATCTGCGCAACCGGATACTTGAGCAGGCAAAGGTGGCCTGTATCGGCCCGATCACCGCCAGGACGGCGGAAGACTTCGGCCTTAAAGTCACAGTTCAACCTGAAAAGTTTACAATACCTTCGCTGGTATCCGCCATAGAGGACCTTTTTAAATAGGTAACCGTTCACGGGTTCAGAGGTTCAGGGTTCAGGGTTCAGGGTTCAAAAGTTTTGTAATTTCTATTAATTCTGTTAAAATATATAATAATTCTCTCATGACAATTTACTGTCCCACAGATCCTCCTGAACTTGCCACATTCTTAGGCAGAATACGCAGGAAGCAGGAAGATTATGAAAAATACGGTTTTACCCATATCCAGGGAAGGACACTTAGGGCCTTTTTCGATCTGGCCCAGGAGTTCGAGACCATGGAGAATTTCTACAGGGTGTGTGTCTTTGTCCCCAAGGAGTTCATGGGCCTTGATTCCTGCCTTTATTTAGTCGATCCGGATACCAAAAAGCTCCAAATTGCCTGCGATTCCATCAAAGGACTGAAGGTCTGCGGCATGAATCCTCCCGATGATATCAGGATCAGCGAATCCGCCTATGAGACAGGTGATACGCTTGTATCACCTATCAGGGGTAACTGGAGGCTGTTAACCAGGAAACCTTTAGCACAGGCAGAGGAAATTATAGGCCTGTTCGCAGTATTTCCCCTATCTAAGTTTGGAGAGAATGACAGGCTGTTTTTTGAAAAGTACGCAAACAGAATAGGATACAATCTGCACTACAAGTTGATTTCAGTACAGAGTGAAAAGCACATCAAGTTCATCAATACGCTTGTAGCAGACATTGAGCACAATGTCCTGGTGCCCAACATGAAATACAAGCTCTTTCTGAACAATCTCAGAAAAAAAATCCGGGAGCTTGAAGATATTGAAAAAAATATGGGGGAAAGGATAGAAGCCGGAATCAAGAAAAAATGCATTGAGATATGCCATATAGAGCAAATACAGGATAGCCTGTCCGACTTGCGTAAAGATATCCTTGAGCAGTATGAAGAAATTGATAAACACTATCAGAATACCAGTCTTTTTCTTGAGAGCCTGCTCAGAAGGGATCACTTTGAGAAGGGACATTTGGTGCTGCGGCGCAAGATGTGTCGTTTCAGGAAAGAGGTTTTAGACCCCCAACTTGAGCGTTACAAACAACGGCTTGAACGTAAGGGTATACGTATAGACTACCAGTTTGGCGGGATGCCTGACGAAGATATCCCATTGGCAGTGGATGTAGGGCTTATTTCTCAGGTCTATGCGAACCTGTTTTCCAATGCGGAGAAATACTGCCGGGAGGTAATTAACGAACACGGAGAACCCGTCAAGTTTATGTCCTACGGACAGGATATAATACAAGATTTTTTCGGCCCCGGAAAGCAGGGAATCAAGTTTAATGTCTATACAACCGGGCCGCACATCCCTTCAGAGGAGGCTTCCCGCATCTTTGACGAGGGTTTTCGCGGGACCGGTTCTGAAAACAAGCAGGGTGTCGGCCATGGATTACATTTTGTGAAAAAGGTAGTGGAAGTCCACGGCGGCATTGTCGGCTACGAAGCAACCAATCTCGGGAACAACTTCTTCTTTGCCCTTCCCCTCCAGTACACCATTAAAGAAATGATGGACCTCCCTCTGGTTGCTGAGCTCAATACTCCCTGATTTTATGACAAGTAATCATTCACTTCCCCCCCTGACAGCCAACAGCCTTTTTCGGGTTTCAAAGCACAATCCGTTGAGAATACGCCTTTTGGTGCAACCTTGTCCGCGGTTGAAACCCTGCAAAAGCCTGTCGGCTGCCAGGGCAGTGTGAACGGTTACTATGACAATGTCAACCGGCCTCCCAGACCCAAAAGGGGTTTTTGTTGACTTTAAGCGTGAACTCAACCCGGAACAGCTCAGGGCTGTAGAGATCATGAACGGCCCGGTTTTGGTGATAGCCGGTGCCGGAAGCGGAAAGACCCGTACCCTGGTTTACAGAGTTGCCCGGCTTATCCGGGAAGGAGTGAAGCCGGACAAAATCCTGCTTCTGACCTTTACCAGAAAGGCTGCCGCCACCATGCTGGCCAGGGCTTCCCGGATCGTAGGGCCCCAATGTCAGCAGGTAACAGGAGGCACTTTCCACGGTTTCGCCCATAGAATGTTAAGGCGCTATGGGCACCTGATCGGCTATCCCCACAACTTCACAATACTGGACAGGTCAGATACGCTGGACCTCCTGCACCTCCTGGCCCGTCAGTTAGAACTCACAGGGCCTGGAAAGCAATTTCCCCGAAAATCCACCTTGGCTTCAATTGTGAGCAAGACAGAGAACTGCGGAGGATATGTATCCAAAGTGATTGAACAGAGTTATCCGCACCTCATGGGGGAACTGGCAGGATTGGAAAAACTCATCCCGGTCTATCGCAAATATAAAAAAGTCCACGCACTCATGGATTACGACGACTTGCTCCTCAGGTGGAGAGATGTGCTGAAAGAACATGCCCAGGTCAGAGAATCCATGGGTTCCTGGTTTCAATACATAATGGTGGATGAATATCAGGATACAAATGCCGCCCAGGCGGAGATCGTACACCTCACGGCTTGCGGTCATGACAATGTAATGGTTGTCGGAGATGATGCCCAGTCCATCTATTCCTTCAGAGGGGCAAATTTCAAGAATATTATGAACTTCCCTGATATGTTTTCCGAAACTCAGATAATAAAACTTGAGAGGAACTACCGCAGCACTCAGCCCAACCTGGACTGCACCAACGCCATAATTGCCAATGCCAGGGAAAAATTTACAAAACGACTGACAACACAGAGAAAGGGAGGAAATCCACCATACCTGTACACGGCCAAGGATGAGATGGACCAGGCAAAATTTGTTGCCGACCGTATCCGGGAATTGTTGAAAGATGGGTTTAAACCCTCTGATATCGCCGTACTTTTCAGGGCTGGTTTTCATTCCTTTCACCTTGAGACCGAATTAGGCAGCCGCGGAATAACCTTTGTCAAACGCGGAGGAATGCGTCTCATTGAGGCCGCCCATATCAAGGACCTTCTCTCTCTCCTTCGCCTTCTTATAAACCCGCTGGACCGGCTGAGCTGGAGCAGAATCCTCCTATTAATCGAACGTCTCGGCATCAAGAGCGTAGAGAAAATTTTCTCCCAATTGATTAAAAGCGCGGATCCCCTGGAGTGTCTTTCAACCTATAAAACCAAGGCGGCTTGGGGAGAAACAGTAAGGGAACTCGGCAGTCTGTTAAAAAGACTCCATGACATGCCGGAGGACCTTCCTGATTTGTTTTTACAGCTCGAGACCTGGTATCGCCCACATCTGGAAAAAATCCATCATGAAGATTTTCCCAAACGTCTGCGGGAACTGGCGCACCTGAGAGGAATGGCAGCCCGGTATGACGACGCAGTGTCTATGCTCGCTGACCTGGCCCTGGACCCTCCGGACCAAGAAGAGACGGAAAAAGAAAAAGAACGGATAGTCCTTTCCACCATGCACTCGTCCAAGGGCCTTGAATGGAAGGCAGTCTTGATCTTGTCACTGGCGGAGGGACGCTTTCCGTCGCCTGCGGCTTCCTTTCGCACCAAGGAAATAGAAGAAGAACGCAGGCTCTTTTATGTAGCCGCAACCAGGGCCAAGGACTTTCTGTGTTTTTGTTACCCCGCCTTTATAAGCGTCTCAGGTACAGGCTTGCTCCCTGCCAGGCCATCACGGTTCCTGGATGAGATACCTTCCGACCTTTTACAGTTATGGAAAAAGGAAATAGATACTGATGAAAAAATTTATCAAAAAAGCCGGTATATGCAGGATGTCACCCGGCCATCTTCAAAGCCTTCAGAACACGTCCAACAAATAGACTTCCAAAGCAGCCCTGGATCTGATCAAACCGGTCCTGGTATCTTTTCACCGGGGAAAAGGGTCAGGCACCCGATCTTTGGGCCGGGAAGGGTGATCAGGGACATTGGTCCAAATAAGATACGGGTACTTTTTGACGTTGCCGGTGAAAAAACCCTGCACCTTGATTATGCCAAGCTTAGTGTTATTGAGAGCTAATCAGGTAGGTAAATAAAAAAAGGGCGAGGTGAGATTACTCATCCTCGCCCTTTTGAACAGTTCCGGCTATCTAAGGGGCAATAATCATTGTCCCGTCTGCCGAACTTGTGGATATGTGAAACTGGTCCAGGAAGGTCATGCCGAGCAGTGCAGTGGACTGGCCTTCTGAGAGATAAACTTCAACATTTTGCCTGGATAGACGTCCCTCAATTTCAATATCAGCATAGCATTTGTATGCCGTGATGGTGCCGCCTACCCCTCCTATCAGCTCAGGCGTCTGATCGCATTTACTGTTAAGCAAACCGGTCTCCTCATCAATCAAGCCCATTTGTGAGGCATCAGCCAGATCAAGGAGTACGGCAAAGGCCCCGGTATCGACTATAAATCCGATGGCATATCCATTTACAGTTCCATTTACCAGATAGCAGTTGCAGCTTGGATCAAGGAGAACAACGACTTCAAGCCTGACCGCTGAAAAATTCTGTGGGACATACCAATCTGCTTGTCCTGCAAAGCGATATTGCCACGTACCTTCCAGATAACCGGCAGCAGTCGGCTCCAGCTTGGTTATCTTATAGAGATACTCGACGTTCCCCCAAATACTGGGCTCGACAAAGTAAATTTCATAACCACCTGACTGTACACAACTACTTACCACCAACCGATGTCCTTGAATCGCAAAGGTATCACAAATCTGGTCTGTGCTATTGGCATAGGTGACAGTCAAAAATGTTTGGGCAACAGGGCTGCTCCACACTCCGCTGAGATTACCCCGTTCCTCATGGAGAATCATTGGATAAATTGTCCCTGTATCATCTATATACGTGTATGATTCTCCTCCAAACTTTTCTGTTACTACCCAGGTGCCGGTAACAGGCTGAATGTGTAACACATAGTAAAGAAGTTCCCGCCATGATTGCCAATCATTGATACCATTATTATCCTTTACTATGGTCCTGACAATCCAGTCGCCTTCCATTCCGATCAGCCGCAGGCCTCCTCCAAAGGAAATAGGAATAAACGCCTTTATATTAGGGGTCTGATCACTCCAAGCCACATCTGTTGGAGCATACGGAATAACCGGATCTCCTATACCCTCATCGCTACTAAAGGGTATGGCAATAGGGGTATTTTGTACATCCGCTGCGTAGAACAGGCTCTCCGCCCCTTCAACCGGATGGCCCCACTGGCTGAACAGATCAAAACGCATTCCATTTTCACTGTCCCATCTATACGCAAAAACCTGGCCTGGAGCCAGACTTGGATGCTCTGCCAACACATAAAGCGGTCCGGAAATATCTTCTGTTACAGGCACATTCATGACCAGATCCAGCCAATCGGTCGTGGCCACTGACTTCTCAGTAGCTTCACGCAGTGCATTGACATAGACTCGAACAGGGATAGAACGCGATCCGTCCGACAAAGTAGTAGTCACCGTTACGTTTCCATCATAAATAGTGACATTGCCCCCATAAATATTCTGATTTGCCAAGAGTTGATTTATATCAACGCCGACAGTGAATGATCCACCTCCGTTGGTGTCTCTTATTATATCGTCTGCACTTCCATTTAGGGTAATCCATTGGTAGTTCTTTGACGCAATCCAACAAAAGTCAATCGCTTCACTGGTACTGTTAGAGGTTACAAAGCCATTAACCTGTACTGTAATTGGATCAGGATTAGTAAGCTGTTCCTGTGTAACGTAGAATTGGAGATCACCAGGTGAAACCACTAATGTTCCTTCCTTAGTAACGTTACAATCTGCGGCATTACCAGTTCCGGCCCCAAAAGCTATTATAGCCACAAAATAAAGGATAGAAATTATAAATTTATCTGTCTTCATAGCGGACTCCTCTACAGCAGGCATTATCCTGCCATACCTTATGCCTTCCATGAACCTCATGTACCTTGATCTTCAAATACCTGCTGGTTTATAATAATAGGGTCATTGACCTCCTGGATCTCTGACTCTTCATTTTCTTGAGGAATTGGTATTGGCTGCACATTAGAGATAGCGGCATAATTTTCCACCGGGCTTTTGGCCAAAGCGTTTGCAAGATTAATAATTAATGCCCCGGCGGCTTCTTCAACTGCTTTATCAATTTGGGTCCTTGCCGCTGGATCTGCCCACATACTTTTAGGCTCAACCCGTTTTTCCACCCGGTTCGCCCAAATAATGCGGCCATCACTTGCGTCTTGCAAGGCAAGACTTATTTGAACTACTGCCTGGGGAACATGGCCTCCCTTAGATGCCAAGTATGCGGCTGATGCCCCGGCCGCACCCCATACAGCAGCATTTAATCCGGCATGATCACTATATCCGCCTTCATGGCTGACAGACTTTGTAGCAAAACGTGGGTGAGAACCACCTGTTATTGTGGTCTTTTTATTAGGAGGTGTAAAAGGCGTTTCCGCATAGCTACCCAACAGGGATCCAAGACCGGCGCCAACAGCTAAATCCTGCCAAAGATCGTATCGTTCAGATTCCGCGAAACCAAATAATAACGCGGAACTCGTGTCAAAGAAAAACGGCAGGATCCCAACCTGAATCGGATTAAGAGTATTTCCATCTCTTACTTCATATTCAACAACACGTCCTCTCAAAATGTAATCAGCCCCAAAACGGCGCCCTATTTGTTGGATGGTGCCGGGGTCAAGACCGACCCTTGTGAGCTCGTAGCGTTCTCTGGAGTTGCCAAGCTGCTCATTCATTACGGCCAGCTTCTGGATTTCTTCCTGCATGGCTTCCGACCATCCACTACTTAATTCCGCAGTAATTAATCCGCAAGAGCTACCGGAACGAATGGAAGGTTGCCCAACGATCCGGATAACTCCAAGATCAACAAGATATTGCACAACATCTTCTTTAAGAGGGACATAAAATCCCTTCTCGGCCAACCGGTACATCAGGGCCTCATAGATCTTGACCTGCCGGCGAAGAGAATCGTCCGGCTGAGCTCCCATGGTGTAATCCGCCAAAGGTAATACAACGATTTGTTTTGCCGGACTATTTGGATATTGAACAGGGGTATTGAGAGGTGCAACAGAATCCTTAACTTTTTGCCCGCAACTAACGAGGCAAACCATAATTGCCAACAAAAACAGTAAAATAGACCATCTGTTAAACATGACTTCCCTCCCGGAATGCCTATAGTTTTTTGTAACATTTGTATCTATCTATACTTATCGGACATATATATAAAATTACTTTAAAATTTTTTGTAACCGTTTAGTAATTTATGGGTTGAGAGGGGCAGGGAGCAGGGAGCAAAAAAAAAGAACATCGAACATCGAACGTCCAACATCGAATGCTGAATAGGGAAACAGGAGGCGCTGATGACAGTTTCACGGACTTGTTGAGAAATTACATTGAATGTTCAGTATTGGTTATTCGTTTTTTATTCGACATTGGATGTTGGATGTTCATCTTTCAAAAAAAACCGTACAGGTTGAAATCCTTCAGCCCTCAGCCTTCAACCTGAACAGTTACTGCGGCATAAATATAACCTTAAACGCCTACAATTATTGCTTCGGTCCGCTAACCGGAGTACCCTTTCCACGCCTGTGTCGTTCACCGGCTAGCGCCCTCACTTGGCCTGCAAGCCTTTCAGAAAACAAGAGAAACCTGGCCTGATCCCTGATATTGAAAACTTCTCCCAGCCCCTCGAGTTGTCTCTTCGGGAGTTTGGCCAATTCCACGTTGGTATCGGTTAAATCCCGCATAAGATCTCTAAGCCTGGCGTCTGAAGAAGAGGAACGATCGACATCCTCCCTTAATTCCTTAAGGAGTTTTCTTCTCTTATTAATTAGCTCGACCCGATCATCATCGTATTTTTTTAGAATTCCAAAGACCTTTTGAGCCTCTTTTTCTGATAGGTCAAATTCTTGTATGAGTTCCCAGTTTCTTAGTATTACAAATCGTTCCTTAAGGTCTCTGGGTCTGTCTCGAAAGCCTGGTCCGGCAAAACACTCTGAAATCATCAGGACCAATGCGAGTGCGCAGAAAAGGATTTGCTTTTTCATTTTAAGTCACCTTCCTTTATTGATTTTTTTATTGATTTTTTGGCACATGTAATCAGTTTTGAAATCCGTATTTCCGACTCTGTCAGCGGCATATACATCTCCAATGTCCGGGTATCCATATTCCTCTATAATTGCAATGCCGAGGCACCCACACTTTTGCACAGCCGCACGCCACCGGCCCCGGTGGCGGACACTGAACCCTGGCTGTACAGCTAACAGACAAAAGAAATATGACCAATAGCAAAGTAAGAAATACCCTTCTCATAACTATCACCTCCTCATGTCGAGTTTTCAGCAGTCTCTGCCAAAAGGGACGACCAGCCCTCGGTTAAACCCACATTAAGATAAAGATCATATTGATCTTCTTCGCATTCAGTTACCAATATCTGTGAATCTTCGTATACTGAGATAACAGGGTCAATTCCCGCCATAAGCATGAGTTCGTCTTCTTGAAGAAAAGATTTTTGCCCATAAAACAAATTGAAGACCAGGAGCATGACCGTAATCGCAGTGGCTGCCCAGCCGAACCTCCACCAGTTGAACTCCCATAAAGCCCTGTGTTTGGGGATTTTGACATTGCTGCGCACGTTTGCCCGCATCTCATGCCAAAAACGAGCACTCTGCTCCTGCTCAACCTCTTGTTTCAGCTCAGCAAACCCTTTTTCAAGCAAAGCCATTTCCTCTTTGCAGGAAGGACAGTCTTCCAGGTGTTTCCCCAGGTCCTTGGTCAAACCTTCTTCAGCAGGGAAAAACTCCGGGAGCTTCTCCCAAAAATCCTTACATCTCATGAATAATTCCCCTTTTCCTGAGTAATTCTCTAAGACCTTTCATGGCAAAATGAAAATTCGAGCGAGCGGTCTCCTGCTTGATCTCCAAAATCTCGGATATTTCTCTAAAACTCAAATCACTTATGAGCCTCAAATTCAGGACCTGGTGCTGTCTTGCCGGCAGGCAGTTAATGGCCTCCATGATCTGTTTTTTGAGGTCCTTCCTGATTAAATCAGGCTCAGGACCAGTACGACAATCCGGGTCCATCCAGCCCTCATACTCCAGGTTTTCTTTCCTGGTCTTCAAATAATCCAGGGCCTGATTTGCCGCTATTCTATACAACCATCCCCGGAACTGACTCCTGTTTTTAAGTGATTTAAGGCGGCGGAAGGCCTTAATAAATGCCTTCTGCGTTATATCTCGAGCTTCTTCCACGTCAAAAACCATACCCCTTACCATGTAAAACAATGGACCCTGGTATTTAGCCATTAAACCCTCAAAGGCACCTTCTTTGCCCCTCAGGAATGCAGTAATTAATTCTTCATCAGTCATAACATGTTCAAAATAAACCAGAGTTACCAGTTAAGACGATTCAAGCTGTCAATTCGTTTAAAAAATAATGGATTTTATGGCATCCTTCATTCTGTAGTTTACACTTTTTCAACATAGACGGATGCCAGCCATTAGCTGTTAGCCATTAGCCATTAGGTAAAAACATTGTATAAAAACGGATTGTTAAGCTAAAACCTAACGGCTAATAGCTAACCGCTAATCGCACAAGTCATATTTTTTGAGGTATATTATCCCTAAAAGTGTAAACTACTTTTGGCTTGCTATGAAGGATGCCGATTTTATTCAAACAAATTGTAGGTTGGGTTAAGCTGTCAGGCTGCAACTAATATGGACTTATTGAGAAATGACGTTGAATGTTCGGTATTGAATATTTGTTTTTCATTCGATGTTGGACGTTCGATGTTCGATGTTCGATGTTCGACGTTCATCTTTAGATCTTAAACCTTTGAACCCTGAACTCTGAACCTTTAAACCCTAAAACACCCCGCAATTTACCGCATACAACAAGGCATTTCGGATCTCCTCCTGCAGATCAGGGGTGCTGATTTTCTGCCTTTTTTTGTCTTGCACGTAAAAAACATCCACTACCTGGTCGACCTTGGTACCTATCTTGGCCCTGGAAATATTTAAACCAAAATCCGCCAGGGTACGGGTAACATCGTAGAGAAGGCCGATCCTGTCCTCTGCATAGACCTCCACGATTGTGTAGAAGTCGGATGCCTCATTGTCCAGGACAACCCGGGCTTGGCGTTTGAGGTATTTCTGCCAATCGCCTGATCTTACCGGCCTGTATTTTCCAGCCAGTCGATGGGCTAGTCCCAGCCGGTCGTCCAGGGCCAGGTTCAGATTTCTTTTAAGGGCTTCCCAGTCCTGTTCATCGTAGCCCTTGTTGACCGAGGATTTCACATCCAGCACATCTATAGCTGTCCCATCCCTTAGGGTGAAAATCTGAGCAGCAAGTACGTTAAGATTGTGAAGGGCCATAATTCCAAATACCCTGGCAAGGAGTCCGGTTCGGTCATTGGCCATCACGAGCAGGGACCAGTAAGTTCTCCTGTCTTCAGTCAATACCAGGGAAAGTTGATCCGACAACTGAGTCTTGAGTTGGGTATGCCTTTCAATGGCCTCGGGAGTAAAGCTCAGTATGTAGTCATCAGGCATTATAGCAAGGCTGTCTTTTCCTTTTTCTCCGAGCCTGGAGGCTATCTGTTGCTTCATCCAATCTAAGGCCTGGATCCTGTGGTAATCATAGACCTCTGATCCTTCCAGAAAGAGGGTAATTTTCAAGAATAGATCGTGCACCAGCGCTGCTTTCCAATCATTCCAGACGCTTGGGCCGGTTGCCCTCGAATCCGCTGTGGAGAGTAGATAGAGCATGTTTAACCGTTCAATGTCTTGTATTTCCCCGGCGCATTTCAATATGAGGGTTTCATCTTCCAGGTCCCGTCTCGTGGCAATATGCACCAGATAGAGATGGTCCTGCACAAGGAAGGAGAGACAAGCGCATTCCTCTGAGGAAAGCCCTATTCTTTTACCGATATCCTTGACTATTTCAGCCCCGCGTTCAGCGTGGTGTCCACCACGGCCCTTTCCTATGTCATGTAACAGGGCAGCGAGATAAAGTATGTGAGGTGATTCCAATGCCATAAAAATCAGAGACTCTTCCTCCTTCAGACCATGGAGTTCGGCAACAGTTTGAAGTAAATGTCTATCCACTGTGTGAACGTGGTAAACATCGTGTTGGGCCAGGGATTTGATCTCAGAGAACTCCGGGATGTAGGCGGCAAGAATACCTGTATCCAGCATGGCATCCAGGACATCCAAAGGCCTTTCGCCATCCTGAAGCGCCTGCAAAAAGGCCTCTGCCATGTATTTTGAGGATCTCAACTCTTCGTTTATAAGGTCCAGGTTGGCGCTTACAAGCCGTCTTGTCCTGTAATGTATAGGCAGGCCGGTCTTGGCCGCATGGGCAAAGAGCCGCATTAACAGATAAGGACATTTTTCAAGTAGTGATGGCTCTGTGAGGACTATGCGGCAATCAATGACTTCTATGCCGGGCTCAAGAATTTTATTTTCTTTGCTGCAGACGGAAAGGTTAGAAACCTCGTCAACACATTCAAAAAATAGGTCTGATATAACTGCTACGGTCTGTAGATGTCCGTAAACCTCCTTCATGAAGTGTTCCACACCAAGCATATTGTTACTGTCCTTATAACCAAAGAAACTGGAAACTTCCTCCTGATACTCGAAAAACAGCCTGTCGTTTTTGCGGGATTTAATATAGTGGAGCCTGTTTCTTATCCTGAGCAGATAATCCCGGGAATCTTCCAGTGCGATCCTTTCATCCTTTGTAATAAGCCCTGCATCTTCAATGGATTTGATATCTTCCAGTCCAAAAAGGACCTTGGAAGTCCATAAAATCGAATGGATGTCCCGCAACCCCCCCCTGCTTTCCTTAATGTTGGGCTCAAGGAGATAGGCATTGGCGCCGAAGCGTCTATGCCTTTCTTTTCTGTGAGCAATCATGTCCTCCACAAAGGTCTTTTTTCTGCCCTTTAGAAATCTCTGAATGAACTTGTGCTTCAACCGGGGAAAGAGTGAGTCGTCTCCATGGATAAACCTGGCATCTAATAATGCTACCTGAAAGTAAAAATCTTTTTCGGCGTCAGTCAGGCAGGCATCAATAGTCCTCACACCGTGGCCCACTTCAAAACCGGCATCCCACAAGGGATAAAAAACGGATTCAGCAACAGCGGACACCTTGTCTTCCACTTCTGGTTCATAAAGCAACATCACATCAATATCTGAAAATGGGAAAAGTTCTGCTCTTCCGTATCCACCCAGAGCAATCAGGGCCATTTTCTCCCTGGCTTCAGGACAGGCAGAAAGGGCCTCTGATAAAAAGGCATCCACAATCCTGGTGTGCTCTACAAGGAGTTCCCGTCCCCTGAGCCCTTGCTCCCACAAGGTTTGCAAGGCCTCGCGACCGGAACGTAATTCATCCGATTTGGATTGTTGATTGATGATTGATGATTGATGATTTATCATTGCTCTATTGTTCTATTCTCATGCCTTCTCCACTCAAAACTCACAAATCAACGGCTTTAGGTTATCGGTGAATCCTGTCATAAGTCTGTTTCTTCATCTTTTCTGGCATCCTTCACGACAAGTCAAAAGTAGTTTACCTTTCTAAGGGTAATATAGCGCAAAAAATATGACTTGTGCGATTAGCTACTCGCCGTTAGCCGATTTGTTGGGCACGCTACGCTTTTTCGAAAAAAGCGTAAACTGATGAATGAAGGATGCATCTTTTCTCATTCAAAATTCGATGTTGGACGTTCGATGTTCGATGTTCATCTTTTTCCTGAACCTCTGAACCTTTGAACCCGTGAACGGTTTTGCAGAAAGTCTCCTCATATAATAATTTTTTCCCTCATAATTCGTCTCAATAAGTTGACCTTGAGCAATCATATTATGGATAATGGACCAATCAGCCCCCGCCTGGGATATAAACTCATCCAATGCCTCTTCCCTCATGGGATGTACAGCGGTAATACTCAGCAGATCTTCCTCAACATCTCCTGTAAAAACAAAGGCGTTGCCTTCATAACCTATGAGGTATTCTACGCTGTCATTTTTTTCATTCAAGATCTGATAGGCCCGATTTATCACTTCCTCACCCGGAGGTTGCACCCACTTTACTGCGGGCGGTCTTGTGGGAATGGATACATAAGCAATGTCAGAGCTCAGTCGGGCTAAAAAATTACCAATCTCTGCAATATGGTCATCACTGTCATTGATATCTTTAACAAGCATTGTCTCAGTTACCAGTTTTCCTTTAAAAATACCCGCAAATTCGAGCATCCCGTCCAAAATGGACACCAGGTCCAAATGCCGATGGGGACGATTGATTTTCCGCCAGATCGCTTCTTGCGTTGAATCTATCTTTAAAGAAACCCAGTCAGCCTTCATTAGATCTTTTCTGACATCCTTGCGCCGGATGAGGGAAGCATTGCTGATCACCGCAATCTTGATCCCCAAAGGCCTCAACAACTCGATCTCACGGCCTAGATTTAAATCCAGGGTCGGTTCGCCATCAGCTACAAAGGTAAGGTAATCAATGGATTCTCCGATTTCTCTTGCTCTTTCCGCCTTTTCCGCAACCTCTTCCAAAATCTCCCCTGGTCTATAAAATTCGCAGCGCTTAACCTGCATCTGTGATGTAAGTCCCACCTGACAATAAACACAGGAATACGTGCAAACCTTTGCAGGAATATTGTTAATGCCCAGGCTGCGTCCCAAACGTCTGGACGGAACAGGTCCGAAAGCCTTCATGATTTTTGTCTGCCTTATCGTGTATTGTGGAATTGATAATTTATGAAAATCGCTTCGCTACGATATCCTGATATCTTTCCTTCAACAATTTTCAATTGTCAATTATCAATTAAATCAGGAAGTGCTCCCGTCGTCACTGTTATTCTGGTATTGTTTTAATTCAGAGCGAATCTTGTTAGCGCATTCAGGGCAAAGGCTATGAGTAAATTCAGCTTCTGAATGATCTCTGATGTAAGATTCGATTTGATTCCAGTATCCGTTGTCATCTCGTATCTTTTTACATGACGCGCAAATAGGCAAAAGTCCGCTTAGGGTCTTAACTTTTGCAAGGGCTTCCTGGAGTTGATTAATAAGATTTCGTCGCTCCTCCTCTGCCTGCAGCCGTTCGGTAATATCGCGGAAAGTGACAAGAATTGCCTTGTCTTTTCTCCAGGGAATCAAGGTCGCTGTCAAATCCATTTGGAAAACCGGGCCATTGGCATGGAGAAACTTCTGTGTAAATACTGCATCATGTATCTGAATTTTTCCCAGTAGATCTTTCCTTGATAATTTGCATGCAGGTGGGAAAAGAATCGAAAAATGATTACCGATAAGGGCCTTGTCTTCATAGCCCAAAATCCGGTAGGTGGCTCGATTGACACTGAGAATCCGGCCGCTTTCACTATCTATAATCATGATGGCATCCAATGATTTGGAGAAAATAACCCTGAACTTATCCTCCGACTCATGCAGTACCTCCTCTGTTTGCCTGGATTCCATCTCAGTTGATTCAAATTGAGACATCCTCCTGCGCAGTTCTGTCAATTCACTTAAAAGTTGGTCTTTTGTTTTGTCTTTATCATTCATATTGCTCTCCCCATAAGCTTGGAATTAAGACCTTTCAATTCGTAACCGTTCACGGGATTACAACGCCCGTTTTACCGCAACCTATCGAGCTGTAAGCGTTTACAGGGTGCTGCAGATGCGAGGCGACGGGTACGCAGACGTACTTCCTGTACTTCAAGTGCCCGGCAACAAAGCAGATGCGGTGCCCTGTGAACGTAATCCATCGAACTGTAAGCGTTTACAGGGTGCTGCAGATGCGAGGCGTACGGGTACGCAGACGTACTTCCTGTACTTCAAGTGCCCGACAACAAAGCAGATGCGGTGCCCTGTGAACGCTTACTGTAATTCTTTTCGACCTTTAACCTACCTTTCTAAAATTTATGTGTTACATAAGTTGAGCGGTTAGCTGTTAGGGTTTAGATCTGAAAAATAAAGGCACTACCTTTGAACCAGTGAACGGTTACAAATAGTCACTATCATTCTTTGCGCGAAAGAACAGATCAAATGGAATTTCAAAATTGTATCAGAAATAAATACGGCAAGTGTGATGTCCCGTCCAATACGATCAAAAGAATAAAAGACGGGTTACAGAAACTGAATCTCGAAGTTGGATACTATCCCTTTCAAGTATCGGACAACATTTATTGGGGGCGGGTATGGATTGATTCAGTAAGGATAATCTGTAATGGGAAAGGCATTACCCCTGAGCTTGCCGAGGCCAGTGCATATGCAGAACTGGCTGAACGCCTCAGTGCCGGGCTGTTCTATCCGGTCTTTGAAGAGCAGGTAAGGTTTAACGTTCCGAGCCTTTACAATGAGGAAACCAACAGTTTTCTGAATTATGAATGGATGGAAGGATATATTTATTCCCACCAGGATGATCTGGAAAATCCTCTTAGAATAGAAGATCTGCTGGCAAATGAAAAACACCTGACGCATAAGGATATTGAAAATTTAAAAAACTGCAGGATGGCCGGTCACTGGGTTGACGGTTTTTCAATAGTCCGCAACGAGACAGTAAAAATACCGGTCAATTTTGTTTCTTATATTCACGGATCAAACGGGATGGCGGCAGGAAATACCATTGAAGAGGCGATGATTCAGGCCACATGTGAAATATTTGAACGCTTTTCCCAAATACAGACAATCAGATCTGAAAAAATCATACCCTCAATTGATTTGGATTCCATAGAAAATGAGACCATAAGGGATATGATTAAATTCTATCAGGGAAAGAATGTTGACGTAATGATCAAGGATCTTTCCCTTGACGGCCTGATACCCTGCATAGGCGTCCTGTTTATAAACAACAACCTGCGTACTGATCGCCTGGAACACAGGATCTTGATACCGGGCGTGTCCTTCAATCTGGAGGAGGCCCTGTCAAGGTGCTTTACAGAAAGCATGCAGGGCAGGGAAACCCTTTTAACTCCCCGTCCCGAGCTGGACAGACCGGTTGTCCATAGATCCAAGGTTAATGACTATTATATGTTAATGAAATGCAGTATTTCTCTGAAAGATATCTCTTTTCTGGATCAAGGAGAAACCAGGACTTATAAGGATATCAAGATCAACGATGTCCTCAGTGAAATCGAGGAAATCAAAAGGATATGTAAAGCATTCAATACTGATTTTATATTATTAAACCACACCCATCCGGTATTAAATTTCCCGGCTGCAAGAGTAATAATCCCACGAATTTCTGATTTTTTACCTTTTTTAAGACAGGACGTCCTTGTATCCGGGCCGACAAGACCTTCCGCTATGTGGCGCGGAGAAGAATTCAAGAAAATAATGCAGAGCTTTTTTGCCGGAAGTTAAAGATAAAGGCTGAAGGACGTACAATAAATGTTGAATTTTGAATGTTGAATTAAGGTATATATCTTTTTAAATCTTCTTCCACAATTCAGCATTCACAATTCAGCATTGTCCGTAAAGAGATGCAGATGGAGTATTTTGAGCAAAATCAGGGCATTATGTATTTCTGCTTACACCTTGGCACCCACCACCGTATGAAGTTGTAAGTTATACCGGCAGTAGCAGGCTCAATATCTTTGAAACGCTTGTGGATCACTGGAAGGGCCATTGGAACGTAAAGAAAAGTATAGGGCTGATCCTCAGCCAGTATCTCCTGGATATGCCAATATATTTTTTTGCGTTCATTGCGGTCAAAGGTCCTCCGCCCCTCCACAAGGAGGCGGTCCATCTCGGGGTTCTGGTAACTGATAAAGTTCAGCTCTTTTCCGCCTGTCTTTGAGGAATGCCAGATATCATAGATGTCCGGGTCCTGTCCTAATGTCCAGCCCAGTATTACTGCCTCAAACCGCCTCTTGTCTATAAAGTCGTTGATAAAGGCTGTCCACTCAAGGGTCCTGATCTTCATCTCTATCCCGATCTGCTTGAGCCTGTATTGAACAATCTGAGCTGTTCGATCCCTCAGAGGATTACCCTGATTGGTTATGGCCGTGAATGAGAATGGCTTCCCTTCCTTATCCAGCCGGCCGTCTCCATCCCTGTCCACCCAGCCTGCCTCGGCAAGCAGGGCTGTTGCCCTTTGCGGATCATATGGATAACGCCTGACATTTGGGTTGTAAAACCATGTATCGGGTTTATACGGGCCGGTTGCCTTCACTCCATATCCTAATAGCACTCCACGGATTATCTCATCCTTATCTATGGCATAGGCAATGGCCTGTCTTACTCTTTTGTCTGTAAAGAGAGGGAATTTTAAATTGTAACCCAGATACGTATATGAAAAGGAGAGATAGCGATATTTGTTAAAATTTATCTCGAAAAACAGGGAGCTTGCCTGCCTTTCATATTGGATCGGAGATAACCCCATCCAATCAAGGCCACCTGATTTCAGCTCAAGGAACATGGTCGCCGGGTCAGGTATTATCCTCATTATATAGCGGTCAAGATAAGGCCGTCCTTCAAAACAAGTGGGATTTGCCTTCAGCTCTATGCGCTCCTGGGTCTTCCACTCTGAAAGGCTGTACGGACCCAGGCCCACAGGGTTTCGTCCAAGCGGACTCTTTGTGATGTCCTTTCCATCCAGCAGGTGCTTTGGCAGCACGACCAAATTCCCCCAGGAACTCAGGGCAGGGGCAAATGGCTCCCCGTACGTCACTTTAAAGGTATAAGGGTCAGGTGCTTCGGCATCCTCGACTTCCATAAAATCGCCCGCATAGGCAGTCGGAGTGCCTGGGGCCGTGATAGTCTCAAAGCCGAATAGTGCGTCCTCCGATGTAAACGGCTCACCGTCCTCCCATTTAACGCCCTTCCTGAGCTTAAAGGTGATGGTGAGTCCGTCAGAAGAGATTGTCCATGACTCAGCCAGATCACCAACCAGGTTGAGGTCTTTGTCGTATTTAACCAAGCCGTTATAAATAAGGCCTGCGATCTGGTGCGACGTGGCGTCAGAGGCCAGCATGGGAATCAGGGTCGTGGCATCGCCGATGGATCCCAAGACAATGGCATCGCCGTAGTCCGGCTCGGACGCAAAGGAAAGGTGGAAGGCTGAAGGTGGAAGGCTGAAGGTAAAAAATAAGAAAAAAAGGAGCCAAAAAGACCGAAGTCGTGAGATGTGGGAAGAAAAAATCACGCTTAACCTTAGACCTTCCACCTTCTACCTATTTCCTTTCCTCTCCCTAAGGCCCTCAACACAGCTATACGGCACCCTGAGTCCTCCTGTGCCTCTGCCAACCTTTATTTTTGGTTTGGCCTTGCCATGATAGTCGCTACCGCCGGTGGGGACCAGGTCATACTTCTTGCAGAGCGACAGGGACAGATTGATTAGCTCCTTGCTATGCATGCTATAGTAACATTCAATGCCGTCAAGACCTTGCTCTGTCCACTTTGCTACAAGCTCATCCAGATGTGCGGGAGTTCCAAATTCAAGTGACATGGGATGGGCCAGGACTGCCAGACCTCCGGCCTTATGTATGGTAGTTATTGCCTTTTCCGGACTGAGGATGGACTTTGGAACATAAGCTGGGGCGCCTTTTTTCAGATAACGGACAAATGCCTCATTTGTGGATTTTACATAACCTCGATTTACCATGGCCCTTGCAATGTGCGGGCGGCCGATCTGTCCCCCTTTGCCCATTTCCTCCAGCTCGCTCGGGGATATTAGACGGCCCAGGTCTTTAAGACGTTCCAGAATCAAAGGATTTCGGGAGGCCCTTGCGGATTGGACCTGTTTCAACACCTCGTTCAATTCAGGTGAACCCGGATCAAATAGATAGGCCAATACATGCAGGGTGCCATGTGATATCCGAACGCTCAGTTCCACACCTGGGAGCAGCTCTATTCCAAGTTTCTCAGATGCCTCAAGTGCCTCAGGAAAACCTGCCACAGTATCATGGTCGGTGACCGCAATTGCTGCAAGACCTGAGTTTACGGCAAGCCGTATTACTTCAGCAGGTGAATCAGAACCGTCGGATGCCGTGGTATGTGTATGCAAATCGCAGTATTTCATTTGAACCCCTGAACCTCCAAACTACGAACCATGAACTATGAACTACGAACTATGAACTACGAACTCCAACCCCCCCCACAACCGGTTACTTCCATGGAACATAATATACTGAACGGCCATTCGGTTAAATAAAAAAGTTATCCTCATGATATAATCCCCCCCTTCGTAATGCATGATGGTCCTGTAAAATCCTGACAAGCACTCTTACATACAGCATGTTGGCATCTTAGCAATAGCATTACACTAAATCTTGTATATGATTTCTGTTTTGTCGTATTTTTACAAAATCATTATTTTATTAATGGAGAGAATTCATTATTTTCAGACAAAACCCAAGGAAATAAAGAAAGAAATGCCTGAATCTTAACTGATATTTTGGGGTTGACAAATGAAGTAAAAAGATATTATACAGGTTTCCAGTTGTAGATTTTTTTGTAATTTGCCGAATGATGATTCATTTTTTTGCATTGGTACTGTTTTGAGTGCCAAAAAGGGATAGGTTAGTCTATATTCCTTAACTGAAATTGCTGTTAAAAACATTCTATTAAGGAGGAAGAATTAAATGGCAGATCTTAAAAAACATGATACTCCGATGATGGAGGACTTAAAGTCCGGTCCATTTCCGAGTTTCGTTGACGACCTGGAGACCAGAGCTAAGGGCGGTGTCCAGTGCTGTTACGATCTTCTGGGTCAGATGGAGCTCTCTTACGAGCACAAAGAGACGCACTGGAAACATGGTGGTATTGTAGGTGTCTTTGGATATGGCGGCGGGGTTATCGGGCGTTACTCAGATGCCCCGGAACAGTTCCCCACCATTGCCCATTTTCATACCCTTCGTGTCAACCAGCCGGCCAGCAAGTTTTATACTTCCAAGTTCCTGCGCAAGATGTGTGATATGTGGGATCATCGCGGAAGCGGCGTAACCAACTTCCACGGCTCAACAGGCGACATGATCCTTATCGGGACCTCAACCGACGAACTGGAGCCCTGTTTTTACGACCTGAGCCACCAGTTTGACATGGACCTGGGTGGATCCGGATCCAACCTCAGGACGCCTGCATGCTGCATGGGCAAGGCCCGCTGTGAATGGTCCTGCCTGGATACACAGGCCATCACCTATGACCTGACCATGACCTATCAGGACGAACTCCATCGCCCGGCATTTCCATACAAGTTCAAATTCAAGACATCCGGCTGTCCCAATGACTGCGTGGCGGCAATTGCACGTGCATGTACCTCTATTATCGGCACCTGGCGGGACCAGATCCGTATAGACCAGAAGGCGGTCCAGGCCTATATCGGCGGAGAATTAAAACCCAATGCCGGCGCCTTCTCAGACCGTGACTGGGGCGCATTCGACATCCAGAAAGAGGTCATTGATCTCTGTCCAAGCGGGTGTATGGCTATGGACGGAAACGAGCTTAAGATTGACGATCGCGAGTGTGTTCGCTGCATGCATTGCATTAATGTCATGCCCAATGCCCTGCGTCCCGGTGTAGATTGTGGCGCCACGATACTGAACGGGGCAAAGGCACCGATCCTTGAAGGCGCCCAGATGTCCACCCTAATCATCCCGTTCATAAAGATGGAATACCCCTATGATGAATTCAAGGACTTTGTAGATCTGATGTGGGACTGGTGGATGGAAGAAGGCAAGAACCGGGAGAGACTTGGCGAGCTTATACAGCGTCAGGGCCTTGCGCATTATATCATTGATATACTCGGGCGCGAACCCATTCCACAGCACGTGAGGGAACCTCGGTCCAATCCGTATCCTTTCTGGAAAGAGGAGGATGTACCAGGTGGATGGAAGCGCGACATCAAAGCATTCCGCGCAAGGCATCTTGCTTAATCAGGTTTAACAGGAGGTAAAGATAATGATTGACACTTCAATGTATAAAGACGATCCCGGCTACGACATAACAGAAAAGCTGGACACACCCTATGATCCGGAACTGGCCGACAGGGAATACAATCCCCAAAAACCCATGGCAGGCCGTCTTACAGACCAGGGCCCGCCTCACTATGAGCAGTTCTTCCCTGAGGTAATCAAGAAGAACTACGGCAAGTGGCTCACTCACGAGATCATTCAGTCCGGTGTCATCAAACATATCAGTGAGACAGGTGATATAGTCTATGTGGTGCGCTGCGCTACGCCCCGTCTGATCACCACCAACCTGCTCCGCGAGGTCGCGGATATTGCAGATAAGTTCTGTGAAGGTCACTGTCGCTGGACCACCCGGAACAGCCTTGAGTTCCACACAACAGACGAGGGGACCTTAAAGGACCTGATAGAGTTCCTTAACAATTTCAAGCATCCTGGTGGATCATACAAGTTCCCCATTGGAGGCACCGGTGCGGGGATAACCAATATCGTCCATACCCAGGGCTGGATACACTGCCATACACCGGCCATCGACGCATCCGGTGTTGTAAAGGCCGTGATGGACGACCTGTTTGAGTACTGGCACAGCCATAAGCTGCCGGCCCAGTTGCGCATTGCGCTGGCCTGCTGCCTCAACATGTGCGGCGCGGTCCACTGCTCAGACATAGCCATCTTAGGCATTCACAGAAAACCTCCCTTTGTTGAGGACGACCGCATCACCGGTGTCTGCGAGGTCCCGTTGGCCATAGCTGCATGCCCCACATTGGCCATCAAGCCTGCCAAGATAACACTTGAGGACGGCACGGAAGTAAAATCGGTCCGGGTAAATGAGCCAAGGTGCATGTTCTGCGGCAATTGTTACACAATGTGCCCGGCCATGCCGTTGGCCGATGAAGAGGGTGACGGCGTTGCACTCCTGGTTGGCGGGAAGATCTCAAACCGCATCACTAAACCCACGTTCTCCAAGCTGGTGGTCCCGTTTATTCCCAATGAGACTCCGCGTTGGCCCAGCACGGTTGCAACCGTCAGAAAGATAGTTGAGGCCTATGAGAAAGGTGCAAACAAGTATGAGCGTCTTGGGGATTGGGCGGCACGGATCGGTTGGCCGCGCTTCTTTGAACAGTGTGATCTACCTTTCACTGAGAAGTCCATTGACGACTACCGTCTTGCATATGATACATATAATACAACCACGCAGTTCAAGTGGAGTTCACACACTGATAACATGTAGACCCATGAGGAAACCATTATGGCAGTAGACAAAGAAGAACTAAAAAAGCAGATCTTGGCATTTGTGGAGAAGAAGTCAAAATTCAAGCCAAAGATGTACTTGAAGGACATGTACAAGGCAAATCCCGACGCCAAGGCACGCGAGATAAAGAACGCGGCCAATGAACTGGTAAGAGATGAAAAGCTCGAGTTCTGGTCTTCAGGAAGCACTACTCTGTACGGCCTAAAGGGCAGCAGCGCGAAGGAGACAGAGACTTTCGAGCACAAAGATTAGATAGAGACACAAAACAGCAAATTGCCTTTGAATAAGTGGGATGTGCTGAGAACGGTTAGAGGAAAGGCCTCCTATGTAATGCTATGGGAGGCCTTTTTATAGCAGAATATAATTCTATATTCTCTCTGCGCACTCTGCGGTGAATTATTACGTTTTATATTCCATCAGTATCTGGATGTCTACAACAAGGGCTTTGATCGGGCGTCCGAAAAAAAACTCAAGCTCGTCCTCTTTAAGCCCTAGCGCTTCAACGACCTTTTGGCGAAAGGCATCATCGGTTGAAACCATCTGTTCTATTTCAGGACCGGTCTGTTGCACCCCTTCTTGTGAACCTGCTTCACTGAGGAGTCCGTAAAGTCGTCCAGGAGGAAATCTCCTCTCATAGGCTGAGATCAGGTCTGCAACGGCAGAGCCTGTTGGGCAGAGATCAAGACGGGACAGAAGGTCCTGCATGAAAAGCCCTTCAACTTCCGCAGTGTCCCAGCATTTGAGGACCCGGCATTCCAAAGGACGGTCCTTATAGATAGAACAGGCCTTCTGTTTTGCATCGTAGAATGTACAAGCACTTGATCCATCCTTGCCCTTTATCTTGATCATCTCATCCGAGAGCTCTATAAGCCTCTCCTCAAGGGGATGATATGCTAGTTCCCCGGCCCTCAACGTGAAGAGGTATGTCGGTCTTAGAACGCCCTTCTGGAGAAAAATCCTGTCCTCAGAGTGGAGGGTAGGGCCGCCCTTTTCGCAGCATGTGCCGCATCGTATGCAGGACTCTATTTTTTTTTCTGATTCCATAGTAAATATACTTCCTGTATTGTATTGTTGTTACCTAAGTTAAGCGATTAGCGTTTAGCTTTGAAAAATCAGGGCATTACGTTAACTAGAAATAACACCCAACGGGAAAAGTTTGTAATAGTAAAATATCCTGTAATCATTAAACTAATAGCTAACCGCTAAAGGCTAATCGCTCAATTTAGGTGTTATACTGGGATCGGTTCTTTGTGGTTTAAATTTTCGTAACCATAGGCAATTATTAGTCAATGTTTAAAGACCTTGAAAATCTATTCGACTTTGCTGACAGGGCAGTAGCTGATGTACAGGAACGCTACAGCAAGGAAGTGCGCTGCAAGAAGGGCTGCACCGACTGCTGCCACGCGGTATTTGACGTTTCGTTAATAGAAGCACTATACATCCGCCGGCATTTTGATTCCCTGGACAGAAAGCAGAGACGCGCTGCCCTGAACATTGCAAAAAAGGCCCTCAAATCCTGGGACCAGTTAGTCACCGCCAAGGCCGACCTCTCACTAGCCCGCATAAGGTGCCCTCTGTTGACTGACAGCGGTGAGTGCGTCTGCTATAAGGCCCGGCCCATCAACTGCCGCACCTACGGGATCCCCACTGTGATTGGTGATAGGAGCCATGTATGCGGACTCTCCGGCTTTGAGCAGGGTAAAACCTATCCTACCCTTAACCTGGCCCACCTGCAGAAGAGGCTCTACGAACTCTCTGTAGCGTTGGAAGGTAATGAGCGTGGCAAGAGACGGTGGCCTGTGGCTGCTGTACTCCTTTTTTAATTCAAAATTCAAAATTTAGAATTCAAAATTGTGTCTGAACGACCTTTTAGTTCAGACACTACTTAGAAACCCCAGCCGACATGGCCTCCTCAATTACCTTTATGCCCTTTTCAAGTATCTCCGCCCTCTCCCTGTACGCTGTGCTCTGATAAATACCATGTGCGGTCCTATAGGCATCCAGGGCCTTATCCAGTTCATTCCTCTTCTGGTAAATATCACCTATTCCTGTGAGATACAGCCCGATCTTGCCGACATCCTCGAGCCCTTCTAGCAACTCCAGTGCTCGAAAATAGTATGGAAGGGCCTTATCCAAATCCCCTAACTGCCTGTAGAGATCAATGATTTTCTCTGCCAATAAAACAGTACTGACAGGGTCGTGTTTCTTCTCACATATTGCCAATCCTCTCTGGTAAACAGGTATGGCCCCCTTGAAATTGCCCCGCCTTACGCGGAGATCTCCTATCTGCTCACAGATATTTGCAACTTCCACATCTTTTCCATCAGCAGCCTCATAAATTTCAAGGGCCTCCTCAAATTTCTCAAGGGCGTCCAGGGACCTCCCCTGGACACTCATAGTCTTTGCCTCCCGGTAAAGGGCCTCTGCTCTGGAGAGTTCATTATCTTTCACTTCTGATACGTTGGAAGCCGTTTGTTCATTCATTTCATCTTCCTTCCTGGTCAATTAGCTGATCGGCCCTCGATACGCTCAACAGCCTCGCTTGCCAGTTCCCCCACGGTTTTGTATATGATGGTTTGCCCATCAAAAAGGCTAAGTTTCCCGGTATCGTCTGTCATTCCCTGTATAGCCTTCAGCGGTTCCTGAGCTTTCATGCGACCAAATGCCCACACTGCAAGGCCCCGTATCTTCGGCTCAGAATTATTCAGCAGTCCAAAGAGGGCAAAAAATGAGCTGGACCTCACGACCTGCGGGTGTAATTCACCAATACGGCCAATGGCCCAGAGTACTGCAGGGCAAGAGGGCGGATCATTCACAAATCCGATTAGATGCCGCGCGAATGAGCCGTATATCTTGGGCTGGGCACGAATAATTTCGCCGATTGTCTCTATGGATCCCCAGTTCGTGGCTGCTGAGTCGCCGCTGGCCAGAAGAAGCCTCCTTACCAGGTCGCCCACAAGGGTAGACCTGTCTGTGGTCAAAGCCCCTGCTACTGCCCCCAGTGTAGTAATTGCCTTCCACATCAACATCTCATCTGTTGAATACAGAAGGCGTTGGATCTTTCTTAAAACCAAGGGGTCTTCAAGGGCCATCGCCCTGATTTTTTCAACCTCTCCTAACTGTACAAGGGCCTTGACCTGCTGTTTGGAGTGCCGTCGTGATCTCCTTTTGAAATAGGCCTCATTTTTCTCTTCCGCAGAGATCTGGGGATCAGCAAGCAAATCGAGCCTCTTGCTGATACCCTCTTGTGTGACATCACGGACGTCTTTTGCCATTCGAATAAAGATAAGTGCGGCCCTTACTACTTTCTCGTCCTTTGTTCGTCTAATGGGTTGAATAAGGTGAGACTCAATATCATAATTCTCTAAAATGGCGTCTTCATAGTCCTCTCCCGGTTCAAGACTCCAGGCCAGGTCCCAGTCGTCATTGCAGGCAAAGCCAAGTGCCTCAACCCAACCTGCACCAAGATTGTGCCCTGTGACATCGTGGACATATACTGCTCCGCATTCGCATGCACCGTATTCAAATTCTCCGAGTCTCCTTGGCTCCACTTCCTTTGGACGATCGATGGAACTGTCACAGAATGGACAGAGGGGCTCGTAAGCAATTGTTTTCCTTTCCATGGATTAGCTGGCCTCTCCTGTCTGAGATTCCGCCTTGGCAGAGACCATCTCCTCAAACTGAGGGGAAACCGCATATCCGATCTTTTTAGCCTTCTCAAGGTGATCAAGGGCCAGGTCGTAATCCCCTTGGTAGTAGTAGGCAACAGCAAGGTTGTTATGGGCAACGCCGAACCTAGGGGCCAGACTAACGGCTTTTTTCCCGGCCGCAATTGCACTCTCCAACTTATCAAGCTCCACGTTGACAGTGACAAGATTGGCCAAGGCAGTAATCATTTCCGGTTTGATCTCAATGGCCTTATTGAAATATTCCGCAGCATATTCCCATCTCTGCATATGGATATAGGCCGCGCCTATATTAGACATGACATCAGTAGACTCGGGGCGAATCTTGAGGGCCTCTTTGCTCTCGGTTATACCATCTTCAAGTCTACCCATCTGGAAATAGAGTGTGCTCAGGTTGAGCCGTGTCTCAAAAGACAATGGATCAAATTTCAGGCCATGCTTAAAGGCGATTTCCGCATCCTCCAGTCTCTCGGCATTCTGATAGACCATACCAAGCCTGAGGGCCGCAATAACGGAGTTCGGATTATCCTTCATCTCTTTTTCAAGGTCTTTAATCAATTGATTTTGCCGGGTGGAATTATCTCGCGGCGGACGGGTCATAAACGCCTCCTTATATTTGAACATACAAATAATTTTTCTAACATAAATTTATAATTATAACATACTTTTGCCATCAAAGCATCATCGGGAATTTAAAAAATGAACGTCGAACATCGAATGTTGAATGGGGGAAACGGCTGAAAAGTAACAGAAATAGCCATTGAATGTTCGGTAGTTTGGTCTTTGTTTTTCATTCGACGTTGGACGTTCGATGTTCGATGTTCATTTGTTCACTTGATCATCTCTTAAAGAAAAGCTCTGGATAGCCTCGTATAGCTCTTTCGTGTGACTTCCCAGGTTTGCCTGTATTACTGAAAAGTCCCCTGGATCTTCTTTTGCGTACATGTCCAACAGCGGATAAAAAAGCCCTGCAAGCTCTTCCTGGTCAAAGCCTTTAAACAAAGAAAGCAAGTCCCTGACTTGACCCAGGCCATATCCGCCCTCGGCCTCCATGATTAGCAGGCCCTCGAAGAACCCTTGTATTAAAGCATCCACTGAGAAACCACCGGCCCAGCCCCTGACACCCACGCCATCCAATCTATCCAGCCGCATTCTGATTGACAGATTCAAGAAAAAATATGTCAACGCCACCACTGGATCGATGGTATCCTTTGATGAAAATAACATGATTGGCTCATATTTCCTGGCTGTCGTGAGTTTGACATCAATGATTCCATCCTTGCTCCTGACTATGAAATCACCGGCCGCGTGGTGCCAGGGATAGATCTGGTCAAAGTCGCGGATATCATAATAAAGGGTGAGGATCTTCGAGGCCTGTCTGAAAATTTCAAATCCTTGCTCGTTTGACGCAAACCAGTGCTCGTTTTTCAGGTCCCAGACGCAAACCCCTTGTTTTCCGCCCTTTTCATCTGTTGAAATATGCCATTCGTAATAGTTCTCAAACCATTCTGTTAAAAACATGGACATGGATTCGTTCCCGTAATCGGACCGAACCTTTACATCTCCCTCAAAGTATGGCACTGGCAGATAGGGCAGAGCCAGTTTCAAATTCAGGAATTTCAGCAGACCCAATTCATGCTTCAGCCATGCCTTACCATTCTCAGAAACAGCGGTGCTGACGCACATCTTCAGTGACTGCCCGCCGCAGAATATCTCTACACTTGCCAAATGATACAGCGCTCCATGCTTTTCAGTGCGAATCAGTATTTCACTGATACTGTCAGGGCCAATATCACTCCTTAAATGCTCACCAAGGACTGTGGTCAAAGGTCTCCCATGATCCATGAGAATAAAGTCTTTAATTGCCTCGAAATAGTTACCTAAGGTCAGGAAAGGATGCCTTTCCCCTGCACTGATCAAGAAAGGCCGCTGAAGATCGTCGGCACCAACAGGAATATCCCCTTTTGGAGCAGAGAATAAATATTTAATAAGCATTGAGTTTAGGTATCCGGATAAAAATAAAAAGCCCGCCATATCCGGCGGGCTTTTAATGCTGTTTTATGAGGCTTTATCTTATGTTGCAGCCTCTTCCTCTCTGACAGTAATTGCGACCTTGTGAAGCACAGTAAGTATCAGTGCCCCAATTCCCCAAATGGCCAGTGTAATGGCTATCTCCGGGAAGGTGGCCGAGTACTCTATAATCCTGTGAAATGGATTTGGTATGAATCCACCAATTACAAGCGCTACACCCTTATCGATCCAGCAGGCCAAAAATATGGACGCACAGGCAAAGGCCAGGATACCATGGTGCCTACGGGCAGACGGGATCAGCAACAGAAGGACTCCAATAAAGGCAAATGGAGCCGCTGTCCACATCCAGGCAACAATCTTGCCGTGACCATGCAGACCAACAAACAGGTATTGAAGCGGATGCATATGTCCCGGGATATTGCTGTAAAAGGCTGTGAATATCTCCATGCCCACCAGGAACAGGTTTATGATCATGGCGTAACATATGGTTTTGGCAATTGTCTGCAAGGCATCTCTTCCCGGATCGAACTTGCTGACCCTGCTTATTATAAGGAGCACCAGTACGAGCAATGCCGGACCGGATGCAAAGGCTGATGCAAGAAACCTGGGAGCCATTACGGCTGTGAGCCACAAATGCCTTCCCGGAAGACCGGCGTACAGAAACGCCGTCACTGTGTGAATGCTGACTGCCCATGGTATGGAGAGGTATATAAAGGGCTTCACCCATCCAGGATGCGGCAACTTTCTCGCGTCGGCCAACAGACAATTATATCCGACTATTATATTGATAATAAGGTACCCGCACAGCACGATCATGTCGTAGAAAAGTATGGAGTTGGGCGTGGGATGCAACAGCACATTAAGCATTCTCTGCGGCTGTCCTACATCCACCACAATAAAGAGCATACACATGGTTACTGCGGCAATGGCCAGAAACTCACCAAAGACAACAACCTTTCCATATTTCTTATAGTCGTGAAGATACAGAGGTATGACTATCATCACAGCGGATGCGGCCACTCCGACCAGGTATGTGAACTGTGCAATATAGACACCCCATGAGATGTCCCTGCCCATTCCGGTAATTCCCAAGCCTTTATAAAGCTGGTAAAACCAACACCCCACACCGACACCAATGATGCCCATCAGAAAAACTAACCACATAAAATATCTAGGTTCACCCTTTAAAGCCTTTTCTATCATGGCATCCTCACACTAAGTAAAAGACTGACGGCTTTGTGCCGAGCTCTAACTTACGCCTCATGGAACTTCGCTTACGCAGGATTTGCCGCACGCTGGAATCAGGGTCTGCCAAATCCCCAAAGGCCAGGGCCTCCGGCGCAGCCTCAACGCATGCAGGCAACTTATCCTGTGCAAGCCTTTCCACACAGAAATTGCATTTTTCCACCACACCCTTCATCCGGGTGGGGAAATCCAAATTGTATTCCTTCTGATTAAGCGCATTCCTGGGATCAAACCAGTTAAAACTGCGAGAACCATACGGACATCCGGCCATGCAGAAGCGACATCCGATACATCGGTGATAATCCATGGCCACGACCCCATCAGGCCTCCTGAATGTGGCCTTGGTGGGACATACCCTTACACAGGGCGGCTCATCACAATGGTTGCACAGACACAGGAACGGCAATTCCTTCACACGATCGTCCATATACGAGTTTTCGTTCCCGGCAAAGGTATGCTCATAGTCGTCCTGCCACAACCACTTCACCTGGTTCTTTGAATCCCCGAAATCAGGTATGTTATGTGTAGAGTGACAGGCCTTTATACACTTCTCCACAACCCCGGGTTCTCCACACTTCTGCACGTCTATGGTCATTCCCCAGCGTTTCGCCACTTCTGCCGGCTCTTCAGGAACATATTCCACACCGTGGCCATGCTCCGAGGCCTCAAGTGCGCCGGGGCGCAAAAATTCAAAGGCACCCTTACCCCCCAGGCCGAATAGAGCAGACATCCCGGCTATCTTTATAAATTGTCTTCTATCCATGCTCATGACTCGTTCCCTTTTGACTCTTCTCTTGGCTCTTCTTTTGGCTCTTCCGGCGGCACTATGTGACAATCCCAGCAGTAAGGCGCGATGGCGGTATAATTATGGCACGCATCACAGAACTCCTTCTTGTTGGAATGGCACTTAAGACACGTATTCTGAAGACTGATAACGTATTTCTCACCCTTCTGATTAATAAATTCCCTGTTGCCATCCCTGAGGGCCTGATCACGCCAAACATTTACGAGCTGCATGTGCGTGGTCCGCATATACTCCTTGTCCTCAACACACTGCTTCACAGCCATTTTCTTGATTTCCGGCGTGTCGATCTTCGGCTCAGGCACAGGAGCGGCCTTGCCCGCATTCATCCAGAATGCGAAAGTAAACAGGCCCAAAAAGATAGCAAGCCCTACTAAGATCTTCCAAGCGTCATACATCCTCTTGTTCCTCCTTGCCCTGGATCTTTTCCCCGCGTAGTACTATTGTCTCTTCCCTGACCACTGATTATGGTTCCGGTTCCCAGGTTGCAATCTCAAAACCACGTATATTATGTGTCCTCTCCCCTTCTCCTTCCATGATCAGGGCATTGGCCACCAGCTCACAAACACCGGTAACACCGACATCCGGATTCCAATATTGGGCCGCCGGGGGTAGAGCCGCCCGGTCAATGGCACAAATGCAGGCAAGCATGTTTACACCATACTTGTCCGCCACGTATCTGAGGGCATTCTGCCTTGGGAAGCCGCCCCTCAGCCGAAGCTCCATATTCTCCGAGGCATTCAGACCGGACCCGCTCCCACAGCAGTAGGTCTGCTCCCTGATGGTATTCTCAGGCATTTCATAGAAATGATTGCAGACATTCTTGATGACGTAACGAGGCTCTTCAAACAATCCCAACCCTCTGGAAGGATTGCAGGAGTCGTGGTACGTAACCTTGAGATGATCGTTACGGCTCGGGTCAAGCTTGAGCTTGTTGTGCTTGATCAGGTCGGCCACAAACTCCATTATGTGGACCATCTTATGGGCCTTGGCATTCTCAAACTTTGTCCCTGTAATGGGGGACACCGGCTCCTCAAGAAAGTCTATGGGACCGTGCCAAGTGGTCATATACTGGTTTAGCACCCGCCACATATGGCCGCACTCACCGCCCAGGATCCACTTAACCCCAAGGCGTTTGGCCTCATTGTATATCTTGCCGTTCATGCGTTTTGCCATTTCATTGGCGGTAAAGTAGCCAAAATCCCCGCCCTCGGACGCATAGGTACTCCACGTATAATCAAGGCCGAGATGTTCAAAGAGCATCAAATAACCCGCAAGAGTGAATATACCCGGATCAGCGAACACATCGCCCGATGGGGTGACAAAGAGGATCTCCGCACCCTTTCTATTGAAAGTAGGTTCGAATGTGATGCCCACATTATCTTCAATATCCCACAGCATGGCATCAATACACTCTTTATATGCCTGGGGCTGGAGGCCAAGGTGATTACCGGTATGGATACATTTTGAAACCGACTCCTGTACCCAGGCGATATTCATACCGAGCTCGTTCATGATCTCCCTGCCCATAATGGTGATTTCCGCAGTATCTATCCCATAAGGACAAAAGACCGAGCATCGACGGCATTCGCTGCACTGGAACATATAATACCAGAGCTGCTTTAACGCATTTTTAGTGAGCTTTCTTGCGCCTGCAAAACGCCCCAGTATCTTACCGGTTTTAGTGAACTCGCCCCTGTATATCGACCTCAACAGCTCCGCCCGCAAAACAGGCATGTTCATTGGATCTCCGCTGCCGAGAAAATAATGACACTTATCCGCACAGGCACCGCACCTGACACAAATATCCATATATATCTTAAACGTACGATACTTGTCGAGCATGTCCCTCATTTTATTGAGAAACCGCTCCTTCCAGTCATCAGGGAGTTCCCAGTCCTCGTCTTCGATTACCCAGTACTTACCCCAGTCGCTTCGATCGTTCATCCCGACATTTTCCAACACAACCGGTCTGGCTGGATAGCAATAAATACCGGACTTGATATCAACAGGACGATCCATCCAGTTGCCACGAGGCGGTTTATAATCAATATTCAGCGACTCATAGTATTCAGGATTCTTCGCCATTTTTTATTCCCTCTCCACTGGTATTCCGGCTTCTTTCATTTTTTCTCTGAATTCATTTTCATAATCTTCATAAGAATGGATTTTGACAGGATATTCCCATGGATTGACATGCATTTTGGCACGGTTGGTGTTTGCCAAATTTCTCCCGGGGCTGAGAAACACGCCCCCGGCATGCATCAATTTGCTGAAGGGGAAATACGCAAACAGGGTGCTGACAAGGGCCACATGAACAAAAAATATCGCGCCGATTCCCTCCGGCATTACCGGATGCAAGGTTGCAAGACCCATCGCGAGCTCCTTTACGCCCACAATATCCACCCTGATGAAGAACCGCATAAGCACGCCGGAAATGCCTATACCCAGGATCAAAAACAGTGGAAAGTAATCATTAGCCAGGGATATATACCGCATTTTCGGTACAATAAGGCGCCTTACCAGGAGATAACTCACGGCACCGATAAGCAGTAAATCAGTAAGGTAAAGCGTCGGCGCACCTATCTGGAACATCCCATCCACCAGATCAATCCCATTTATTAAAAACGGTACAGGCTCAAGGAAGAGCCTCAGATGCCTCACAGCGATGATAAGAAAAGAATAGTGAAATGCCAATGCACCAAGCCAGATCCATTTTGAACCACCGTAGACGATATTGCCGCTTGCCATCTCCGCCTTTGTGTGCCTGAACAGCGAACGGAAAGCGAATACTTCAAGAATCATACGGCCTATCACCCCGAGTGTGCTGCTAGGGCATTCGATCTTATTCTGTTTTATCCATGGCAATGTCTTCTGCTGCCCACACGTAGTTGGAATACGATAAGGAACCGGTGACCGCCCCCAGTCAACGACTCGATAAATAAACCCTACAAGGAATATGGCAAACGCCGCATAGGGAACTAAAATCCCAAAGACAGGCTGCAGGGCTGACACTTCCCCTCCGACCAAGGCAACCACTACGATTGCCAGAACCGCACCAAGAGATACACCTAACGATACTTTTACACCCATTACCGTTACCTCACTTCTCCCAGACCGCAACTATTACAGCAGTCTTTAGTCCCTTTGCCCTGCCCCTGCTCTTGTCGAACCATATAGGAAAGGCACCTTGCCTCTCCCTCTACAAAAAATGGTCTTTTCTTAAATTCATCCAATTTGATTTCCCAGATCTTCTCCCGACACTTCATGTATACGTCAAAGGCGAGGAGAATACAATAGTCGATCCTTGACTCCAATTCCAACAGGTCTTCAAAAAATCCATCTGTATCTATATCTTTTTTCGTCTCATCCCTGATAATTTTCTTAAGCAGAAGAACAACAGCAACAGCCCCTGAAGGCGGAAAATCCTGAACCGCCCGGATTCTGACTATCTTGTCGAGAAGAGAAAACATATTCTTCTGATTATTTCCGTTAAGAAGCTCATCAAATAGAGGCCCCACTGCTTCAGAAATATCGGCACCTACGGGATTGGCAAACTTATTCCTTTGGTGCCTGAAAAACTCTACGGTTTCAGAAGGATAAGATTCATAGATACTATTAATCCACTTATCTACAATAAGATCCTTTTTTTTTGCCAGGAGTTTGTCTAAATTCATGTTCGCACTATTCTTTAAGGACTTCAGACATAAATTATTTTTTGCCCTGCCGGCAGGATATTAACATTTATCCATTAATCCTGCGACAAGGACCGGCTTTTATTACTTTTTTTTCTTTTAAATCATTCAGAACTTCCCATAATTTTCTGAATGACAATTCATAATGAACATCTCTTTATACAAAATGTGATTCCATGTCAAGACCAACTATGGATGAAACTGGATTTGAATACAAAATTATGTTATTTCGTCTGCCTAAACGGTATCAAAAAATGTGCCCGTTCACGGGATTACAATGCCCGTTTACCGCACCCACCGAACTGTAAGCGTTTACAGGGTGCTGCAGATGCGAGGCGGAGGATACGCAGACGTACTTCCTGTACTTCAAGTGCCCGACAACAAAGCAGATGCGGTGCCATGTAAACGCTTACCAGGAAATAAATGAAAATATTACTCATATATCCATACTGCCTTGAAGACAGACTCCAGGATTACGATGTAAGAGTCATGCCCATAGGCGCTTATTATATAGGCGCTGTGCTAAAAGCAAATCACTATGATGTCGAAATTGTGAATTGGCACAATATTAATAAAACGCCGGAAAGAATCAAGGAAATTCTGAAAGAAAAAAAGCCGGATATCATTGGTTTTTCCATCTTGCACGCGAACCGCTGGGGCGGCATAGAGGTCGCCCAAATCGCCAAGCAGCTCAATCCAAAAGTCAAGACCGTGTTTGGCGGGGTTGGAGCCACCTTTCTGTGGAGACATTTCCTGACCCATTTCCCGGAAATAGACTTCATCGTTATGAGAGAAGGGGAGTACACTTTTTTAAATCTGGTAAAATGTATTGAAAAAGCGGATTATGAACATGTTGAAGACATTAAGGGAATCTGTTTCAGGAAAAAAGGCAAGATACTACGGACTGAAGATGCCACATTTATTCAAGATATTGATGAGCTGCCAAATCCGGCAAAATATTTCAAATATCAGCATGTAATCTCGTCTCGAGGCTGTCCATGGAATTGTACGTTTTGCGGATCACCCCGATTCTGGAGACGTAAAGTCAGATTTCATTCTCCGGAATACTTTGTAGAGCAACTGGAATTACTCTACAAAAAAGGAGTGAATTTTTTTTATGTCTCAGATGATACCTTTACGCTCAAAGGGGACCGGGTGATTGAGATATGCAAAAAAATCCTGGAAAGGAACCTTAATATCACATGGTTTGCTATCTCGCGAGTGAACTGTGTGAATGAAGAAATATTATATTGGATGAGGAAGGTCGGCTGCATTCAAATCAGCTACGGCGTGGAAAGTGGTTCTGAAAAGATCAGGAATTGCCTGAATAAAAATATTAAGGCCCATGATATTAAAAAGGCCTTTGAGCTGACTACTAAATACGGGATCCTTGCACGGGCCTATTTCATCTATGGCTCCCATGGAGAAAGCTGGGCAACCATTCAAAAGACAATAGATCTGATGCATAGAATCAAACCAATGAGTACTGTTTTTTATATCCTTGACCTGTTTCCAGGCACAGCGCTTTACTCGGATTTTAAGAAAAAATTTAAGATCTCGGACAATATATGGCTGCAGCAAATAGAAGATATCATGTATTTTGAAACTGATCCACGTCTGTCCAGGGATACGATATTGGCCTTCGGCGAAAAACTGAGGAGCGAATACTATGGAAATCTTCACCATTATGTTGATTCCATTGAACTTATAGATAAAAAAGATCTCTACGAACTGCATTCAGGTTTTTGCTCAAGACTGGGGATGACTTTCAGCCACGGGGACTACGCAAAGATCGACGCGGTCAGGGAAAAAGATAAAACCGCTGAAAAGCTGTTCAAAAGGGCATTGGGTTATTACCCTGACCATCGTGCTTATCTGGGATTGGGCATCATCAAACAAAAAAACAGGGCCTTTGATGAATCTATCAGGATTTTATCAGAAGGCATTAAATGTTTTCCTGGCAGTGAGCCGTTGAATACGTGCCTGGGAATCAGCTATATGAACTTAGGGCAATTCAGCAAGGCGCTTTCATGCCTTCTGAAATTCCCGGACTCAAGAGAAACTGTTCCCTATATTGCAAGCTGTTACAAGGCATTGGGTGATTCTGAAAAAGAATCCGCCTTTCTTGAAAAACTCCGTAATATTGAGTTACTGTAGTCACATGCTCCAAAGAAACTTTCCCAGATTAGTTGTCGCGGGCCTTAAGGGCGGAGCAGGAAAAACCGTTGCCTCTTTAGGACTGGTTCGGGCCTGGCAGAAACAAGGCCTTCGAATAATTCCTTTTAAAAAAGGCCCTGATTATATCGATGCCGGCTGGCTCTCACAGGCTGCCAAAAGGCCCTGCTACAACCTGGACCCTTTCCTTATGTCCAGGGAAATTATCCGAAAGTCCTTTGCCTTCAGAGCAAAAAATGCTGATATCAGTGTAATAGAAGGTAATCGTGGTCTTTTTGACGGCGTAGATGAGTCCGGTTCAAGTAGCACGGCAGAACTTGCCAAGTGGATAGATGCCCCTGTTGTCCTGGTTTTGGACTGCACCAAAATGACAAGAACAGCCGCAGCCCTTGTCCTGGGCTGTCAGGGGCTTGATCCGGGACTTCGTGTTGAGGGAGTGATACTCAACCATGTAGCCGGATTGCGCCATGAAACAATTGTCAGGCAATCTGTGGAAAAATACACAGGCATTTCCGTACTCGGTGCCCTGCCAAGGATGAAAGGTGATCCTATCCCCATGCGCCATCTTGGTGTAACTCCGTGGGAAGAACACCCGGAGGCCGCCGAGGCCCTGGACCGGCTGGGCCGGATGGTGACAGAATCAGTGGATATGCATGCATTAGCAAAGATCGCTGATCAGAGCGGAGAATGGAAGTTTGGCAGTATGGATGCCGTGGAACTATTTCCTGGTGCAGAAGAAATCCCTTTGTCACAAGCGCCGCTTGTGGGTGTGCTCCGGGACGGGGCCTTTCAATTCTATTACCCTGAAAACCTTGAAGCCCTGGAGAAAGCCGGGGCAAAACTCATATTCCTGGATTCCCTTCAAGGTGGCGGATTGCCGGAACTCGATGCACTATATATAGGAGGTGGGTTCCCTGAAACACAGGCTGCCCGCCTCTCAGCTAATGAAGCCATGAGGAGGGATCTCTATCAGGCTATACATCGCGGACTTCCTGTCTATGCAGAGTGCGGAGGCCTGATGTATCTAGGCAGGCAACTTGTCTGGCAAGGGCGGACCTATCCTATGGCAGGGGCCATTGGTTGGGATTTTGTTGTCGGTGAAAAGCCGGTCGGCCATGGCTACAGCGCCCTGGAAGTTGTCTCCCAAAACCCCTTTTATGATATAGGGACAATATTGCGGGGCCATGAATTCCATTACTCCAGACCGGTCCTGGCGGACAAAGAAAAATCAGGAAAACTAAGCTGCCGTGTAGTAAGGGGACATGGCTTTGACGGACAACTTGAAGGAATAACGTTTAAAAATATCTTTGGGACCTATACACACATCCACGCCCTTGAACGCCCTGAATGGGCCACCCGCCTGGTTAAGATCGCTATTGAATATCGGGCATCCTTAACGACAGGTCAAAAGTAGTTTACACTTTGTTCGTCTTGTGTTTTGCCGGTGAAATTTGAAACTGGAAATTGGAAAAAATACAAAGATATAGATGCGTTACCTAATTTCAAGTTTCAAATTTCCAGTTTCGACATCGACATTCAATTCGATAATAAACGCTTTTTCGAAAAAAGTGTAAACCAGTGGATAAAGGATGCCAAATATTTCACAAACGGGGTTGACAAAAAGAACGCCGATCGTCTATATGAACGACCAAGTAATTAAATGCCAAGAGATGTGGGCTTACTGATTATCATAAAAAGGAGGAAGTTATGTTTGAGGTTACCATTGATTTTGATAAGTGCCAAGGCGACGAGGAGTGTGTGGGCAACTGTCCGTCTGAAGTATTTGACTGGGACGAAGAGGCTGAAAGGCCAATAATCGCCAGGATGGATGACTGTTTGGGCTGTGAGACCTGTGTAGAGGTCTGTGAAGCGGGCGCAATCACCGTTGAGGAAGTCTAGCGCAATCTAAACGTCAAATTTTATCAAAAAAAGGATAGCCATTGGCTATCCTTTTTTTGTTGGATGGCCTGTGGTTGGGCAGGCACGCAGGCCGATGATGGGCAGGCACATAGGCCTGCCCCTACATGTTGTTTTTCTCTTTGGCAAGGACGAGACGAGCTGCCTCCGCATCCTTTGTGATCTGTCCGGCCAGTTCCTTCGGCCCGGAAAATTTTTTTTCGTCCCTCAATCGCTGAATAAAATCCAATTTAATCGGGTGACCGTAGATATCCTTTTCAAAGTCGAATATGTGGACCTCGGCCCCCAGATCCTGTCCGCCAAATGTGGGATTGTACCCGATATTCATCACCCCTCCATAGCACTGGTCTTGATAAATAACCTGGACTACATAGACCCCCGGTTTGGGACATAGGTCCTCCTTGTCAATGCGCAGGTTGGCCGTGGGAAAACCTACGACCGGACCGCCTCGATGTATTCCTTCCTGTACGATTCCATGAATCTGATAATACCTTCCAAGGAGAAGCCGGACCTGTTTCATCTCGCCCAGGGTTACATGTTCCCTGACATTAGTGCTGCTGGCCACCATGCCTTCCACAGAAACAGGGGAAATAACATGTACGCTAAATCCAAGCTCTGATCCCATGGCCTGGAGTAAAGATATATTTCCCTGTCGGCCCTTGCCAAAGGCATAATCATAACCCACGACCAGGTCCTCCACCCCTATAGTCCGGTAAAGTATTTTATTAACAAAATCGTGAGCGGACGTACCCGCAAGCTCTTTGGTAAAGGGTAAACAGACCAGGTGTTCAATTCCAGCCTCAGCTATCAGCTCCACCTTATGGTCCATGGTTGAAATAAGTTTTGGTGGATTTTGAGGCCTTAAGACCTTCATGGGATGAGGCTCAAAGGTAAGGGCTACCGTGTCCCCGTTTCTTGGCCCTGCAAGTTCCACTACCCGGCGAAAAAGGGCCTGATGCCCCAGATGTACTCCGTCAAAGTTACCTATGGTCAGTGCAGGCCGATGAAATAATTTTTTAATCTCGTGCAGACCTTTGTAAACATTCATTTCAAATCTTCTTCAGTTTGTGGTTGCAGCCTTTGCTCCAGACACTAATTTACTATTTGGTCAGCAGACAGTACAATGGCCCCTTGACAAGTGCAAGCACTGTCTATTTAATGATCATCGCTCAGCCGAAGTGGCGGAATTGGTAGACGCGCTAGATTCAGGATCTAGTGGACAGTATTATCCGTGGGAGTTCGAATCTCCCCTTCGGCACCACCTAATCAGTGTCTGAACGGAAAAGCAATTCAGGCACAATTTTGAATTTAGGATTTTGAATTTAGGATTGCTGATTTTTGAACGGAATTATTTCCTGTCTTTCCGTTTATTTTTTGACGCAGCACTCCGGACGGCCGGAAAGTCACGACTCTTCGAGGTTCAAGAATCAGGTCCTCTCCTGTATGTGGGTTTCTGCCACGTCTGGACCTCTTATCCTTGACAGAAAATTTACCAAAACCGCTAACAAGAACGTTCTCTCCTGCCTCAAGACGATCTTTAATGATCTTGAGCAAGCTCTCTACGGCTTGAGCAGACTCTATTTTGCTCAGTTTTTTACTTCTATATATACGACTTACAAGATCTGCCTTAGTTAAGGTCATATTGAGACACCCTCCTCTCAAAACACATAAGATAAATCTCAGGAACTTGTTACAAATTTCAAAATATTAATACGTTAAAGAAAAAAACCCATTAAGTCAAGAAGATAAGCGCCTATAAAAAAGATATCTCCAAAATTCTTTTACTGCGTATCGTTCAAGCTATCAACCATAGCCCTCAAGTCATCAAGAGGTATTTGCCCTGGAGCAGCCTCATGACCCCTGGCTGGAGACGCATATGTCAGATAAGCCCCCAACGCCAGGCAGGCCAGCCTGCTCATCTTTCCAAAAGGCCCCATACAGAAAGCTATTAAAGGAACCCCCTCATCCAGGGCCTTAAAATACAGCGAAAAAACCTTCAAGACATCCTGTGGACCCGCAGCCATAGTGACTATCTTCCCAATGTCCGCCCCGGCCTGTCTTTCCGAATCAAACACTTCGATCAGTTTTTCCTTTGCTGAAGTGCAGGAAAAATCATGATAGGAAATTATGAGCTTTGTCCCGGCTTCACGAACTTTTTTTACTATAGTGTCCCTTAAGGCCGGAGCTGTTCTGAGTTCAATATCAACATAATCCGCCCCTGCTGATATGGCCTTTTCCAAAAGGCCGGTTCGCTCCTCTTCCGGACCTGAAAAAAGACCTCCTTCTGCCGAGGATCTATTAGTAAAAATAAAGGGGCAAGGGCGGTCTTTTATTAAACTCACAAAATCCAGAGATTCCGCATCTGCAAGAGCATCCAGACGAACTTCAGCCATATCGGCTTTTGCCGCCACCTGTTGCAGACGCTTTAGCAGGGCGTCACATGTAAGTTCAGCCAGGGAGACACAGATCATGCGAGACAATCACCAAATCACTAAATAAAATATGTGTCCTTCCGGGGATCGATTCCCTCCAGATAGCCGGCAATGGCCCTATCATACTTATTTGTTGTAATAAAAACCTTCCTGGCCAGTTCAAAACGTGTGGTCAGTGTAGTGGCTCCGTCATTGGCCTTCATTTCTCCAAACACCTTTGAATAATCAGATGGATCTACAACCACGGTCACATACCGGAAATTCTTTGCAGAAGAACGAAGCAGGGTCGGCCCTCCGATATCAATATTCTCAATGGCGTCAGCCAAACTCACACCTTCTTTAGCCACGGTTTTTTCAAAGGCATAAAGATTTACCACTACCATATCAATAGAAGGAATAGCATGATCTTCCATCTGTTGCATATGGTTAGCATTGTCACGAAGAGCCAGGATGCCCCCATGGACCATAGGGTGTAAAGTCTTCACCCGGCCATCCATCATCTCCGGGAAACCGGTAAGATCTGAAACATCCTTTACAGAAACACCCGCCTCTCTTATTACTTGCGCCGTACCACCGGTAGATACGATCTCTACACCCATATCCTCAAGTTCTTTAGCCAATTCCGGCACACCTGCTTTATCAGTTACGCTAATGAGTGCCCTTTTTATTTTTGTCATATGTATTGACCGCCTTTATTGCTTGAATTCTAAAAAAGATATTAACAAAATTGAGCTATTAGCTTAATATCGGTATGGTCGGGACGAGAGGATTTGAACCTCCGACCCCAGCGTCCCGAACGCTGTGCTCTACCAGACTGAGCCACGTCCCGACCGAAGATCTATTCCATATATTCGCCAAGCCGGACCTTGTCAACAGGAGCATCTGCTGATATCAGGGTAGTAAGTATCTTGACTATACTACATGCACCGGAAGCAATCTACGCTTTTCCAAAAATGGGGCGGCTTTTTTGTGGCCATGAAGGAGATGAGGCTTATGAAGATTGAGTCATATCGCTTTGGTGAAATAGTAATTGATGGAATACGTTATACAAAGGACCTGAAAATTATTAGAAGAAAGGCCTTTGACAACTGGTGGAGGTCCCAGGGACATACCCTTCAACTCTCTGATATCCTGGATGTTGTAGATGCAAAACCCGGTACCCTGATAGTCGGAACAGGTGCCTACGGCAAAATGGTTCTAGGTTCCGGGCTTTCGGAGGAACTCGCGGCTAAGGGCATCCACATTGAAGCCCTTCCCACTGAACCCGCCATACAGAGATTCAATGAACTGGTATCGCAACTTGGACACGAGACTGTTGCCTTTGCAGTTCACCTCACATGCTAGGGCCTCTTGCACACCGATCTCCTGATTCTCCCCTTCCGGGTATTGTAATTGCCGGCTCACACAGCGGCTGCGGGAAAACAACAGTTACCCTTGCCATAATGACGGCACTGAAAAAAAGAGGCCTTAAGGTGGCTCCTTTTAAGGTTGGCCCTGACTTTATTGATCCAGGACACCACGCCTCAGTGTGCGGATGCCCTTCTCACAACCTTGACGGGTGGATTTTAAATAAATCTTCAGTGCAGGAGTTGTACTCGCAGTATTGTGCCGGGGCGGATGTTTCAGTTATTGAGGGGGTAATGGGCCTATTTGATGGTGCCGGAGGAACTTCTGAATCAGGTTCTACTGCAGAAATCGCAAAGTGGCTGGATCTGCCTGTTCTATTGATAGTGGATGTGCTTGGTATGGCAAGGAGTGTGGTCGCGCTGGTCAAGGGCTATCTTGAATTCGACAGCGGCTTACGCTTTGCCGGAGTAGTCCTTAATAAAACGGGAAGTAAAAGGCATGCTGCGCTTTTGAAAGTAGCGCTGTCTCCTCTGGGACTGTCATGGACCGGCGCCCTGTTTCGTAATCAGGACTTGCAACTTCCATCAAGACATCTGGGACTCATAACTGCGGAAGAAGGCGGTCTTGAAGCAAAACAAGCAGACCTTTTTAGGAGCTGGTTTGAAAAAGGCTGCGATTTAAATTTATTACTAAAGACAATCCGGCAAAACAGGAAAGACATACGTCCGGCTGATCAAACCGAAACAATAAAACGCCCCGGCATTTCCCTTTCGCGTCCGGTGCGTATTGCAGTGGCAAAGGATGAGGCCTTTTGTTTTTATTATCAGGCAAATCTTGACATTCTTGAAAGATTCGGTGCGGAAATCGTGTTTTTCTCGCCCCTTAGAGATCATTCCCTGCCTCCTGTAATACAGGGGCTTTATCTTGGAGGTGGATACCCTGAACTGCACGCCCAAGCCCTCTCAACAAACAGGGAACTTCGAGAGGAAATACTGACCAAAGCCCGGGGAAATCTCCCTATCTATGCAGAATGCGGGGGCTTTCTGTACCTGTGCCGGGGCTTGGCTCAAAAAGAAAATCCAAGGCCGGCACATCCCTGGGTCGGCCTGTTCCCTTTTATGGTAAATATGCAGAAAAGGCGCTGTGCTCTTGGCTACAGAAAAATCATTTTAAAAAAAGATACTATACTCGGCCCGGCAGGCACAAAAATTAGAGGACACGAATTCCATTATTCCAATTTACTTGAGCCGATTTCTCAGGATAAATCAATAATCCGTATCTACGAGGTCAGAAATGCCGGTGACAACCTTCTTGCCCCTGAAGGTTACACATGGAACAACACGCTTGCCGGCTATATACATCTACATTTTGGAAGTTGCCCCGATGCTGCCAAGAACTTCGTAGCTGAAGCGCAACGGCATTTTGTTCGTAACCGTTCAGGGTTCACAGGTTCATGGTTCACCGAAGATCAGAATCGTTGATTTGTGAGTTCTTAACCCACAATCTTCTTGCAAAAAACCCTTTATTTGGCTAAGAATTCCATGTCCTCAACAAATAAATTGATTATACTGCAAAAAGTCTGAAACATGATTCCGCTCAAAAAGCCCGAGATGTATCCCTTTATAGGCAATGTTGAATTGTGAATGCTGAATTGTGGAAGAAAATTTAAAAAATATATACCGAGGTACTTGCAAAAATGCAAAAATTGCACCTCGCTTCAAATCGAGCATAATAATTTCAGTAGGTTATATATGTCTTGATAATAGAAAAGTGCAAAAATTGCATTTTTGCAAGAGGCTCTACCTTAATTCAAAATTCAGCATTCAACATTTATTGTATTGTGCGCCGCAGATTGGATTTTTTCAGCGGAATCATAAATTAAAATAGGAGATTTCTGACTATGCCAACAGGTCTGCGCTGGAAATTTATCTTGATGGCAGCACTTATTGCCTTGTCTGTGGTTTTTGTACTGCCCTCTTTCTATAAAGGTACGCCTGACTGGTTCAAAAAGTATATTTACAGCGAGGGCCTGAAACTTGGTCTGGACCTCCAGGGAGGAATGCATCTCATCCTCAAGGTGGACGTGGACCAAGCAGTTAGAAATTCTGCAGATCTTGCGGCAACGGACCTTAAGGAGTCCCTTGGGCGCAGACAGATAACATTGGTGCGCCGCCAGAGTCCGAACCCTGACGAAATACTGTTCTTTCTTCCTAATAAGGACGCGGTGGGAAGGGTAAAGGCCGTTCTGGAAGATGAATTCCCAAGCCTCGAACTCGTAAAGGTAAAAGAAGAGGGAAAATTCCCCAGCCTGGTATTAAGACTCTCCCCGGAAGAAGAAAAATTCATAAGAGAAAACGCGGTTGATCAGTCCCTGGAGATCATTCGTAACCGGATAGACCAGTTTGGTGTTACAGAACCTGTAATCGTCCGTCAAGGCGAGGAAGAAATAGTAGTCCAGCTTCCGGGGATCCGGGACCCTGAACGGGCCCTCAAGCTCATAGGGCAGACCGCGCAACTGGAGTTCAAACTGGTGGATGACGAGGCCGGAGTAGATATTGGAAGGCTTATCCGCCAAGCAGCAGATAGCGGCCGCCTTCCAGCCGGCTATAACATTAAGGCCCTTAACTCGGTCCTGAAGGGCCAGATACCCAGGGACGATTCCATTTACTTCCTTAAAGATGTCGATGATCGCACAGGCAAAATCAAAAAGACGCCGATTCTTCTCAAGGACAAAACGCTGATGACAGGGGATACTGTAAAGACTGCCCACGTCCGGATCGGCGGGAATTACAACGAGCCCTATGTTGCCCTTGAGTTTACAGATCGGGGGGCAAGACTCTTTGAGAAAATCACCGGTGATAATGTGGGCAAGCGTCTTGCCATTGTCCTGGACGGAGTGGCCCGCTCTGCACCGGTAATAAGGGAACGTATAGGAGGAGGGCATGCCCAGATCACCGGCTCATTTACTACTGAAGAGGCATCCGACCTTGCCATTGTGCTAAGAGCCGGGGCCCTGCCCGCGCCGATCAGCATTATTCAAAACGTCACGGTAGGTCCGTCTCTTGGCCGTGATTCCATACAGCACGGCCTGTATTCGGGCCTGCTCGGAGCGGCCTTTGTAGTTGTCTTCATGGTCATATATTACACGTTTTCAGGTTTCATAGCGAACATAGCCATGGTCCTGAACCTGCTCTTTCTTATGGCTGTTCTGGCGCTTTTCCAGGCCACACTGACCCTTCCCGGAATAGCAGGCATCATACTCATCATTGGTATGGGTGTTGACTCCAACGTACTGATCTTTGAGCGCATGCGGGAGGAAAGGGCCCTTGGAAAACCCCTTAAGGCATTTATTGACGGGGGTTATGACAAGGCCTTCTGGACCATTGTAGACGCCCATGTTACTACTCTTATAACCGCCATAGCCCTGTTCCTCTTTGGAACCGGCCCAATCAAGGGCTTTGCCGTCACCCTGTCCGCCGGTATTGTCATCAACCTCTTTACTGCCATCTTTGGGACCAGGATGGTATATGACGGGCTGCTGGCCAAGCATGCCCTGAGCAACCTGAGGTTCCTCCAGTTAATCAAGAAAACCAACCTGGACTTCATAGGACGCAGGAATTTCGCCTTCGCACTGTCAGTAGTCCTGGTAACTATAGGTCTCGCAGGCTTCATACAGGTCGTAAGAGGGACAGCCAACCTCGGCGTAGACTTTTCCGGTGGAACCATGGTCCAGTACCGCGCGGACAAGCCCTTTACCCTGGACAATGTAAGAAAGGCCCTGACAGAAACCGGTATCGAGGGTTACTCCCTCCAGGAAGTGCCGGGGGAACATGTCTTAATCGTACGCGTCAAAAAATCAGTGGCTACTGTAGGAGACATAGAGACCAGTATAACCAACAGCTTAAAACAAGACCTTCCTGAGACCCGCTTTGTAATAGAAAGCAAGGCCGAGATCGGTTCAACCGTGAGCAAGGAGTTGAGACGTAAGGCACTGATAGCAATATGCATATCATTTGCGGGCATAATCTGTTACCTGGCCTTCAGGTTCAATTTAAGCTTTGGAATAGCAGCTACCGCCGCCACCTTCCATGACGTACTGGTAGTACTTGGCATTTTATTTATCCTGGACAAGGAAATAACACTCCTGACAATAACCGCCCTTCTGACACTTGGCGGCTACTCCCTCACTGATACAGTAGTAGTCTTTGATAGAATCAGAGAAAATATCAAACGTTACAAGAAATTGCCTTTTGCCGGGATCATAAATCAAAGCATCAACGAGATGCTGAGCAGGACAATTATTACGTCCACGACCACGATGATGGTAGTCTTGTGCATCTTTTTCTTTGGCGGTGTGGTAATACATGACTTTGCCTTTACTCTGCTATTGGGAGTGCTGGTTGGGACCTATTCCTCAGTATTCGTAGCCAGCCCTGTGGTGTATTTGTGGCACAAGGGGAAAACGCCTAGATAGGTTTTCCCATGGATCAACTAATCATTGAAGGCAGGCACCCGCTCAAGGGGACTATCAGGATTAGCGGGGCCAAAAACGCGGCCCTGCCCATTCTTGCGGCAACGCTCCTCACCGGCGGCACCTTCAGGCTGCAGAATATCCCCAGGCTGGTTGACATAAAAACCTTCACAGACCTCCTGACTGACCTGGGCGTTACGGTAGATTACAGCGCAGATAATGACTCTGATGTCTTAAACATAGACTCCTCAGGACTCTCTGACCACGAGGCCCCTTACGACCTGGTGCGCAAGATGCGGGCTTCAATTCTGGTGCTTGGACCTCTTATATCCCGCATTGGAAAGGCCCGTGTTTCCCTTCCCGGAGGTTGTGCCATCGGCGCCCGTCCCATAAATCTTCACTTAAAGGGCCTTGAGCTCATGGGGGCCAAGCTCCGGCTCAAAGAAGGCTACATAGAGGCAAAGGCAGGGAGACTGAACGGTGCGCATATCTATTTTGACACGCCGTCTGTGACAGGCACGGAAAACCTGATGATGGCGGCGGTCCTTGCCAAGGGGATAACCGTACTGGGAAATGCTGCAATGGAACCGGAGGTGATTGCCCTGGGACAAATGCTCAACCAAATGGGGGCAAAAATCAAGGGCCTTGGTTCAAATACCATCAAGATAGAAGGCGTCAAGAAACTAAGACCTGTTGAATGGAAAATAATCCCGGATCGCATAGAGGCCGGCACGTACATGATGGCTGTGGGGGCAGTTGGCGGAGAGCTGATAATTAAAAATGTTTTAGCAGATCACTTGGAGGCGGTCATATCCAAACTCAGGAGCACAGGGCTTCAGGTTGAAGTAGATAATGCCGGAATTTCCGTCAGGAAAAAAGGCGCTCTGCACAGTGTGGATGTTACGACTCTGCCATATCCCGGTTTCCCGACTGATCTGCAGGCCCAGATCATGGTGCTGATGGCCCTGGCCGGTGGCCTCAGTGTGATCACTGAAACCATATTTGAAAACCGTTTCATGCACGTTGCCGAGTTAAGACGGCTTGGCGCTGACATAAAGGTTGAGGGCAGGAGCGCCATCATCAAAGGTGTAAAGGGATTAAACAGTGCCCCTGTAATGGCCACTGATCTCAGGGCCAGCGCCTCTCTGGTACTGGCAGGACTTGCAGCAAAAGGGATTACAACAATATCCAGAGTTTACCACCTTGATCGCGGGTATGAATACCTGGAACAGAAGCTTGCAGCAGTGGGGGCCAAAATCAAAAGAAAAAAGTAAGCGTTTACATGGCACCGCATCTGCTTTGTTGCCGGGCACTTGAAGTACAGGAAGTACGTCTGCGTACCCGTCGCCTTGCATCTGCAGCACCCTGTAAACGCTTACAGTTCGATGGATTACGTTTACATGGCACCGCATCTGCTTTGTTGCCGGGCACTTGAAGTACAGGAAGTACGTCTGCGTACCCGTCGCCTTGCATCTGCAGCACCCTGTAAACGCTTACAATCCGGTAGGTTAGAAACTCTATTTCGTCTGTGTTTGTCTGTGTGGGTCTGTGGCTAATAAGAAAGTCTTTTATGATAAGCGGGCTGATCCGGTGAAAAAAGAAAAAAATACCCTGGTTGACCGATACGGCAGACGGTTGACCTATCTCAGGCTCTCAGTAACAGACAGATGTAATCTTCGATGTCAGTATTGCATGCCTCAGATCAACTTTTCCTGGTTGCCTCATGATTCAATCCTCACCTATGAAGAAATTCTAAAAATTTGCCGCACTCTGGCGGCCGTTGGTGTCACAAAAGTGCGCCTTACAGGTGGCGAGCCATTGGTCCGGCGGGACTTAATAAGCCTTGTGGAAAGACTGACTGAGATTGACGGGCTTGAAGAAACCTGTATCACCACAAATGGTGTCCTGCTGGAGGAATATGCAGACGGCCTATTCAAAGCAGGTATCAGGCATATTAACATCAGCCTTGATTCCCTGAATCCGGAACGATTTGCCTATATTACCGGCTTTGATCTATTTGAGCAGGTATGGCGGGGCATAGAAAAGGCCATGGAAAAAGGATTTTCCCCGATAAAAATCAACTCGGTGATCATGAAAGACATAAATGACAATGAAATAACAGCCCTGGCAGGACTGAGCTTGAAATATCCCGTGCAAGTTCGTTTTATAGAGTTCATGCCTGTCGGCCATGATATTTTTTGGAATCCGGCCAGATTTATCAGTTGTGATAAGGTCAGAAATCAGGTAGAGGACGCATTTGGAAAACTGTGCCCATTGCCCAAATCGCACAGTGCCGGACCGGCAAGTGAATATGTGCTGGATAAGGCCCCGGGAAGTGTGGGATTTATCGGCGCTTTAAGCCGCCATTTCTGCAATAGTTGTAACCGCCTGCGCCTCACTGCAGATGGACGTCTTCGATTATGCCTGTTCTCTGATAAGGAGGTAGATGTCAAAAAAGCCTTGCAACAAGGACTGAACACAGAGGAGCTTGCTCTTTTTTTCCATCAGGCCGTATTAAAAAAGCCAAAAGGATTAGAAGAGTTTTCGGATAAAGAAAGATTATCCTGCACCCGGAGTATGTCCAGCATAGGTGGATGAGGTTAGCCACGAGCTGAAATCGGGTAGCAGGATCTGTAAGGAAAGTAGTTTACACTTTCTAAAAAGAACAATCTCACGCAAAGGCGCAAAGACGCCAAGTTTTGTCAGCCATTTCTGGCCAGAACCAATTTAACTGTTATGTTTATACTGTTTGGCAATACCTGATATTACCAAAGTTTTTCTTCATTTCTTTTTTTGCGCCTTTGCGTAAGCTTCTTCAAAAATGTAAACCGATAAATGAAGGATGCCGAAGCGTCTTAGGGGAGGAGATAAAATGGATACTTCTTTAGATATAAAATTTGCAGAAAGGACAGAGTCAATCGTTACTCAGCTTGGCTTTAAAGATTTGAAATCCTTCGTTAAAAATCAGGCTTTGCTTTTGCTTATGGCCAGAATTGAAAAATATGAGGCGGAGAACAGGCGTTTTGAGGCCAAATATCATATGCCCTTTAAGGCGTTTCAGGCAAAAGTTGAAGGGTTGCAAAATGAAGAAGTATTTACAGAAGATGACGATTACTTAGACTGGCGCTTTGCAAAAGAGGTGATTGATAGACTTGTGAGACAAAAACGGGAATTGGAATATGCTTGATCTAATAGCCAGGTACAAACGTTTTATTAAATCCTTCCATGTGTTCCTGTATGAGCAAGAAGGAGAGATGCTTCGGTTTAAGGCGCAAATAACGTTCACAAACGACTCGAAACTCTTCATAAAAGAATATGTTTTTGAAAACAAAGAGAGAAAGTATGCCTATCATTGGACAGATACCTCTGGAAATCTAATCTGTCGTTGGGACAATGCAAATCATTGGCCAGGTATTTCGACTTCTCCGCACCACAAACACACTGGCAATGAAGTATTTGAATCAACAGAAACATCTGTTGGTGATGTGTTGAATAGGATCAGCGAGAAATTCGAAGATAAACCGAAAGGCTGAGGCAAGAATTGCAGGGTATAGCGGACCTGCCTCCACCAGCCAGGGCATTACTACTGACTCCCATATCTCTGGCAATGCGTTTCTTTAGCTTTGACAATTCTATCTGCCTACATCTTCCGAATTACCAATAATACCAATTTCAGTGAAATTGGTAATTTGCTCTCATTAGCTACCCTAAACGACAAATTGTAGGTTGGGTTAAGCCGTCGGGCTGCAACTAATTTTGCTGGGTTCGCTAATTTTACAGTGATCCCAGTACGTTGATGCCCCATTAAGTCAGGCAAACCCAACAAAAGTGATGATTACAACCGCTTAACCCAATCTACAATATACCCAAGGACAATGAAAATGAAGTGGATAACCCTTTTGTTGAATTTGGCCGAAAATTAAACCCCTCCAGAGAATTATATACTTGATAAAGCCAAAAGTTATTGATATCATTCATTAACAATAACAAAACGTTGGCGCAATCCAACAGTCATTTGCGTTTATAGATTCAAAGTATAGATTCTACGTTACAAATAGCTGTGCTGTTTCACAAATTAGTAGGGTAGGCTATACCCACCATGAACGATATGGGGTCAGCATTGGCCGAAACGATGATCAAGGCCAAAAGGAGGAAGTCAGTGGGCAGGACCAAAGCGAAAGACAAGGCATCCCTTCCGGAAGAAAAACCGGGAAATAATACAACTCAAGGTGCCGGAAAACCTCAAATTCCTGGTGACGATGTGGGCAAAGCCGGAAACATAGAACAGATCAGGGATATCCTCTTTGGAGTCCAAATGCGGGATTATGAAGAAAGGTTTGCCCGCCTGGAAGAACGCATGGTTACACAAATCACTGATTTGCGGGATGAAACAACGAAGCGTTTTGACTCGATCGAAGACTGCATCAAAAAAGAGGTGGAATCGTTGAGTGGTCGCGTAAAGACCGAACAAGATAATCGGGCCAAATCGATCGAAGAACTTTCAACCGGACTCAAAGATACGACCGCGTCATTTGAAAAGAAAATTAGTCAATTGGAAGACGATCTTGACAAAAAATCGAGGAATTTTCACCAGCAGATTCTGGATCAGTCCAAAAATCTGTTAGATGAGATCCACCAAAAACACGAAGAGGCCTCAACAGCAATCGCACAGGCGGCTCAAGACCTTCGTAGCGACAAGGTCAGCCGTTCCGTCCTCTCACATCTCTTTGTAGACATGGGTACGCGTCTGGGTAATGATCAGGCCATGAAACCAGACCCTGAATCGCAAGATGTGGAAAATGAGTAATCCGCCCGCGCATGACACCCGCAAAGAGGTGCCAAAAGACGATCAATCTTCTGGCGGGAATGCCCTGGTCAAGCTCCGGGGTCTGCTCCTGGAGCCTGTGCAGACACAGCTCGGCAAATTACAGGATCGACTAGACAAGCCGGAGCTTCATGCAAATGACGTCAGCCAAGTCCTTCCGGAAGCGATTGTCCTCCGGTCAACCCGTGATAAACAGATCGCCAAGGCACTGGAGCCCAGCGTCGAAGAAGCAATCAAGACATCCATTCAGAAAGACCCCAAGGTCCTTGCGGATGTGCTTTTCCCTGTTATGGGACCAGCCATCCGAAAAGCCATTTCCTCCACAATCCGCGGGATGATCCAATCGCTCAATCAAATCCTTGAATACAGCCTGTCCTTGCAGGGATTAAAGTGGAGGCTGGAGGCTCTTCAGACAAGAAGACCGTTTGGCGAAGTTGTCCTGCTTCATACCCTTGTATATCACGTTGAGCAGGTCTTTCTCATACACAGAAACACCGGCCTGGTGCTTCAGCATGCGGTATCAAAGGAGGTGACTCCTGAGGACCCGGATATGGTTTCCTGCATGTTAACAGCCATTCAGGACTTCGTTAAGGACTCGTTTGGTGCAGAAAAAGAGGAAACCCTCCAAACCTTGAGTATCGGCGATCGCAGTGTTTGGATTGAGGAAGGACCCCAGGCCGTACTGGCTGCAGTTATTCATGGTAATGCTCCAACAGATTTTCATTCCGTCTTGGCTGAGACATTAGATGCCATACACCTCAAGCAAAGGAGCGCCTTGGAATCTTTCGATGGTGACAATACCCCTTTTGAGGCAATAAAAACAGACCTTGAAGAGTGTCTTCAGTACCAGGTTGAACAACAAAAACAAAAAAAAATTCCTGTATTATGGATATTATTAGGAGCAGTGATTTTGTTTGTCGGGACCTGGTTTTTTTATTCCTTTCGAGACAACAATCGTTGGGCGCATTATGTGGAAATGTTAAAAGATGAACCAGGAATTGTCGTTACCTCAACTGAAAAACGATCCGGCAAGTATTACATTTTCGGGCTCCGTGATCCCTTGGCCCCTGATCCGGTAAAGATGATGAAAAGGGCGAATCTTCAGCCCAAAAAGATTATATCCCATTGGGAGCCTTACCACTCATTTTATCCGGAATTCATGCTCCATAGGATCAAGGCCATACTCAGGCCTACGGAAACAATGACTCTGAAATTTAAGGATGGTATTCTCCATGCCTATGGATCAGCTTCTAATCAATGGATTGTTGCAACCAGGAAAATAGTAAACACTATTCCAGGAATTGTTCGGTTTCAGGAAGATAACGTCATTGATACCGATCTAAAGGCCATCCAAACAATCAGAGGAAAGATTGAAAGGGAATTTCTTGCTTTTAAGTCTGGTTCCGCCAGGATTACGTCTAATCAAGAGAGCAGACTACAGGAGCTGGTAAGAGATATCAAAAGGCTTCATGCCTTGGCACAAGTTTTGGGCAAAAGGGCCTATATTGAAATTGTCGGGCATACTGACAGCACCGGACCGGAAAAAACAAATCTGAAAATCAGCCGGGAGCGCGCTGATAGAGTTCTATCCATGCTGATCTCAAAAGGCCTTAAAGCAGAAGGTTTTACCACGACAGGTGTGGGCTCAAGAGAACCGTTGAAACAAGAAATCTCGGAGATGGATAGAGGACTTAACCGTTGCGTAACGTTCAGGGTAATTCTTAAAGATAACCTCAAGTAAGGGACATCTATGATCAAGAAAAAAATATGTCTGCTCGGATCCTTTGCCGCGGGGAAGACCAGTCTTGTAGAGCGGTTTGTTCACAACCGTTTTAATGACAAATATTTGACCACAATCGGTGTAAAAATAAGCCAAAAAACCCTCCCGCCGGTTCAACATCCCACAAGCGGCCGAGTCGTCCAGTATTCCTTTTTGATCTGGGATATCGCCGGAATGGAAAAGTTCGATACCATAGTTATGAACTATTACCGGGGCGCATCCGGGGCGCTGGCAGTGGCTGATTTGACCCGGCTGGAAACCATTCCCCAGTTGCAGGATATCTGTGACAGATTTCGTTCGGTAAGTCCTGCTGCACGGCTTCTGATTATAGGCAATAAGCTGGATATTTTCCAACAAGATCGAGAAACCATTATCCTCTTGGAGAAAACAGTCTCCAATTTTTCTGCCGAATATATATTAACCAGCGCAAAAACCGGTCAGGGAGTGGAGGAAGCCTTTCTTGAGTTGGCCAAGAGAATACGGTAGCAATAAATGGCATCCTTCATAACAAGCCAAAAGTAGTTTACACTTTTAGGGATAATATACTTCAAAAAATATGACTTGTGCGATTAGCTATTAGCCGTTAGGTTTTAGCTTAACAGTCCGTTTTTATACAATGTTTTTACCTAATAGCTAAAGGCTAACAGCTAATGGCTGGCATCCGTCTATGTTGAAAAAGTGTAAACTACAGAATGAAGGATGCCCAATAAATGAATGAAACTATAATACGGTTATTGGCCTCCAAGAATTTGGGTATGATTTTCTTTGACGCCCGTTTCACGATTGTCGAAACGGATGATATTGGAAAAAGGATATTAAAAGCAACAGCACCATCATTTCCCGGAAGGGATCTATTTGAAATCTTTCCGGAATTTATCGGCAATGAACAATTAATACAAGAGGTTGTGGATAGAAAAGCCGCGGATTTCCGTTTGGATTATGTGAACCGATCCGGCCCAGATGGGCAAATTCATTTTTTGCACCTGCTTGTGCTGCCGGACGAGAAGCCCGGTTACGGGCTTTTGGTCCTTGAGGATGTGACAGACCGCGCCAGGATGTTGCAGGAATTGAATCAGCAGAAATACGAGCTCTTATTGTATAAGGGCGGTGCTGGATTCCGGAAGCCGTTCTTGAGCGAAGTTTTTTTGGGAAAATCAACTGCCATCAGTCAAGTGCGAGATACAATTGGAAAATTAAGCAAGGTACCCAACGCGACGGTTTTGCTGTTAGGTAAAAGCGGTACGGGGAAAAACCTGGTAGCTCGTATTATTCATTATAGTTCCTTATCATCTGATGCCCCTTTTGTGGATATCAATTGCGCCGCTCTTCCGGAAAACCTGGTTGAATCAGAACTTTTCGGGTACGAAAAGGGCGCCTTTACCCATGCCACTGTTTCTCGTCCAGGATTGCTGCAAGCGGCCGAAGGCGGCACCATCTTCTTGGATGAAATTGGAGAATTGCCTATTAACCTGCAGGCAAAACTGCTTTCGTTTCTGGAGACCAAGAATTTCCGCCGCCTGGGCAGTAACAAACGCATTGAGGTCAAGGCTCGAATTATTGCGGCCACCAATCGAAACCTGGAAAAGGAGGTTGCCAAGAAAAAATTTCGCCAGGATCTGTATTACCGTTTGAATGTGGTTTCCCTCACCCTGCCGCCGTTACGTGACCTTGGCGAAGATATTCTGAGTATCGCCGATCACTTTTTAGGAATCTATAATATTGAATTCAAAAAGCAGATAAAGGGATTTACCGGAGGTGCCCGGCAGGCATTGCTCGGTTATTCCTGGCCTGGGAACGTACGGGAATTGAGCAACTGCATAGAGCGGGCGATGATCTTTATTGAAAAAGAGTGGATTGACGAGGCGGATTTAGTTATCGGACATCTGGGACACACCCAGAATGCCCAGGAATGGTCTGTTCCTCACACCGGTATTTCCCTGGAAGAGGTCGAGCGCCAGCTCATTATTTCTGCCTTAAAACAGTCCGGCGGCAACAAGAGCAAGGCTGCCCGCTTGTTGACGCTTACTCGTGATACCTTGCGTTATCGTTTGGAAAAATATCAATTGGTCTGAACTATCCGGGGCTACGGCCTGCCCGCCTGCTCAGTGTCTGCGGCGGTCTCAAGGATAAAAACAAGACCTCCCGCTTTGCAGGGATAAATAATACCCTGCAACAATGGGAGGTCTGTCATTTTGCTTATTCCGCACAGTGGCGGCCAGGATGGTTTCAGTCAGAATCGACTCCCTGGTCACCACCGTGGGAACAGGTTAGGGATAGGCTACTTAGACAACCGGCTCAGGAACCAACCATCTGCTTTGCCTTTTCCTTTGATCCGGCCGAAGATCTTGGCCTTGGCAGTCACCCGGACCGTTGCGCCATCGGAGATCACCTCGGCCAAATCGCAGCCTGAAAAGTCAACCGACTGCTGATCTGCGACCAGGAAGTTGGCTGATGGGTTGAAGCTGCAGCTATCCTCGTTGACGGCCACGTATGTCCACCCATCACCCGGCAGACGGTACTGGACCTCAATCTGCATGTCTACGATCTGCACATCGTACCCGTCGCTCTGGTTGGTAATAAGGAAATAACCGCTCAGGCTCGTCCCGTCCAGGGTGAAATCCTGGAGGTCGAGCGAGATGCTGCGGTTGTTCTTCGCCTCCACTGTGATGGTCACAGTAGCGGTATCCTCACCACCGTTGCCATCAGATATGGTGTAGGTGAAGGTGTCAAAGCCGGCAAAGCCAAACGCCGGTGTATAACTGAACGAGCCGTCCGGGTTCGCTGAGACGCTGCCGCCGAACTGACTGGTGGCATCGAAGTTGTCAACTGAGATCGTGTCACCGTCGACATCGGAGTCGTTGACCAGCACGCCCGGGGCATCCACTGTCAGCGTGGTGTCCTGTATCGTGCTGTAGGCATCATCAACGGCCACCGGCGGATCATTGACCGGTGTTACATTGACAATCACCTCAGCGGTATCGCACATCTCGTCAGTGTCGCAGATTTGATAGACGAAGCTGTCGCTACCGTTGAAGTTCGGATCAGGCGTATAGGTGAAGGTACCGTCGTTGTTATTTGTCACCGTGCCGTGCGATGGACCGCTTAAGACAGCGGCGCTGGACGGATCCAGGTTGCCATCCACGTCGGAGTCGTTGGCCACTGCATTGATGTCCACAGGGGTGTCCTCAGGCATTGTAGCCTCATCGTCGTTGGCTACAGGCGGGTCGTTCAACGCTGCTACTGCAACTGTGACTATAGCGTTATCACATAGCCCATCCGTATCGCAGACCTGGTATTCGAAGCTGTCAATGCCGCTGAAGTTCTCGTCCGGCGTATATGTAAAGGTGCCATCTCCATTGCTTACCACCGTGCCATGCAATGGACCGCTTAAGACAGCGGCGCTTGACGGATCCAGGTTGCCATCCACGTCAGAGTCGTTAGCCACGGCATTGATGTCCACAGCGGTGTCTTCGTCAGTGCTGGCAGAGTCGTTCAGTGCCACAGGCGGATCGTTGACCGGGGTTACGTCGATAGTCACCGTAGCTGTGTCGCACAGTTCGTCCGTGTCGCAGATCTGATAGACAAAGCTGTCGCTGCCGTTGAAGTTCTCATCCGGCGTATATGTGAAGGTGCCGTCTTCGTTCTTCACCACCGAGCCGTTCGATGGTCCATTTACGACAGTGGCGGTTGTCGGATCCAGATTACCATCCACGTCGGAGTCGTTGGCCACCGCATCGATGGTAACCGCAGTGTCCTCGTCTGTGCTTTCAGAGTCATCAAGAGCCACCGGCGGGTCGTTGACCTGGGTGACGTCGATAGTCACTGTAGCCGTGTCGCACAGATCAGTCGTGTCGCAGACCTGATAGACGAAGCTGTCGCTGCCGTTGAAGTTCTCATCCGGCGTATATGTGAAGGTGCCGTCGTTGTTATTCACCACCTGGCCGTGTGACGAATCGCCTATGACCGTAGCGGTTGACGGATCCAGATTGTTATCCACGTCGGAGTCGTTTGCCGTGGCATTGATATCCACAGGGGTATCCTCCGGCGTTGTGGCGCTGTCGTCATTGGCTACAGGCGGGTGCTTCACCTGAATTACCTCGACAGTCACCGTAGCGGTGTCGCACAGCCCGTCCGTGTCGCAGACCTTATAGTCGAAGCTGTCGGTGCCGTTGAAGTTCGGATCCGGTGTATAGGTGAAGGTGCCGTCGTTGTTGTTCACCACCGTGCCGTTCGATGGTCCACTTAAGACAGCGGCGGTTGACGGATCCAGGTTGCCATCCACGTCGGAGTCGTTGGCCACCGCGTCGATGGTCACAGGGGTGTCCTCATTTGTGCTTGCTGAGTCATCAACAGCCACCGGGGGATCATTACCTGTTGCCACTGCAACCGTGACTGTAGCTGTGTCGCACAGCCCGTCGGTGTCACAGACCTGGTAATTGAAGCTGTCAGTGCCGAAGAAGTTCAGATCCGGGTATCCTATTCAAATTTCCTGGTATTTGACCAAAATGGTGTATAAGGGCCGAAGGAAAAACAACTTGGCCTTTTGCATCCCATCTTCGACATAACACTGCTATACCTGCGGTTTTGCTCAATCAGA
>PQXE01000004.1:70402-119098 GCA_003194495.1 Deltaproteobacteria bacterium
CTTTTGACCGACGACGCTCCACAATTCAAAAAAGTTACTGAAGAGCAAGGTTTGTGTTGGGTCCATGATGGGCGGCTATACAAGAAGTTAAATCCTGTTGTGCCTTTGTACAGAGAGCAACTGGATGATTTTTTGACCCGGTTCTGGGACTATTATGAGAAACTTTTGGAATATAAAGAGCAACCAACATGCGTCCAAGCAGAAAAGCTGTCAGCCGAATTTGATGAATTGTTTTCCAGCAAAACAGGGTATTATGCCTTGGATGATCGGATAGAAAAAACCAAAACCAAAGAGGAAGAGTTGTTAAAGGTACTGAAATATCCTGAATTGCCGCTACACAACAATGGTTCGGAGTTGGAAGTGAGGGCGGAGAAACGCAGGCAAGATGTGAGCTTGCAGATCAAGACGGAGGAGGGCACAAAAGCTAAGGACACATTCCTGACCATTATCCAGACGGCCAAAAAGCTAGGCGTGAGTGCCTATAAATATATCTATGACCGAATAAGCAGACAATTTAACATGCCTTCCCTTGCCGAATTGATCAAACAAAGAACTTTGCCCCAGTTAGAATAATGCCATCGGAAGGAACTCTTTTACTAAACATTGCCAAGACGTCAAAAGCTGCGCATAACTCTACATACTGAGAATTGTCGTGAGAAGTATTTTTGTGCTCATATTTTGCAGCTTACCTTGGTTTTTGAATAGGATACAGATCCGGCGTATATGTGAAGGTGCCGTCGCTGTTGTTCACCACCGTGCCGTTCGATGGGCCGCTCACAACCTCGGCGGTTGACGAATCCAGATTGCCATCCACGTCGGAGTCGTTGGCCGCAGCATTGATGTCCACAGGGGTGTCCTCGTCTGTGCCGGCAGAATCATCAAGAGCCACCGGCGGATCGTTCACAGGAATGACGTCGATATCCACAGTAGCGGTATCGCACAGATTATCCGTGTCGCAGACTTTATATTCGAAGCTGTCAGTGCCGTTGAAGTTCTCATCCGGCGTATAGGTGAAGGTGCCGTCGCCGTTGTTCACCACCGTGCCGTTTGATGGTCCGCTTAAGACAGCAGCAGTTGACGGATCCAGGTTGCCATCCACGTCGGAGTCGTTGGCCGCAGCATTGATGTTTACAGGGGTGTCCTCAGGCGTTGTGGCGCTGTCATCATTGGCTACAGGCGGATTATCCTGCCCCTCATTTACGACCACTGTCGCCGTGTCTGAGGCAGTGAGTATCTGATAGTTGCCGCCGGTCAGGCCGTTGTTGCCGCCGGCGTCCGCTGTGTTGACGATCGTGCCGGCACTGCTCAGTGTCACCAGCGCTTCGCCGGTAGCGATACCAACCGGGGCCAGATCGCCAAGGTCGGCTTCACTGTCAAGGTCAGCCAGGCCGGTGAGACTTACATTAAAATCGTCGGATGGGTCGCCCGGCGTGCCGCTGTCGTCTACCAACTGGACATCGAACAGTTCCTTTGTCCCCGGGTTGCTGACCATGTAGCAGTACTTGACAGTATCTCCCTCAATAACCTCCAGTTGCTCAAGATCATCCACACCGCAAGTGCCGTCGGCAGTGGTAACGGTTTTTTCCGTCTCCAGCAGGGGTTCTCCCGCGCCGGCGATATCGCCGACCTTCAGGAAGGGGATGGTCTGCTCGCCGGTATTGATAGTGTCTACAGGTTCCGGTGACACCACGCGCCCTGCATTCATCTGGCCCTGCAGGTTGCCGGTGGGACTGCTGCCTGGATCACACGCCAGACGCGTATCAATGCGCAGGACTATCCTCTCACCCGGCTCGAGGTCGTCGACCCGGACGGTCGCGATAAGCTCGCTGCCCGACTGGAACAGCGGACCGGTAAGCCCCTGGCTGACCAATGTGGCAGTGCTTCCTCCTGTGCCTGTGTCGCCTCCGGCAATATCTTGTCTGTCATCGTCGATACCAGAGTCCAGACCAAAGGACCCTTCACCAGGATTGGTCACGGTGCCGTCATCGCCGTTTTCGACCGAGCCGTAGTTGATGCTGACGCCCACGACCTCGGCGTGAGCAACGCCAGCCTGACCTGTGCTGTTAGCCAGGAAAGAAAAGTCGAACTCAGCGGTTTGCACTGGATTTACAGTCGTTGCTTCGAGTTCGATCTGTACCAGGTAAGTAACGATATCGCCGCAGGTAAACTGGGCGCCTTCCAACTGCTCGGTAATATCATTGTAATCGCCTACCGTGCGGTCGTTGTAAGCCCCGCCTCCGGTTGCGTGGTTATAGGTGAATGGCGCTGCCGCGGCAAAATCGGTGTTTGCAAAGTCGCCGCCTACAGCCAAAGCCGCTCTTGGCAACATAGCTGCAAACAGCATGGTAACGAACAGCGTCACCACCGGCAAATCCATCTTCATCAATCTGCCGGGTCTCGTTACAACTTTTCCTCTATTAATTTTATTCACATTTCTTCTCCTCTTTGAATTATAGGGAATGACTATAGTTGCTTATACCTCCTAATAAGCATCTAATTTTATCCAGATCATAGTTGGATTATCTCATAAGGCATAACCTCCTTCTCATACAGCCTCACATCTGTTTTGCCTGACATTAGTTCAAGCCTTGTGCCAAAGCGTTTATCTCGCCTTGCTTCTAGCATAACCTATTGAAATTCTTTTATTTATTTCTAATGCGGAGGAATTAATGCGAAAACCAGGGCGTCCTCATTGGGGCATAAGCCCCGATAAGCCCGGCCTATTCACCCAGGCGTAACGGTTTAGTCCGGCATAACTAGTGTCTGAACGAAAAGGCCGTTCAGACACAATTTTGAATTCTAAATTTTGAATTTAAAAAGGATGGGAGGTGACTTTTTTAATATCTCACTGACGGCTGAGTTGCGGCATGAGGTGTCACGCGGACAGAAACCTTAGAAATTATTTGGGTGTTTTTTCCGGCAGAAAATTCTGAAACACAATCACGAAAACACGAAAGATTGAAAGCACGAAATAAAATAACATTCAGGCTTTTATGTCTTCGTATTTTCGCGCTTTCGTGATCATTTTTTTATCTTCAAACCTGTCAACAAGCTATACATTGGTAAAACGTCCAATTAGTGTTTGTCATTTAAAGACCTCATAAAGACAACGATTGACCGTTCTTCATCCGGCGTCAGCCCCAGATCACCAAGCTCGTCAGTGTTCACATTTTCCGGCACCTCCGGGTCATCCCACTCAGCCACATCCCTCGTATTGTAAAACCTTACAATATCTTCGAGTGTCGCAAAGTATCCGTTATGACCGTACGGCGGAGTCTTGGCTATATCCCGGAGGGTCGAGACCTTGAACTTTCCGAGTTGCAGTTCATCATCAATGTCGTCTCGTCCACCTAATCCGTAATCCACTGGATTCTCGGCGATCAATGGATTCTCGCTCTTGGGTATGCCAAGGTTGTCATAGGTAAAATCAGTAAAAAGTGGCGGACAAACAACGCCATTCGCATCGACGTAATCTGTAGTCACATGGCACGCCGCACAGTTGCCCTTGGCAGGATCATTAAAGAGCGCCAATCCTTCCAGTTGACGTTTGCTCAGAATCCCCCGAGGCAGACTGTCCAGATTTGTTTCGGTATCAATCTCGCTGACAACAATCCCCAATTCCTTGCATTTTCTCCAGAATTGATCAAACCGTGAGCTAAATCGTGTTACCTCTGCAGATCTTTCATAGGCGGCAATGGCACGGGCAATATTATCATAAGTTTCATCTACATCATTAAAATCGGTTTCAGGGAAAACTTCCATGAACAGCCCTGCATAATTTGATTCCGCAACGGCAGCAACGACAGCATCAGCGTCGGGCATCGCCATTTCAACCGGGTTCAGGAAGGGGCCTTGGGCCTGCTCTGCAAGCGGATCCTGCAACGTATCCCCGGTGGCCCTGCCATCCCAGAACATACCGCCGACATAGCCGACGTTATCGTCCCAGTGGAATACCGGGCTGAAGCCGGCGTAAGCCGCTGTCGGTGCATTGCGTCCTCCTACGCTAAAGCCATCCGATCCAGTGGAAACAACGCTGTTATAAGGATCTTTTCTGTTCTCCATATCGGCGAATCCGGCTCCGGGATGATGGCAGGTCATGCAGGACTGATTACTATAAAGGGACAAATTTTTATCCATGTAGAGCTTTTTGCCCAGCATCTCAATGTTTGAAAGCCCAAAAGCAGATCCGATACCGAGGGAAAAGGCAAACAGCAGGACTGTGGAACAGATTATCATTTTTCTCATACCTACATTCTCCTTTCATAATTGATAGAAATGACATAAAAACTTAAAAAGTATCGTTTAATTTCACCTCCTTTACTTAATACCGTTGTTGTTGGTACAGTTTATGTTAGCGTAAAATTTTACACGATTATGGCCGGTATCTATATGGTATTTACATTCCCAAGCTGTGTGTGCTAAACTCCGCTTCATTGTTTTGCTCCTTTCGTATTTTGGTCACAGAAACAGCACTGTTTCTATTCGAAAGGAGCTTTTTTTTAAATACAACAGCGTAGCCTTTGCTATTCTCCCTAACATATCCGGGGGCGTAACTCAAGAATTGAAAACAGGAGGGCGACAAATGCATGAAAAGCCAATCAGGATTGTAGCTCGGGTGGTGTCACGAACAGACAAGACGGGGGAGTTACGTTCCGTGCTGATCGCTCTTGTTGCTCCCACACGCAGAGAAACGGGATGTCTTTGCTACGATTTGCTTCAAAATCAGTCGGATCCAACAGACTTTACCTTTGTCGAGGAATGGGAAAGCAATACAGCCCTTGAATCTCATCTCAATTCTGATCATCTTAAGGCGGCAGCAGGTCGGTTCCCCGAGCTGCTAGCCGAAGAGCTGGATATCCGCCGCTATGACACTATAGAGTGACGCTGATGATGCACGACAGAAGGATCTCCCTGTTTTTGTTGCCCATCCCAAAACCATAGATTTCTGTTCAAATGAGGGCACCACCGAGATTGCTGAGAAAATGCACGGCAAGAAAACTAACTTGCTGAAATGAATGCTGAAGAGGAAATAACTGATTGGCAGGAGGTGGTATGCCGTGATGACGAACCATGCCTATATTCTTTTACGCAGCGGGTCCTGTGGACTGTCAAAGTGCATACATCGCTTTCTTACAGAAACAATTGGATTGAGCCGGAATCGTGTATCAGAGATTAGTGTCTAAACAAAAAGGCCTTTCAGACACAATTTTGAATTCTAAATTTTGAATTTTGAATTTAAAAAAGGGGGGAACCTAATATGTTAATTGTCCATGACCTAAATTGAGAAAACAAAATTTGGGGTTTCCGTTCAGGCACTAATTAGCTATTAAGGGTTTTGTAGAATGTCGTGAGTCCCGATTGTTCTTAAAATATAGGAATCGTTTTTAATCTGGAAGGTAAAGCGGTAAGATTTTGTAATTCTACACTCCCAAATGCTCCTGGGATCATTCATTTTTTTGATATTTAAGGAAGGGTGTTGCGGGTCAGACAACAAGAGCCCCATCTGTTTATTACTTGTTTTTTTAATATGCTGGGGCAGTTTTTTATATTTCCTTTTAAACCTTTCGGTTCTGTAAAATTTCATACAAAAATCTAACTTTCTAACTCTTTGATTAAATCATCAGCAGTGTCAAAAGGTCCGGCTATTTTGCCTTCAGCAATATCTTTGTCTGCGCCTGCCTCATCTTTTTGCCACTCTTTGGTATAGAAATACTCTTGCCCAGGGTTAATTATTTTTACTGGTTTGATAAACATGCCCCCTTCTTTAATTTTTACATCCATATAATCCCCCTCGGTAATGTTAAATTTTTTGCGGAGATTGCCTGGAAGCGTGACTTGAAAATTTCTTTTGACTTTTACTATCGTCACATCAACCCCTTTCAGACTTTTTGCAGTGTAATCATAGTTGTTTTGTTCATATTTTTAAAATTATAAGATTTATAGTTTTATAACCCATTTTCCGCTCATTTTGCAAATAATTAACAAAAACAGATAGTTATAGATGTATAGAATCCGGTTTTCAAAAAAGGTCCATCAATAAAATCAATGGGTTACAGAGAAACAAGCGAAATGTAGGTTATAATATGATACATATAAATTTTTTCAAGCTCACGACAAACGGAGGCCTTTGCGCTATACCAATGACTTGTCGTGAAGGATGCCAGCGATTAACCTGATAAGAAACGGGAGATAAATAAGAAGAGGACTTCTAATAATGAAAAACTATCTGGCCTTTGTCTTTCCAGGACAGGGTTCTCAATATGTTGGAATGGGCAAGGCGTTATTGGAAACGGTTTCTGATGCGGCCCACGTTTTTTCCGTGGCGGAAGAGTTGACAGGGCTTCCCCTGAAGAAGCTCTGCATTGAAGGACCCATGGAAGAACTCACCCAGGTTGAAAATCTCCAGCCTTGTCTGACCGCCGTAGAGATCATTTGCTGCATGGCAGCAAAAAATACAGGATTAAAGGCGGAGGCAACAGCAGGACACAGTCTGGGAGAGTATCCGGCACTGTGGGCCGCCGGGGTCATTAGCCTTGAAGACACATTCAAGCTTGTCCATGCCAGGGGCAGGCTTATGAAGGAGGTAGGGGATAAAAACCCAGGGGCCATGGCTGCCGTGATTGGTCTTAGCAGGAAAGAGCTGGAGGAATTAATCACGCCCCTTGCAAAAAAAGGCATCCTGGTCCTGGCTAATCACAATTCGCCGGAGCAGATCGTAGTCACCGGGGAAACGGCAATTGTCGGCGATTTATGCAAGGAAGCCAAGGCAAAAAGGGCAAGGGCGATTCCCCTGAAGGTCTCCGGCGCCTATCACAGTCCCCTTATGGAGGAGGCATCAAGGCACTTTTCTGCAATTTTGGATAAAGTCTCTTTTTGTAAGCCCGAAATCCCGATTTACAGTAATGTCACAGCAAGCCCTGAGTCAGACCCTGAGGAAATCAAGGACCTCCTGAAAAAACAGATCTGCTCGCCTGTCAGGTGGTATGAGATTGTGATTAACATGGACAGAGACGGGATATCAAACTTTATTGAGCTTGGCCCAAAAAAAGTGCTCGGCAACCTGATAAGAAAGTGTCTTCCTGAAGAATCCGCTTCAGTATTTCAGGGGGAGGATCCTGAAAATCTTAAAGCATGCCTCAGGGAAATCACCTGATTGTGCGCAGCAATTACTCCTCCTTTGCCTTTTTGATAAGCTCCAGGAAAGAATGATCCGAGGGTGCTGGTGGGATAACAACCTCAAGGTGTTTACCACTCCCTGTCTTCCCGGTTATTTCTTGAGATTCCTTGATAATAGGCCTTTTTGAGCCTGGCGAAATCTTTTTGACAGGCTTTTTTTGAGAAGAAGAACCCGGCTTACCGGAGGAAGGCCTTTTTGCTGGTGATGATTTAGGAACCCGGCTTACCTGTGGCTTTGGACGAGGAGTCTGCAAGGCAACCGGAGCTGTAGCCTTTCTCTCTTTCTTGGCTTCATCAAATATACCAATTTTAACATATTCCCCATCCGATTCAAACTTAACACCTTGAGCTGTTATATCCGCTACACGCCAGCCATCAACAACGTCCCCAACAGTTACGGTACGCAAGTTTTTTTGAGATCCCCTAGCTACCTTTTTGCGCAGACCGGGAGCAGGCTTGGAAGCTTCAACCATAAGAAAAGCCTGTCTCATTTCTCCAGCAATAATAGTACCATAGACCTGGTACCGGCCTTTCAAATCTTTCTCTACTACTGAGATTACGGCTTGATTTTTCCCTCGCTCAGGATCAAATGGATCCATGCTGATAATGACTTCATAGGGACCAAGCTCAACCTCAGATTCTTTGGCATAAACAATCCCAGGTTCAAGGCATTGCGATAATATTGAAATAGAAAGCCAAATAGCACCCATTAACAAAATGGCCCAACGCCTTTTATAATCACCAGGCCTGAATATTGAGGCACTTAAGGCGGGAAGAGACCGTTTCCCATAAGAAGCTCTATTATGTATATAGTCTGCCGGCATCAGTTTTCCGTCTTCACCACATCCTCTTCCTGAAGCACGCCTTTTTGCTCTAATACTTTCCTCAGGGATTGCACCTTTTGGGCAAACTCTATAGTCAGGGCGTCTGCCTCTTCCTGGGTCTGGATCACATGAGGTGTGATAACAAACAAAAGTTCTGTCTTCGTGGTTGTGTAACCTTTGCTTCCAAACAGATACCCCAGGATCGGAATATCTTTGAGCAAGGGGATACCCTTATGGACGTTATCTTGCTTTGTCTCCATTAAGCCGCCTATCACAATAGTATGCCTGTTCTCTACCACCAGGTTGGTCGTTGCTTTACGGCTCTGGAAGGAAGGAGTTGTGACACCACCTACCGTTTTATTTTTGAGGAAAGAGCTGACCTCTTGGGCTATCTCCATCCGAACAAGCCCACTCTCGTTAATACATGGCGTTACATGGAGTTTTATGCCAACCTCCTTGTACTGAATGCTCGTGGTATTACGTTCCCCCTCCGTACTCGAACTCGTACTGGTCACGGTAGGTTCGTCGTGCACTACTTCGATACTGGATTCCTTGTTGTCCACAGCGAGGATGTTGGGAGCGGACAGTATATTCACATCAGTTTCCGAAGCTAACAAGTTAATTAAGGATCGAAGATCGCCACCTGCACCGTACAGGCTGTAGGCAAAACCTCCGATGCCCGTACCAAGCGCTTTATTTTTTGCCAAGCCCTTGAGATCTGTATCCGTAAGTGCAACATTTCCAGGGTAGTTCCCTATGTTACTCTTGAAGAACCACTCCACACCGTACTGAATTTCATTATCCAGCGAGACCTCTACAACCATAACATCTATGAGCACCTGCCTTGGCACAACATCGATTTTCTTTAATACGTCTGCCATAATGGCATAGTCCCTGGGCCTGGCCTTAATGAGAATTGCGTTGTTGACCTCGTCCTCTATAATTTCTACCTCACCGGAAAGCTCTCCACTAACAAACGTTTCTGCTTTTTTGATTTTTTTCTTGCGCTCTACCAAAACAGTCTTTTTAGTGGAAGAAGATTTTGTGGATTTCTTTCCACCGTAAAGCTGCTTGAGTATATCCGCTATATCCTTCGCCAACCCATTCTTTACAAAATAGACATATACATGAGCACCTTTCTCCGATTGCCCCTTATCCAGCGCAGCAACCCAGTTGCCCACCACATCCAGGACTTCCTCCCACTTGGTCACTACAAGCAAGGAGTTGATGGTCTTTAAAGGCATGATCTGGAGACCGCCAGGATCAATACCCGGCCTTATGTAAAGCCCTTTTGTTTTGAATATCTTATCAAGATCTTTCGACAGATCATCCACATCGGTGTGCTCCAAAGTATAGAAGCGCCAATGTATATCCTTAAAAAGATCCGTGTCCATTAAAGCCAATATTTTGGACAACTTGGCCACATTTTCTGCAGTATCCACCAGGAGAACGGCATTGGAGCTTGGCTCGGCCACAATGACCGCCCCGGGAGAGATAAAATTCCTGAGATTTGCGATTACATGAGCTGCCGAGAGGTAGTGAAGTTGAAAAACACTGATTACGTCTCCTGGATAGGGGACCCATTCTCCGATATTTACCACTTCTGATCCGGCTTTGGCACTGCCGGCCTTCCGTACTACCTTATAAAGACCTTGGGCACCGCGGGTTATAGCCAGGTTGTGTATCTGTAGTATGGAATTAAAAAGATCAAGGAATTCACTCTTGGTATAATCGCCCTTGATATTAAGTGAAATTGTCCCCTTAATGGCTGGATCCACAACATAGTTAAGCTCCAAAATACGCCCCATGACCTGATCCAGGACAGGATATATATCCATATTATCAAGAGTGACGTCTATTTGACGACGTTCACCAGCTTTGGCTCCTGAAAAGGGAGACTGTACTACAATTGCATTTGAATCAGGCAAGACATTTTCACCTTCGTCTGGCTGGATCTCCTGCGTAATGGGATCCTGGGCAAACGCCAGGCTTTGAATGGACCCCAAAAAACATATAACAACCAAGCTCCAGACCATCCATCTCCAATCCTGCATTCTCATCTTGACCTTACCCCTTAAACAGCTTTCATAAAGAGAGCTTCCACTTCGAGATTGACCCTAAGATGTGGATTCCGCCCCTTTACCTTGACCACGCTCATACTCTGTATTCGAAATACCCTGCTGTCATCGTCTAATAATTTCAGAAAGTTGACCAGCTTCTTAATATCTGTCTTGGCACTGAAAGTAGCTACGGCTAACTGATAATCTCTCCATTTGCGGACCCGGCCTGTTTTATAAGTGATTACCTGGAGATCGGATTTAGAAGCCATCTTGAGTAAAATATCCTGTAAATTGGATGCTACAAGCTGGGGAGTATCACCGGGCATAAGCCCCTTTTTAGCAATAGCAAGTCTCTGTTCCGACTGCATAACGCGCTTATCTATACCACGATGGCGTTTGATGTCCCGCTTCAAACGCCCGATTTTTGCCTCCTGGGTCTCAAGTCTGCTGCCCGACTCCTCGAGTTTGCCGGATAATGGATTCCAGATCAGGCTGTACCAGAGTATAAGTCCTATCACCAATAAACCATAACGTAATAAGGGGCTTCTTTTACTGGAGAGCTGACGACTAATTGCCATCACTCGCCCCTCCTTTTCCGCCGGCCAGCTTCATCTCCACTGTAAAACGTTCCCTTTGCTGCCTGTCCTTTGTAACAGGAGATATGAGTTTGACTTCTAAAAAAAGAGGGCTCTGACGCCATTTTCCCATGGTCTTTACTGCTGAACCACCCTCGGCTGTGACCTTTAACCTGTCCTTTTTAATATTGAAGTTTTTTATCCAAGTCTGCGGGGGCGTAAGCTCAGCTATGGCCTTTAAGACCTTCAGCTCAGCGGGCCTTTCAACCCTGAAGTCTCCCAGATCCTTGAGCTGATTTTCAATCTGTTCCAACTGCTTCCGGGTATTCAGCATGGGTGACAGACGTTCTTGTAACTCCTCAACATCCTGTTCCATCTTATGAATAGAGTGAACACGCTGTTGAAACTGTAAACCCTGAAAACCTGTAACCAAAATAAATGCCGCAACGGCAGCCCCAACAACAAATTGATACGGTTTTATACTCAAACGGAAAGGTTTACGACGAATACCTTCCTGGAAAGAGATTGCAGGATAAGAACTTAGTCCCAGTAAAGCAGCACATAACCCCCAAGTGACTTTGCCCTCCTGTCCACAGATACTCAGAAGGTCCTTTATGGCATTATATGGATCTTTGGGAGGAGTATCCGGAATTGCCGTACTTGAATCTCCTACTGCATAGACAGGGGCTATTGCAAGCTTGGAAAAAGGAAAAGGAAGATGTTGAGCAAGCTTTTGCAGGCCCATGGAGACATCCTCTTCATCTGAAACCGATACGGAATGTGAACCCTCCCACCCGTAAACACCATGGAGAGAAACACACCATCCGTCTCCCTGCCGGCCGAGGCTGACGCAGGGAAGAGAGGCTTCCGCACTGCTGCGCAACAGGATATCCAGCCCCAAAGTCGCAGGTGATATAGGACCAAGCGATTTACCATGGCCTGTTTCATGAACAACCCGAAGTACCGGATCAAGAAAACTCCTGGGGATATAGGCCAGAAGCACTATGGTCTCATCTCCACGCTTAAAGGCCCATTGATCATGGTATATCTCATCCGGTTTCAGATGTATATGAAGCCCTATACCCATTCGGACTGCATCTGTCGCCTCGTCCGGTTCCAACTGAGGAAAGCTTAACTCCCTTAAAAACAGGGTCTTGCGAGGAAGGGCCAGACATATTTTACGCCTTCGCGAGGGACGAATAGCCTGAAGTACGCCCTTTAACTGTTCTGCCAAAGAACGCCCGGCATCATCAAACTTATAGGGCAGTTGAACAGAAGACCATTTTCCAAACCGTCCCTTAAGACAGAAGACATCGAGCTTGGACTCGTCCAGATAAATACCTGTTATTTCTCGTTCTCTGACCACGTTGAGCCTTTGCTTCCCAAAACAATTGCCTCAGTCCAGTGTTTGACCCTGGACTCCTCTGTCCCAGACTGAGGAGTCCAGTAAACCTGGTATATACGATTGCCGAACCAAACCCTGAGACACACCACCTCACGAGTTGATGTACTATTACCACCAAATTCAGCACCAAGAATTTCCTCAAGAGGTAAAGGCGCACAGTCCCTGCTTACCTCGCCGGATTTGTTGTAAACAGTGAATAAATCACAGAGGCCACCCTGCCACACCACCTCGCTGTCTTCGTCTTCCTCCTGGGATGACCAGCTAACAGGCCCGTAAAACGCCTCCTGACCAACACCATTTACCAAAAGCAGTTCATCTAATAAATGAAATGGACCATTAGCAGGATAGTACGGCGGAGACCTGTCTTGGTAGATATCATCCTCTGCCCCGTGCAGCCTCGTCAGCTTATCGGAATCTTTCCAGTCCAAAATACCATCCACTATAGTATCTGCGGCTTCAAGCTCCTCATCTCCCAGAATTGCCCTCACTACCTCCCTGACCTGATCCTCTGAACTGTTATTAAGATCGAGCTTTCCATTCTCATCTTGCAGGGTAAAACAGGCATCTCTGCCTCCAAATCTCACTTTATACACACCCCCGTCAGCAAAAAGACCGTCCTCTGCTTCTTCCTTGTCGGTTCCGGGAGGAGACAGTTTGCTCGTTGCAAGAAGCAGTAAAGACCTCGCAACCTCTCGGCCCTGCAGTGCATCCCAGGCATGTTGACCCAGGTTCCTGCGGATTCTGGCCTCAACCGCATAGAAACCACCGACCAGTGTAAGCAGGGTCAACACCCAGAGGACCAATACAAGAACCGTACCTTTCTGTTCATTCACTTTAAACCAACACCTGATACAAATTTAGGAATTGAAGAATTATAATCAAAAAAAACACATTCAATCCCTAAATGAGAAGAAAATTTGTATAAAAAACCCGCCATGTGGTTGCAGGCTCCTCAGCATCATCGGAAAAAGCCAAGCCCATGGCTACCGCCTCGGGCACCTTGCCCTTTTTATTCCAGCCACTCTGCCAATCCTCAGGGGCGGATTTATCTGTCAATGTACCCTGATATGTAAAGGCCAGAGAATCTATCCCATCTACAATCGAAAGGCCCCAGCCCTGTTCCATCAGATTCTCTTTATCCTCCGGATCTATTCTGTCAGGAAGAGCCTCTTTCAAATCTTCGGGCCTGGTGATGACCTTTTGGGCATAGATAAGTTTTTTCCCTCTCTCATCAAAACGATAAACCACCTTAAAAAGACCGCCTGCCTGAGAGCCTAACGATACGTAGGTAGTCACAAATGAGACCTCGTTCTCTTCCCCATAAAACTCGGAAAAATCCTTAAAATCAGATCCATCATCCCTCACCACGGCCCTGAGCTGTCTGCCCAAAAGCCCCTCAATAGCGGATACAACTATTAAACCTTCGTTGATCTCTTTTCCCCTGCTGTAGGCCCTCAGTCCTGTACGAACAGACATGGAAAGGATAAGAACCAAAACAGCAATAAGAGAGACGGAAATCAAAAGTTCAAGGAGTGTGAAGCCTGAGGAGGATTTGGTGATTTGGTGATTTGGTGATTTGGTGATTGTTTTTTTCCTCATATCTGTTCTGCCGGTATCCAGCTTGTTAATATAAAAGGATGAGCATCATACGGAGGTTGTACGGTAAGAACAAGCTCCTTAAGCTCAGGGATTTCAATCTCTTTCTCTTCCTGGTCCTTGGCCGTTATCTTCAAGACCAGATCTCGAATCTCCACCTTATAGCTCCACCCAGGATGGTCTTCTACCTCCTCCTCAATTGAAGACATGGATTCAAGCTCATTGGCCAATCCATAAAGCACAGACTCTGCTATGGTTGCGGCCTGTCTGGCCATATCGCCCCTAAATGCCTGCCTGTGACCCTGTGCAAAGCCCGAAAGCAACACCCCGAGCGAAATACCCATTATTGCCGTGGCAACCAGGACCTCTATCAGGGTAAAACCTGAGGAGGATTTGGTGATTTGGTGATTTGGTGATTTGGTGATTGTCACGATGAAATGCGCTCCATGCGTATCAGTCCCAGGAACCTGTCTATCACTATCCGGTCCAGACGACCTCCTTCCCATTTGAGATCAATTTCCCCACCGCTTGAACTTCCATCAGGATAAAAAGTCACTGCATGAACACCTGGTTCCACTTCCCCCACTCCCTCGCCTTCCACCTTTATTGACTCTGGGATATTTTGCCGTTTAAGGCCTTCAACACAATAGGTCCTGCTCTCTCCATCAATAAAAAACCTGACTGCCTCGCCTCTACCCAGGCTTGCGGACCTGGCCCGGACCAGGGTCTGTGTAAAGGACTGAATAAAGCGATTCTCTTCAGACCGAAGTATCCCGCCGGCAACAGACACAAAAACCAGAGAACTAAAGATGCCTATGAGTACCAGCACTATAAGGAGCTCTATAAGCGTAAAACCCCTTGAGGGCTCTGTTTCTTCAGACCTTCCACCTTTATAAAGCCACATCGTTAATACCAAATATAGCAAGGAGCATAGACAGGATGATCCCGCCGATTATAATTCCCATAAGGACTATGGTTATAGGTTCCACCAGTGATAAATAGACCTTGGTGTCGTGCTGGACCCTTTCTTCAAGATCATCTGCAATTTTTAAAAGCATAGGCCCCATGGCCCCTGTTTCCTCTCCGACAGCCACCAGGTGATTCATAAGCGACGGAAAGACCTTTGCCTGTTTCATAAGTTGGCTGAGGCTCTTTCCCTGACGGACTCCCTTATACAAATCATCCACGGCACTCCGTATAACGCTGTTAGACACCACTTCTCCCGAAAGAGAAATACCCTTGAGTATGGGAACACCGCTCTCAAGCAAGGTACCCAGAGTACGGGCCAAACGACCGAGTTCTATCTTAAGCAACATTGGGCCGGCCAAGGGCAGACGGAGCACCGCCCTATCCCACCAGGCCCTCCCTTCAGGCGACTTGATATAGGAGTAAAAACCAGTGCTAAGCACAAGAATAACCAGACCTAACAGCCACCACCATGACTGCAGAAACATGCTGGCCCCAACAATAAATTTGGTAGCCAGGGGCATGGGCTGATTAAGATCCTCAAAGATCTGGCCAAACTTCGGCACAACAAATGTTACCAGGATAAAGACGGACAAAATGCCCACCAGGGCCAGGATGCCGGGATAGATCGATGAAGTAATAATAAATTTTCGTATATCTCTTGAACGCTCGATGAAACCACCCAGCTTCTTGAGAACCACAGGGAGGACACCCCCCAACTCCCCTACGCGCACCATATTAATATAGAGGCGGTTGAAGATGTCAGGATAGGAGGATAATGCCTCTGACAGCTTTTTACCCCCGTGGATCTCCTGTCTTATGGTATTAATCAGCGCACGTATTGTCTCCTGCTCAGCAGCATCTTCCACGATGACCAGAGCCCGTTCCAAATGGACACCGGCCTCCAGAAGATCAGCCAATTCTCTGGTGAAATAAAGGAGATCATCGTGGCTGAACCTGACCCCTTTCCTACTCCATAAAGCATAAAACCGCTTCAACCTCTTAACCTTAACAGGTTGAAGGCCCTGGGAAATTAACATGGAAATCAAGAGATCCTGGCTTGCAGCCTCGTCGGTCCCTTCAATCTTTTGCCCCTTAACATCCAGGGCCTCATAAGCAAAAGTAGGCATACCCAACAATCACCAAATTTCTTCAATCACTAAATCACTAAATCACCAAATTAGTTGGTGACTCGCATAACCTCTTCAAAGGTTGTTTGACCTGCAAGGACTTTTTGCAGCCCGTCCTGACGAAGCGTCCTCAGGCCCAAGGATCGGGCCTTGGAAAGGATTGACCCGCTATCAGCACCCTTGACTATCAGTCGCCTTATCTCGTCATCCACCTGGATCAGCTCGTATATGCCGGTACGACCGGAAAATCCCGTATTGGCACAATTAGCACAACCTTTACCCCGCCGGACCTCGGATGGAGCCTGAGAGCTATCCACCCCAAGGGCCTGAACTACTTCCTCGAAAAAACCGGGCGGCAGATCATAGGCAGCCCCGCAATGCGGGCAGATCTTTCTGACCAGCCTCTGGGCCATCACTGCAAGTAGACAGGAGGACAAAAGATAAGACTCAATGCCCATCTCCTGCAACCTGGTAATGGCGCTTGCAGCATCGTTTGTGTGAAGGGTAGAAAATACAAGATGTCCGGTAAGTGCGGACTGTATGGCAATCTCGGCGGTCTCGGCGTCCCGTATCTCTCCGACAAGTACTACATCCGGGTCCTGTCTGAGGATGTTGCGAAGGGCAGAGGCAAAGTCCAGCCCTATTTTAGGACGGACCTGGATCTGGTTTATCCCGTCCAACTGATACTCAACCGGGTCTTCTACTGTTACAATTTTCTTGTCCGGGGCATTGATGCGGTTCATAACCCCATAAAGAGTAGTGGTCTTCCCGCTGCCGGTCGGACCAGTGACCAGTACCAACCCATAGGGCCTTGAAATTATCTTTTCAAAATCCCCCAATATATCGGCTGAAATTCCCAAAGTTTCCAGTTCCAGCCGGACCTCCTCCCGGTTAAGGAGCCTGAGCACTACACTCTCCCCAAAAAGGGTCGGCAGAGAAGAGACCCTGATGTCTATCTCTCTTTGCCCCTCGCGGACCTTGATGCGCCCGTCCTGAGGCAAACGCATCTCAGCGATGTTCATCTTGGCCATCAGTTTTAGCCGGGAAGTAATTGCGGGCTGGAGCCTCTTTGAGACCGTCTCAATATCGTGAAGGACTCCGTCTATACGGAACCTCACCTTCAGAAGGTCCCTGAATGGTTCAAAATGTATGTCTGACGCCTTTACCTCAAGGGCCTGACTGATAATGTGATTTACAAGACGTATCACAGGGGCCTCGGAAGCAAGGTCCCGCAGTTGTTCAGGATCTTCCCACAGCTCATCATCAGGACGGGATTCGTCCCCGGGCTCCTCCCCTCCCAGATCTATATCGGCTTCGTACCATCTGTAAACCGCAGCCAGAATATCCTCTTCACTGGCAAGAAAGGGACGGACCGGCTTCTGATAAATACTTTCAAGAAGTTCTCTCAGGTACAAATCCTGAGGCGTAGCCATAGCCACCCTGGCTTCTGAGTTATCCATAGATAATGTAACAACCCGCCACTGCCTCATGAGCTGTGGGGACAGGCCATTTATCATAGGTGGCTTGTCCGGAAAATCAGCCGCACTGATTTGTGGAAATCCAGGTCCCTGCACCTTTGCTGAGCTTGATGCTGCATCAGAAACTTGATCGCCACTTGCGTTCTGGAGTTCGTTTTTGTCTTTCCTCTTGAGCAAAGACCCAAAGAAAGACCCTACGTTTTGAACATTCACCCAATCACCAAATTTCCTCACTCCCAGCTTACCATGTCCGAGTCTTCATCCTCTCCGCCCTGCTCACCGTCACGGCCGTAACTGATAAGATCATAGTCATAGTGTTCTCCGGGAGAACTGTAGACATATTCGTGTCCCCATGGATCCTTTGGAATGGCCTTGGGCAGGTAAGGTCCGGCCCAATTCTCAAGATCCTCCGGCTTGTCCCGTAAGGCCGAAAGGCCCTCCTCAGTACTGGGATAACGACCATTGTCCAGGCGGAACTCGTCAAGAGCAGCACCAAAAAGTTCGATCTGGGCCTTTGCGGTCTTTTGTTTGCTCATTCCCAGCTTTCCAAAAAATTTGGGTGCTACCAGGGAAGCCAAAAGCCCGATGATTATTACCACCACAAGGAGTTCAATCAGGGTAAAACCCGAATTCCTGTCAAGCATCCTTGCAGAACTGCGGTTATCTAATCTTTTTCTCAAAAATAATACCTCCGGCGATATCATGATTTAAAAAATTGAGGGATTGAGGCATTAAAATCAAAAAAGCACATTCAATCCTTCAATCATAACTTCTCAACAAGTCCGGGCAAATCATATTTTGCGACTATCCAGTGACTGCTACCCAAACCTATTGAGAACTTACCCTCAATTCCTCAATTCGCAATTACTGAATTATCCATATTAAATTACGACCCACAGAAATACCTGTCAAGCAAGATACAGACCTCTCCGCCTCATCTCGTAACCATAAAGGCCTCTGGGAAACCTGAGCTTTCAAGCCGAGCTTCAAAATTCTTGGCTGTATTATACTCGGTGGATGCAAATACCTGAACCCTGTAAAAGGTCTGATCTCCTCTTAGTTGGCGAGAAACAACCACATCCTTATAATATCTGGTCATTTTTCGCCTCAGGGCATTGGCGTTGTCCGATTCCAGAAAGGCCCCTACCTGTATATAGAATTTTCCTCTTCTGAAATCAGGATGTGGCTTAAATGCGGCGAGACTTCCAGATCCAAGTCGGACCTCTCCCAATGCCTCAATCCTCACCTTTGCCGTCCCCTGTCCGATCAGCCCCACCTTCCTGGCTGCTCCATAGCTGAGATCTATAATTCTCTTCTTGGCAAAAGGCCCTCGATCACTGATTCTGACTACTACTTCCCGCCCATTTTCAAGATTGAGTACCCTTACATATGTATTCATAGGCAGCGTACGATGGGCGGCGGTTATAGCATACATATTATATGGCTCACCACTGGCGGTCGGCCTTCCGTGAAATTTCTTTCCATACCAGGATGCATAACCTTCCTCCACAAAGCCTTTGGCAGACGGCAAGGGATAGTAAACGTGTCCATTCACCTCGTAAGGACGCTGGGTTGCAGGCAATTCCCTAACTGGTATCTTTGTTGTTGATGGTGGTATATGCTGATGCCCACAACCTGATAAATAAAAAAAGAGGAGAAAAACAAGAAAAAAGGCACTAAAGCCGATTTTATTGTAAAACTTCAGAAACCGCTGGTACCGGCACGTACGTACAGATTCTGAATCGTTTCTGTCTCTAAAGACGGCTGATATCGACAGCCACGAACATTTCATGGCACACCTCAAAAAATATGACCCGTGCGATTAGCTATTAGCCGGTAGCTTTTAGCTTAACAGTTCGTTTTTATACAAAGTTTTTACCTAACAGCTAATGGCTAACAGCTAATGGCTGATATCCGTCTATGTTGAAAAAGTGTAAACTATAAAATGAAGGATACCCACCTCTTCTTATATTCGGTCAATAATAACAGGACCATAAAAAAACATCGTAGGCGTTCATAGGTTCAGGGTCCACCTTGTTAAATTTTCCGAAGGGAACCATTTAACAGGGTGAACCGTTCAGGGTTACCTTATTGGATTGATAATTGTTGATTGCTCTTGTGAGCTCTCAGGATTTCAACGCGCCCCTTCCAATTCGCTGAGCTGTATGTCATCCGGATATAGAGGCAGACTTATTTGAAACTCAGTCCCCTCCCCCGGAGTGGATTTCACGCTTATTTCACCTTTGTGTTCGCTCACAATACGGTGGACAATCGTCAAACCTAATCCGCTACATCTGGGCTTGGAGGCGAAAAAGGGATCAAATATCTGTGGGAGATCCTCGGGAGGTATACCACTTCCAGTATCGGCTATTTTGAAAATGATCTGTTTTCCCTGTGGGTGGGCGGAAAAGGATAACGTACCTCCGTTGACCATGGCCTCTTCTGCGTTCAGGAACAAATTCTTAAGCGCGAGGGATAGCAGCCACACATCTCCGGCCAAGAAGACCTCCTCTCCGGGGAGTTCAAGGTGCACTTCAATATCGGAACGTGACCTGTTTTGCCGCCACTCCTCCAAGACGTCTTCTATAAGCTCTTTAAGGTTGATCGGCCTGAACTCAGACAGTCTCACCTTGGTATAATTTTCCACGTCCCGCACCATTTTTTCCAGACGGGCGGTCTCTTTAATAATAATGTCAAGGTACTTGTGGTCCGGGTTTTCAGGGGAAAAGTTCTGCTTGCAACGCCTGGCGAAACCGCCAATGGACATAACAGGATTACGCACTTCATGGGCAATAGCATAGGAAAGCCGTCCGAGTGAGGCTAGACGTTCACTTTGAATAAGCTTCTGTTGCATTTCCCTGAGCTCATCCGCCGTAAGGACGAATTTCTCCTGCAAGCGCTGATACAGGCGGGCATTCTCCATGGCAATGCCAATTTGGTTGCTAACAATTGTCAAAATGGTTAGATCTCGCTCATCAAAAGGGCCTCCCCGTTTATTCAGTACCTCCAGCACACCTATCAGGCGCACCTTGTGTATTATGGGAACGCAAGCCATGGAACGAGTCTTGAATCCTGTGTATTCATCCGTCCTGGGGCTGAAGCGCTTATCCGTGTCGACATCGGCCACCAGCAAAGGTTTTCTATTAAGGGCTACCCAGCCGGCAATGCCCTCCCCCATGAATAGCCGAATCTCGCGCGCCTTATTCCCACAGTTCCCTCGTGCTAATCGAAAAAAGAGTTCATCCTGCTCATAATCGACCTCAAAAATCGAGCTGGCCTCTGCATCCATCAGCTCCTCAACGGACTTCATGGCATTGTCCAACACCTCCGCCAGGTCCAAGGTTCCATTGACCATGGTCGACAATCGGGCGAGAGCCATTATTGCATCTTCACATCCTTTGAACATAAATGATGGCCCCTTCTTTCCGACAACACCAGAAATTTGTAACCGTTCACGTGATTACAAAACGCCCGTTTTACCGCAACCCACCGAACTGTAAACGTTTACAGGGTACTGCAGATGCGAGGCGGAGGGTACGCAGACGTACTCCCTGTACTTCAAGTGCCCGGCAACAAAGCAGATGCGGTGCACTGTGAACGCTTATATATAATTATATGACCATTGTAACGATTTCGCAAAAAAAAGTAGCAGCCTTCAGGGCTGCCACCTAATTCTGAAACACAATCACGAAAACACGAAAGATTGAAAACACGAAATAAAATAACATTCGGGCTTTCGTGTTTATTTTTTTATCTTCAAACCTTTTTGGTTCCGGTTTATCCGGGTCAGGAAGTAGTGTCAGAGGAACTGCTGGATGGAGAGCCGGAAGAAGAATCAGTATCCTTTTTACTTTTTTTATCAGGGCTTGATCCGGACTTTTCTGAATCCGCAATTCCGGTCTTTTTCCCGGCATAATCAGTTACATACCAGCCACTTCCCTTCAAATGAAAGGAGGAATGGGAAATCAGCTTGTGCAGATTGCCACCACAGGATTCGCATGTACTAAGTGGTGCATCAGAAAACTTCTGCCAGTTCTCTATAACTTCTCCACAAGATTCACACTCGTATTCATAAATAGGCATAAACTAACCTCCGATAATTCTACTCAGATGCCCTGCTTACTCAACATTATTTCCAGATGGACTTGAGTCAAAGCATCAGATTGGGCATATAATCGACATTCAGTTTTTATTCAACCGTGAATGTGGAAGAAATCGATCAAGAACCGCATCCATACCTCTGACTCTTACGGGTGTCAATATGTCCTGGGTCGCCAGATGGACCTTCTGTTCTTCCTCATTACGGTCATCAAGTTCAGGGTGACAAAAATAACGGCTGAACCTCATTATGTGAACAAATTCATGGGTAATCACATATACTAGAAAAGGAAACAGTCTCTCTCTTTTTCCACCGGATGTCTGATCCAGGATATTGTGATCATGTAGGCAAATCCTGTAAAACTTCCGGCTGTCCCCGCCGCTTTGTTTCTGCGTTATGTTTTTTCCATAACGGACAAGATGTGCAAATGCCTCGCCTGGGTATTCCCATGAACTAACATCCCTGAGGGTCCTGACCTCATAGGGATTCCTGACCCAGTGGTCGCTGGAAATGGAAAAGTAATCGCTTATCACATCCTCTGAGATAGATATCGCTTCGTCAAGGACCTTGACATGGTCAGGGTGGAAATACCTTGTCCGCATAATCTCTCAGACCTATTTGAAAGAATAATACATCAATATTATGAGGCCGTTATAATTTTCATAAAAATAGTGTTATAGCCATAGCATGTCAAGAAGCATGCTTCACACAAACAACGGCACAAATGCAAATTTATTCACATCCACCAGACCGAGGTCAGTGAGTTTTAGCGCAGGAATAACAGGCAAGGCCAAAAAACTCAGGGTCATAAAGGGATTTTCCAAGGGACTCCCAAGGTCGGAGGCTGCCGACAGAAGTTTATCCATCTCTTTGCGCACAATCTCAAATGGGGCATCTGACATGAGGCCTGCAATCGGCAAGGACATTCTTGCCAGCAACTGTTTGTCGGCAATTGCCGCAAATCCGCCACTTGCCTCGATTACCGCATTGGCGGCAGCAGCCATGTCCGCATCGTTTGTGCCGACTACTATAAGATTGTGAGAGTCGTGGGCTACTGTGCCGGCCAGAGCGCCCTTCTTCAGGCCTATGCCCTTAACAAAGCCCAGACCGATGTTGCCTGTGGTATGATGTCTTTCGATAACCGCCAGTTTGAGGATATCTCGATCCATGTCGGCCACGGCAAGACCGTCTCTATGTTTTACAGGCAGTTCCAATGCTTCAGTTACGATCTGACCTTCAACCACACCGATGGTGCGGACCCGCTCTCCCTGGACCGGGATCTCGAAGCTTAGGTCCTCTGAAACTATATTTACAGAAGAGGAAACATCGTATGTCTTTTGCGGTTCATCAAATAATGGGTTGTTATTTTCAGCCACCAGGCGACCCCTGCTGAAGACCTTTTCCACGGAGAAGTCCTTCAAGTCATTCAGGACCACCAGATCGGCACGGTATCCAGGGGCCACGGCACCCCTGTCATATAGGCGGAAGCGTTCCGCCGGGTTCAGGGTTACCATCTGAATGGCAGTAACAGGATTCAATCCCTGCTGCACCGCCAGACGAACAGAATAGTCCATGTGGCCGAAGTCCATTAAATCTTTTGGATGCCTGTCATCTGTCACAAGGAGACATCGGCGGGCATTATCAGCCGTAACCACAGGCAGAAGTTCAGTCAGGTTGTGTTCAGTAGTTACCTCGCGGATAAAAAGATACATCCCGGCGCGAAGTTTTTCCAATGCCTCTTCAAGCCGGGTACATTCGTGGTCTGAGTTAATGCCGGAAGCTATGTATGCCTGCAGATCACGGCCGGTGAGCCCCGGACAGTGTCCATCAATTGGCAGGCCCCGCTGAGCGGCAAATTCCAGCTTGGCCATAACATCCGGAAGGCCGTAGAGTACGCCAGGAAAGTTCATCATCTCTGCCAGACCTAATACACGTGGATGGTCAAAAAGAGGCTCCAGGTCCTGGGCTGAGAGTGCTGCTCCTGCTGTCTCCAGATGGGTGGCGGGAACACATGAAGATACCATCACAAAAACCGTAAGGGGCAAATTTTCGCCGGCGTCCAGCATATAGCGAATACCTTCGAGCCCCAGAACGTTTGCGATTTCGTGAGGATCACAGACAACGGCAGTCGTGCCTCTGGGAACCACGGCTCGGGCGAACTGATAAGGCGAGAGCATTGTGCTCTCGATGTGAATGTGGCCGTCAATAAAGCCGGGGCAGACATATTGACCAAAAAGATCTACGACCTTAACTGCTTCGTATCCTTCACCAACGCCTATGATGATTCCTTCAGCCACGGCCACGTCGGCCTGTAGTATTTCGCCGGTGAAAACATTGACCACCTTGCCGTTCTTAAGCAACAGATCTGCTGCTTCCTCGCCTCGTCCAAAACGGATAATCTTATCTAAAGTCGGATTCATACCCAAAGCCTCAAAGTTCCGGCACACGGGAATTTGCCAGGAGTAAATTCATGACGTGTGGTTCTTCTCCGATCGTAACGGCCAAACGGAGCTGTTGCGCAGATGTGGCCTCTTTGCGTCCTGGAAAGAAAAGAAATCCATGGGCCAGTTGTCCGGGTTCGACAGACCGGTTACGCAACGTCCTCTGTGCCAGATCGGTCCTGATTTTTTCCGGGGCGGTAGCATAGGCCGCTGTTCCACCTCCCAACGCCCCGGCTGCACCTCCAAGGACAGCGCCTTTACCCACGCATTCACCGATATCCTGTCCTGAAATGATACCTATGGCAAAACCTGCCAGGGCACCTGCAGCCCCGAGTAAAACAGCGGGTTTTACAGTGCCTTTTGCTGTTTCGCCTATTTCTACATGGCCCTTCACCCGTTGATAGGCTTCCTCTGCTGAAAGAATAGGCCAGGCCTGCCCGCTTTGATCAATCAGGAATGTCTGCCCGGAATTTATACTCACCTTCTGTGTACTCTGATTATCAATGACTAATTGGACCGGCAAAAGTCCTGATCCTCGCACGTCAAAGCCAAACCGATCCTCTGCGGTTTTTGCATCCAGGAACGCCACGGCCAGCATTTCGACCCCATTCACCGCCATATGTTCAGGTTGAGCCCCTGGCAGGGGGACAGGGGAAACACGATGTCCGTATCGTGCGCAACCGGCAAGGACAAGCAGGCTGAGCAAAAGTACGATGATTGCACAATACGCGTTTTGAGATCGATGTCGGATGAATTCTCCCTCCAAGAGGGAATTCCGGCACGAAGCATGTGTTGTGTTCTGCAAAAAAAGGTTTCGCATTTTGTGTTCTCCAAATTTTCTTTAATGGGCTATCCTCTTCGCTAAACGACAAATTGTAGGTTGGGTTAAGCGGTTATAGTCATCACTTTTGTTGGGTTCGCCTGACCTAATAGAACCTCAACATACTGAGATCACCACAAAATTAGCGAACACAACAAAATTAGTTGCAACCGACGGTTTAACCCAACCAACAGTATACCCAAGGACAATAAAAAGGTATTGCCTATTTTACTAAACAAAAGTAAAAAAATGCAGACATCCTTTATTCAGCTCTGAAGCACGTATTGCCAGCTTCAAGTATATCAAGGATTTCTGGCAAGGCAAAAAATATTTTATCGCAAAAAAGTAGTAGACTAAAATGTAAGATTTTGATAGTGTAGCGCTGGATTGTTGCGGACTTATTTGTAACCATATGCGAACATCTTGGATGGATGACGGCCTCTGGTGATTACAAGATAGATGCCTGCATGAAATTACTGGAGAAATTGGAATCGAAGGGATTCGTGAAGCTCCCGGAAAAGCAACAGAGATCACAAAGGCAGCAAAGCGAAAAGCATATTGCGTTGACATCCAAGACTGAGGCCCAAGCTGATGAGGACTACCAGATCCAAGAAGAAAAGCTGAGAAAAAGGTATTGGACAGTCCGATCATGTCTTCGCGCTGAGGGAAAAATTTGGCATTGACACGTTGATCATACTGTCATATTCTATAAATAATTATTCTTTATTAAGAACCATATTTCTTTTAGCAGGCAGATGGTTTGGTGCCGCAGAATATGGTCCATAAGAAAGGTAATGTTCTGTGGCAGAGCCCCAAGATCGTCTGAACAAAATGATCCATAAATTAAAGGAACATGGCTTTCGGGTAACCCCTCAGCGACTTGCTGTGCTCAAGATCCTGGCGACAAGCCTTGAACATCCTAGTGTAGAAATGATTTTCGAATATGTCAAAACGGATTTTCCAACGACCAGTTTGGCCACCATTTACAAGACGGTGAATCTGCTCAAGGATCTGGGGGAAGTGGTGGAGCTGGACTTCAGCGGCCAGAGTAACCGTTATGACGGAAACAAGCCGTACCCCCACCCTCATCTAATCTGCACAAAGTGCAAAAGCGTCGTTGATCCTGAAATTGAAAACTTAACTGAGCTTGCCCAACAGGTAGCCAAAAAAACAGGCTATCAAATTCTGACTCATCGAGTCGATTTTTTCGGAATTTGCCCCAATTGTCAGAAGACACGGTAGACTGATAGATCAGAGTTCTTTTTTTTGATTAATTGTTGAGAATAATTCTTATGTAGTAATTGCTATCCTAAACAAACGACAATGATCAAGAGATATTCTCGAAGAAAGGAGGATTCAAATGACAAAGGAAAACAAGACACTTACCACCAACTTTGGCGCACCGGTCGATGATGACCAAAACAGCATGAATGCGGGCAACCCTGGGCCTGTCTTGATGCAGGATGTCCATCTGCTCGATAAATTGGCCCATTTTGACAGGGAGCGCATCCCCGAACGGGTGGTTCACGCCAAAGGCGCTGGTGCATACGGCTATTTTGAGGTAACCGATGATGTGACAGAATACACAAAGGCAAAGTTTCTCTCCAAGGTGGGAAAACAAACTGAACTTTTCATCCGCTTTTCCACTGTAGGAGGCGAAAAGGGTTCCGCAGATGCCGAGCGGGATCCGCGCGGATTTGCGATAAAGTTTTACACCGAAGAAGGAAATTACGACATGGTTGGAAACAATACCCCGGTATTCTTCATCCGTGATCCACTAAAATTCTCTGATTTTATCCACACACAGAAGCGTCATCCAGCAACTAATCTAAAGGACCCGGATATGTTTTGGGATTTTCTCTCTCTAACACCCGAGTCCATCCATCAGGTGACTATACTCTTTTCCGACCGGGGCACCCCAAAGAGCTACCGCCACATGAATGGCTACAGCAGTCACACCTATAAGTGGTACAATGACAAGGGTGAATACGTGTGGATGAATTACCAGATCGAGACCGAACAGGGCATCCGGAACCTCACCCGTGAAGAAGCGGCTCGAAAGAAGAGCGAGGATCCCGACCACGCTACCCGTGACCTGTACCGGGCGATCGAGCGAGGTGAGTATCCAGCCTGGACAGTTTATGTCCAGATCATGACCCCTGAACAGGCCGAGGGATACCGTTTTGACACCTTTGACATTACGAAAGTCTGGTTTCATGGAGACTTCCCGCTGATCCCGGTAGGTCGCATTGTTCTTAACCGCAACCCGAAAAACTACTTTGCTGAGGTGGAACAGGCAGCCTTCTCTCCCTCCAACTTCGTACCTGGTATTGCCGCCTCACCAGACAAGATGCTCCAGGGGCGTCTCTTTAGCTACCACGACACTCATATCCATCGCCTGGGACCAAACTACCACCTGCTGCCGGTAAACTCGACCAAGGCATGTCCGACGCAGAACTACCAGCGGGACGGTTTCATGCGCGTTGACTCCAACGGCGGTGGTAGCCCGAACTACTATCCAAACAGCTTGGGCGGCCCTGCACCTGATCCGACAGCAGGCGAACCCGCTTTCGAGGTATCAGGGAAGGCTTCACGAGAGCCATACACCCACCATAATGACGATTTTTTTCAGGCCGGGGAGCTTTACCGAAGGGTTATGACAGACGAAGATCGTGATCACCTGATCGGTAATATCGTAGATCACTTGGGCAATGCAAAAAAACGAATCCAGCTACGCCAAACAGCCCTTTTTTACAAGGCTGATCCGGATTACGGCCGTCGCGTTGCTGAGGGACTAGGGCTGGAGACTGAGGAGATCGAACGATTGGCAGAGATGTCTCACGAGGAACGGGCCAGGGCTACCGACTGTAATCATTAAACTAATAGCTAACTGCTAAAGGCTAATCGCTTAATTTAGGAATAAAGGAGGTATGAAATGGCACATACAGACGATTTCTCTATGGCCAACAGGGACGAGTGGATAATCGATGCCTCAGTGGCCTCGGTTGAGCACCACGCTAAGGACCTGATCTTGACATTGAAGGCTAACACTGAGTATCCGATCAGACCGCCAAAAGAACCATCACTACATGAGTTGAGAATTCGAAATTTTACCAGGGATGTCGAAGTCGGTTGGCCGATTTTTGGAAAAAAATTCGAGTGTCTCATTGGTTCTATAATTTATAACCGTGAGGGTCTGACCGAATTGACAGAAAAGACAGATTTCCACGACTGAGGAAACTACATATCGCAACCGGACCTCACTATCCAACAGGAGGAATATCAAGGAGCAGAACTCAAGGACTGGAGCAAGGATAAGTGAGGTCCAGATTGATGGCGTGGGTGGCCGATTTCCGTGCTGACAAGAATCTTGCAATAGCTCTACTTTAATCGTGTTTCGATTGTTTGGGATGCCGCCTTGGTTTCACTCTTGATCGAACGTAGTGCGAGCATGGCGTATACTACTGCTGAGGGACGACCGTTAACAGGGTAGCCTGCATCCGTCTGAAAACACATCAAGGCACGCGAGTTGCGTTCAGTCCACTTACCATCCACCGGACCAGGATAGTAGCCTGCTTTTTTCAGCGCAAGCTGCATTGCTTCGACTTGACCACCAGGCTGAAACGATTTGTACTCTCCCAGTTTCTTACGGAACTCTTGAGGATTAGCCCACCCTGCTTCGATACAGGATCGACAGTTGATTTCGAAATAGCGTGAAAGATGAATCATTACTGCTGCTTCTGTGATGCGCCGCTGTGCGAACTGCGGACCTTCATTCAAAGTATTGGATATGTCCAATTCAAAAACGTCATCACTATCTTCAACCCTCAACAGGACTTCTGTATCATTGCGGCCAACAGCCAAACTGATCGCTGATGCATGCAGTACCCGCCCGTTCGCAACCGAAACGAAATCGCCGGCAATCACGTCGAACCGTCGACTTGATCCGATACCGAAACGAATATCACCAAGTTGCACATTAACTCCTCCGCCATTTTTTTTAACGTTTAAATCATCCTGGGTCCATGCACCCGAAAGCACCAGATGGTTCGATTTTCTGTTCGCGTTCTTAACGTTATCGGTTGTCGACTGAATTCGGTTGGTGCCAAGTTTACTGATTGCTGTGTGGATCCACCACTGTGCGCCATGACTGAGCCGACGGTTCTTATAGCGGCGTGGGACCGTCTGATCCCTGATCTTGTCAACATAGACGGTCAGACGCGGTTTGTCGGTTTGATCAATCAATTCACCGAGGCAGGCCAATCCTTGCGAGTATTCAGTCATAACCGGCATGGCTTGTTCCAAGCTGGTAGCTGGATAACCAGGGCTTATGGTAGTGGTGCAACCAGCAGTGCCTAAGGCGGTTGCTATGGCGATCACGGCGGCAAATAAATTGTAATTCATTTCCTGTACTCCTTTGCTTCATAGGGGCCAGGCGTCCCAAGATGTCTCTATTTAATCCCGTCAAGAAAGTCCGCCCAAAGGGCGCTAAGTTTAATCATCTGGTTACAGGTTCAGTGAGGACCAAAAAGGAACCCGAAAACTCGCTTTCCCATCCGGCCTCGATGCATACATTTCATGAAAGAGTGATTACATCCGGGGAGTACTTGGAAGTCATACTCTGTATCCATATTATGTGCGCCGGCGGCATCTGCCATGGCATGGATCCAGGCTCTGCCCCGTTCCAGTCTGGTAGGGCCCTGCTGACAATCTATCTTTTTTGACTTGTTTAACTCGATATTGCGATGGACATCTCTTTTCCCCACGATTACACATACCGGTATGGAGAGGATCCGGGCGGGCTCAAAGGTAATATCGTGTAAACCCTTTGCCTTTTTTATGCCCCGCGGATACCTTACTTTGGAGTCAGGAAAGGTATACCAGCCTGACGCTGCTACTACTATGCGTGCGGTATTTTCAGGATATGCCATGGCGTATCTATGAACAAACTGCCCGCCGCCGGAATAGCCAAACATGTAAAGTTTATCCGTGTTGGCACTGGCGAGGGAACCAACCTCGGCAATGATCCTGTTCAGCGCATGATCAGCGCGATCGCCTTTCCCCTTGCGCCCCAATCGCTGAAAATCGCCAAAACGGTCTTTGGGAAACAGCGGAGCAACAAGGACGACTCCGTAGCTTTCGGCAAAGGATGCAAATTCTTGTGCATGTTCTCTTGCCATACGTTTAACACCATGGACGGTAATAAACACGGGTGCGCCCGCACTCCCGCCACGAGGCACATAGAGAAAATATTCTTGTTTTGGATCGTGGATCAGGTTCCGAGACAAGACTGTGCCAACATCCGGCAATGTATGAATCGTTGAAGGAATTATATTTTTCATCCTCCTTTCCATACAACATGAAATCCGTATATTTGAATGAATGGGACTGCCTGAAAAATCTTAATTTGTGCCTTGGCCGAATTGTTTCTGAGTTAATACCTCAACCAGTCGACCATCTTCCATGCGCCAGATGTAATCAGCGCTTGCCAGTCTTTCAGGATTATGCGTCACCCATAATATCGTGCCTGTGAATTCATTGAGTATACGCTCCAACGCAATGCCGGCTTCAGCATCCAGATGGGCATCAGCTTCATCCAGGAGCAAAAGGCAGGGGTTGCCAAGAATTGCTCGAGCTAGGCCGATGCGCTGCCTCTGACCGAGAGACAGATTATGTCCTTCCTCAGTCACACGGGTATGTTCGCCTTCCGGCAGTTCAACCAGCACATCATGGATACTACAGAGGTTCCAAACCCTGTTAATTTCTTCAGCAGGGGCCTTTGGCCATCGATACAGCAGATTTTTCCTTATTGTCCCACGGAGCAGGGGAAGATCAGGACTCACCATGCTGATAGCACGCCGTACTGACTCAAGACTATGTGTGGCGAGGTCTTGACCATCAAGAAAAACTTTTCCCTTATCTATGTCGATGAGACGGGCTGCCAGTGATAGCAGGGTTGACTTGCCTGCACCGTTTGGACCCACAATTACGATCATCCTGCCCGCTTCGGCCGTGACGGTTACATTTCTTATTATTTTTGCCAGGCTCACATCCCTGAATTCCAGACGACCAGGACCGGGTTTAAGGTCAGTCGCCCCAGGCCGCTCCTGCACCAATGAAGGTGTACGAAGAAAATCCATGATTTTTTTTGATGATACCTTGGATTCCTGCCAGTATTCATACACCCTGCTCAAATCACGCAATGCCGGAACCAGGAGCCCTACAATGGTCATGGCAGCTACCACGGTACCTGGTGTCGTATGTCCGACACTCACCTCATGTGCTCCCTGCAACAGCACTGCACCGCTGGCCAGTGCGGTGGTACTTTGTGTAACTCCGCGCATCAGACCAATTTTCCTGGCTCGTGCCACAAGGGCATTGGTAAGACGCTCACTCTGACGATGAACACGCCGCTGTTCGCGAGCAGACTGACCAAAAATCTGCACTACTGCCATGGTGGCAACCTTCTCGTTGACATTCGCAGCAAGATAGGATCGGCGGCGTCGGCTTTCTTGTACTGTTTCACGAATGTATTTGCCCAAGCTGACAGCATAAAGAGCGCCCAAGCCGAGTATCGTTGCCACTACAATGGCCAACATCCAATTGAGTATGGAGAGCGCCAGCAGGGCGCAAATGGTTGTGATGCCGGCGATCGTAATGCGAACCAATCCCAGGCTAACCCACCTCTTGAGGGCATTGAGGTCTCCAATGAAACGGAGCACAATTGCACCCCGGCTACGTTTTTGCAGAGCACGCGGGGCAAGAATGCTCAGATGTTCAAAAAGGATCATCCTGATCTGATGGATATAGCTCTGGCCCATTTTTTCAGCATCGATTCGCTCCACCATCCTCAGCCAACCAATACATCCTGCAACAACTACCAGTCCCAATCCGACCTGGATCATCAGGTCGGATTGAAGGACTTCCGATTCGGTAATAAGGCGATCAAAGGCCAACCGTACTAACAGGACAGTAATAATCGTGGTAGCGGCTTGAGCAAGACCGTTCGCCACCAATCGAAAGAAGATTCTGATGCGAGTTCCTTTTATAATAGATGGAAGATTCATGGACTTGCATGTAAGTGCTTAAAAGTTGACGCATTTGTTAATTCTTTGATTTGAACACAGTTCATGCACATTATCGGCAATAGCCGGACTGCTGAGGGTTTTCGCAGTCAATACCTGGATATTTATGGCTTCCTCAGCTTCTCGCATGGCCAGCGGAGATCTAGTTAGGGCACCACTCAGGGCAAGTACCGGCACATCCAACTGATTTAACCATTCCACGCCTGCCTTCCCTCCCATGGCTTCACCAGCCGCAAAAATCAGACCATCCACTTTATTTTTCAAGGCTTTTGACGAAAGAAGTCTAGCGGTCTCTTCCTGATACAGTCCGTCTGCAATCTCCAGGACAATGGCATCCACACCCGCATTTGCTAAATTGCTCGTCAATACGTTTAAGATGTTAACAAGCTGGTCAAAGGGAATACGATAAGTAGAGGGGAAACCGGCATCTATAAAATCCAGGACCGAATCAGCGCCGGAATCTTTCATAAACCAGATGTCACCACCCGCACCTGTTCCGGTAATCTTGGCAGCGCCTATTTTCATTCCGGATCCTGTCAATCCCTTAATAAGACTGGCAGCGGTCGTGGTTTTGCCGGCATTCATACTGGTACCTGCGACAATCAGGGTGAGGGGCCGGGTCCTGATGTATGCAGTTTCTTGCAGGGCAAATTGTGATAAATTTAGTGGTTGTCCTTGGATGTCACCCAGTATTCCAATAGGATCAATGATGGTGGGCGTTTTCATTGCCTCATGCTTGGTCAGGAACTGCGATGCTACTCCACCGGCAGCGACAAGATGACACGGAGCTAATGTGTCGGGGATTATGGCCTCGAATTGATCCGGAGCGTAACGATTTCCGTATACAACCACAATTTCATCTCCGACGAACATGCGCGCTCTGCGGCCATTTGTCAGCTCAATCCGCTCATGTTGACCAATACCCTCCACACGGGCAAGTACGATATCACCCACCTTTGGAATAGCCTTATCAATTAATACATGACAGGCATTGAAATCTACCCGATGGGTAGTATAGGCAGCTTTGGCCCTGGCGATACGCTCACTAACAATGTCTCTTGAGTTTAAAACAACTTTAGTTAACATACATTCCTCCTCTTTTATGATGTCGTTGTTAACTTCTATATTCTCTCATCAACTTATTATGCTATGAAATATATAACTTGTGTTAAACAATAGAAGTAAATATTTCACAAAATTAAATCGACTTATTTCCAATGAGTCAGATTTATTAGCGTTCTATTTCTTACCATCTACTCAGTTTAGAAATCTCCATTTGCCATATTTAAAGGCATATATGTGATATTCAACTAGTAACAAAAAGAACTATGTCGTATATATTACAAAGGATACAGAAATGTCCTCGTAAGGAAAGTAAATATTTCACAAAATTAATAGGAAATAGTTCACATGTTAAAGCATGGCTGGGTTGTGTATGCCCCAACCTCAATTAATATGCTTCTCGCGAAGGTTTTTTAACACCTACCTATCAATCAAAGCCACTGAAGCGCAATTGGGGGGAATACGTATTTTGGTGTAAGTAGAATTACCTATAGGGAGACTGGTTGGTGAGTTAAGTGGTGTATTTAGTAGTTATCAGATGTATATCCTTTTTCGATAGCGTATCTTATAAGCTCGGGGGTGCTTTTCAGTTTCGCTTTTTTCATTATATTTGCCCGGTGCTTCTCCACGGTTCGGACGCTGACAAACAGGAGATGTGCAATTTCTTTATTCGTCTTTCCTTCAGCAACAAGCTTTATAACTTCCCTTTCACGCGGGGTAAGAGGATCTGAAGAAATCTTGTGCTTCCCCCGACAGACCTGGACCAAATCATCTGTCAATTCCTCGGAGAGAATAGGCGATATGTAAGTCTTTCCTTTTCGAATCCTTTCGATTGCAGAAAAAAGATCCGTGTCAGCGTCTTCTTTCAGGACGTAGCCTTCAGCACCGGCAGAAATGGCGTGATACAGGTATTCCTTGCTTTTATGCATGGTAAGGATCAAGATTTTTATCGCTGGGTTAATTACCTTAATCTCATGGGTTGCCTCAATCCCCCTAAGATTTGGCATGGATATATCAAGAATCACCATGTGCGGGGTCAACTTCCTAAGTAGATTAAGGAGTTCGAGCCCGTCGTTCGCTTCTCCGGCAATTTCGACATCATCCATTTCCTCAAGAATTTTCTTGATACCCTGACGAAACAACACGTGATCGTCAGCTATTACAATTCGGTAACCGTCCACTATAAATCTTTTCCTTCCGTTATTGGGATCATAAAGGTTATTTGGGTACCTTTTCCTTTTTGTGTCCATATCTTAAGGGATGATCCCACCATCCGAGCACGTTCATGCATGGCGGCCAATCCCATACCTTTTTCAGCCGGGCTTCTAGCCGAAATTTCTTTGACATCGAATCCTTTACCATTGTCTTTTACAAGGAATAAGACCATCTTATTTTGCTTTTTTACCACAATAGAAACGTGTGTAGCCTGGGCGTGCTTTCCGATGTTTGCAAGAGCCTCCTGAAAAATCCTGTAAATGATAATCTGGGTTTCACCTGAAAATAGATTGTCTACGTCCTTGATATCGTGTGGGACTTCAATATTAAAGTGTTTGCTGAAATCACTAATCAGCCGTTCTAGTCCAGCGGCCAGACCCAGGTCTTCCAGGATCGAAGGACTCAAGTCACGTGAGAGCCGGCGAACATTTTCAATGATTTGATTCAGGTATTTTCGCGTTTCATCAAAGTCTTCAATAGGTGATGTTTCCTCATTTCTCATTTTTCTTTGGATCGTTGTCAGCCGGACTTTCAACAAAGAAAGGGATTGTCCCATTTCATCGTGCAGTTCCATAGCGAGTCGTCTTCGTTCTTTTTCCTGCTCCATAAGTATGTGGGAAGAAAGATGCCGAAGCCTGTTTTCCGATTCGATCAGCGCCTTTTCTGCCAGCAACCGTTCTTCAATTTCGACAATAAGCTTCTTATTTAAATCTAACAGTTCTTCGGTTCGTTCCGCAATCCGCTGTTCCAATTCATCGTGAGCTTTCTGCAATGCGACCTCTGAACGCTTACGTTCAGTGATATCCCGAGCCGCACAAACAATGGCCTGAATACTCCGGTTATCGCGCATAATTGCTGCTGAAAAAAGAACGGGTATTTTTGTGCCGTCTTTGGTTAAATAGGTTTTTTCGATATTGCCGACAAAGCCTTTTAAGAGTAATTCGTCAATTAGTAAAATCTCTTCCGATTCTCCCCGAGCAAATATATTCCTTAGAGGCCTCCCTAACAGTTCATTTCTTTTGTATCCCAGTAAGTTGAGCGTCGACTCATTGACCATGGTAATCACTGCGTCAGAATTTATAACGATGAGGGTGTCGAGCATTGAGTTAATGATGTTGTCGAGGTAAGATTTCGAAACGGTTATTCTGCTCAAATCATAGGTCATTCTATTAAAGGCTTGGGCCAGAATACCGACTTCATCTTTGGTTTTAATATCTATCTTTGTGTCGAGTTTCCCTTTTCCAATCTCAAGTGCTGCGTCCTTTAATCGAATTATCGGTTTTGAAATCGAACGGGAAATCGAGAATCCCGCAGAAAAAGCCATGAACAAACAAAGAATGGTTGAAAAAATGATGGTTCTGTTGGCGCTTGGTATATATATTTCTATAATTTCAACGACATACTCCTGCATCTCTTCATGTGCATCTTCCCTGTAACTGAGAATAAGTGGGCGTATGTTGTTTATATGATGCGAGTCTATGGTCTTTACCAGATAATCATCCGCCTCATTCGGGAGCCGGTATGCCAGATCCATGAAATGCATCATAAGACCTTTGTACAGAGAGAACTCTTTTTTCAGCGGGTAAAGCCATTCTTTCAACTCCTCTTTCTCGGATTCTTCCAGTCCTCCATTCCTATTATCAGCGGCTAACTGAATGGCTGTTTGGGTTGCCTCTATGCCGAAAGTCAAGCATTGTTCAAAGTTGTCTAAGTTCTTTTTGATATCTCTTGCAGACTGATCTAACATTTGTTTCGTATCCGCAGGTGGAGCTTTTAGTCCGTACATTCGATCAATTAGTCCCCGGGCAGACATTTGACATCTTTCTATGGCAAGGAGCATTTTATCCGATGATTCAACTTCAAGAATCGAACTTTCATTCAATTGCCGGACCTTGTGTTTGATCTCATTGAATTTGATCATGGACAAATACCCCACAAAACCCATCAGCAAAGCGATAATGAAATATCCGAAAGTCAGTTTATGATAGATTTTCATGTTGCCGGTATCCTTTTTGATTTGAAAAATCTTCAACCAGGAACTAGACCCCCAACGAAGCGCGGCGACCCAAGATGAACGTATTGAACAGACGATTGCAAAGCTCCAATTATGACTGTTCAGAGTATAGCACACCTGATACGGGATATAAATTTCTTGGCTGGTTTGCCAAATGCAGAAACAAAGTCTTATGGCGACAGGCTGCTTCTCCGTAACCGTTCACACTCCCTGGCAGCCGACAGGCTTTTGCAGGGTTTCAACCGCGGACAAGATTGCACCAAAAGGCGTATTCTCAACGGATTGTGCTTTGAAACCCAAAAAAGGCTGTTGGCTGTCAGGGGGGGAGTGAATGATTACACGTGGACGTGGAGAGTAGCCTCAAGACACTCCAGGATCTCTCCATATGTGGGATGATCACCATGGACCTCCACACACAGCTTTGTCATAGTACGCTGGGAGTGGGTTAGAATTGGGAGATCGGCATCAACTGTCTGGGAGAGGACCTGGTTATACACCTGAGTACATGGACAGGCTGTTATGTGGCAGAGGCCCAGACCTATTATGGTCTTGAAAGACATAGCGTCTCCACTGAGTGATGCATGGACCTCCGCGCTTATATCAACCGCATCCACTGATGTCCTCTGGCTCACAGAGGTCCTTCGGACCAAAGGGACCTTTCCTGAAACCAGCACCCGGGCCCATTCCCCTCGCTGTCTCTCAAGAACCAGAGAGGCAAGCTCTTGGGCGTAATGATGGATATCTGGAAAGCTCTTCTGGTATATCTGAGAGATTGCCTCCTCGATCCTGGACATATGGATGCCCCGCACGTGCTCAGGGAGGTTCACAAATATCTCTGTGTTGAATAGGAGCTTCCCCTGGGGCAATGAGATCCATACGGTCTTTCCGAAAATACCTGCTTCCGTAAGACCTATTTGAAAGGAAGGCGCCTGTTCCGGCACATCCTTCCCCTCACGGAGGGCCCTGTGATGTCCTGAAAGAGGAATTTCAGGGCTCAGACCAGGCCTTGCATTTTCATGTTCATGTACCACTCCTGAACTGTTCGCCATCTTTGTCTCTCTTTGGCGGCAAGTACCTGCATCTTCCGTATTCTGTCAAAATCCTCCGGCAAGGCCTTGTCGCTTGTTTGCAAGATTTCCATGATTCGCCCCAAGGCCTTCCAGATCTCCATGCCTTTGTCCTTCAGACAACAAAGGCTTCCCTCATGGAGAAGACGAAGGGTGATTACCTCAGGTACGAAGCCAAATGGATACAGGGTAGAGAGCTTGAGAAAAAAGACCCAGTCTTCGCCCATGTCTCCTTGACCAAAGCCGCCGACATCTTCAAATGCCTTGCGGGTTACAGCTACAGAAGATGGGACCATAAAGCACCATCTGGCAAGACTGCTAAAACACTGGCCGCTGATCTCTTCACCCCTTTCTGGAATGAAGAACTCGCTTCCGCCCAGCGAGTCTTTTGTCTTGGTCACACCATAGACTACCTGAAAACCCTGATACAATAGCGGCATCAGCGATTTCACATGAAGAGGCAACCAAATATCATCAGAGTCCAGAAACATGAGCACATGGCCCGTAGCAGCCCTGACGCCTTCATTTCTGGCCAGACCGGGCCCTAATCCATGGGTGGAAATAAGCCTGATCCCAGGAAAATGCGTCCTGACGGCCCTTTCTGTCCCGTCAGTAGATCCGTCATCCACGACTACAACCTCAGGCTGGTATTCATCCTGAGCCAGCGCGCGCTCTATGGCCTTTAAGACCATATCTTTTCGATCTCTGGCCGGGATGATGCAGCTTACTTTCATCTTCCTACCTTCCTGGAGGAAAGCACGAAGCCGCATCCCTGAGCCTTCCTGCCAGCTTGTGGTCAACATACTGTCTCAGTCTGGGAATCATGTCATCCAGATACAGGCCTATCTCCTTTTCCGTGGCAGTGGTCAGGGTCTGGCAAAAAAGGCACTTTCGCTCTCCTCCCCCAGTTGATGGGAGGCCGAATTCCTCAAGGAGGTGCCGGGTAACCCTCTCATCATCAAAATCCTCATATACCGGAAACCTGGTTCTTATTCCAAAGTCGTCGGACAACCCTGATATCCTGTCCATAAAGGCCCTGGTCTGTTCCGGGAAATATCCCTGCTTCCCGGCATATCCCACAAGCAGCGTTGGAACCAGCCTCTCAACGCAGTAAATTACGGCCTTTACATGCATGGCCAGCTTGCATGCTACACACACCAGATTCTTGCCTCCATAACGGGGCATTAGTTCTTCGTACCGGTCGAGCCACAGGCCCTGAAACAGCCTGCCCATGTCCAGCTCTATATATGTTGCCTGTGGGATTTGCTCCGAGTCGGGCATTTGGGCCTTGAGGATCCTCTTACTTACACAAAAGCGTCCCTTCGGAAAGGAGGGAAAGCGTCCCATACCGTTCAACATGTGGAGGAGATGAATCCTTCTGGGTCTCGGGATCTGGGGATGGACCCCAACTGCTGCCAATGCATACAGTGACAGGGAATCACTCCCACCTGAAAACAGTATTGCTAATTCTTGTTTTTCCACCCGGAAGACCTCAATACCAACTACCAGATTCGCAGAAAAGGGGCAATCTGCCAATACGATAACCTAATAACTATTTATTTTCCATTTATCGAGTTATATTTAGTCTTGGTTTTTTGGGATTCTCAAGCAGCTTCAGGAAAATGGGCATATAAAAAAGCCTGGCAAAATATATGGGTAGAAAAAAATTTATCGCAGATCTTTCCACCCTCATAATAATCGCCGTCTTTGTCCTTTACTGGCTTTCGCACCTTGGCGCATTTCTGAAGATCAGAAATTTAAACAATAAATAACGATAATTATGGCAGAACTCTGTCAAAAGCTCTCTGTCGTACTTGAAATAGACCTTGAGCATAATCGGGATGCTGAATACAAATTGCCTGTGCGGGACCGGGTACAATGGGCATGGGTGTCAAACAGCCGGTACATATATAGCTTGCCAGTTTTAGACAAGTATTGCACTGGGATGCTCCTGGAAGGGATGTGTTCTTAAAACGAGTGAATAAAGGAACGGATAATTTGACCTCAGGTGCTGCACATAGTCCAGCCACTCACTGGACAGATGGTCATACATCCGCTGGATATCACCGGCCAGGTGCTCCAGGTCTTTCTCCGGCAGGTCTTTCAGTGACGGTCTCGCCTCAAGCTCCTCATCAAGGTGGGTAAGCGCCCATAGCAAATCGGTAAAACGGTCATGCTCCATAAGGTTGGGGTTCTCCAGCAGCCCTAGCATAAACGTCCGCTTCTGGGAGAGGAAGGCCTTCAGCCCTTCAAGGTCAATCTTGCGGCAGTCAAGGTCAATCTCCAGGTTATAAGCATAAGCGGCGGCTTGCTTGAAGTCCACCGGCTTCCAGTCCCGAGCGACGTTAAGGTTACTGGATATCTCCGCACGATTATCAAAATGCCGGAGCAGGTCGCCGAGGAGACGGCTACCGACCTCGCTGAAAAATGCTCCCACGACCATATTGAGCTTCTGCAGCATTACCTGCCTTTCCCGTCGGCTGAGAATTCGCTCAATGATGATGACCACGAGGAATACCTCCAGGGGCAGAAAACCCAGGTCCCCAACCAGGTAAATGAAGATGTGGTGCGGGTCTCTGAAGATGAGGAAATGGATGAAATATGTAAACGCAGAGAGTATTATGAAGATAAAAGCTGACTTAATAAAATAAGAGTAACGCCCCATCTCTAACCTCCAACAAAAGAATAATCAACTCACTCTATTTTTAATGATAACATAAGTTATCAGACGGAAAAAACAAAGCCCCTCCCTGTACATCAGCGAACTCGTTGAAGAGGAAGTGATAGGAAATCGCTTCTTAAGTTATTCAAGATTTCGGGGGAAAGTTACTCTATAAGGGCCATGATGTTAAAATTTGCAGGAAATCAGCCGCCCCCAAGCGTTTTGAATGGGCACAAACCGTGAAAATACTTTGCCCTCCGAGAGATCGAAGAGGGCATCCTGCTTGGGCTTTCTGTTCACAACCACGTCATCGCCACCGGCGGCAGCGCCGTCTGCAGCGATCCCTCCATGTGCCACCTGTCCGACGGCGTTATCCTCTTTCTCGACGTTATATGGCTTAAAAATGAAAAATAGCGCTTGTATAATGAATTCTGCTGATAGTATACATATGGCAGCTATCTACTCGATCGTAATGTTCAAGTAATGATAATAATGTATGTATTTTAGTATAAGTGGGAAGAATGATGGAAGCAAATAGGATTCGACTCAAATTATATTTAGCCGTATTCACTGCCCTGCTCTTGCTTGGCATCCTTGGATTAATGTTCATCGAAAATCTTTCGCTAGTAGATGCAATCTATTTTTCCATCGTAACAATGGCTACCGTGGGATATGGTGACATTCATCCCCACTCAGACGTTGGGAAAATTTTAGTCCTTGTCTTAATTATTGGTGGAGTAGGAACTTTTCTCGGTGTAGTAGCCAGTATTACCGACATATTTGTCAAACGCCGGGAAGAATCATTTCGACAGCAAAAGCTTAACATGGTAACCGGATTGTTCTTCAGCGAAATGGGTAACGGACTACTGAAGCGCTTTACTCAGCTTGATCCTGAAATAGGCAGGCTGCACAAAATTCTCAAAGTTTCAAACGAATGGGCAAATGAAGACTTTATTGAGGCAAACATGGGTCTGGAACGACACCGTTTTGTAATAGATTCGCGTCGTGGAGATCTTTTCGCGCTACGGGAGTACTTGCAGAAACAGGCTAACCTGCTTTTGAGATTGATAGAAAATCCGATTATTCAGGAACATGGAAATTTTACTGAGTTGCTCCGCGCCACATTTCACCTCCGTGACGAACTGTTGAACCGTGTGGACCTCTTTGAATTGCTGAGTTCTGATCGACAACATTTGGAGGGTGATATTATCCGGACATACAAGTTGCTGATATTGGAATGGTTAAGGTACATGCGTTATTTGCAAAAGGACTATGGATACCTTTTCTCCTTAGCGATGCGTGTCAATCCTTTTGATGTTGAGGCAAACGCCGTTGTCAACAGCTCTTAAAGATCAAATTATCGCTCCTTTATAAACAACCGACCCCTGATATCAGCGGGGAGACCGTGCTCCCTATGGACCCCAACTGCTGCCAATGCATACAGTGACAGGGAATCACTCCCACCTGAAAACAGTATTGCTAATTCCTGTTTCTCCATTTGCCGGCCTGTCCCACCTTGTACCTGAGAAATACCTCTCCGGTCTCTGCTGTATGACACTCCAGCAGCTTTAGGGAAAGAAATGGCTCCCCAAGGTATCTTGGACCATCTGCAAGAGAGGCTGCACCTTCCTCTCCGGACAGCTTTGGGGCAATGGTAAGATAGATCTCATCAACCACTCCTTCTGAAAGGGCGGCATAGTTAAGCATTGCCCCTCCCTCGATCAGGACAGTTCTTGCCCCCATACGACCGAGATCTGAAATGGCAGCATTTACTGAAAGTCCATAGGTTCCTTTAGGAAGTGATACCACGCGGGCCTTATGACCGAGGGCTTCACCTAAAGAAGGGGCCTGATCCCTGCTGGTAAAAACCACTGGAGGAGGGCCTAGCTGGAATAGCCTCCGGCCTTTCACAGGTATCTTTCCGGACATGGTTATTATGGCCCTGATACGGTTATTTGGGATAATACCACCAGCCCCCCGCATCTCTGGATCACCTTCCCTCAGGGTTCCTGCTCCCAGAAGACTTGCGTCAGTCATCATCCTCATGTCTTCAAGGTGTCTGCGGTCCCTTGGACTCCCAATTGTACCCGGGGTTATCCTTCCGCAAGCAGTGGTTATGCAGATAAGGAATACCTTCAATGGTCAGTCCCGTCTCCAAGCATTCTCAACGCCAAAGCAGATAATTCCCTGGATGACTCATTGTTATCCTCCAGATATGGCCGGATGTACTTAGCTGCATCCAGTTCTATCAACATCTCGGGATATATCTGAGCCAGACGCCCTATGCCCCACAATGCCCCTCTCCTGAGAGGTTCGTATTCCAGGAAATTCCCGTCTTCCCTGATATAGGAAAGCAGAATGCGGACATATTCTTCAGCAAGGCGTGGATGGCAGGCCATTGCCTCTGCCATTGCCTCAGGGGCTTCCCCATCCTATGCCGCCTGACTCGTCATTCAGGGTCCACATAAGACGGCGCATAACAACCCGTGCAGCCTCCATGTCTTCATTGGCCATATCCGCCACTACCTGCCCGAAGGCATTAATGGCCTTCTGCCTAAGCTCAGTATCACTATCGTAAAATACTGAAATGAGCGGGTTGATGGCCTTGCGTGGAGGAATCTTTCTCATCTCCATTAGGACCTGTTCCAAGTCTCCTGAGCCCAGAAGTTCGCGGACCTTGCGGCGAAGGATCCGAGGACTCTCCTTTTCCATGTCTTCGGCAATATCGCGTCCCATATCCGTGTTCTCCATGTGCTTCTTACTCCACCCAATCACCAAATTACTAAATTATCAGCCACAGACCCACACAGACAGCCACAGACAAAAAAAATCACCAAATCACTCAATCACCAAATCACCCAATTCATTGACTGCCTGGCCTATTCTTTTTCCCATGTCCACACATTCCTTCAGGTGATCGTGGGTCGGGACATACTTCACCCTTATACCGGGTTCAATAATATCGAATTTCATCTCTTCCATATATTTGTTCATGAGTTTTACGGCCTCACCGCTCCATCCGTAAGATCCGAAGGCTGCGCCGATCTTGTTCCTGGGTTTCAGGCCTTTCATGTAGGAGAGCAGACCTGCCATTCGCGGGAGCACCCCGTTATTCAGTGTTGGGGAACCAAATACCAATGCCCCGGCATCCAGCGCTTCGGCAATGATGTCACTGCGATGGTTGGCCTTGAGATTCATGAGCTTTACGCTCACCCCCTCCTGTTCAATACCATCGGCTATTGCCTTTGCCATGGTCTCCGTGCTGTGCCACATGGTGTCATAGATCACCAGGGCCTTTTTCCTGGTTTTATGATGGGCCCAGTCTCCGTAGGCCTTAAGGATGTCCTTTACATGAGAACGCCAGATGAGCCCATGGTCAGGGGCAATCATGTCGATCTCAATGCCGAGTTCTTTGACTCTTTCCAAGAGCTTCCTTACCAGTGGATAAAAGAGCAGGAGTATGTTGGCATAATACTTTGCCGCATGTGACATTAGCTCGGAAAAATCCACTTCATCGTCAAATCTCTCACTGGTGGCCCAGTGCTGACCAAATCCGTCGCTGGATATGAGCAGTTTTTCCTCAGGAACATACGAGAACATACTGTCCGGCCAGTGAAGCATCCTGGTCTCAATAAACTGTACGGATCTCTTGCCCAGATTCAGGGTATGACCCGGACCTACTACTTCATAGGGCCAATCCTCCCTGTGAAAATGCTGCAGAAGCGCTTTTTTGCCCATGGAGGAACAAATCAGCTTTTCTGGTTTTACGAGTTCCATGACTTCAGGCAATGAGCCGGTGTGATCCATCTCCACGTGATTTACGACTATGTAGTCAATTTTTGATGGATCGATTATGGCCTTGATATGGTGAAGCAGGTCACTCTTGAATTCTCTCTTGACAGTATCAAAGAGAGTGATCTTGTCATCCATGATCAAAAAAGAGTTGTAAGTAGAGCCCTTGTAGGTTGAATAGCCGTGGAAGTCCCGGACATTCCAGTCCACAGCCCCCACCCAGTATATGTCCTTTTTTATTTCACAGACCTTCATGCTATCTTCCTTCCATGTGAGGGTTCAGGGTGAACCCTGACCCCTCGAGTTTATTCCGGTTCGAACTGTTCCTTTAAGGCGCCACATATTGGACATACCCAATCGTCAGGCAAGCTCTCAAAGGAAGTTCCCGGTTCTACACCGTTGTCAGGATCACCTTCTTCAGGGTCATACACATATCCACAGATAGAACATACATATTTTTGCATTATTGCCACCCTTTATCCCTTCCACAGGGCATGAATGTTACAGTATGCCCTGGCAGTGACCTTGCCGGCCTCAATGCGAAAAACAGCATCCGGGGCATCTCCGGGATTCAAAAACCGCCTGTAGGCCCTGCCATCGGCGATCAACTCAATCCACTCGATATAGTGTTTCTCCTCCATTGGGTGAGCCACGCTCCCCACCTTCACCTTAAAACCACTTTCCACTTTTTCAACTACTGGAATGTGCTTCTCTTTTGCTGCATCAACGGTGTTCTCTACCATAAGTTTCATGGGCTGGTTGCAGCAGACCAGCTCTCCCACACCTGCGTGAACCATCTCGACCATATTGCCGCAGACCTCACACTTGTAAACCTCTAACTTTTTTGTCATGTCCTTAACCTCCTGTTGATCCTCAAATAACGGTTACTGTTACAGGATCACTGATCCATGTACCGTGAAGATTACAGTTGTCAACTGCCTCAATAGTAGAGGTCTTGTTTAACCTGATTTTGAATGAGGCCTCTGGAGCAGATACACCTCCAACCTTAAAATCCGTTCCGGCAACCTCGACTCCATCTACCAGGATCGTTATTTCATCTATCCAGTGTTCCGGCGTAGACGGATGGACAGTCATGAAGCCCACCCTGACCTTGACTTCAAACCACTCATCTTTTCCTACCTTGCTGGGCGCATCAATGGCCGGCACGTGTTTTTTCTCCAAGACCGTGGGGTTCCCCGGATTCAAGAGTCTCAGGAAACCTTTCTTGCCGGTACGGGAATAATTACCCTCTGTAGCCAGGGCCTTACCAGAGGCCAGCAAAGCCGTGCTGAGAACGGCGCCTTTTAGGAACTCTCGTCTTTTCATGACACTTACCCTCCTTAATTTTGTGTAAGCGTTCACAGGGCACCGCATCTGCTTTGTTGTCGGACACTTGAAGTACAGGGAGTACGTCTGCGTACCCGTACGCCTCGCATCTGCAGCACCCTGTAAACGCTTACAGTTCAGTGGGTTGCGGTAAAACAGGCGTTGTAATCCCGTGAACGGTCACAAAGCACTCAATCACCAGTTCTCACCCAACAGTTCAAAGTGTGCTTGCGGATGGTCGCAGGCAGGACAGGTCTCCGGGGCAGATTCATCTTCGTGCAGATAGCCACAATTGCGACACCGCCACACAACCTTATTTTCCCGCTTGAATACTCGACCGGCTTCGATATTGGCAGCCAGGTCGAGATATCGCTTTTCATGCTGTTTTTCAGCTACAGCAATGGCATCAAAGACCTCGGCGATATCTTCAAAGCCTTCCTCTCGGGCCACCCTGGCAAAGCCGGGATACATCTCCGTGTGCTCATAGTTTTCACCTGCGGCAGAGGCCTTCAGGTTCTCCGGGGTCGTGCCTATGACTCCTGCCGGAAAACTCGCTGATATCTCCACTTCACCGCCCTCCAGGAACTTGAAGAGCCTTTTCGCATGCTCCTTTTCCTGGTTGGCTGTTTCCTCGAAAATAGTCTGGATCTGGACAAAACCATCCTTTTTCGCCTGACTGGCAAAATATGTGTAACGGTTTCGTGCCTGGGACTCACCCACAAAAGCAGTGAGTAGGTTCTTCTCAGTTTGACTACCTTTTAAATCACTCATTTGATTCCTCCTTCTTTCCACCAGCCTTTTTTATATGGGCCTTTTTTTCTGTTTCTGCCAGCTTTCTGTTTTTCTTTCATTAATTGAACTATTTGACTCGTAAAAATCGCGATTTCACATTCGACCAACCATCTGTAGCCAGGAAGCTTTCATCCATATTTTCCAGCATGCTCGAAAACTTGGGCCAAGGGGCGGAGAAAGTGAGAATGTGCGGCTTAACGCAGATCCTTACTAAAGGATCTAAGGCACCCAAGACCGCCTTTGGCTGTTTAGATTCCAGTTCGTGCATTGGGAAACCAACAATTGAATCACAACCAGAACCAAACGGTGCAATCACACCGTATGGTGTCATCGTGTCAAAATTTGCCAATGTATGGAGGCCGGCGATAACGTCCGGGTTGCCGAAGAAAAAAACCACCTGTGGATCATCCTGTTCTTCAAGAGTATCCCAACGCTTGAACACAAGGTATTTCGCTGGAGCCTGTTTGGGTGGACGGTGTTCATACATGCTATCAACATGATCATAGCTCTTTTTGGTACGTTCCACCTTGCAGATGTAGTTCTTAACCTCCTCGGTGACTCTGGTGTCAAAACCAAGGGATAGGAAAGCCCCGAAACACCCCAAGTTCTCCATATTAAAGGCACGGGCGCACCCTTGCCTTACTGGAGCTATTTGGCTGAAAATACATGTATACCCTCTGGGATTAGGCTTGGGAGCTTTCGGAAACTTCACGTTATTTATCTCATTGGAGTAATAACAGGCGATAGGTAGTTCGCTGCCGGGGAAGTGCTTTTCCCATGCCTCCATAAAGCGTTCCTTGATTTCGATGTTCATGGTATTCCCCTTTGCCATTACCTTTGGATTGTTGATTGTTGGTTTATCATTGCTCTATTGTTCTATTTTCATGTCTTCTCCATTCCCGCCTGCCTCGCAAGTTTGGCGAGTGGGCAGGAAGAACCCACGAATCAACGGTTCAAATTTTCGGTAAATCCCGAACATCTTAACCCTTGGACCCTGAACCTTTGAACCCGTTCCTTACTGAATGAGCAGGTAATTTCTCTTTCTTAATTCCATTGCCTTTCCATCTGAAATTGAGTGCATTTTGCTCGCATATGTCTATGCATTCACCACAGTTCCAGCAATAGCTTGATTCTGCTTCTCCATAACTGGGACTGAGTCCCAGAGGACAGGCTCGATCACAAAGTCCGCATTCCTTGCAACTTTCTTGATCCTGCACCACGAGAAGATGTCTCTTTGTGCCCAGAAATGCCAGTAAGGCGCCTAATGGGCATAAATAACGGCAGAAAAAACGCCTGGTGATGAGATTCAGGCCCAGGACTATGAGTACAATAACCCCTTCCAGAGCAAGTGTGTGAAACTCGACTTTGGCCATTTTTCGATTATTATAAAACCAGAAAAATCAAGGAGTTAGCTGCACGATTTGGAAATTACAAGCACTCATACCCCGATTTTTTATGGGTAGATTTGATCCAATTCAAGCTAGATATAATAATTTCAGTAAGTTAGCCCAACAACCATGAATTAAAAATGGCCAAAGTCGAGTGAAAGAAGACCGCCATCATTATTTCGCGTCCGACCAGGCCTGGTGGGGAAAGAAAGACAAAGAGCGGGGCCCCCAGGATCATGGCAAAAAGCAGCTCTCCTGCCAGTGCGTACCAAAAGATGGCCTTGGGAAGGACAAACCTATCTTTTCTAAAGCGTTTTCCAGAAAATATCTTACAAATTCGGTCTATTATATCAGAAAGATAGTTGATCGGACATATCCATCCGCAGAATACGCGCCCCAGCAACAGGGCCAGGATTATTGGGCCTGCCATCCCAATAATAAGGGGCATGTAGATAAGCTTGGAAACCAGAATGCTCTCTATGCCCTCAAGGGGAGAAACGAACCATAGTTTGCCGATACTGAGAGATTGATACCATCCCTGTACAAAATTTATCTGCAGGTAGTAGTTCAGGAACGGATTGAGCAGTATAACCAGAAAGCTGCCGGTCTGAACCAGCAGTCGCCATCCGCCGATTCTTTTTTCCCTATGAATGCTTTTGTTTTTTACCACTTGACATTAGCCGAGGCGTATATGGGCTCTATGTTTATGGCCTTTAGACCTGCCTCGTTGGTTATTGGGCATCCATGGGTGCATAGACCGCAACCCGTGCAATATTTTTCATCCACTACAGGTCTCAACTCATCCAGGCGAATAGCAGTCTCCTTATAAGGACACACGTTGTAGCAAGTGCGGCACAGTGCCTCCCCGCGCCATGTTATGCACATATGTTTATTGACTATGGCCAGCCCCATTCTTGTCTCTTCCTGGCTGATCTTCTGCAAGGTTCCGGTTGGGCAAACCTGCACACACTTCATACACAGATAGCAGGGAATATTCTCAGCAAAGACAAGTGGAGTCCCTGCATAGATGCCGTTTCTGACATCAAGCGGCATAATTGATTTATAGGGACAGACTTCCACACAGCGGCCACATCTTATGCATTTTCCTGCAAAAATTTCTTCCGGAACAGCCCCTGGTGGACGTAGCCTGTTAGTCTTTACCGGAGACGACATAAGATTTCCGGCATGTGACTCGGCAGGAAGAAGGAGGACGGATGCGGCAAGTCCCTTAAGAAAAACCCTCCTATGAAGTTTTGTCTCCCCTGAAAGACAGCTTTGGGATGTATTTTCCGGTTTAGATTTTTTCAACTTCATCTTCTGCGTGGAGATAAGTAAGGCCTACGGTCAAAACTCCATTGATGGCGCTGATCTTTTCAACCGAGCTTTCCATCTCTTCTGATGTTTCAGAATCTATGACCGCTACGATATTGCCTTTGGAATCAGATCCATATATTTCAACTCCTTCTAATTTCTCAAGCTCCTGTAGGACCTTTTCCTTAGATGTTGGATCGATATTGATGACAAAACCACCAATGGGCATATTGGCTCCGTTTACCCCTGGTCTTAGGCGGTTGGACAAAAATAATCGTCCCAAACTGGACGTATGAGTTATGCACGCAACGGGTTGATATCGACGAAATACTTCCCGAGTTTGGGATGACGTGAGATACGCTGTTCATATTTCTGCATTTCGGTCTTGGTTAGTTTTGCTCCGGTATTATAG
>PQXE01000050.1 GCA_003194495.1 Deltaproteobacteria bacterium
AAATGAGATAGTCAATGCAAGATTCCTCTGTCGAAAAGCGCTCTCTGAATTCGGTGAGGTTCTTTGGAAAATCCTCCATACCTCAATACTACATATTGGGGTGTCAGGAGTCAAGTGCATAGCCTCATAAAATTATTTCTATGACCATAGCTGAACACCGAAGCAAATCCTACAAAAAATGAACCCCAATAAGGAACGACCCTGTCGGCTGCCAGGGAGTGTGATAGATGGTGGCAATGCCATTTAGCCTTGTCAAGCATATGAATATGCTCTGGATATTTCATATAAGGAAATGGGCACCACATATAGTAGGCCATGTGTGAGGTAACCGCAATATATAGCGGCCTTAATAGCAGATAATGGCTTATATGAAATATCCAGATATGCTCTGGACATAGGACAGAATCGATTGAGATTATGCTGGTTTTCCCTTATGATTTGATCTCACGCTCTATAAAAAAACAAAAAAGATTTGCCCGGGTGGTCAGACTAATATTGCCAATTTCTTTCAAGCAGGTTACAAAGTAATTTTAAAATAGCAATATTACAATTTTACATGGGTGTAATGTGAGAATCATTTTAAAATAAACAACGAAACGGGAAGGAGGGGCGTGCCATTAAAGGAACAAAAAAAACAATTCTTGTATTGGGAGGTACTTGCAAAAATGCAAAAATTGCACCTCGCTTCAAATCGAGCATAATAATTTCAGTAGGTTATATATGTCTTGATAATAGAAAAGTGCAAAAATTGCATTTTTGCAAGAGGCTCTTGGTTTTCTTTTTAACTACCGCTTTTTTAGCTCCGGTGATCTATAATATCAGGAATGACAAGAGCGGTGTCTATATCTGAACTTTTCTTGGGATCTGCGCCCTTATCGTGGGTGCATAGCTACTACAAGTCCTGTGCAAAAATTTTGTTTTAGCAAAGGATATTGGAGTATGCTCGCGCATGAACTTCTAAGTTCTATAGGTGAGGAAGAGAGGAAGGATGGTGCTAAAAGCAAAATTTCTCATAGTCTGTATTTTCGGTTTCATGATGTTGGTGGCTGGCATCGGCATCAACTCGTCGAGTGCCATGGAAACCGATGATTGTCTGGAGTGCCATGGCGATGCATCCAATTTCGATGAAGGGGACGAGCGTCTATATGTGGACGGTACCCAGTTTGCCGGCACAAAACACGCAGAAGATGGTTGCGGGTCCTGCCATTCCGTAACCGATGATCACCCTGACGATGGTGTCGTGCCCGAAAAAGAAAGCTGTGACATGTGCCATGAAGATACTGTTGACGAGTTATCAAAGGGCCTTCATGCCGGCAATGCGGAATGTACGGATTGTCACAACCCCCATGCGGACAGAGGGCTCAAGTCTCCTGGTGAAAGCTGTGGTATGTGCCATGAAGAAGCCGTTGAAGAATATTTGAATAGCCACCATGCAGCAAACGCGGTTTGCTCGGATTGTCACAGCCCTCATACAGTCATGAGCTACCTGGAGACCTCAGGTTTTGAAAAAAATAAACAGTGTATTACTTGTCACGAAAATGCCGGCCACTCTGAATGGCTCCTCCGGAACAAGCTCCATATGCAGGCGACTACGTGCATAAGCTGCCATACTGATTCAAAAGGCATTGTCATCACTATGTATATTGAGAAAAGAGAGGATATCAAGCCAGACAAAGAAGGTGAGATTGACCTCGCAACTTACCAAGATCTCACAAAATTAGTCGGAGACAAGGGAATTCAATTTCTCATAGATACCAACGGTGACGGCTCCATTACAACGACAGAGCTCAAAGAGTTTAATATGAACTCAAAATATAAAAGTGTAGGGCTCTGGGGGGTGCTGTCAACAAAAACAGCAAGTCACAGTTATGGAATATTTAAAGATCGCCGGGACTGTTCTTTCTGCCACGCTGCCGGGCCCAAAGCCATGCAGACATGTTACGTAGCTTTCCCCAATCAAGATGGCACATACAGCAGGGTCCCTGTTGAAGAGGGAGCAGTGCTCGACCCTCTTTTTGCTACTGCTGACTTCTACATGGTGGGCTCCACCAGAAACGATATTCTCAGCATTTTGGGCCTGCTGATCATAGCCGGCGGTTTGGGCGCGGCTTGCCTCCATGGCACTTTCAGAATTCTGACTCAAAAAAATAGGAGGAAACATTGATCATGGAAAAGCCACAAATGATCTACCTCAACCCTCTTACAGTGAGGATATGGCATTGGATCCACGCCATTGGAATAACAACTCTGTGCATTACAGGGGCTCAGATCAGGTTTCCTGAGTATTTTAGTCTATTCGGCGACTACAGGACAGCGGTACTGGTTCATGATTTTACCGGAATCTTTGTATGTCTCGATTGGTTGTTATGGTTTGTCTATTACGTGTTCATTGATAAGAGCCTGATAAAGCTCTATGTCCCCAACATGTATGACCTGAAGACTGGTATCATAAAACAGATGCTGTTCTACGGCTTTAACTACTTCAAGGGTGGACCGAACCCGCACCACTGCATGCCTGACAACAAGTTCAACCCCATGCAGAAAGGGGCATATCTGATGATCATGATGACGCTTGTACCGATCGTCCTGTTGTCCGGCCTGTTGCTTCTGCTGATTACGCAAAAATGGATGGTGTTTTTGGGCGGGGTAAAAATAGTAATCGGGCTACATTTCCTGGTAGCCTGCTGTTTCGCTGCCTTTCTCTTTGTCCACATGTATCTGGCTACCTTGGGCCATACCTTCTGGGCTCATATCATAACCATGATAACCGGTTGGGAGGAAGAGGTAGAAGATCACTAAACACAATAATCAATAGAGATTGAGGCGACTTTGAGGTCGTCTCAATCTATTATTGTAGCGTTCACAGGTTCAGGAGCTGCTTTACAATCTTTATCTATAATCTTTTAAGGCTTTCTTAACTGCTTCAATCAACTCGACAGGATCAATTGGTTTTTCAATATAGCCGTCCGGAATAGTATATTTTGTCAAACCTGTGCTCTCGACAAATTTTTTCTCATCCTGAAGCGGTTGTTTGAACATAAAATTCCTAAAATCGACCCCTGTCACCTCAGAGACCCCGGTCTGCACGATCACGGGAGTATTGCTCATGTCCGGATCCGATCTTAACTCTTGAAACATGGCAATGCCACTTTTTTTGGGCATCATGAGGTCGAGCAAAACCAGATCAGGCTTCTCCTTGCGCAAGAGTTCAAGGCCTTCAATCCCATTGTTGGCACTTATGCTTGAATAACCGTTGTCTTCAAGGACTGCACTGATAAAGGTAATAATATCAGGCTCATCGTCCACGATAAGTATCTTTTTAGCCATTTCCTTCCTCACTCCTATAATTACTGAGAAAGCCCCAAGGTAAACCTATTTCTTCATATGAACAAATACATAGCACAGAATGCCGCGCTTTGAAAGACAAAATGGCAATAATGCAGGTTTTTTACTTCACCTAAAGATTTCCGGTAAGCGTTCACAGGGCACCGCATCTGCTTTGTTGTCGGGCACTTGAAGTACAGGGAGTACGTCTGCGTACCCTCCGCCTCGCATCTGCAGCACCCTGTAAACGCTTACAGTTCGGTGGGTTGTGGTAAAACGGGTTCAAAGGTTCAGGGTTCAAGGGTTAAGCAAAATTTCGAAGGCTGCCAATATATGATTAAAATTCTTAGGTGTGGTTGATCCAAGGACTAGGCTTCTATATAATATCCATAGAGTTCGCAAAACAGCATGGAGCGTTATGTAGTTCAGCACCATTTTATTCTCCATGCTTCGCATGGTACGATAAAACGCTATTTGTTTCCAGATCTTCAATATGGATTACGGTCAAAGGAGCTTGAAGATGAGAATGAAAAAACTATTTATTACCATGACTACCGGGCTTGTTGCTTTATACTTTTTTGCCTTTAATACACCGTATCTTCAGGCTGAAAAAGAGAAGGCCATCTATGTTGGAATGGACAAGTGCAAAGAATGCCATCCTGAGCACGTAGAAAGCTATCTCTCCTGGAAATACTCAAGGAATTTTCGGGTCATACAGATGAGAAAAAGAGATCATGACCCGGGCTGTCTTCCTTGCCATACCACCGGCTATGGGAAACCGGGTGGATTTGTCAGTGTGGAAAAAACCCAGCGGATGGTCAATAAACAGTGTGAAAGTTGTCATGGTCCGGCCAGCTTACATCTCAAGGCCCCGACCAGGCTGGAACATCAAGAGACATTGAACATTCCAAAGAATATCTGTACAAGCTGTCACAGCGGGCACAAGCATCCGGGGTATTGAGCCGCTGAGCTACATGCTATCATCAGTATGGGCGTATATGGGGCATTGAGAAACAGGTAAAATGGCACCTTTTATCGATAGATTATGGACATGGCTCCGCATATCCAGCGTAACCGACAAGGTGATAATGGGTATGAGCATAACTCTAATCGTAGTAATAGGCATCCTTACTTACTACGATATGGTGACGCGAATAAAATTTCACCTTGGAAAGCAGGAGGATCGGGCATATGAGATCAGTGACACGGTAATGAGAAGTATTGAATACCCCATGCTCGACGGAGACATGGAGTCTGTGCAGGCGATCCTGGAAAGCTTACATAAATTGAAGGACGTGAAAGTCGTAAATCTTTGCGATCTTACAGGCATTATCAAATACAGTGGATTACCAGCCAATGTAAAAAAGTTTGACGATTCACAGGCCACCGAAGAGGCATTAGACACGGGTTCTCTGGTGAAAAACCTGGAGGCGCAGGGTGGAGAAAAAATACTTCTCTATGCCATGCCTATTCCGAATGAGAAAAACTGTTATAAATGCCATGGAAAGGAAAATGCAATATTAGGGGTTCTAACCGTAGGGATTAGCTGGGGCCCGGTAGAGGAACGAGTAGCAGAAGTCAGAAATAGAGAGATTATCTGGGGACTGGCTTCCCTTGTGATTGTGGGTCTTTTCTTATCCATTTTCTTATCCAGATTTGTTACCCGGCCCCTTGCCCAACTTGCGCGATTAGCCGATGAAATCAGCCGCGGGAAAACAGATGTTGATTTTGGCAGACAGGTTAAATGCTGGGAGATAGAAAAATGCACAAAAACTGACTGTCCTGCATATGGAAATACTACGACAATGTGCTGGTATGTGGACGGAACACTCTGTTTCGGCCAGCCGTCAGGGAGCTTTCCGGAAAAGCTGGATGAGTGTCGTGAATGCAAAGTATATAAAACCCATGTGGGTGACGAGATGGTCCAGTTGACGGATTCCTTCAAGCATATGGTCTCTAAACTGGATATTTCTGAAAAAGAGATAAAGAAATTAGAAAAAAGGACCCAGTTAATTCAGGCCAGTAAGATGTCTACCTTGGGTGAGATGGCATCAGGCGTAGCCCACGAGTTAAATCAACCTTTAAGTGTTATTAGAATGGGCGCTACGTTTCTTTCAAAAATGATCGACAAAGGCAAAGAGATTAAGGACGAAGAATTAAAAACTGTTACTGAAGAAGTCGTTGGTCAGGTAGACAGGGCAGCGGCAATCATCAACCATTTGCGGGACTTTGCCAGGGTGGGTATTGAAACGACAGAGCTTGATGTGAATGTGCCTATCAGAAATATTTTTGGGATATTGGGACAACAGTTCAAGGTACGTGATATAGCGATAGAATTGGACCTGGATGATAACCTGCCCCATATAATGGCAGATAGTAATAAGTTAGAGCAAGTCCTTTTGAATCTGGTTGTCAATGCCCGTCATGCCATTGAGGAAAAGGGCGAACCTGGTGGCAAGGTGACAATAAGGTCATTTTTAGACAATGCCCGGGTCGCAATTGCTGTATCCGATACAGGGAATGGTATTCCGGAACATGTGCTGGATAAGATATTTGAACCATTCTTTACCACCAAAGAAGTGGGTACTGGAACGGGATTGGGCTTGTCCATCAGCTATGGAATTGTCAAGGACTATGGGGGAACTATAGATGTAAAAACCGAGGCGGGGATTGGTACGACATTCCTGTTGAAATTCCCTCCATGTTCAGTTAGTTCATAGCTCATAGGTGATGGGTGATGGCAAAAAGAGGTCTTCGACAGCTATAAACTACGAGCTATCAATTACGAGCTATCAACTACGAGCTATGAGCTACGAACTATTAATAGGAGCAATATATTGAAGCTTTTACTTATTGATGATGAAGAGCCGGCAAGGAAGATTGTGGGAATGTCGCTGAGAAGTGACGGCTACGAGGTGCTGACCGCGGAGAACGGCAAAAGCGGCCTTGAGTTATTTGAGAAAGAAGCCCCCCCAATTGTCTTAACTGATGTAAAGATGCCTGGTATTGATGGCATCGAGGTATTGAAAAAGATTAAGGAAATAAGCCCTGAAACCGAGGTGATAGTTGTTACCGGGCATGGCGATATGGACGTGGCTATCCAATCTCTTCAACTTGAGGCATCTGATTTTATCACCAAACCTATTGTGGACGAAGCCCTGACGGTTGCCTTAAAACGGGCCGAAGAAAGGCTTCGTTTAAGGAAAAAGCTCAAGGAATATACCGACAATCTGGAAGATAAGGTAAAGCAAGCCACAGAGGAGATAAGGCAAAGGTATGAGTTTGAAGACAATCTGATTCAGCATTCCATCGATGGTATAATCGGCACTGATAAGCATGGAAAAATAATGATCTTTAATCAAGGAGATGAGAGAATATTTGGATATTCCAAGGATGAAGTAATCGGGGAGATTGATATAGGGAGTCTCTATCCACCGGAGACAGCCGAAGAAATCATGCAAGGTCTGCATGGCAAAGAACGAGAAAGACAGGACATGCATGTCTGGCGAGAGACCTTTGTTGTGGGAAAGGACGGTGACAAGATACCGATTAAGTTTTCAGGAACTGTTTTGTATAAAGATGGTGAGGTCATCGGCAGTGTGGGTTTTCTCCACGATCTGAGGGAAGTCAAGCAGTTGCAGCAGGAATTGATCAGGTCCGAAAGGTTGGCTGCCATTGGAGAAACTGTGGCCGGACTTGCCCACGGTATCAAAAATATCTTAGGTGGTCTGCGTGGAGGAGTCTATATAGTAGACAACGCACTTAAGAAGGAAGATATGCATAGACTTCGTACCGGCTGGGACATGGTGCAAAGGAATATTGACAGGATCGCAGGCCTGGCTATGGATCTCCTCAACTACTCCAAGGAACGTAAGCCTGAATATGAAAGGCGCTCTCCGAATACAATTGCCGAAGAGGTATGTAAACTAATGGATCTCAAGGCAAAAGAATCCGGAGTAGAGATTGTCAGAGATCTTGATCCGAGCATAGGCGATGTGTCTCCCAAAGGATTTCATCGCTGTCTGCTTAACTTGGTTTCCAATGCTATTGATGCCGTTACATTTGATGAAGACGAGAGCAAGGAGCACCTGGTGCGGGTGACCACAAGGAGCGAAAGTGATGGAACGTTTATTCTTCAGGTCTCTGACAATGGTTGCGGTATGGATGAGGCCGTAAGAAAGCAAATCTTCAGCTCTCTATTCAGCACCAAGGGGTCAAGAGGTACGGGCCTCGGCCTGCTTGTTACCCAGAAGATAATCCACGAGCATGGCGGAACCATAAGAGTAAACTCTGAACCTGGAAAAGGGTCAACCTTTGTCATCAGGCTGCCTTCCGAGCCGCACTCACATGAAGGCTAATCCTCCTTCTACAAACCCAAAAGCGTTGCTATATCCGGATGTTTGGTTATGACCTTGACAAACTGTGCTGTACGACGTTCCAAGCGGTTCTCAAGGATCGTGGCAGTCTTTTGCATAACCAGGAATCCCATGGTGTGGTCTTGATCAAGAAGGGTCTTGATTTCGTCTCCGGGCATGACCAGGGCTTCGCATGGTTCCATACAAACAGCAAGGGCGGTATGGGCGGGCCCGGGAAGCAGGGCAGACCATCCGAATGAGTACCCCTGCTTGATGGCCCCGAGAGAGATGATAAGGGCTGAAGCAAGCTCTGCCTGGAGTAATACCTTGCCTGTGGTCAGTGAATAAAAATGGGAGGCATCACTACCTGGTTCGTAAATGATCTCCCTTTCCGCAAACGATTGCTCTTGAGCCAGGGGAAGCATCTTTTCCAGCATTCCGTCAGTCAAATCTTCAAAGAGTCGAATTCTTTTGAGTTGTTCTATAGAAACCAAATATCTGTTTCTCCTCTCCGTAGAGTAAAGGATTTTTTTATTTATCTTCTCTCTGCGCTTTCTGCGTTGAACTATTCGTTTTTTTTGTTTATATCACATTAACAGGTAAATTAACACTAAAAAAATGGTAGCTATAGCCGCACTGATCCCTATAGGTGAGGTGTGCGTTTGCAGGGCCGCTCGAGTTCTTTCGATCTTGCCATCGAGTTTTTTTCCCTTTACACCGGTGATACTCCACAAGGGAATCATAACCCCAAGGCAGAGGACCTCAGGCCAGCGTTGGGATATGCGGCAGATAGATCCGGTCAACTCACCCACAATGACCCTGTCAGCGACCCTGGTCAATCCGTTCATACTAATATCCATGACCCGGTAAAAAAGCCCGCAACCCTTGCGGTAGAACCAATCAGCATCAACATTGACAGCCCTCATCTCAGGGGGAGACATGCCGGAGAGCGTGAGAAGTATAAAGGCAAGGGCGGCAAAGAAAATAAGCTGGGTTTGACCTACCACATGCGGGACCGTGTATGGTACATACTCAACCGGATATGGGAGAAGACTATACAGGTAGTTGGGAAATGACCCGTTGAAGATGCAGAAGAACGCAGCAATGCCCATGGCAAGAAGCATGTGGAGGGGTGCTTCCTTGGGTCTCAGCCCGGAATCATGTCCGAAAAACGCAAAAAACGGGATCTTGATACCAGCATGCTCTAATACACCCACAGAGGCAAACAGCAGAATAAACCATATAATCTGCATATGACCGTCAGCAGCCGCACTCATGACCATTGACTTACTGACAAAACCGCTGAAAAGCGGAACGGCCGAGATGGATGCAGCGCCTATTATACAACAGATACAGGTGAGCGGCATGGTCCGGTACAGTCCACCTAAGGCGGTGCAGTTGATCTTCCCGCCGGTACGGTACATCACCGCGCCCATGGACATGAACAGCAGGGCCTTGAAAAGGATATCATTCACGGCGTGGGAAACAGCGCCATTTATGGCCATTTGGGTCCCAATGCCGATTCCGCATACCATGAATCCTACCTGGTTGATCAAGCTGTAGGACAGCACCCGCCTGAGGTTGTTTTCAATGACCGCATAGAAGATAGGGAATGCGGTCATAATCGCTCCGATCCAGATAAGGGCCTCGGTGCCCGGAAAGGCCCTGGCCAAGGCGTAAACCGCACACTTTGTAGTAAAAGCGCTCAGGAATATGGTGCCGGTAATTGTGGCCTCAGGATAGGCGTCGGTCAGCCATGGATGGAGAAGAGGCCAAGCGCAGTTTACGCCAAAACCCAGGAAAATTAATAAGGTGGCAAGTCCATTCAGTCCGATATACCCGAACTCAATAGAGCCTGTCTGATTTACATACAGGACGATGCCTGCCAGAAGGCACAGGCCTCCGGCCGCATGAACAAGAAGATATCTATATCCTGCGCCTTGAGCTGCCTTTGTCCTGCGGGCCCAGATAAGAAATATGGAAGCTACTGTGAGCATTTCCCAGAAGACAAAGAAAGAAAAAAGGTCTCCGGCAAAGACAACTCCCAGGGCGCTGCCGGCATAAATCAGCCCGGCCACATTCTGCACATCGTCTTTTACGTGAATGGCATAGAGAATAGCTATGAAAGATATGAGATGGAAGATGTAGCCGAACAGGAGACTCAGCCTGTCCACCTTACCAAAGATAAGATCATATTCCATAAACCCTACAACCCAATGGGTCCCTTCAGGGATATTGATCAGGTTTATGAAACCTACCACCGGGATGAGCAACATGTAGGCGCTTTTCCATTTCCCTTTTATCAGAGGAACCATTAGTCCTCCGATGATAAAAATGGCCGCTGGCGGCAGGACGTCAGTCATAGTAATCCTCTCGTCTCTTCACAAGGGGCCGCAGGATATATTTTGCAGAAAGAACAAGTGCCACAAAGCCGACAAAGGCAAATACACAATAGAATTCAGGCCATTCTTCCGATGGGAAATGAGTGTGCTTGTGAATAAAGAATTCCAGGGCAAGGAGAAGAACGAGCGATAACAAAAAAGACCATGCCAGTATCTTCATGCTTGCAGGTTTATCAAAAAGATATTTTTTGTCCTCGCTGTTCTCTTGTTTCACGGTAACACCTCAATATCCTAAGCAATAATCACAGCACCACTGCGTATCTTTGTTCAAAGCGTCTTGAAAAAGATGAATCCAAGATACAAAACGCCTATTGTAATAGCCACCCAAAAAATGGTCCGAAAAGGCGGAACAGGCTCATGGCCAAGTTCCATCTTGCCTTCTATTTCGTCTGTCCTCTCGTCTGTCATGACTCATACTCCGGTTATACTCTGCACCATCATTCTGGCCAGCCTGAGAAAAGGCTGGGGATAAAAAAGCAGAATCACGGAAATAGTTGCTGTTATAACCAAGGGCACCACGCAAAAAGCCGGGGCCTCTTGCACCTTGTTTTCAAACATGGCATCTTCGGGCCTGCAGAAGAATGCCTTGTAAACAAATGGCATAAAGTAGGCGGCATTCAACAGGGAACTGGTGAGCAGCACAAACAGGATAGTCATCTGATGGGCCTGGAGTGACCCCAGGACCAGATACCATTTGCTGATGAAGCCGCCGCAAGGGGGCATCCCTATAATGCTCAACGAACCTATAAAAAAGGCCGCCATGGTCACCGGCATCCTCCGGCCGATCCCTATCATGTCGCTGATGTTCTTTTTACCTGTGGCTACAAAGATTGCCCCGGCACAGAAAAACAGGGTGATCTTGCCAAAGGCATGCATTGCAATATGGAGCATGCCACCGGTCATCCCCTTGGGAGACAGCAGCCCTACGCCCAGGACAATATAGGAGAGTTGGGCGATGGTGGAAAAGGCGAGAAGCCTTTTAAGGTTGTCCTGAGACAAGGCAATGAGCGAGCCGGCCATGATGGTAAAAGATGCAATATAGATGATCGGCACGTTCAGGTTTAGCGAAAACAGCAGGTTTGTGCCAAAGACCCCTGTCAACACCCTGGCAACGCAAAATACCCCCACCTTCACAACAGCCACTGCATGCAGTAAGGCGCTTACAGGCGTGGGTGCCACCATGGCTGCCGGAAGCCACGAATGAAAGGGCATGATCGCTGCCTTGGCAAATCCGAAAAGGAACATAAAACAAAGGAGCCCTATCAGGGGCTTTGATGCGGTTCCGGCCAAAAAGCCCTGACTCGAAAAATCAAGGGTCCCGGCCAGGCTGTAAGAGATGAGCATGGCCGGTAATACAAACCCGATAGAGGTCCCAACGATGTAGAGCAGATATTTCCGCCCTGAACTGCGCGCCTCATGGTCCTGATGGTGTGTGACCAGAGGATATGTGGCAAAAGAAAGCATCTCGTAAAAGAGATAGAGGGTCAGCAGGTTGGCTGAAAAGGCCACACCGATAGTGGCTGAAAGGGCTAAAGCGAAGAAACAGAAGTACCTGGTCTGGCTGTGTTCTTTCAGTCCCCGCATGTAACCTATGGAATAGGCCGATGTCACAATCCACAGTGACGAAGAGACGAGCGCGAACAGCATTCCAAAGGCGTCAACCCTGAGTTTTAACGCCACTCCGGGGATGACCTCGGCGATCGTATATACGATCTGAGTACCATTCAAGATCACAGGCACCATAGAGAGGACGATCAGGAATTTTACCCCGGCTGCCAGAAACGTACACGCCTCGCGGACATTCGGCCGCTTCCCGCTTAGCACCAGAATCGGGACAACCAGCAAAGAAACCAGAATGGCCAACAAAGGCTTTATTGATATAATCGTTTCCATATTCATCACACCATTGCCTCTGGAATGGCGAATTGAATAACATGGTTGACGATATCACCTGTATACAGACCGACCACGATCAGGATTACAGCTACGATCAAGAGCGGAACCACCATGCTGACCGGGGCCTCATCCATGCCTCCCGAATGATTATCATGCCCGTGATGATCGGCAAAAGGCTCGTAATAGCAGATCTCAAAGACCCTGAAAAACAGGACCACACTGACTATACTGCTGAATATAAGTGCCGCCATAAAACCATAGTGGCCTGCAGAAATGGCCCCGACGATCAGATACCACTTGCTGAAGAAACCGCAGGTAGGCGGCACCCCGATAATGGACATGGCGCCTATCACCAAGGCCGCCATAGTGAATGGCATTTTACGGAACAACCCTTGTAAGTCCTCAAAGGCATATCCCTTGACTTTGTAGACAATATTGCCCACAACCATAAAGACGCAGAGGGTCATCAGGGCATCGTTTACAATATGGAGGATGGCGCCTGTCATGCCATCCCGGTTTCCAAGCCATGCGCCACCGACCATATAGCCTACTTCCGCCACGACGATATAGGTCAGCATCTTCTTTAAATTGCGCTCTGCCAGGGCAAGAACAGCGCCCATGACAATGGCGATGACAGCAAGCCAGACAACGGCGTCACTCACGGCCAGGGTGGTAAAGACAAATTCCGGGGTAAAAACGGTCAATATGAGGCGGATCATCACATAGACCATCACCTTGGTTACCAGCGGGGCAATAAGGCTGCTGGCCGCAGAATTGGCATATGTATAGGCATTGGGCAACCAGGCGTGAAGGGGGAAAAAGGCCATCTTGAGCCACACCCCGACCATACAGATGATGAAAGCGGCCAGCACGGCCTTAGACTGATAAAGCGGGGGCAATAACCCGGCAATATCCACCATATTCAATGAACCGGTGACAATATAGAGATATCCAACGCCCAACAGATAGAAGCAGGCCCCGATTGTACCCATGTACAGGTAATTAAGGGTTGCCAGCGGAGCACGCTCCTCTCCCATGGCAAGCAGCCCGTAACCCGTGAGCGCTGCTATTTCCAGCAACACATACAGGTTAAAGGCATCTCCTGTAACGACAATACCCAATAGACCGGTTACCATCAGGAGATATAATGTATAAAAGGGGCCTGTTTTGTCCGGAAACTGTTGCTCAATGCCCTTTTTATTTGCTATTAAATTAAGGAGGGCAACTATGGACACCACCGGCAGAACAAGGCTATTGAGATAATCTATATAGTAGGCTATGCCCATAGGGGGCGTCCACCCACCTAATTTATAGACGATAACACCTTCATCCAGGACCCTGAGCAGCAGACCAACGCATGACCAGGCAGTCACACCCAGGGCCGCAACAGCAATGGGGAAACACAATCTTTTGTTTACCCATCCGGCAACACTGACGACTAAGGCCGACAGGAGCGGGACAACGACAAGGAGTGCAGGATACTGTTCGCTCATTTTTCCCTTATCTGCGCCAGGATTTTATCTTCTTCCAGGGTGTTATAGTTATTATAGACCCTTATGGCCAAGGCCAGGGCCACCCCAAGGGTAGCCACGCCCACCACAATGGCGGTCAGCATCAGCACATGAGGCAACGGATTGATATAGTCCACGGCATGCACCACGTGGTGCGCATCAGGGCCGTGGCCATGCTCTAAAATAGGAATCGTGGCCCCTTTTTTGACGCTTATGGACACGTAGAACAAGATAATGGCGGTCTGAAAGATGTTCATGCCCACGATCTTTTTTACGAGATTGTTTTTGGCGATGATGGCGTATAGCCCGATCATCATCAGGGTGATGTAAATCCAGTAATTATATTTGGCAACAACCATTGAAATCAGGTCGGTCATATCCTAAAGCCCCTGTCTGTATCTGCCTGCAGATGAGATATTGTTATAGATCCAGATCATTGTGGCGAGGACGGCAATCCCTACACCGATTTCCACAATGAGAATGCCATGGGATCGCGCGGTAATCGGGTCGACATGAAGTACACCCGCAAGAGCGCTATAGTCCAGGAAATTCAGCTTTAACAATAGACAGAGGGCACCGGTGCCGGCATAAATAAGGACGCCGGCAGCACAAAGGATGCCTATAAGCTTCTCACTCATCCGTCTGACCGCAGTTCTCAGATCGTGGGAGATGGCAAACAAGATGACGCTTGCCCCCAGGATAACACCTCCCTGGAATCCGCCTCCGGGACTGTGATGTCCATGGGCGATCACATACAGGGCAAAAAGCTGGACAAAGGGGATCAACAATCGACACCCTGTCTTGATAATCAGGTCGGGAGGGGTCCACATAGAATCGATCCGTTCAAAGTCAGCAGACGGCGGTATCTCGTGCCCTTCTTTGAGCTGGATGGTTACGCCGGTGAGGACATGCCTGTAATACCTTGTTTCAGGCTCTTCGTCTTCGCGGCGGGAGATTCGCAGGAGAAAAAAACAGACAACACCTGCTGAAAAGATCACAGCGGTTTCAAACATGGTGTCAAAACCACGATAGTCTGCAAGCACAGCGGTCACAATGTTGGGTACTGAAGTCTCCTCCATGGTCTTTTCGATAAAGTGAGGAGAAAGGTATGTGCTGGCCGGAGATGCCGGATCTGACCACGCTGGAAAATCACCTGCGGCGTAAAAAAGCAGTGCGCCTGTCGTGACTGTTATGATGAGTCCGATGATCTTCAATCTCTTGTCCTCCTTGTTGTGCGGAAGACTGCGGCAACAAAAAGGACAGTGCTGACACCCGCTCCGACCGATGCCTCGGTAAAGGCCACATCCACTGCTCCCATGATGGACCAGAGCAGACACATCATGAAACTGTAAGACCCAAACAGTACGGAGGCGCCAAGCAAATCCTTGACCATAAGGGCGCTTATGGCTGCGACAACGACCAAGGTAAGAATTGCCAGATCTATCGGCCAGATCATGGGTTACCTCCTTTTCTCTCCCTTGGTCCACGGGGCCAAACCGGCCCTGACGCCGGCGTCAACAATGCCGTGGGTTGCTGTGGGACTGGCCAGGAATATAAAAACGACAATAAGGAGAATCTTCAGGCTGGTCAGCAAGGCGCCCAGGGAAAAATGATGGAGGTTAAAAAGGGCAAAGGCGGTCATTGCCAAAAAGGAGCCCAGAGTGTCGAGTTTGCCGGCCGGGTGGAGCCGGGAATAGAAATCAGGAAAACGCAGAATCCCCACTGCCCCTCCTGTAAGGAAAAACAGCCCGGAGAACAATAGCACGCATACAATGATATTCATGATATCCATTTATCAAAACCTCCCTGGTCCCTCGTAAATGCCTGTTGCGGGCATTGGCATGCCGCCTGTCCTTGCTACGAGAATCCTTGAGTAGTCTTTACCGATACAGCGCTTCATCGTACAATCCTTTACGCTTTTGGAAGTATCTTGAAGCCGCCAGCACTGCGAGAAAGTTCAGCATGGCATAGGCCAGGGCAATGTCCACGAACATATCCATCCGATGGTAGAGAAAACCAATCATAATAAGTAATACGACAGTCTTGCTCCCGATTGCATTGACACCAATCATCCGGTCAAGGACTGTTGGCCCAATCACGGCCCGGACCAAGGAAAGGACCATCAGAAAGGCCAGGTAAAGACTCGAGTATAAAAATATGTTATCCATCAGTCCTCCCCAAGTACCCTGGCAATCCTTGCCTCCATCTCGCCCGGCAGGGGTTCACCAGATGCCTTGTCAATGGCATGAACCTTAAAATCACCATCGGGTGATACATTGACTGTAATAGTGCCGGGAGTGAGGGTGATCGAATTGGCAAAGGTGACCAGGGCCAGGTCGCCTTCCAGCTTGCTTTGAAATTTAACAATTTTAGGGTCTATCAAGTCCATCATCCTCGGATGGAAGACAAGATATGTAACATGGAGGTTTGCTTTGAAGATTTCCTTCATCAGCCACGGGAGATACGGGATCCATCGGACCAACAGAATTAAAAGACCTCTTATGGAAGGACGCAACAGGTCGGCCGAAAGGTAAGCCACGATTGCGCAGGAGATGACCCCGAGGCTGAGATGAAAGGGATCAAACTTGCCTGAAAGGACGACCCAGACGCCGAACATGATAAAGAATGTGACCACATAATGGCCAAAATTCTTTCGGCGCCTTGGACCTTGATCCGAGTTTTCTGCTTTGCTGGTATTGTGCTTGCTTCCCAGCCCTTCTTCCTCTTGTTTACCCAACAGTTGCCCCTCCCCTATTTTTGATCGGTTTGCAATTTTGGGAAACACACGACTGTCAATTTAATCTTAGCAATAGATGTGCCAGTCCCTCACTTTTTGCAGTAATGCTTTTTAACGGACTGATTTTACGACTTTTGTTCTGATTTGTTTTGGGACGGAAACTGATTTGGCAGTATTGAAAAACGGCAAAATAATGCCGCATAAATAAGGAAATGATTATTTAGGCATTTTTTTGCCGACTTAATCCAGACAAGCCGGAACCAAACAGGTTTGAAGATAAAAAAATTGTGTTTCAGGATTTTCTGCCGGAAAAAATGCGAAGATAATTACTACTAAGAGAGTGGAAGTCGCACGGTGAAGTTGGTACCGACTCCAACCTTGCTGTCAAGAGTGATGGTTCCGCCCAATTTTTTTACTATATTCTGGCTGATTGAGAGGCCAAGGCCCGTACCCTTGCCCGGAGCTTTGGTGGAGAAAAACAGTTGAAATATCTTTTTTTGGTTTTCCTCCGTGATCCCGGTACCATTGTCTTCAAAACTTATCTCCACATCCGAGTTTATTGAAAGGGTCTTTATCCGGATATACCCTTTGTCTTCCCCCTTACTTCGGATAGCATGAATGGCATTGGTAATAAAATTTACAAAGACCTGCTCCAACAACTTTGGATCAGATTTCATGAGTAGGGGACCTGACATAAACTGAGTATCAATTTCTATGGATGTGTGTTTGAGTTCGGGCTTGAGAAAACTAATGCTGTCTCTGAGCACGTCGTGGATATCAAATTCGGTTAATGCCGGGGTTGAACCACGGGCGAAGTCCAATAATTCATGTGTTATGCTGCGACAGCGCTTGGTCTGGTGGCTGATCTCTTTGGCGGCTTTTTCCAGTTCTTCCCGGTCCTCGGGATTTAGGCCCTTAGCGTCGCTGATTACCACGCCTGCCCATCCCGAAGCTTCGCCGATAATCGCCAGAGGATTGTTGATCTCGTGGGCGACCCCGGCTGCTATCCTCCCTATTTCCGCCAGTCTGTCGATTCGGACCAGGTCTTCCTGGATCTTCTTCCACAGGGTAATGTCCCTGCAGACTCCGACCGTGCCCACACTTTGGCCTTCCCTGTTTGTCAGGTTTATAAGGGAAACATTGAAATAAACCGTGCCTCCCTCCTTGTGTCGAAAGGGGATGTCCAACTGCACTGCGGGGCCATCTTGCCCGGAGGAGATAAAAAACTCCTCAAATGATACAGGGTCTTCAGCCAAATCCTTTATGTAGGTACCTATTAATTCCACAAAGGAATAACCCAGCACCTTTTCACCGCCCTTGCTGAAGGAAATCAGCATTCCGCCAACTTCCGTAGCAAAAATCATATCCTCGGAATTTTGCAGAATACACTGAAGGTAACCCCTGGTCTGATGTAACTCTATCTTATAACCGGCCAGTTCCTGTCTGGCCTTTTTCAGTTCGGTCTCCAGAGAACTATTCGAATCCATAGATCTTGCGCAACTCGGCAATGGCATTTTTCATCCCACGTGCCCCCATCCCATGGTGGTGAAGTTCTTCCAGTTGCTCTTGGAATTTTGCTTCCTGTAACTTCATTTTCTTCTCGTACGCTTCTTTAATGACTGCCACAAGATTATCATAGTCAACAGGCTTGAGCAAATATTGGAAGGCGTCCTCATGCCCACTCTCCAAAGCGCTTTCTATGGAACCATGGCCGGTCAATATGATGCATTGCAGGAATGGTTGGATCTCTCTCAGCCTTTTTTGCGTCTCCACCCCGTCTATCCCCGGCATCTTTAAGTCGACAACCGCCACATCAAAATGCTCTTGTTTTGCTGCCTCGACAGCGTCCTCGCCGGAGAAAGTGGCCTTTACTGTATGGCCCTGTCTAAGAAGGCGTTTGGATAGGTATTCGAGCAAAGTCGCCTCATCGTCTACCAGTAAAACCCTAATAACTCGAACAGTTGATTGTTCATTCATAGATCGCTCCTTGAAATCAGTTACAAGTCCTAATTACATTCGGTCAAAACATATATCTATTCGATAACCTTAACGAAAATTTTTTTAGTATTTTCTCAGGGCATTGTCAAGGGAATTCCAAGGGCCTATGCCCCCATTTGCGCGCAGATCACAGGATAGACATTAATGTCCTCATGGTTGCAGGCTCGCCATGCTGATGCGTTTTTCATGTTCTACTTTTCTATCATAGGCCTTGTTGATTTTTGCGATCAGGTCTTCAGTATTGCAGGGTTTGCTCAGATAACCATAGGCACCAAGCTTCATTCCTTCTATGCCCGATTCCCTGGACGCATGTCCGGTTAACATGATCACCTCGGTAAGTGGCTTTATCTTTTTGATTTCCCCCAGGGTCTCGATCCCGTCCATACCAGGCATAAGCACATCCAGTATGACCACGTCGAAATCGTGGTCTATTATCATTTCAAGGGCGTTTTCACCACTTAAGCAAGTTGTTACATCATACTGATAGCTTTTCAAGCGCCTTGAGAGAAATTCCAAGAACATTTCTTCATCATCAACTAACAAAAGCCTGGGTTTCATCCTTTTCCCGTCCTCCGAAATTCAATACCATAGTCGCTAATTTTTTGGCGAAGGGTGCGGGGTTTAATCTCCAGAAGTTCAGCGGCCCTGGCTCTCTGTCCTTTCGTCATCTCTAAGGCCCTCAGAATGATGGTTTTTTCCAGCCGTTGACGTGCCTTTCGCAATGGTTCAATAGGACCATGGGCTGCAAAATCGAAAGATGATGCGTCTGAATTATGGGACTCTTGCCCCGGATTCCCTCCAGGATCATAAGTTACCACGTCCATAACATCCTCTGGAAAATCGTTTATAGTAATTATCGGTCCTTGGGTCATTAAAAACATTCTTTCCATTATGTTTTTAAGGTGTCTAATATTCCCCGGCCAATCATAAGACATCAAGTATTCCATGGCATCAGGGGAAACGGATACCCTGGGCTTTTTATATAGTTTGGCAAATCTTTCCAGGAAATTATTCACCAGATGAGGGATTGCAGCCTTCCGTTTCCTTAAAGGAAGGAGACTAATAGGGATCACCTTCAGGCGGTAGTATAGATCCTTTCTAAAGCGCCCTGCCTTGACTTCTGTCGTGAGATCCTTGTTGGTCGCCGCAATAATACGAACATTCACCCTGATGGGGGTCTCGCCTCCGATTCGACAAAAGCAGCCGTCTTCCAGTACCCGTAGAAAATTTACTTGATTAGGTGGCGAAATCTCTGAGACTTCATCTAAAAAGAGAGTCCCGTTATTGGCCTGCTCAAATCTCCCCCTGGTTTGCCTGATAGCACCTGTAAAGGCCCCCTTTTCATGGCCGAACAGTTTACTTTCAAACAGCTCACCGGAAAGTGTGCCGCAGTTTACCGGCACAATAGGTTTGTCCCTCCGGTTGCTTTTTTGATGAATGATGCGGGCCACAAGCTCTTTTCCGGTTCCGGATTCCCCGGAAATTAAAATATTGGCGTCAAACCTTGCAACCTGTTGCACTGTCCTGATCACCGAATGCATGTGCTCGCTTACTACGATAAACTCCGGAAATAGATCAGGCTCGATTTGACCGTGTAACGCAATTTTATGAGATATCATCTCATTTTTACCTTGGTTCAATGGTTCAGAGGTTCACGGGTTCAGAGGTTCGGTTCACCCTTGAACCCATGAACAGTTATAATGCAAATTGTTAGCAGATGGGCAAAAAAATGTCAAAACCTATTTTGACCCAAATTTTTCGGCATAAATATGCCGCTCCATAAATGGCTAAAGTTTTCTGTAAATAGTACAGAAATGCTTAAAAATCAATATGTTAGCAAGCTACTGATAAACATCCAAGGATCTGGCACATCGCTTGCTCAAATTAAGAAGTCACTGAGTAGGTAGAAGGAAGAAGGTGGAAGTAGGTCAGCCTATCACCTTCAGCCTTCAACCTAAAGAGCTATCTATATGCCTGAAAAACGAATTAAAGATCTGATGCTTGATGTGTTGGCACTTGAGCGTATATCGTCTCAGACAAAGGTGGCGGAAGCGGTCAGGTTGCTGAGTGAAAAACAAAAAGGTAGGTGTATTTCGTCCTTGCTGGTGGTTGACGAGGTGGAAGACAAAGAAGAAATCCTGGGGATGCTCTCTATTGATGATATCCTTGCTCATATGGAGTCTTCTACAAAGGCCACCGAAGAACTTCCTATCTTCTGGCAGGGTCAGTTTTTGGAGGAGTGTGAGGCTATACTTGAAAGGTCCGGCAGTGAAATCATGTCGCCGGTAACGCATGTTATTCATCAAAGCGGTACTCTCATGGAAGCTGTCCATCTCATGACTTCTCACAAGATCGATTGGCTCCCTGTCGTGGAAGGGGAATCTGTCGTAGGAATTCTTTTAAAGGAAGACCTGTTTAAAGAAATCGTGGCGGCAGCCACAACTGAGGTTCCCGGACAACCCAGCTTATCTTTTACACCATTGTAGAGCCGCTTAGGAACGTACAATAAATAACTTGATAGTATAGGAATTTCCATTTTTTTCTGTAAAATCAGCGGTGTTATGGTAAGAGAGGGGGGGTGATTCACAAACTAATGACCGAAAGGTGATGATTACTGATGCGAACTGCCGATCAAAACATATATTTCATCAGATCTTTGAAGATCATTGGGACGAGTTTAAAGAGTGCTACGAATGGTATAATACGGAATATTATGAAGAAGTGGTGCAGAAGATGCTGGGCTGTGGGAAGGAGGAAGGTGGCTATAGCGAATATCGGTGCCCGAATTGCGGTAAAGACTTGCGACGGGTTTGTTTTACGTGCAAGAGTTGCTTTTGTTTGTCTTGTTCCAAGGTGTATACAGATAATTTTGTTGTTCAAGTGAGTCGTGTTTTGCAACCTGGACTAAAGTACCGTCACACAATTTTGACAGTTCCCGAGGACGGCA
>PQXE01000051.1 GCA_003194495.1 Deltaproteobacteria bacterium
CGAATATTTAGAATGTTGTGGATTCTCCCTGCCATATCTGTTACAATCCTTACATTTGTAAAGCTGTTTACCATTATTAGAGTCAAATCCATTCTTAACAAGATATTTACTACCACAATGAGAGCAACTAAGAATATTAGTTTTAATAATCATTTATTATCTCCTTATTTTTTAAAAGTAAATTATCATATAGTTAAAAGTATATCAAGCGTATATCACGTGACAATTAACGACTATCCCTTGGTTGGTCTTTGGGAACAAAAATAATGGTTCTGCCAAAAGTAGGAAGTCTTCCTTCACGATTGCATCGGCCGGCTGCCTGAGCAATAGAGTCAAGGCCGGCAAGGGCGCGATACACAACGGGAAAATCAATATCCACCCCGGCCTCGACCAGGGATGTGCTGATTACAAAAAAAGGAGATGTATAGTTAATCAACCTGTTTTTAATCTTTTCGAGGGTATTGGACCGATGTTCGGCGCACATGTTGGTTGACAGATGAAAGGTTTTTTCTGTCGGAAGCAAGCGGGCCAGTGATCGAGTATCCTCTTTGCGGTTAACGATGCAGAGCACAGCTTCTTCCTCTGCCTGGATTGATTCTGCAATCTCAGGCAAATCGACCGGAGTCAGGTCATTGCGATATAATTGCGTCTTTACTCGCTTCAGTCTTTCGGCCAGTTGGCCGGGACTTTTGACGATTTCAGTAACGGATTCAAAACCTTCCCTGAAATTGAAGTCAAATTCCTTGGTCTGGGTCAGGACAGGTTGCGTTGCCGTACAAAGCACTGGTGTGACGTGATAGTGGCGGAATAGTTCACGGATGGCAAAGACCGACGGGCGAAGATATTCTGGCGGAAGACACTGAGCCTCGTCAAAAATAACGACGCTGTTGACGATATTATGCAGTTTGCGACACCGGCTTGTTTTGCAGGCATACAACGATTCGAAAAACTGCACCGATGTCGTAACGATCAGAGGCGCATCCCAGTTTTCTGCGGCCAGTCGATTACGTGCTGTTTCCTTGTCTTCATCCGTTTCCGCCACATTACTGTGATGTTCTATCACCACATCTTCAAAACCGGGAATCTGCCGAAAAACATTTGCGGTCTGCTCGATAATGCTGGTGTAGGGGATAACATAAATGATGCGGTTTTTTTCATACTTGACCGCATGACGGAGGGCAAACGCCAAAGAGGATAAAGTTTTGCCGCCGCCGGTCGGCACTGTTAACGAAAACACATCGGGTTTGCTTTCCGCCGCATGCCGGCACTGTTTCAAGATTTCAGCCCGTGTTTTATTGACAGGGCTCGGCTTTGCTTTGCTGCACAGACGCATCATAAATTCATCAAAGCTTTCCAATAAAAATTGCATCGGGGGGTATTCCCTGTTCCGAAGTCCAGCCTTGGCTTTATTCATGAAGGTTTCGGTATCAAGAAAGTCAGCATCGACAACACAGGAAAAAAGCATGCGGATAAAAAAGGCGGGATCAGCGCCCGGAGGGATTGCCTGATTGGGCATGGCTTGGTTTGCAATTATTTCAGGAACATTTTTGAGGATCTGTTCTGAATGGATCGAATTGCGCATTTTCGGTTCAAGCGCTTTTGCTCCGATTTCATCTGTGAAATAATCCGTCAATCCGGCATGATGCCCCATGATGAGCCAGGAAAGAATGCGGTCCGCTCCATTCCAGCCCTTTGCAGTTGCCAAATGGCCACCCGCCTCCGAGTGAACTACTTTTCCCGGCCTGGTTTCAATATGACTTTCAAAGCCGTTTTCGACGTATAGTTTTGCCTGAAACGTATCAGCGTATTTCCCCAGATCATGCCATAACCCGGCCAGATAGGCCCATTGCTCGCCGCCGAATGGTTTGGCAAAATCTCTGGCCATTTCCGCTACGTTTTTCAAATGATCCTCAAGAGGCTGCCATTTGTCAGGCGGCTGTCCTTCAAGACTGTGGGCATAAAACTTTTTGACCATCCCCACTAAGCTCCGTTTTTCACAATCCTTTGTCGGTTCGCTTATTTAAAGTCAATCGGATACGGGGCAACAACACCACGAGTGGTTTTCGATTTTCGTCTGCGTTGGCTTTTGTGCAGGACTTGATCGAGTAATTGGGCTTGTGCTTCATAGGTACGAAACCTTTTTGTTATAGTCGGCCAAAAGAGGGAGTCGACTTTAACGTTGAGAGAATAGGGGAGGGTTGAGGATATTAAGGGTACGTTGCGAAAGCGCCGGAATAAACCACCATAGGGTAGGGGATGAACGAGCCATACATGAAAGAATTAGCTGATTCATCATGGCCAAAAGTCATGCGCGGGTAACCGCGAGGTTGCACATGAAGCGTTGCATGGGGAAGCGTAGAGGCCAGCGGCAGGCTCTGGGAAAAAATAGTCACTGGTTTAGGCACTTCAAATAAAAACTATTTTTCAGCTTCCCACCAGGTCAGAAGTCCGAGCTCAAACTTGTGGCTGAGTTCTTTCTGGAAAGGATAACACCTAATAGTAAAACCTATCCGCCCGCTTGAAAGACAGAGTAGTGTTCCTTCAAAGACAGATCCTCCTCCTTCTTGCTGCCCACTTACTGAAAGCATCGGTAAAGGATGTCCTTCAGGGATTTCTCCCTTATCGTCCAGGCGACCGATATACGCTTCAACCCGCACCTCTTCAGGATCCAGCCCGCCAAGATCCAGTACGGCCTTGATCGGCAAACGATCTCCGACCTTTGGCGATCCGTTGATCGGAACCTGCAAATCAAGTATTTTCACCTTGTGCCATACTTCCGATGTCTCCCGTTTCCAGCGGCATAACTCCCTGGCCTCCTTCCAGCTATCCTTCGCGAACAAGTGCCATTTGGAGATGTTGGGCAGATAAAACTGGCTGGCATATTCTTCCACCATGCGGTTTGTATTGAAATAGGGACATAGGGTCTTGATGGAATTTTTCATCATCTCGACCCATCCATGAGGGATATCATGGGCGGATCTATCATAAAACAGTGGTACTACGGTATTTTCAAGCAGTTCATAGAGGAGCCGGCTTTCCACCTCATCCTGGTATTCGCGATCTTCATATTCCTCACCTGCACCTATAGCCCAGCCATTGTTGCCCTTATAGCCTTCACACCACCAGCCATCAAGGATACTCAGGTTGATTCCGCCGTTGGCCGGGACCTTCATACCGCTGGTCCCGCTGGCCTCCATTGGGCGCAGAGGGGTGTTAAGCCAGACGTCTACTCCCTGGACCAGGTACCTGCCCACTTCTATGTCGTAATTTTCAATAAAGACTATGTGCTTCCGAAACTCCGGGGTGTTGGCCATTTGAACTATCTTGTGGATGAGTTCCTTGCCGTACTTATCCTGTGGATGGGCCTTGCCACTGAAGATGAGCTGTACCGGACGCTCTTCGTTAGCTAGTATCTGCCTGAGCCTGTCAGGATCTCGAAAGAGCAGAGCGGAACGTTTGTATGTTGCAAAACGCCTGGCAAAGCCTATGGTAAGGGCCTCAGGATCCAGTACCTCGTCAGCCTGCTTCATCTGGTAACTTGGGGCGCCTTTTGCTTCAAGCTGCTTTCTGAGCCTTGCCCTGGAAAAAGATATGAGTCTCTCTCTCAGTCTCTCTTTGCTTCTCCAGAGCTCAAAGTCAGGAATTTGTTCGCTCCTTTTCCAAATGGCGTGATTTGTGGGCTCATCGATCCATCTTGATCCTAAATATCGTTCATACAGCATGGACATCTCACTTGATAGCCAGCCGAGTATATGTATCCCGTTAGTGACATGTGTTATCGGGATCTCATGCTGTGGAATCCGGGGCCATATGCCACCCCACATCTTTTGTGTGACCTCACCGTGAAGCTTGCTCACCCCATTGGTTTGAGATGCCATATTGATAGCCAGTACCGCCATGCAGAATTCTTCAGCCTGATCACCGGGGTTGATCCTTCCAAGTCCCAGGAATGCATCAATACCAATGCCCATTTCATCTGCCAATCCTGTGAAGTACCGGCGGATCATTTCCGGAGGGAAGCGGTCTATTCCTGCAGGGACAGGGGTATGAGTGGTAAATATGCTTGTTGCACGCACGGCCTCCAGGGCCACGTCATAAGGCAGACTGTCCTTGCGCATTATCTGGTTGATACGTTCCAGTGCCATGAAGGCGGAATGGCCTTCATTCATGTGGCAAACCGAGGGGCACTGGTCAAGGGCCATTATTAACTTTATTCCTCCCATGCCCAGCACTATCTCCTGTTGGAGCCTGGTTTCAAGGCTGCCGCCATAGAGATACGAAGTTATCTGTCTGTCTGAGCGGGAATTTAATGGGACATCAGTGTCCAGGTTATAGATTTTGACCCGGCCCACATTAAGGGACCAGACCCGTATGTGGACCTCTCTGCCCTCAAGCTCCACCTGGACTGTCAAAGGGTTTCCTTCTTTATCCCTGACCAGGCTTACCGGCATATTGTAGAAGTCATTTGAGGGATAAGTCTCTTGCTGCCATCCATCAGGATTGAGATATTGTTGAAAATACCCGTGTTTATAAAGAAGACCCATTCCTATGAGGGGAAGCCCCAGATCACTGGCCGACTTCATATGATCACCGGCAAGGATCCCAAGCCCCCCGGAATATAGAGGAAGGCTTTCATGCAGGCCGAACTCAGCAGAAAAGTATGCTATTATCCCGTCATCCCGATTCTCACTGACCTTTTTATACCATGTCTGGGCATGTAGATAGCGTTCCAGCTCCCTTTGCACCTTTTCCATTCTGGCAAGAAAGACATCATCCCGCTCGAGCCGTTCCAGCCGGGGTTGCTCAATGGTGCCCAGTAAGGAAACCGGGTTATGTCTGCATCTTTCCCACAACTCCCGGTCCATGTCCTGAAAGAGATGGATAGCCTCAGGGGTCCAGGTCCACCAAATATTACGAGCAATAGTCATCAGCGGCATCAAACGATCGGGCAGGCTGGGAACGATTGTAATGCTTTGAATTGTGGGCATTGTCAGAGAATCCTTATGGTATTCTAAAGGCTGGAACTATTGACTATTTATGAATAATAAGCCGTCCATCTTCAACGTCAACTAAAACTTTGCCTCCTTTTGAGAGTCCATGGAACAGGATGGCATCAGATACAGGATCTTTTATCTCCTGTTGTAAAACGCGAGCCAAGGGACGTGCTCCAAATTGAGGATCATACCCATTTTGGGCAAGCCAGGACCTGGCAGCAGGTGTGACATTCAGTTTGATCTTGCGACCGGACAACTGCTCCCGGATCTCCCCCAAGAGCTTGTCCACCACCTGCTTCATTGCTGAAATGGTCAAATGGCCGAAAGGTATAACAGCCTCCAGCCGGTTACGAAATTCCGGGCTGAAGAGTTGTTTTATTATATTCTCCCCTTTGTATCTGCTATCTTCCGCCTGTGCACCAAAACCGATTGTCTGGCTTTCCATCTCTCTTGCCCCTGCATTTGAGGTCATAATCAATATCACGTGACGGAAGTCTGCCCTTTTACCTGTATTATCGGTAAGGGTAGCGTAATCCATGATCTGAAGCAAGATACTAAAAAGGTCGGGATGGGCCTTCTCTATTTCATCCAAAAGGAGAACAGAGTATGGGTGCTTACGGATAGCCTCGGTAAGGAGACCTCCTTGATCAAATCCAACATAGCCGGGAGGCGCACCAATGAGCCTGGCCACAGCATGCTTTTCCATATATTCGCTCATGTCGAATCGCTGGAAGTGTATTCCAAGCACTGCAGCAGTCTGCCGGGCAAGCTCCGTTTTTCCAACTCCCGTGGGTCCCATAAACAGAAAAGAACCGATAGGGCGCTCAGGATGAGAAAGACCGGCCCTGGAACGTTTGATGGCTTTTGACAAAATTTCTACAGCTTCATCTTGGCCGAAGACTAATGATTTTATGGATTCTTCGATTTTTTCAAGACGAAAGCGGTCTGACTGAGTGATAGTCTTTGCAGGTAATCGGGCCATCTTGGCAATTACATTTTCGATGTGACGTATAGTAACAAGCCTTGGTCCATTTCCACTATTGCCTGAAAGCCTCAATACGGATGCTGCTTCATCTATTACGTCAATAGCCTTGTCCGGCATATAACGATCTGTAAGGTATCTACCTGACAGTTCAGCTGCAGTTTTCAGGGCGCTATCAGTGTATTTTATTCCATGGTGCTCTTCGTAATGTGACTTCAGCCCCTTAAGGATTTTTACCGTCTCTCCCACACTAGGTTCCAGAATTTCTATCTTTTGAAAACGCCTTGAAAGTGCACGGTCCTTTGTAAAAAAATTTCTGTATTCCTCATAAGTGGTTGAACCTATACACCTTAGCTCACCATTTGCCAGGGCCGGCTTAAGAATATTTGAGGCATCCAGAGCCCCTCCGCTGGTGGCTCCTGCTCCCACAACAGTATGGATTTCATCAATGAAGAGTATTGCCCTGGGACACTTTTTGATCTGAGTAATAACCTCTTTGAGCCTGGCCTCAAACTCCCCTCTGTATTTGGTGCCGGCAAGAAGCGATCCCATATCCAGAGTGTACATTTCTGTGTCTTGTAAAGGCTCAGGCACTTCGCCTTGCCTGATTTTTAGTGCCAGTCCTTCAGCCAAGGCCGTCTTGCCTACTCCGGGGTCCCCTATGTAGATGGGATTATTCTTTCTACGCCTGCCGAGGACCTGCATTGTACGTTCCAGTTCCACCTTTCGTCCAACAAGCGGGTCAATTCCTCCATCAGCAGCCTTCTTCGTGAGATTAACAGTAAAGGCATCAAGGGCACTTGCCGGTTTTGTTGAGGATTTGGTCTGTTTCCCGGCCTGGGGACCTATCTTTCTTTGGGAACTAACGGTTTGATAAGAATCGGTTTGCCCAATCCCATGTGATATATAATTCAGTATGTCCAGCCTGGTGATTCCCTCCTGATTAAGAAAGTGCGCTGCATAGGAATCTTCCTCGGTCATCACGGAAGCAAGAAGATCTCCTATGTCGGCCTCTTCCTTTTCGGCAGACTGCACATGCATAATGGTTCGCTGGAGCACCCTCTGCAGGATTACCGTGGGCTGGGGGCCTTCTTTTCGATCATCCGGCAATTTCTCAAGGTGAGTCTCAAAAAACGTCTCAATTCTGGATTTCAGCCGGTCAGGATTACCCCCACATGCCATTATGGCATTCTCTCCCTTTTGGTGGTGAATTATTGCAAAAAGCAAATGCTCAAGAGATAGATATTCATGATGCCTAACATGAGCCTCCCGAGCCGCTGCACCTAACATTATTTCCAAGTCCTTGCTTATCATTTTTTTGCCTTTTTTGTAAGCGTTCACAGGGCACCGCATCTGCTTTGTTGTCGGGCACTTGAAGTACAGGGAGTACGTCTGCGTACCCGTACGCCTCGCATCTGCAGCACCCTGTAAACGCTTACAGTTCGGTAGGTTGCCTATATATATTCCATACCGGCCTTAAGAGGAAAACCTGCTTCCTTTGCACTTATGTGAACTGCCTTTACCTTTGTCTCTGCAATTTCACTGGTATAATACCCACAAATCCCGAAACCATTGTAATGCACGTTCAGCATGATCCTTGTTGCCTCTGACGATGATTTATGAAATATATCTTCCAAGATCCGTACCACAAAATCCATTGTCGTATAATCGTCATTATACAACAAGACCTTACACATGGGCGGTTCCTCGATTTCCTTCTCTGCAACGTCTTCCAGTTGTTCTAGATTTTCAAGGTCGAGCCGGCTCATTGTTTTGCACTTCCTAATTCTAGTTCGTCATATTTGCAAAATATCTGGAAAAAACTAAAAATATTAAATACTAAGTGTTGAATAAATGATAAATCTTTTTCCATTCTTTTTCCATAATTCAAAATTCAAAATTCAAAATTTATTGTGCGTCTTGATGGTCTCCAGGATACTCAATCAGCATAAGAAATTCCCTGTTGCCTTTTGCTCCGAGGATAGGTGATGGCGTAATTCCTATGACAGTCAGTTTCAATTTATTGCAAAATAAAATCAATCTGTCCAATACCTCTTGGTGAAGCTTTGGGTCTTTTACTATCCCGCCTTTTCCGACTTTCCCTTTCCCAACCTCGAATTGAGGCTTTACAAGGGCAATAATACGACTCTCCCAATGCATAAATGGAAGAATAGAGGGTATTACCAGCCTGAGTGAAATAAATGATGTATCTATTGTAGCTAGATATATTTGAGAATCCAAGATATCAGGAGGTAAATATCGTATATTGGTCCGTTCAATAGGCATAACCCTTTCGTCATTCCTCAAACGCCAGTCTAGCTGACCATAGCCAACATCCACTGCGTAAACCTTTGATGCCCCTTTCTGAAGCAAACAATCCGTAAACCCTCCTGTAGATGCCCCGACGTCCATACAGACAAGACCCTGAATATCTATTGCAAAGTACTCGAGTGCGTGCGCAAGCTTTAGTCCACCACGGCTCACATAGGGATTCAGGTTTTCCGTAACCTCTATTTGAGCATCAGCAGAAAACCGGTGCCCTGCTTTATCAATGATGTGTCCTTCAACTCGCACCTTGCCGGTACTAATGAGAGCTTGGGCCTGATTTCTTGAAACGGCAAGCCTTTTCTGCAATAAAATAAGGTCAAGCCGTAATAATTCTTTTGCCAAAACAGTTAATTTTATGGTAGCTCTTGGGTTAAAGTAGTATTTAGTGTCTGAACGGAAAGGCCGTTCAGACACAATTTTGAATTCTAAATTTTGAATTTTGAATTAAAAAAGGAAATAACCTTTTAAAACAAATTGAGGAATTAAGGGATTAAAGTCAATAAGGAACGGGAGATAAATAAGTTGAACAAAAATTAATAGGGTTTTTTGTTGTATTCAAGGCGCGAGGAGTGAGCATAACGGGTTATGTGATCGACGAGCAACGAAGAAGACGGCAAAAAAGACATTAATTTGTTCAAGTTATTTATTGTACGTTCCTAAGCACCTTCAATTCCTCAATTTCTTAATTCACAATTCCTCAATTAAATTATCAGTAAGGCAATTTTTGCTATTTGTAAAATAAATTAAAGATATAAGGGATAAAAAATGGCTGTTACAAAAGAAAAAATTTTGGATGTACTAAAGAAGGTAAAGGATCCAGGCATCAATAAGGGCCTTGTAGAGCTTGGGATGATCAAAGATGTTGAGATAGCCGGCTCAGCAGTCCGTGTCACCGTGGCCCTTACTATGGCCGGCTGTCCTATGAAGAATCAGATTAAGGATGATGTCGAGAAGGCTATACGCGGCGCAGAGGGTGTAAGTGAGGTCAAAGTAGTCCTCACCACCATGACATCCGAGGAGAGAGCAAAGCTGTTAGGACAAGAGCCTTCTGAAATGCAAGGAATAGAAAAGGTAAAGAGCATAATTGCTGTTGCCAGCGGAAAGGGTGGGGTAGGCAAGAGTACCGTTGCGGTGAATCTGGCAATTGCGCTTTCAAAAAAAGGTTTTAAGGTAGGAATACTTGATGCTGATATGCACGGCCCGGATATTCCCATAATGCTCGGCATCGATGAGCGGCCCTTAGGTTCCAGGGGCATGCTTCTACCAATTGAGAAATACGGCCTTAAGGTTGTATCTACCGCTACTTTAGCAGGGGAGGGGGTGCCGATAGTCTGGCGAGGCCCATTGGTAAACAAGGCTATTAAAGAATTCCTGGGACATGTGGCGTGGGGAGATCTGGACTATCTATTGGTAGACCTGCCTCCAGGCACAGGAGATGCTCCTCTGACTATGGCGAAATTAGTTTCTCTTGACGGTGTCATAATAGTTACCACTCCTCAAAAGGTTGCCCTTGCCGATGTGCGTCGATGTATTGGTCTATTCACAGGTCAAGATATCCCGATCTTTGGGATAGTGGAAAACATGTCTTTTCTTCGTGTTCCAGGTGTACCTGAAGGACAAATCCTGGAGGTGTTCGGTAGTGGAGGAGGGGAAAAAATGGCCAAAGCATTCAAGGTCCCCTTATTGGGTAAGGTTCCTCTGGACCAGAAGATCAGAGAGGGAGGTGATACAGGTAAACCAATGACCCTCGATGATGATAGCGAGTGTGCCAAGACATTTGACAGTATAGCGGAAGAACTGTTGGAACATATAAGAAAATGACTTAGATTATTGTAATTTCTCAATAAGTCGGGGGCGGTCATTGCGAGCGAAGCAAAGCAATCTCTTCCATTTCAGCGAATCCTGAGTAATTTTCTCGATAAAGCAATAAAGTATTATTCAAAATTGTCCGAAGTAATAGATTATAGATGAAACACCTGAAGACTCATCAAAAATTCGAAGAATATCGCAGAAAAGTCGGTTTTGTCCGCCACCACTAACAAAAAGCTGCTTTCAAAGCAAGATAAAGGGGTTATCCCCCAAGCTTCAAAGGCCTTTGATGAAATTGCAGAGGCCTATGACTCCTGGTATGATGATAATCCCCTTTTTCAGTGTGAACTCAATGCCTTAAATGAGGTCATTTCAGCATCCCCACTTTCTTTGGAGGTGGGTGCAGGTTCCGGGCGTTTTTCTCATGCCTTGGGTATACAATACGGCGTGGACCCGGCTCCCGGGCTATTGGCACTGGCCAAGAATCGCGGAGTGGTCTCTATACAGGCCATGGCCGAGGCTTTACCACTCAAAAAAAACAGCCTGGAGCAAATATTTTTCATTTTTTCCCTTTGCTTTTTAGAAAATCCGTTTAATGCCTTGCAGGAAGCAGCGGGTGCTCTCAAGACAGGTGGTCTTTTATTGATCGGATTTGTACCAAAGAATTCAAATTGGGGAAACCTCTATGAACAAAAGAAGCAAGAAGGACACCCACTTTATAAATACGCTTCGTTTTTTCGCTTGGAAGACCTGTTGTCAAATATTGAAAAGGCGCATTTTCGAATAGTAGGTGGGGTTTCCACTCTTTTCCAATCTCCAAAATTGAAAAAATATCACATAGAGAAACCTATAAAGGGCTTACACTCCAAAGCCGGATTCATTGTTTTGGTAGCTGAAAGATTTTGAACATTCTTAATGGAGGCAACTATGATAGATACTGAGACCAGATTGCGAAATATGGAGGGCTTTGTTGAAGATCTTAAGCTTGAGCTCGTCCGGGTTAAAGAACACAAATATCGGACAACTCTGCTACTTGTGGAAGTGGATAATAGAATAAGTGCGGATAAACGTTTCAAGGGATCCAGCCTTGAGGAGGTTTCTAACAATCTTTCTGAAATATTAAGAAACAATGATTCCGTATATAGGATAGCTGAAAATAGGTTTGTTGCGATTTTGCCGGCAACATATGAGGCAGGAGGGGAGGCGGCCGCCTTGAGGCTCAAGAGGTTGATTCCAAAAAAAATCAAAGAGCGTCTGAATATACCTTTTTCCTTATCAGTTGGTGTTCTGAGTATAGACCCGCAAGAAGTAACGGATCATACAAAGTTGCTTGACTCTCTTGAAAAAGACCTCTTTAGAGATCAAGACTGTCAGAAACTTGATTTTGACTTAGTTAAAAAGGAACCAAAAAAGGAAAAAACAAGGCATGTTGTGATATTAGGCATCAAATCTCAAGAATTGGATGTAGTGGCTTCTATTTTATCACTTAATAAAGATTGCGAAGTTCATTTCACCAGTAGCCGGGAAAAGGGCCTTAATGCCTTAAGAGGACAAAGAAAAGGAGTCCTAATTGTCGATCCTGATATCTCTTTGGAGTCAAGACTTGAAACATGCAAAAAGATTCGTTTAGACCGAGAGTTACACGATATATATATTGTATGCCTTCAGAAAAATCCCAACTTGGATTCTGGAACTAAGGACTTGTCTGTATTAGCAGATGAGATCCTGCCGGTAGACATTGGAATAGACCAGATTGTTAGAAGTGTTTCAGCTGGTTTCAGGGTGATGGATCTCAAAAAAGAAATTTCAAAAATCCCTATACTTCTTGATATTCTTGATTTAATCAGGTGCACATCTCACCAACTAAACCAACCATTACAGATAATTATAGGAAAAATCGAAATTCTGCTTTTAAATATGGAACAAGATGGGAATGTTGCCGCAACGTTGAAAGAAATTCGAAAACAGGCCTTGCGCACAGCAGACATCAATCAAAAAATCAGTCGCCTGGTAAAACACGATATTTCCAGTGAACTCAGTAATTAGTGAAGGAAAGGCTCTTCCGGAATTTTTCTTATTTATTTTACATAATATATCTTATGCGACATTCATAATAACTGAGAAAAAATCACCTCCTGCCTTTTGGTGTCTTTTAATCTGAAAATCTGTTGAGCTTCTATTATTTGTGGTTTTGGCTTTTGCGGAAAAAGCGTGAGGAAGGAAAAATATCGTCTTTCGACATCAGCATTCAACTGGTGAATAAAGGATGCCAGTTTATATTATAAATCCTTTATGAGATCCTTCAGCATACTCAGTGCGACCTTATCAGCGTCTACTTTATATGTACCCTTCCGTACCTGTTCTTTTAGGAATTGTATCCTGGCAGCCCGTTCAGGGTCTGGAATATTCATTGCATCATTCACTTTCTGTAATAATCGAGAGCCTGAAGACAGCTTATTTCTATCTGCTGAATTCGTTTTTTTCATGTCTAAAAGCTCCTGATCAACAATTTATTAAATCTTGCAACTATTCAGGTTTAAGGCTGAATGTTAGCCTTCTACCTTCAGTCTATCCACCTGACTTTTATGTTCTTATCATCGGCAGGAACACACAATGTCTTAAATTTTGTATGTTATTACTATTTAGTGCCTGACATGTTACTTCCTTTTTTTTAATTCAAAATTTAATAAATCACTGGATTTCTGCTCTATCTCGCAGCTATAGCCACAAAAGACACTATGGCCTTTAGGCGTGAAGACTTGGTACGACGTCAGAGGTAAGATTGGGATGAGCCAACTACTTACTTTTTTGGCTCATCCCCGGACTTATTCCAAAATTCATATTTTTTTGATCGTAGGCGTACTTTGGCTGAATACGGGATATCTTTTAAGGAAGCACTACTACCTTGCTGGCTGATATAGCTAGCTTAATCGCAACAAGATACCTTCTTTTACTGGTTTTACTCGATGTGAGCGCCTTTTATTCCACTGATTCGGACAACTTTGTCCCAGGCTTGAATTTTACTACTTTCTTGGCAGGGATTTCCATGGGCTTCCCTGTGCGCGGATTGCGACCCGTACGAGCTTTCCTCTCGGTTACGGAAAAAGTCCCAAAACCTACCAGGGTCACCTTTTCCCCTGCATTGAGTGCATCAGTGATAGCTTCCATAAGTCCATTTAGTGCCTTGTCTGCGGCAGTTTTGAAAATGCCGGATGACTTTGCCATACGATCTACCAGTTGTCCTTTGTTCATGTTACCCTCCATTCATATTGTTTTTAAGTTATTCTTTAGTTGAGCGTTAGCTGTACTGGTTCACCCTGTTGAATCCCAAAGAGCAAAGCTGCATTCAATGGGGCGGGATAAAGATTTGTAATAGTAAATACATCCTGTAATCATTAAGCTAATAGCTAAAGGCTAATCGCTATATGTTCTATTTCCTTCCACACGCAATTTTGTATTCTCCATCTGCATGTCCTTTAGCAACTCTTCGGCAGATTCTATTTTTTCAATTAATTTTTTTGTAATAAAAGTTTCGGTGACCACTCTGGTCGCAAGGCATGACTGACTAGGCCGGTCCCATGTCGGCAGACATAACTTAGCACTCAATCTCCTTATATTATTTTTATTCAGATTACAATATGCTAAAGGAGTTTTTACTGATAATTCTTGTATTGCCTTGAGGCCCGGTCTATCACGGCTAAGGTCATCCGACTGGGTACCGTCCAGCAGATTCGAAATTCCATGTTCTCGGCAAACTGACCATAGTTCATGGTACATTGCATACTTGCAATAATAGCATCTGTTACGCCCATTTTCCCAGATACAATGGAAATCAAAAGGATACCAACACACTTCCTTGAGCGGCAGGCCGATTTCATCAGCAATGCTATGTGCCCATTTTCGCTCCTTTCCGGGCAGAAAAGGAGATACAAGGAGAAAGGGAATAACCTGCCCAACACACACGTCCTTCGCTATTCTCAGCAGATAGGTACTGTCTACTCCACCTGAAAAAGCAACGCCAACCCCGCCCTTCATACTACTCAGGTATTCTATCAATAATTGTAAGCGTTTATATGGCACCGCATCTGCGAAGTACTAGCTGCTTGATTTGTTAATCAAACTTTGATTTTGGTTGGCAAGAGTTCTTGAGGCTCTCCAAGTACAAAACGCCCCTCACTAATCAATTTCTTGAGTATCTCCGCGATCTCCCGTGCTCTGACATAGCTGGACAGAGGAGCGGTCGGGACGTCTTTTCCTCCTATCTTTATGGTTCCTCTTCTTAATTGTGCATAAGTGACTTCCGCAAGGCAAGTGCTTTTCCCCAGGGGATAATCATGACCGTAATCAATTACCTGGGTTACAATATCCTCATCGGATATAGCTGTTCGCATGGCCATCTCTTCGTTAAGAATGGGTATTGGTATTCCGAGCCCTACAGCAAGGGAGCAGCCGTAACCAAGGATACTCACACCCACTAACCACCGAGGGTGCATCTGTTTGAGATCGCCGGTTACCATAAGCGTGCCTGCGGGTTTACGCGGCAGGCCTTTTTCATTTCGTGGAATATCAGGATCATGCTGTGTCCCGGCAGAAAGCACATAACCCGGCCCGCCACCTAATAAAATGCGCGTACCCGTGCCGATAGTTTGATAATATGTGTCATTGAGTAAAGGACTCAACTGCCCGGAAGTGCAGTAATTAGCATTGCCAAGTCTTGGTCGCAAAGTACCCATGTATGTATAAACGGTTTTTTTTGTAATATTTACTGCGCAGTTATAATTCTGGAACGAATTTCTGGGATTACAGAGCCGGGCAAAAGGCAGATCCGCAAGGGTGACCTTTTTATCTAAGCACCGGCTTGGATAACAATGGGTCCCATAAGACTCGGCTGTCAAATTTATTGACTTGCCAGCCACTAAATCCTGTATTACATGTCCGCCTCCGTAGAGAAACTCACCAGGATAGACATTGTTGAGAGGGTCGTTGTGGCGAGGTTCTGTAGCCCCTAAATACACATCCAGTGCGGCAAGGCCGGCATAAGCAGGCACGCCGTTAAGCCATACTTTGGCGGCCTTTATCCCGGGCACACAGGGCCCGAAGTTGATGAAAGCCCCTGAAGAACACATAGGGGAAAAAGTACCGGTAGTCACAACGTCCACCTTTCTTGCCGCCTCGACTTCCCCATGTTTTCGGACAATGCCGATCATATCCTCGGCAGTAACTACGACTGCTTTCCCTGATCGGATCTTTTCATTTATTTCTTGAAAAGTTTTATTGACTTGATAGTGAGCCATGCTCAAATTCCTGTAACCGTTCGCTGGATTACAACGCCCCCGTTTTACCACTACCCACCGAACTGTAAGCGTTAGCTGTTTTAGTCCAGTATAGAAACCACCTTGTGGTCTTCATTCTCCAGTGCCTGGACAATAGCCGACAGGTCTCCTTTTTCCAGCCTGATATAATATATCTTTTTTTTGGATGTCAGCGCTTCTACCCCTACACTAATTACCTTTCCCCCCATCTCACGAATCAGTCGAAGCACGTCATCAAGCGTTCCGCCTTTTTCAGATAGAATGATATCCAGCCGGGAACTTTCCCTCAAAAGCCCAAAGAGCTCTATAAAGGCTGCAAGTATGTCAGTAATAGTGAGTATTCCAATCAATCGTCTTTTTTCAAGAACAGGTAAGCCACCGATTTTATATTTGTAGATCAACTGTGCGGCAGAATCAATACTTGCATTGGGATCCACTGTAATAGGGTTTACTATCATAACGTCTGAAATGGAGAGTTCGTGAACCATGGAGGGAAAAAAATATTGTCGCAAGTTGCTTTCAGTAACCAGCCCTTGCATTGAATCATCTTCTATAACAGGCAAATGCCTTATGGAATGCTGGTGCATTAGCTTTACAGCCGAACTGATGGAGGCCTGAGGGCTGATGGTTATTATGTCTTTGGCCATCCAGTTTTTGACTTTCATTATTCCCTCACTCAAAAAACACCTTACACAGTAAATTCCCTATACCCTTTCTCAGGGGCGGAGAATGGGAAAAGTTGACAAACACATCTTATGACACGGCAAATATCATTGCAAGTCCTGAATCCGGCTCCAATGCCTACATACTCGAACTTTGAGACTTTGCAAGAGACGCTATTGACTTATTTTATGCAATCCCTTATGAGTGACGCATTATTGTTTTTAGCCGTAGAGCAATCAACAATCATAAATCAACAATCAACAATCATAAATCCAGTGGGGAGATCAAATGTCCAGGCAAAAAAAGATCGAAAGGCGTAGAGAAATAGAAAGAAGACGTAAAAGACGTGAAAAACGACGTAAGTTGCGGGCTAAAGGACTACTGCCTCCATCTGATTCGTAATCCCCTACCCTACTCAAGCACAATTTTGAATTCTAAATGTTGAATTTTGAATTAAAAAAGGGATAACATCAGGGAGTTAAGCTCGATTTATCATGGCTGCAAAGGCCCCTGCGCCAAAACCGTTGTCTATGTTTACTACTGCAACCCCGGTGGCACAGGAATTAAGCATGGTAAGCAACGGAGCAAGACCCTGGAAGTTGGCCCCATAGCCCGTACTGGAAGGAACTGCCACCACAGGAACACTGACAATACCTCCAAGGATGCTCGGCAATACGCCATCCATCCCCGCCACAGCTATTATGACACTGGCTTGACGCAATTCATCCAGATGATCAAGTAATCTGTGAATACCAGCTACTCCCACATCATAGATCCGTTTAAAAGGATGTCCCATAAGCTCCAAGGTCAGACAGGCTTCCTCTGCAACTGGCAGGTCAGCCGTACCGGCTGAAATCACCAGGACAGTTCCTTTGTTTGACGGCCTGGGCCTGGAATCTTTTCCCGACCATGTCAGTGATTTGGGTATTGGGTGAAATTCTATCTCCGGTATAGCCTGGACAACACACTCTGATTGTTCCTCTGATACCCGTGTCACAAGTACCGGCCCGCCAACAGAAATCAGCTTGGAGACAATGTCTACTAGTTGTTCACATGTCTTCCCGGGTCCGTAAACGACCTCTGGAAACCCCTCTCTGATGTGTCTGTGATGATCAAGACAGGCCCAACCCAAGTCCTCAAAAGGGAGTTTTTTAAGGGCCTCTATTCCCAGGTTTACAGATAGATCACCAGCCCTTATTTTCTCCAGCAGCTCCCGGAGCTTTGTCTCATTCATGAAAATAAATTAGTTTAAGACTTGTTATTAACTTATGAATATACTGTATGATTTGCGAGGTGCAACCTATAATTCCTCTAAATATTCCTTAAGAGGAATCAATTGTTGCTCAAATTGATCAGTGATTTCAGAAGATATCCGAGACCACTCCTTTTGAAATTCAGGCAATGAATCAACATCTATCTCGTTGGCCATAACCGCACCATACTGTTGTGAAACGGCCTGCTTTATTCCACCAAGGTGGTTCTGCATCTGCATTTTTAACTGTTCGTTATATTGATCACGAGTCTGCTCATAGCTTTTCAGCAATTGCTCAATGCGAGGAATAGTCTGATTGGCAACACTGCCTTTTAGTTCCAAAAAACCACTCAGGGCCTTTTTTATGCCCGGCCACTGGTCTTTATCCCTTGGTAAAACAATATTCCTTAATAATATTTCTATGGCTCCCTTTAATACCAATTGCATCTCATCCCCGGAAATATCGCTGAAGCCGGTTTCAAGATCCTCAATTTCACCTTGCATATATCTGGCAACTATCCGGTGGCCATGATCCAGCCACTTTTGAGTTTCCAACTCTTCCTTGGTAGCACGTCCCAGGCGATCCGCCTTTTCCATAGCGATTTCCATAGCGCTTCTAATCTCTGCCATTTTCAACAGACTCCTATTATGATGGTCGACAAAACCAGGATATCCCGATAAAACTAAAATCAGCACCTAAAATCAGCAGTTAGCCTTTAGCAGTTAGCTATTAGCTGTAATGATTACAGGATGTTCTGCTATTGCAAAATCAGGTATTAGCTGTTAGCTGTTAATTTGCTGCTGTTTTCCAAATAGGTTAAAGCTAAATGCTAATGGCTAATCGCTCAACTTAGTTAGCATAATCACGCCGGTCATAGGAATCAAGATCAGACTTCCGGCCCAAAAATAATAAAGGCGAAAAACCCACTCAGGAGAATTCCATGTCTGAGAAACCCTTATGGATGAAGACAATGTTAGATCCGGCATCATATCCACATCCTGTGGATGATGTTCTTATGATTCAGACACACATTTCCTGGGTATTCCTGGCAGGAGACAGGGTCTATAAACTTAAAAAGCCTGTAGATTTTGGTTTCCTGAATTTTACAACACTGGAAAAGAGGCACCATTTTTGTCTGGAAGAGCTACGGTTGAACCGCCGGCTGTGTTCTGAGATTTATCTGGATGTGTGGCCAGTCACCAATGATGATGGTCAAATAAAAATTAACGGGACCGGGGAGCCGGTGGAGTGGGCCGTGGTTATGCAGCGTATGCCTGAAGAAGGCATGATGGTGCGCCTCCTTTCTGAAAATATGGTAGGCAATGCTGAAATTGATGCGGTTGTTAATAGACTGGCGCCCTTTTACAAAAAAGCAGCCGCAGGACAGGAAATCAAAAATTTTGGGACAACAGACATAATACGTCAAAACACAGAGGAAAATTTCGATCAGACTGTATCATTTGTTGGAAATCTCATTAAAGAAGCCGCATACAGTCACATCTGTAATTACACCAGGTCTTTCATTAACAGCAATAAAGCTTTGTTCCTTTCAAGAATAGAACAAGGCCTAATCAAAGAAGGTCACGGGGATTTATATTCTGCAAATATCTGTTTTGACAAAACAAATAATGCTGTTTACGTCTTTGACTGCATTGAGTTTAACGAACGCTTTAGATGTGGAGATATTGCCTCGGATGTGGCCTTTTTGGCTATGGATCTTGATTATCACGGTCTTCCAACACTTTCCAACTATTTTGTCAGGTCATTTTCTGATGAAATCGGGGATGCTCAGCTTCTTGAGTTAAATGACTTCTACAAGTGTTACAGGGCGTATGTAAGGGGGAAAATCGGTTGTTTTACATGGGCATCCGATGGAATAGATAGTGAAACAAAAGAAAGTGCCAGGCGTCAGGCCTTAGAATACTTCCGCTTGGCGTTGAATTATACAGGCGGCATCGGCGTCCCTGACCTGTATGTGTTTTTCGGTGTTTCCGGTACAGGCAAGTCTACAGTTGCATCTGCCTGGGCAAAAAACCATCAACTTCCTTTCTATAACTCAGACAAAGTAAGAAAAGAGTCCATAGCCAAGATACCCACGGATGAACGCCACTGGGAGCCTTTTGGTCAGGGCATTTACAGCCGGCAACAGACTTTAAGAACATATAGGGCATTGGCCTGCCTTGCCGGCAAACATCTGATGCAGGGGAAGTCAGTGATACTGGACGCCACTTACCGGGACAGGGAAGAGAGATCAAGACTCTTGGAGTTAGCAAGAGAGGCTAAAGCAAACATCCATTTTATCTTGTGTACCTGTCCTGAACAGGAAATAAAGAAACGCTTGACCCAAAGGGCCCGAACAGAAACCCAGGTTTCAGACGGGCGGTGGGAGATCTATCTGAAACAAAAAGAACTGTTCGCCCCAACAGATGACCTTGAACAGGACCATTTAATAGTTCTGCCCACGGACAGATCCATACCGGAGCTACTGGACGAGCTTGATGAAAAATTTTCCAATTAGGCCCTATTGAACTTTTGGCCACGGAATTATTTATTAGCGATTTTGCACCAGATCATTTTGCTGTTTTTCAAAGGTATCATGCTATCTTGTTATCGAATGGATTCAACAGCGTGATATCTATATTTTTAAAATCTTCAATATTTCTTGTAACCAGATGTTAACGGTCTTAAGAAAACGCACATATTTGGTGAAAAGCGCACTTCCTCACCGTATGTGTATGTGAAAAGCGCACCTTGTTGAGTATTGATAAAATTTCAGTAGGCATGTACTCGTGTTGCGGCCAAAACGTCTGTCTACGTGCGACGCACAGGCAGGCAGGATGTTGGTAACCAAGACGGAACCAAGAAAAAAACCAAGGCAAAAAATACTCAGTCAACGAAATAAGGAATCTGGTTTTCGATGTCTACCCGATATGCCCGCAGCATGATTCTTCCATCCGGCTGGATGTTTAGCCAGCCTTCCACCTGGACTGGTGTGTTATTTTCCCACGCCTCAAGAAATTCAAAAAGGGAGACCTCGTCGCTGAGTGTTGGGGTCCGGACCGGAATGTGTCTCTGATTCTCCGAGTCTTTTATGATTATCATTGCCAGCTTTTTGTCTGACTTTTTATCAAAACGGATCACTTTGCCTTTTAGTTTAAACCTGGCCATGTTCTTTCCTTACTGTTTTTCAAGAGATAGTAGGTATTATTTTTTGGTACTTTTCTTTTTATTACGTTCTTTTGCCTCTTTAAGCCGGTAGGACTCGGCCTTGATTTGGATAATCTCAGCCTTGTGTACAAGGCGGTCTATAAGGGCCACCACGCTTGAGGCGTTTGGGAAGACCTGGTTCCATTCAGCAAAGGGTTTGTTGGTGGTCACGATAAT
>PQXE01000052.1 GCA_003194495.1 Deltaproteobacteria bacterium
AGCAACATCCTCTGAAGTAGTGGATGGACTTGAGCACTTAGTACCAAATAAATAGGTTCAATGCAAGAAGATTACAAAAAAACAAATTGCCATAAAAGCGTTCAAGATTTATGGGACAGGGTACTAGTAGGTACAATTAAAAGCCTCCGGAAAGCTTAGTCGAATTTTTTCGGGCATGGCTTATTTCTGCAATAATTTGGTCGGCATCTTTTCTGTCTTCCCACGAACCCGAAAGCTCCAGCAAAACTTGGGCAGTGGTCTTTGTGGCGCGAACAGAAGCCCCCTTTTTGGCTAAATGGTCTCTTACCAAGAAGAGTATTTGCTGACTGACATGCCGTCCTTCCGCTGCCGCCATTTTTTTTATTTCCTGATATAGATCATCCCGGATACCCTTTATCTGAAGATTAGCCAATGTTTCACCTCTCACCTTACGATCACAGTTTCATGAAAAAATAAACCAAATTCATGAAGGCGTCAAGAATGTATCAAGAGATCCTCTTTTATCCATTTTCAGTTCCTTCTCCTTTTCAATGCCTCCTCATATAAATTACTATACAGTTTAGCCGTATTATCCCAGGTCAGCCCTTGTTCCTGCATCCACTGCCGGCCTGCAAGACCGGCTGCTGCGAGATTTTTTTTGCCGCCGATGAGATCGTCAAGTGCGCCCGAGAGCGCATCCACATCTCCGGGAGGCACCAGCCAGCCGGTTTGACCGTGTTGTACCAGCTCGCGTGTTCCTTCGATATCAGTAGCCAATACGGGCAAAGCAGCCGCCATGGCTTCGAGAACCACGTTTGGCCTGCCTTCTCGATAGCTGAGGAGAATAAGGATATGGTGATCATTCATGAGCTGTGGAATTCCGTCAGGCGATACGTTTCCAAGAAAGTGGATATTTTTGTCAATTTTCAGGTCTTTTGCAAGTGATTTAAGATGATCCTTTTCAGGACCGTCACCGACCACAGTCAGTGTCCATGAAGCCTGGGAATTTGTCCCGGCCAGGGCCTTCAGAAGTACGTCCAACCCTTTTAGAGGAATTAAGCTTCCGATGAAAAACAGTTTAAATGGAGATGGGGCCAAGTGGTCGCGTCCAGTCGCCAAGGCATAGAAAACGTCGTCCACACCATTTGGAACAAATCTGATTTTGTCCGCCAGGCCATGATATTGTCGCCCGAGATCAGTCGCTATTGCCTGGCTTACGCTCACTATAAATCTCGATTTTTGAATGGCCTTTTTATGCAGTAAATTAAAAATCCGGGATTTTTTGGCATGATTAACATCCGACCCTCTCAAGGTAGTGATAACGGGCTTTTGGTGAATCGGCTGTGTCAGCACGGCCATGGCTCCACAGACAGACCAGTGGGTATGTATAATATCATGTTTGGCTAGCCGGATAAGAGACAGGCCCATACCGGCCAGAAAAGGCGGAAGCAGGCAGTAAAGCCAGGGCTGTCCGGCCAGCGCCGCCGGTATTCCCCCAGGCTGTTGAGCCAGACGTTGACAGGACCATGGCGCATAACGGAAACGGCGAACTACATAGTTTTGCGGCCAAGTTGATGGCCGGGTACCGGCAGGAGTAAGCACTGTGCATGCAAGGCCTCGTCTGATTTCCGCCAGGGCAAGCCTGTGTACGAACGGGCCTGAAATATTACCAGGGTTGGAGGGAAATGACGTTGTAAGGTGAAGTACACGTAATGGCATTATCGAAGATTTCGATTGTAGTCCATGTCAAACCACATAGCGAAAAAAAGGGACTGGAGCCCTGATATATAGAGAAATGCGGCAAAGAGAGCACTGGTTTCACTTACAGGGCCGTCCAGAATACGGTAAAATAAAAGATAGAGTCCAAAAAAGAAGCCGCCTGGTGTAAGAGTCAGTCCCAAAAGGTAGAAGAAGACCAGTGGATGGAAATCCGCGATAACATATTTGGTGAACAGACGTCTGAAGAATCCCTTATTGAGAAGCCATGGGATGGTGAACAAAACCTTCCTGAGCCGTATTCCTGATTGTTCACCCACATTGTAGACCGGACGAATAGGCACGTCGCGCACACGCAAGTTAATCTCATTCAGGCGAATCAGGATATCATTCGGCATGCCGTAGTTTTTGTAAATGCGGTCAAGATCCAAAAAACTCAGGGCTTCCAACGATATGGCTGTGTATCCTGTTTGTGAATCAGCTATGTGCCAGTATCCTGAAGCGATTTTTGTAAGCAGCGAAAGGAATGAATTCCCCAAATAACGGTATTTAGGCATGACTTTCCATGCCTCGCCGTGAAAGAGACGGTTGCCCTTGGTGTAATCCGTTTCGCCTGTTGCAACCGGCCCTATGATATTGGGAAGATCCGAAGGGTCCATCTGAGCGTCGCCTGCCATTACTACGGTAACATCTATTTTGTGATCCCTGGCCCACTTATAACCGGTCACAATGGCAGCTCCAACGCCTTCATTTCGCTTATGGCACAGTAATACCACCCTGCCTTCCGGCTCAATATACCCACGAGCTACATCAACTGTCCGATCCTGACTGCAGTCGTCCACAACTACAATATGATCCACAAGGTCGGGCATTGTCTCAATGACCTGACTGAGCAAATGCTCTTCGTTGTATGCAGGGACAACTACAGCGACTGATTTTTCCTTAAACATATATTAAATCCTGCCGGACATGTTAAGGTTGCTTCCTGTCACCCAGCACCTCCCATAATTGATAAGATGGGGTATTCGTGACCACATATCTGAAGTACTTTGGATTAAAAGTGTGTCTCAAAAACAATTTATTAAAAACCGACTCGGAAATCTGCGAATCCATTATAGCCCCGAATTTGCCGGGGACCAATATTTCAAATTGTGATCCACTATCCCTTTTGTAGCGTCTGGTTTGTAGCCCTTTTTCCGTACGTTCAACCAGTTGTGTGAGTCCCATTATGCGTTTACCTGTGCGTAATTCTCCCTTTTCTATGTCTATATCCAGACCTTCGCTTCCTTTAATATGCCCGTTTTCCTCATACACATCATAAAAGGCCCTGTACATTGGGTGTATTCCCTCTCTCTTTTCCACGTCCCATGTACCAAGCCAATACCACCAGTAGTTGGTGATTGTGAGCCGCCAGTCAAGAAAAAGGTAGATAGGACGCGTTTTTTCAGGATAGAAAAAGCAAAGCCACTGATCCACATTCTGTAAATTTCCCACAGGCGCGAGTTTGGCTAAAGCCAGTAACTCTCTCGCCTTTTCAGGACCAACCGAAAGGACTTCTTTAATAAGATTTACACCTCGGGCAGGGTCATTGCCTACAGCCTGGTAAACATTTTCAATACCATCCATTCCGGAACTGACATAAAAGCGCATGAAGTTGGCTGCCAGGCGTTCGTCGTGCGTGGCAAGGGGGAGGCCATTGTAAAATGACCTGTGACCGCCGTGAAGCGTACCATCACCCACGGTCCCCCTGTCGGCCCAGTAATTCAGAGGATATCCATGGTCCCACCACGCCCAGATTACTGCATCTTTGGGCGTTTCTTTTGATGCCAGATCCATCCCTGCGATAAGGTGCGGCGGTTCCTTGGGCCAGAATGTCTTGGCCATGTCCTTGCTCAGGGCCGGCCAGACAATTAAAATAACTAGAATCGGTGCTAACAGGGAAAGCACGGCAAATTTTCGACGCCAGTACCAGATCTCAGATATCATGTATCCTATCCCAAGGGCCATAACAGGGGCCAAAAAGATCATAAAACGTTTTGCAAAAACAAATGATAATGCAGCCAGGATCAATGGCACTGAGATGAATAGGCTCTCTTTGGGACGGCGATAGAACAGCCAAGCAAGACCTGCGCCGGCCAGAATGAAGGCAGGCAGGCTGTCAGTTGTTTTGGCGACAATTTCGTTGAGTGATGGTATGGCCTGTTCTGAAATTGTAGCCCCTATGGGAGGCCATATACCGATTACTTCCTTTGTAGATATATAGTGAAAGGTGCCTGCAACATGCCTGAAAATCTTGAGCGGAAGATCCAGTCCCATCCACAAGAGTATTATTCCGATTCCCAGTCCTACTGTTCCGAAAAAAATACATGCCTCTCTTTGTCCGGGACGATAAAAAAACACCAGTGCCACAGCTAACGGTAACATCGAGACAAGCGTCACTACCTGAGGCGTTGAATCCCACCACCACAGAAAAAGCAAAAAAATAGCCATACCGCTGATAAAATATAGATACCGCTTTTGACCGGCTTCAATGCCGAATCGCAGAAAGCAATAGGCAGCCCCTGTAGCCCAGGTGACATTCATGCAGTCTGTGTCGAACCACCCTAAACTGCTTCTATAGACATAGTAGTGTGAAAGCAGCCCCATTAACGCTGCCGCGAGGCCCATGGCCGGACCTCCGTAGAAACGTCCTAGTGCATATAGAGGCAAGGCCAGCAAAAGACCAAGTAATGCAGGCAGAACCGCTCCAATCCAGTTCAGGGAAAAGGGCGTTATCTTGGCTAGGCCCGCGGCTATCACGGAAATAAGCGGTGGTGGAAATCTCCGGGATATACCCTTTGGCACATCACGATTATCGTCTATAGGTGTATAGGTGCCTTCAGCCAGATCCTTTGCCAGGGTCAGATAGAAATAGCCATCAAAGGTGGTAAGCAGGGGTTCTCCCTTGTAAAGGGCCATCTGAGGATGGGCATTCCAGTCCCGGATATCTTCAATGCGCACAAGCAACCCCACCCCCAGGATAAGTAAAAGTGCCAGGGCCTCTATCCATCGATGGTATGGGGCAAAACGTTTGACCTTATCCTTTACGGAGCTTTCCCACTCACGAATACGTAATTCCATACCTTGAGAATTTGCGCTCGGGACAGGAGTGCTGGGAGCTGGTTTCTTTTTGGTTTTGGCCAAAGGCCTTTTTCTTTTACGGCTCACTATATCTTCCCACGATTATCATTCCATTACCTCATCCCAGATTTCCCTGACCCCGGATCTCAGGTTTGTGAAATCGCCGGCCTCTACATAAGCCGGTCTTTCTTGCAGACTGAGCTTGTTTATTGTTTTTCTGTAGCTCACATAAGCCTCCAAAAGGACATCTGTATATCTTTTTCGTATCAGGTCTTTCTGTTCAAAGGCCTCAAGCAGTCTGCTACTATTGCTCCATTCAGCGAGGTCCGGATACCGGAAGGCATTTGCCAATACCATATAATGGATCAGGAATTCTATATCAGTCAGGCCGCCTGGATCATGTTTAAGGTCAAATTTGCCGGAATGCTTGTTCCCATATTGGTTTATCAATTTTTTTCGCATGGAGATAACAGAACTCTTTAAGATATCAGTGTCACGGGACTTGGCAATTACTTTTTTTCTCAGTTCATCAAATTTTTTATAGACTCTGATGTCACCTGCGATCGTCCTTGCCCTAACGAGGGCCTGATGTTCCCATGTCCAGGCCTGATCCATTTGATACTGGAAAAAAGCCTCCAGGCTGCTGACCAGGACTCCTGATGCCCCGCTGGGACGAAGGCGCATATCCACTTCATACAGGATTCCTGCCTGGGTATGGACTGTCAAAATATGAATCATTCGTTGTCCCAGACGAGTATAAAACATGGTACTATCCAGAGGCTTGGGCCCGGAGGTCATCCGGCCCACTTTACCGGTATGGAGAAAAACCAGATCCAGGTCCGAGCTATAGCCCATTTCCGTTCCTCCAAGTTTGCCATAGGCAACAACCGCAAAGCCACAGTTTTCTTTTCCGTCTTGGCCGGATACGCATGGGGGTATACCGTGTCGATCCATCAGGTGGTCCAGGGCAATGGCAAAGGCTCTATCTATTACTACCTCGGCAGTGTCCGTAAGGTGGTAACTCACGTCCTGGATAGACAGGGCCCCTGAGATGTCAGCCGCAGCTACTCTCAGCATATTTGCCTGTCTAAATCGCCTGAGTTCATCCATCTGCTGTTCCAAGTCGCCCGGCGATACTCCGGAGAGCATTTTTTTTATGTCTTTTTCCAGGCTTGGCCTGTCAGGGGGCGAGTAAAGAGTCAGCGGGGCAAGGAGTTCATCCAGCAGGACAGGCTGTTTTGATAGAAGCGTCGCTATCCATGCCCCTCTTGAACAGAGCCTTATCAGGTGTGACAGGGCATCAGGATTTTCCAGGAGAAGAGATAGATAGCAGGTCCGTCTCTCAATTGATTCTATCAGGTCAAGTGTCCTTTTGAGAGCAAGGTCCGGCTGGTCTGTTCCCGCGGCTTCCTTGAGCACAAGAGGGATCAGCCGGTCCAGCCGGTCTCGTCCTGATGAACTGAGGCTCAGGCTCGTTCTGGAGTCCTTAAGGCCCTTGAGAAAATTCAAAATCTCATTGGTCTTATGAAAACCCATTGACTGAAGGATTTGTACAGCACGGTCTTTGTCGACTGTTCCAAACCAAATGCCGGACAGGAGCTGTTTTGCTGAGTCCTTATCTTGGGCATCTTCTCTGGAGAAAAGTCCTTTAAAGTGATAGTGGACCATGTCCATGTGTCCGCGGAGCCTATCTATATATTCTTTCCAGGTCTGAAAACCCATAGAAAGTGCGAGGCGGGTCTGAGAAAGGGGCTCAAAGGGCAGCTTGTGTGTCTGTTGGTCAGCGTATTCCTGCAAGCGGTGTTCAGTGTTGCGCAGGAATATGTATGCATCTTTTAATTTCCGGCATGCATCTTGGGATAGGAAATTATGGACAGCCAGGAGTTCCAGGACCTGAAGAATGCTCCTTTCCCGAAGTTCCGGCATCTTGCCGCCCCTAATGAGTTGAAAGGTCTGGCCTATAAACTCAATCTCGCGTATCCCTCCTGGGCCCAGCTTTATGTCATCTTTAATGCCTTTTTTTTGCGTCTCCTGTTCTATCAGTTGCTTCATTTCCCTTAAGGAGTCAAAAGCCCCATAGTCCAGGTAACGGCGATACACAAAGGGCCTCAGTGTTTCAAGCAGCGTGTCTCCATCAATGCCGCCGGCAACCGGGCGGGCCTTGATCATTGCATATCGTTCCCACTCCCTCCCTTGGCTTTGATAATATTCTTCCATGGCATCGAAGCTCAGGACCAGGGGTCCATTTTCCCCATATGGCCTGAGTCTTATGTCCACACGAAATACAATACCTCCGGTAGTAATCATGCCTATAACACTTATCAATTTGCGGCAAAGCCGGGCAAAAAATTCTTCATTAGTGACGGATTTTGGGCTGTCTTTAGTATGTCCGGATTCAGGATATGTAAATATCAGGTCGATGTCCGAGGAGAAGTTAAGTTCTCTTGCCCCGAGTTTGCCCATCCCGAGGATAACCAGGGATTGTGGGTTTCCTTCCTTGTCGGCAGGACAGCCGAGTTCCCGACATTGCCAGGGATGGAGGATGCTGAGCGCACCCTTTAGACATGCCTCTGCCAGGGATGAAAGGTCCTCCATGGTCTCTTTGATGTCTGCCCACATGGCAAGATCTCTCCATGCTATTCTGACCATCTCCCGCGTTCTCAGCCGGCGCAGAATTATTCCGAGTTGTTTATGGTCTTGGGCTTCTTTAACTGAATTATTGACTATTCGGTCATAGTTGCCGTTTGCATAGGATTTTACCAAATCACCGCTTTCTAGAAGATCTAACAGCAGCCCTGATTCCTTGACACAGTTCTTTGCGACAAATTCACTAAAGGCCCACACCTGTTTCGCAGTATTTATTATATGTGGATCATCTGGAACAGGAAGTCCGGATGAAAGCGCAGCCTCCGCAAAGCTTTTCCAATAGTTATCAGCCATTAACAGGAGTTCTTCAGGTAGTTGTGTCTGGGGCAACATTTTTCTAGAATTTTGTATCCAGTGTATTATGTTCTTATCTAAGTTGAGCGATTAGCTATCGCAATCAAGCCCTTTCAGCTTTCAGCTTCAGACTTTCAGCGGAATCATACTATAGACGTCGGCATTTAAACAGGTCAAAGAACAGAGCACAGGTACCTCCTTGAGAACTGGAAAGAATTTAGGGTCAAATCCCCGGATATTGATTAGATCCACCAATTGGATCGGAGACGCCATCATGACTACACCTGCAGTGATGGCACTTAGAAAAAATTATCCAAAAGCCCATATTTCTATTCTGGCAAGGCCTTGGGTAGGACCTGTCTTCTCCGGGAATCCCGCTGTAGATGAAGTTATATCTTGCGGCAGTACGGGCCGTAACAGTACGATCTTTGAAAAAATAATCCTTGCCAAATCTCTTAGGAACAAAAAATTTGATCTTGCTCTCCTGTTTCCAAACTCCTTTGAGTCAGCCCTGATTGCGTGGCTCGCCCGCATACCTAGGCGCATAGGTTATGCCACCGACGCAAGACGCCTGATTCTCACATTGCCGTTATCAGTACCTGAGGACCGCAGGAGTAAACACGAAATATTCTACTATCTAAACCTTGTTGATCATATAGGCCGCTTGCATTCTAATACCCATTCAACAAATGAAGCAGGCCATAAGGAACAAACCGGGCTGTTCCTTAAGGTCCCGGCCCAGGGGGAGTCAGGGGCCAAGCAGACACTTGCTCAAAGGGGGTTGGATCAAGGGGCGTTACTCGTGGGGTTTAATCCGGGCGCCGCATATGGGCCGGCAAAATGCTGGCCAGTGGAAAGATTTGTATCTTTAGGAAAGGCCCTGGTTGAGCATTTCAAAGATTGTCATATATTGGTCTTCGGGACCAACAAGGAAGAATCTGTGGCAGAGGACATTTGCGGTCCTATTGGTGAAAGGGGCCGTAATCTGGCAGGAAAAACAAGCCTTGCTGAGGCCATGGGGCTGATATCAAGGCTCGATTTGCTCGTGACAAATGATTCCGGTCTTATGCATATTGGCGCAGCATTAGGAGTTCCTTTGGTTGCGATTTTTGGCTCTACAAATCCGGTTACAACGGGTCCATGGTCAGCTAATAATATTATAATTCGCCACGAACTTCCATGCAGCCCGTGCCTTAAACGCAGTTGCCCCACGGATTTTAAATGTCTGCTTGGGATTGAGGTTGAGGAAGTTTTACAGGCCTGTCTGCAACAGTTGAAATAGGTTTATTGGGTTCGTTGGGTTATTGAGTTTGTTGAGTTATTGGGTTATGGCCTGTGGCGATATTTGTCATTGGAGAAATTGGGCACGGTTCCCTATATCGTGATCCTTGATCAAAATATTTGCGGATTGCAGGAGGAATGCCGACCAGGTATCTATTTACAGATAAACCCAACAAACCCTTGAACCCAACAAACCCAACAAACCCCTGAACCTTTCTTTACAGAAATGAACATTAGAAGAGCAGTATTTCTCGACAGAGACGGGACAATCAGTAAAGAAGTCGGTTATCTGCGCCGGATGGAGGATCTTGTCTTGATAGAAGGGGCGGGTTCGGGTATTCGTCTCCTCAATGAGTCCGGCTATAAAGTCGCTGTAATAACCAACCAATCCGGGGTAGCCAGAGGCTTTTTCGACGAGATTTTTGTCAGAAAGGTACATGAAGAGATGGCAAGGCGTCTTTCTAAAAGTAATGCCTATGTGGACAAGTGGTATTATTGTCCGCATCATCCAACCGAAGGGAAAGGAGAATACAGGGTAGGGTGTGGTTGTCGTAAGCCATCCCAGGGCATGGTAGATCTTGCCATCAAGGAATTAGGTATAGTTCCGGAAGAATCTTTTGTAGTGGGAGACAGTATTCGAGATTTAGAGATTGCCTGGCGTGTGGGGGCAAAGCCCGTACTTGTCTTGACCGGCTATGGAAAGGATACCCTTTCACGGCTATTGCCGGACCAGAATGAGCGGTTGCCCCACATTGCATCTGATCTATTTGATGCCTGTACATGGATATGCGAATACTGTTGGTAAAACTCAGCGCTATAGGAGATGTAGTACACACACTTCCTGCCCTTGCCGCTTTGCGCAAGAAATACCCTGATGCACATCTAAGCTGGCTGGTGGATGAGGCAGCCTCTGGCCTGCTTTGCTCTCATCCTATGCTTAATGAAGTAATAATCTACCCCAGGCGCAGGTTTGGAAAACTAGGCGGCAACCCGGGACAGTGGCCAAGGTTGATTAAAGAGGCTAGGAGTTTTATTAGTCACCTTCGCAGCAAAAGATACGATGTTGTGATAGACTTCCAGGGTTTGCTGAAAAGCGGTGTCTTGACCGGACTTTCGCGAGGGGTATGCAAACTTGGTTTTGCAGAAGGGAGAGAGGGAAGTTCTATATTTCTGACGGACAAGCTTCCCCGCTATGATCCTGACGAGCATGCTGTGCTTCGCTATCTCAGGCTGGCCGCTCATATGGGTGCGGATATTAAGGAACCTGAGTTTCCCTTAGCCATTGGAAACTCTGACATAGAGAGGGTAGATCAACTGTTGAGGGAAGCAGGTGCGGGAGATTGCCGCATACTTTGCCTTAATCCTGGAGCCACGTGGGAAACAAAGAGATGGGCCCCAAAGGGATTTGCAGAAGTGGCAGACAGTTGTTTCGAGCGCTTGGATATGGTTCCCATTATAGTCGGAGGGCCGGGCGATAAGGACCTTGCTTCTAATATTGCAATGCTCGCAAAGCATCCTGTTATTGATTTTACCGGGCTGACCAGCCTCAGGACCCTTGCTGCTTTGTACCAGAGGGTAGGGGCTGTGGTAAGTACCGATACAGGCCCCATGCATCTGGCGGTCGCAGCCGGGGCCCCTCTGGTTGCTCTGTTCGGACCCACGGCTCCATGGAGGACAGGTCCTTTTGGCAGGGAACAACAAGTCATTAGATTGGGGCTTTCATGCAGCCCCTGTTTTAAACGTTATTGTCCCGATCCGAAATGCATGATAGATATTTCCCCTGAACAGGTGATCGAGGCAGTTGGAAGAATTGGAAGAATTGGGAGATTTGGTGATTGAGTGATTTGGTGATTGGAGGTAGGTTATGAGCAAGCCCATTAGTCCCGAACTGTTGAATATTCTTGCGTGTCCCAAGTGTAAGGGTGATGTGAAGCTTACTGAAAACGAAGATGGGTTGATTTGTGAGAGCTGTTGTCTGCTGTACGAGATACGGGAAGGTATCCCTGTGATGCTGATAGATGAGGCTAAACCTTATCCTGTAAACAAAAAGTAACTGTTAAGGGATTATAAGGGTCAAGGATCAGGGGTTGAGGATAATGAGGCATGGCAATCGGCCCGAGAGGTATTGCAAAAACAATCAACAATCAACAATCCAATAATGAAAGATTTCACAAAAAGACTTAAAGAAGCCGTTCGTCGATTTGATTCCTCTTGCCTGCTGGTGGCCGGAGATATCATGCTTGACCAGTTTGTCTGGGGTGATGTGTCGAGGATATCTCCTGAGGCCCCGGTCCCTGTGGTGGAAGTCCAGAAGGAGACCATGCTCCTTGGTGGTGCGGCAAATGTGGCAAATAATCTCAGGGCCATGGGCAGTCCTGTAATCCTTGGTGGTGTAGTCGGGAAAGATGCCATGGGCGAGGACCTCAGGGAGCTTGCCAGGTCCGGGGGTATAGACGCGACCGCTGTTGTTGACGGAATACGCCCTACCACGATCAAGACCAGGATAATCGCCAGGGGTCAGCAGGTAGTGAGGGTTGACAGGGAGAACAATAATTCCCTAAACGATTCATCAATAAAGGTCCTGTCCGAGGCCTTTGAGAGACTGGCGCCTGGAATTGACGGAATTATTGTATCTGACTATGCCAAAGGTGTGGTTTCGGCTCGCTTCATGGATGATTTAAGGAAGATCTCAGGCGAGAGAGGCATTCCCCTTTTAGTAGATCCCAAACCTGCCAATAGTTACTTCTACCATGGAGTGACACTGGTGACCCCTAATCGGCAAGAGGCAGAGGCAATGGCAGGTCTTGAGATCAAGGATACTGAGAGCCTAAGTCAGGCTGCACAAAAGATTCAGGGAAAACTGGGAACAGAGGCGGTACTCATTACCCGGGGATCGCACGGCATGGCCCTCTGGCAAAGGGAAAACGGATTATTTACAGTGCCGACTATGGCACGTGAGGTCTTTGACGTCACCGGTGCAGGAGATACGGTCGTAGCGGCCATGGCCCTGGGAATAGTTAATGGACTCAGTTTCCCTGAAGCAGCCTATTTAGCAAATATTGCCGCGGGTGTAGTTGTGGGAAAAATCGGAACTGCTACTGTGACTGCTGAAGAGATTATAGAAGTTTTAGAAAAATAAAGGGGACGAGCAGCATCCAGCAGGATTTGGATAATGAGCATATTACATTCTCCTCTGCCGGCCAAGCTGGTTTGTAGTATATTTTCTCAGCAAGAAAGGCTCATAAACAAAGTGTCTGATGCCCTGTGTGGTACATACGGCACTGCTGATTTTAAGAGTCCGGTCATTCCGTTCGACCGGACTTCCTACTATGAGCCGGAGTTTGGGAGCGGCCTCAAGAGGATATTCATGAGTTTTACAGAATTGGTGTTTCAAGATGCTTTAGCTGAAATTAAGCACGCCACTCATAAGCTGGAACAGGAATTCAGTACGGAAGGAAAAAGGCGAGCAAATATTGATCCGGGCATTTTAACTGCTGAACGTCTTGTGCTTGCCACAGGCAAGAATTTTTCCCACCGGATTTATCTTGGCCGGGGCGTATTTGCAGATCTGACGTTTATATACCGGAAAGATTCTTTTGTGCCCTTACCATGGACTTTTCCGGACTATGCATCGAAAGAGGTGATAGTGTTCTGGAATAATGTGAGAAAATCTTATCTGAAAGAGCTCAGCGAGGCGAGGGCCCGAAATGGTCAAATAGCTGAGGGCGTTTCAATTAATCCAACATAGAAATGGAGATCCAATGCTACGCAGTATGACTACATTTGCACATGAGGAATATGCCGGGGATGGCTGGTCTTCCACAATGGAACTGAAGTCTGTAAATGGAAGGTTTTGTGATATTCATATCAGGTTATCCAGGTGGATGAATCCCATTGAAGACCGCATTAAGAAATTGGTGCAGGATAGAATGATTCGCGGTCGCATTGACCTGAGCATACAGCACGAAGGTAGTGATGCAACAAGGTCCGTCTTTAAGCCTGACCTGGATCTCGGACGTTCTTATCTAAATGCAGTCAAGTCTTTAGCTGATGATCTTGGTTTAGATGGCACCCTGGATCTTCCGACGCTTTTGTGTTCTTTAAAGGATGTTATCACTGTTCAAGAACAGGGACCGGATACGGAAAAGGCATGGGAAAGAATAAAAGGTCAATTAGATGAGTTGCTTGACAAGGCTGTAGAAATGTCAGCCACGGAGGGAGTCAGTCTGGAGAAAGATTTGAAATCAAGGCTGTCTCAGGTTGAGCAATGGGTTGAAGACATATCAAAGCAAAAAGAAGAGCACCTCAAGAAGGCTCAGCAAGCGCTAAAGGACAGGATTCAGTCGATTTTAAGAGATGTACCTGCGGATGAAGGACGTTTAATTCAAGAAATGGCAATACTTGCCGATAAGTTGGATATTACAGAGGAGATAGTTCGGGTTCGCAGCCATATAGAGCAGTTTAGAGAGTTTTTTGCGAAAGAGGGGGCAATAGGCAGGAAAATGGATTTTTTACTCCAGGAGCTATTCAGAGAAGTCAATACTATGACCTCCAAGTCATCTGATTCTCTGATTTCTTGCTCGGTCGTTGAGATCAAGGGTGAGCTGGAAAAGATGCGCGAACAGGTCCAGAATATAGTATAGGCATTTGATAAAGGAGAGTATATTATGAGTTGTAGAGGTAAACTGCTTAATATTGGTTTTGGTAATACAATAGTGGCAGAACGTGTTGTTGCCGTAGTCAATCCGTCATCTGCTCCTATGAAGCGTTTGAGAGAGGAATCAAAGGTCAATAACCGCCTTATTGACGCAAGTCAGGGGCGTCGAACTCGTTCCATAATTGTAACAGACAGCAACCATATTATACTCTCTTCTATACAGGCAGAAACAATTTCCCAAAGACTCAGTGCAGACATTTTGACCAAATCAGAAGAGAAAGATCCAAAATACTGAGTGTGCTCCATATCAATGGAACAAGGAAACTTATTTGTAATTTCCGCTCCTTCAGGGGCCGGAAAAACCACTTTATGCCGCAGACTGCTTGAGCAGATTTCCGGAATTTCTTTTTCTATCTCATATACTACCCGTAATCACAGGGAAGGGGAATTTGATGGAATAGACTATCACTTTGTTCCTCAGGAGAGATTCAAAGAGATGGTCTCTGCCGATTCATTTCTTGAATGGGCACGGGTATATGACAATTTTTACGGAACAAGTAAATCAGTGGTGCTGTCAAGGCTTGAGCTGGGAGAGGATGTGTTGCTGGATATAGATGTCCAGGGTGCCAGGCAGGTTCGCAGACTATTCCCAGGAGCCATTCTGATATTCTTGCTGCCTCCGTCGTGGTCGGTATTGGAAACCCGGCTCAGGGGTAGAGGGAGTGAGGACTCCTTAAAGTTGAAACTCAGGATGGCCAATGCAAAATCAGAGCTGGCGGCAGTGCATGAATATGACTTCGCCGTGATAAACGACGACCTTTTACGGGCCACTGAGGACTTGAAATCCATAGTGATCGCCCAGAGATGCAGAACACCCAGGACTTTGGCAAGGCAGGGCCTTTGGTTTCCGACTCAAAAAGTAAATCAATAATAATCTGGGGCATACATCCGGTAAGGGAATTTTTAGAGATTTGCTCTGATGATTGCCAAAGGCTCTTTGTCCATCCTTCCTTTGGAAAGAAAAAAGCGCAGGCCGGCCTGTTACGTCTGGCAAAGCGACGCGCGGTTCTTGTGGAATGTACGGAAAATCTTGAAAGTACAGGCGTTCCCGCAGGGACTGTACATCAGGGAGTTGCTGCCCTGATAAGAACTGTTTGGTCTATTGACTTTTCCAGTCTACCCTTGTATTGGAGAGATAAAAGACCATTAGTGGTAGTATGTGATCAATTAACGGATCCACAGAATGTGGGGGCGATAGTGCGTTCTTCAGTTGCCTTGGGTGCTCAGGCAATTTTGCTCCCCGGTCGAAGAACCGGCCGGATTACCGGAGCAGTAGCAAAATCATCTTCTGGCGCACTGTTTCACATAAAGGTATGCCAAGTAGCAAATTTAGTAACTGCCATGAGGCAACTTAAGGAGATGGGACTCTGGATAGCAGGGTTAAGCCCGGACGGCGAGCATCCGCTCTGGGAGTTGGATTTGAATAGGCCTTTAGCTCTGGTAGTTGGTGCGGAAGGGACAGGACTGCGCCGTTTAGTCAAGGAGACGTGTGATTTCCTTGCAAGAATACCTCATTTTGGCCCTGTTGGTTCCATAAATGTTGCCTCTGCTGTCGGCATAGCCCTGTACGAGGTTGCAAGGCAGCGCAATTTAATAGTACCTAAGTTGAGCAATTAGCTGTTAGTAATTAGCGTTTAGCTTTGAAAAATGGTTCATCACGGATTAGTGTGGTAATCTGTGATGAACAGCTAAGTTTGTAATAGTAAAACATCCTGTAATTATTAAATTAATAGCTAACAGCTCAAGGCTAACAGCTCAATTTTTTGCCGGTTTACACCGGCATGAGGCGGTAATTGTATGATAAGACTGTATGGGAAGGTGACTGGGGCCGCATATGCGGTATCCAGGCCTTTCTTGGAGTTGTGGTCCAGGTTAGAGGGAAATAATGGGATGTGGTCGGGTCGTTTGGGGCACCTCCCCAACTATGTTGCCGCAACCGGTCCTCAGGATTTATGGCTCCAGGCGGTTTCGGTGGGGGAAGTGGCCGTGGCGGAGGCCTTGGTCCAGGCCATTGACCGCAGGGCACCCGGATTAAAAATTCTTATATCAGTTACTACGCCTGCGGGTTTTGCAAGGGCAATGTCCTCCCTCGGAGCCCGTTGCTCAGTAATTCCTTATCCTCTTGATTTTCCTCAGATAGTCCGTAGAATGGCAACTGAAGTCCGTCCCAGGGTGTATGCCTGTCTTGAGACTGAACTCTGGCCCAACCTTATCAGCGCGGTGAGGCAATTCGGGGGCAAGACCGTGCTCTTAAACGGCCGCATTTCAGCCAGGTCTTTCCCCAGGTATTTGAGATTGCTCTCGATTACCAGACCCCTGCTTGCCGGTTTTTCAAAGATTTGCGCCATTTCTGATATCCACGCAACCAGGCTGGCGGCACTTGGGGCCCCCATGGATAGAATACAGGTCACAGGAAATGCCAAGTTCGAGGGCCTTCTGTCCAGGCCTGATCCTGATCGTGTGATGGGCCTTCGCAATCGCCTCAAAATTGAAAATTCGATTAAAGTCCTCGTTGCGGGAAGCTTGAGGGGTGGCGAGGAACAAGAGGTAATAAGCGCCTACGATTTACTTCAGTCTCGCTGGTCTGATATGATATTCTTTTTAGTACCGAGGCATTTAAAGAAGGTTTCTTCTATTGTAAGCGTGTTAAACAAGAAGAGCATACCATACCAGCTCTGGAGTGACCTGGAAGTAAATCAGAGACGGACCTCAAAGGTCGTAGTGGTGGATGTAATTGGTCCGCTTTTTGATCTCTATGGTTTGGCTACAGCGTCCTTTGTAGGGGGTTCTCTGGTGCCAAAAGGGGGACAGAATCTCTTGGAGCCGGCTGCTTGGGGCTGTCCTGTTATTTACGGTCCTCATACGGACAATTTTGAAGAGGCAAGAATAACCCTTGAGTCTCATGGTGGAGGTCAAGAGGTTTGCAACGGCAAATATCTGGCAGAAGCGGTAAATATGTTATTTGAGGAACCTTTAAAAAGAGAAGAGCAGGGCAGGAGGGGCCGCAGCGCCCTTGAAGCTCTTGCCAAAGGGGTTGCTACAAAACAAACAGATATTTTGCTACAGGTGCTTGAAGCCCAGAGCTGATTCCGCTGAAAATACCCCGTTTTTAAATTCAGAATTCAAAATTGTGTCTGAATGGTTTTTCTGTTCAGACACTAACCACCAGAAGCCTTATATTTCTTATAAATTAACAGCAGGCCTTCTAAAACAAGGTCCGGCAATATTGTTTCTACTAGAGAACAATGCGGGGCTATGATCGGTGCCAGTCCTCCTGTAGCTACCACCTTGGGTTTTTGAGCAAATTCCTTTAACAGACGACTTATAATTCCGTCTGTCAGGCCGGCAAAGCCATAGATAATGCCTGCCTTGATTGCCGAGGCAGTGTCCTGACCCAGGGCAGTTTCAGGTTTGGCAAAAAGTTCCACACTTGGAAGTCTGGAAGTACCCTTAAAAAGGGCCTCTGCCGCGAGAAGCAAGCCGGGAGCTATGGAGCCTCCCAGGTATTCACCCTTTGATGATACACAGTCAAAAGTGGTTGCGGTTCCATAATCGACTATAATCACAGCTTTTTTGTACCTTGAGTATGCAGCCAGAGAATTTACGAGCCGGTCTGCTCCAACTTCATAAGGGCGTTCATAAAGTATGGGCATCCCTACAGGCACATCTTCCTGGACTACAAGGGCCCTTTTTTTTATATAATTGAGGGTCAGTTCTTCCCAGCTATGTATTAAAGGGGGCACAACACAGGATATCACTATGTCTGAAATATCTTTTAGTTCTATTTTTGCAAGCCGACACAACTGGTCCAAAGATACTGCCAGTTCATCAGAAGTGGCTTCCTTGTCCGTGCGAATTCGCCAGTTTTGGAGAAGGTAATTATCCTGGAAAAGGCCAATTACAGTGTGTGTGTTTCCAATATCTACAGCCAGGAAATATTCTCCAGAGTATCTGCTGTTTTCCATGGTAGATATAATTCCTGTAACTATTCAGGCTGAAGGCTGAAGACTTGCAATCACGCATGATTTGCCTCTATTAGCCTTCTACCTTCAGTCTATTCACCTGAATAGTTACGATATTGCTAAAATAGGACCTGGAAATGCGTGACAAGGATATCATTGTCAATGTCTTTGCCGTGCATCTCCTCCCTGAACGAGTAATTGAGCTGCCATTTGATATTTTGTCCGTGAATAAACCAATTGTATCCCACGGTATACCAGCGGCTGTCTAAAGAATTATCAACATCCACATTCGGATCAAACTCATCATACCGCGCAGTGAGTTGGAAATTGTCAGTGAGGTCTATCTGTGTCTGTATGCCATAGCCGTATTGACGCCTGGACTCATCGCCATCTTGCGTTATGTATTCGAACTGCAGGTGTACCGGCTTCCAGTCGAATGCGCAATTAAAATCCCAAAGCTGCAAGTTATTCGCAACCTTGTGGTGAGCTATGGGATATTCGTAATGGTCGCCAACTTCTATTGCCTTGCCAAGGAGTGTGGTTTCATAATCATAGCCCATCTGATCGTAAGCATAACTTGTGCCTAAAATGAAGTGCGGCGATGGTCGCCAGAGGAGCATGCCTGAAATCATGAAATTTTCATTGTCATTACGCATATGATTGAATGAGTTGCCGTTGTACAACCCAATTGCGTAGAAGAACTGCGAGTCGTTGATTTTTGCTCCGTGGGTCCGGCCGTCCCATTGACCGTTTCTAGGTGACTCCAGGCTGATTCCGATTTCACGCTTTCGGGCGAGCTTATCGATCACAAGAGGGCGTTCGCATAGCGGGAGTTTCGGTCCGGCCGTAGTATATGATGGTGAAAAACGCGCCTTGAACTGCCCAACCCTTACGTTGACAAAAGGATGCGCCTTATAGACAAAATATGCGTCCTGGAGTTTTACGCCAATGTCCTGTTTTTTGAGTTCGTAATCCGGTGTTGCAGGATCCAGCTTGTCCGGGTTATGATCGCCGTCCACACTGAGCTGTACATGGTATTGCCACCGGTCATAAACATCGCCGTACCAGCGGAGACGAACACGGCGCAGAGAAAACCCGTCGAATTCAGAGTCATCAAATGCATTCTGATGAGTCACTTCACCTAAATCACCGCCATTTTCAATATGAGTGTATCGTGCCTGTACACGTCCCTTAAAATTGATACTTATAGGTTTGCGGGCGCTTTTAACAACAAACTCCTTTTCCTGAGGAGACGGCTTCCACTCTTCATTGATTTCCTCTATCCGTCCCTCCTTTATCTTAACAATATCATCCTCAGTAACTATTCCTTTTTCAATAAGCACTTGAAGCAATTCATCAGCCGTCAGCTCGGCAAAGCTGTTAACCGCGCCACTGAACAAAAAAAACACAAAAAAAACAACAACACTGTACCATTTTTTCATAAACCATCCTCCTCCCTTTGTTTCCAAGCCCTAACCAAAAAAACGTTACTTCAAAACCAACACCGCTTGTTGATACTCGACTTTGGCCATTTTTAATTCATGGTTGTTGGGCTAACTTACTGAAATTATTATATCTAGCTTGAATTGGATCAAATCTACCCATAAAAAATCGGGGTATGAGTGCTTGTAATTTCCAAATCGTGCAGCTAACTCCTTGATTTTTCTGGTTTTATAATAATCGAAAAATGGCCAAAGTCGAGTGATAATAACCCATTATATTCAGTCTCTTGCCATAAAATATCTATATAACTCACCAAATACTACAAAGCATGGCCGGAACAGGAATCCGGTCCTTGAGATGCATGAGGTCCCTTGACTGCTTTTATTGACGACAGGCCCTGTTGTGTATCTCTAATGAAAGGGTGGGGCGAATTAATGTGAGAATTGGAAGTATCCAATAAAGATTGAACTCTTTTGCTTTTGAATTGCTCACATATTCTGCCGGGCAAAAGGAATAAATCATGACATTCACATATACCGGCATCACCCCTGGATGATGAATGAAAAGAAGAAAGTATAAGTATACCAGGGAACAAAGACTCTAATATTTTTGGATCATTATTGAAAAACTTACAATCATTACACGTTATTGTCCTAGCAGACTTCTTCTTTGATAACATAAACATATTTTAATTAAGCCTCAAACAATATAGTAATTTAGGGCATCCTTCATATAGGCATAAAAGTAGTTTACACTTTTCGACGAAGGTTTTTAGGACAAACCTATAGAGTCAATCAAAGTGCCTTTTCTTTATGCGGATACTTTAAAGAAAAATTATTGGGTAGAAGCAAAAAAATAGGGATCTTTTTCCTCTACTACGTCAAAGAGGAGTTCGATCCAGTCCTTTTTTTGTTTCTTGCCCGTCAATATTTCCATAGGCGTCCGGCCTTTTCTTTTGCCATCCTTATAGCGCCGATGGTTGTGATAAAACATAATCAGGTTCAGAGTTTCCTGCGTGATATGGTTCTTTGATCCGTTTAAGTAAGGTCGAATTATTGAATTTATGCATTCGACCAAGGCTGAACTCTGAACAATCTGATCTAGTTCTTGATATACCTGCTCTTTGACAACATCATAATCTTCCTGAAGATAGGCCAATGCGATTTCAAGGTAATCCCGCTCATTCATGCCGCAGTATTTCCGCCCCTTGGTTTTTTTCGACTTGATAAGTCCCTTTTTCCACTGCCAAGCCAAACAAAGGGCCTGTAATGCCTCTTGATTAATAGGGAGGTTTGATAGATTGCCGACAACTGTTTTTGCAACATCAAAATAGTTAAGCAACCCCGGCATAGTGCGGCGCACCTTGTTGACAACTTTGGTTATTTTTGTATGTCCCAATTCTTCAACAAGGGATAGGCCTGCTTCA
>PQXE01000053.1 GCA_003194495.1 Deltaproteobacteria bacterium
CACCGGGGGAACAACAGCTACCATGCACTGGAGCGACGATGCATCCTTGATGTCATTTTTGCAATCATTGTAGCGTTGTCGTGGATTAATATTATGTGGCGCCCAGGCTGCGAAAAGTCTAATCTAACAACTGGTTAAGGGTTTGGCGCCACATAATATCCGGCGCCACATAACGAGTCTTATGTGGCGCACCACATAAGACTCGGGAAATCCGACCGTCCGGGATCGTAGGGGGGCTTGCGGAAACGTGGGCCAACGGTTGGAAGGAGAGCAACCGACACGTAGTAGTCGCTTGCGACGAGGCGTTTATTTAAAGTCAACCGCTCAGATGCTCAACTGGAGGTCGCGCGCGCCGTATTTCTATCCCGACTTTCACAAGGAAGTTGCTGCCACAGAGGCATGTTTCAACAGTCCAAGGCCATGGTCCGATGAGATGCAAGCTGAAGGCAGCGGCATATCCATTTCCTATCACCCGCAGGTTCGCAAAGCCGCGGTCTTTGTTTACGATGGGATGCCGGGGGGAGTGGGTCTCATAAGATAGCCGCTGTCTTTGTGTTAAGGGGTATTATGGAAAGCAGGTGGCGGGGAGCAGGGAGCATGGGGCGAAAGAAAAGGTGAAGAATACTCCAGTTTCAATTCCCCGGTTTGGGGTCTTTGACCTTGAGACCCGGCTTTCGGCCCAGGAGGTCGGAGGGTGACACAGGGTGGATCTGATGAGGGTGAGCTGTGCTGTTTTATTTGACTCCGGGAGGGATATCTTTCTGGAGTTCCAAGAGCCTGATATCCCAGAGCTGATTGAGCGTTTATCCGGATTGGATCTGATTATAGGTTTCAATCTGAAACGTTTTGATTACAAGGTGCTCTCTGCTTACAGCGATCTGGATTTTTGGAGAACTACCCACCCTGGATATTTTGGAAGATGTTTACAGAAGACTTGGCTACAGGCTTTCTCTGGATCATCTGGCAAGCGTAACTCTCGGTGCACAAAAGACTGCTAATGGTATGCAGGCCCTTAAATGGTGGAAGCAGGGGAAAATCAAGGAAATCCTCAAATATTGCAATAAGGACGTGGCCATTACCAGGGATTTATTCCTTTATGGATACAAAAAAGCTATTTACTTTTTAAGAACAAAGCAAGGAAAACAGTCCGGATTCCAGTGGACTGGGGGCATAATTTTCTGATCCGCTGAGTTGACAGGAGCGTAACCGTTTAAACTTCCAATTCCGCAAACAACTTTTGCAACAATGTGTCAACGCACAACTCTTTGGCCCACTTCAACAAATAAGTACGATCAAGAGTCTCACCCTGAACTTTGGCTACGTTAAGCGCATCATTGAACTGCCTCTCCGATTGCCCAATTTTTGACCATTCCAGCTTGGCAAGAATGGTATCTTCCGCAGTTGTAAACCAGCGAGCTCGACCTAGAAACTCAACGTGCTGACGCCTCAGAAACTCTTCCTTGCTGAAGTCACGTGTCTTTCGCAAGATAAGGTCGACTTTAAACCCTGTGTGCATATGAATGATGTTAAACATTCGATTGCCGGCAAATGCATACTTTGCGGCCTCGGCGTCAGCATAGAAATCGTCGCCAAGTCGATCAATAAACCGAAGCAAGGCACTAAGATCTGTTTCAATAATAACGTCGGCATCCCCGGTTACACGGGGTACGCCGTGTACGTTGCCGGCAAATGATCCTGAAATCATATAGGATATTCCGCATTCTTCCAAGTAATTGAGTACAATCTGCAAGGCCTCTTCGGGAATCATGTCAAAATGTCCTTTGCTTCAGGATAAGCAGACAGAAACAGATCCTCTCCCAACATGAGCCTTATAGCTGCAAGCCTGGTCTGATCTTCGCCATAGTCCGGATGTCGTATGTACACACCTTGCTCCAGAAGCTTTCTGGAAGTCTGAGCAAGATCTATGGCTGCCTGTAACCGCATTTCAGGCTTCATCCGTCTGAAGATTTCTATGTGAATTTCTTCTGCACGCGATGTAGTATCCGGTGACCTCATAATATACCACAGGGACAACTTCAAAATGTCCAATTTTGCCTGATCTTGCGCATCGGGCTCAAATCAGATTCTTCTAAGGATTACGCAATAACTAATATGGAATGATATTTCGGGTCAAGGACAAATAATGAGTTTTTTATGATCTATGCAACGAGCGCAGGTTAAGAGAGCTTGTCTTCGAGAGTATTGAAAAGTGGGTTTTCAGGAAGAATTGAGGAATGATAAAATAAAGAGAATATGTGGCAGCGGGGCAGAGAAAATTATAATAAAATTACTGAACTTCAGACTTAAGCTCTTCCAAAAGCTCCTCGCCGCCTCCAAAACTATGCTCCGGCCCTGGGAATGCACCGTTTGTTACTTCATCAATGAAGTCGTCTAAGGCTTTCTTGATCTTCGGGGCGAGGTTTGAATAGCGTTTTACAAAACTCGGTGTAAATTTTTCAAAAAGTCCGAGCAGGTCGTTAGTTACAAGGACCTGGCCATCGCAGTGTGGGCCTGCTCCGATACCTATGGTAGGGATGGGGACTATCTCGGTAATTATTTTTGCAAGAGCAGACGGAATACATTCCAAGACAAGTGAAAAGGCCCCTGCATCAGCCACTGCCTTGGCGTCTTCAATGAGCTTTCTTGCCGATTCCAGGTCTCTGCCCTGTACTTTGTATCCACCAAGCGCTATTGCTGTTTGGGGAGTGAGGCCTATATGGCCCATGACAGAAATGCCCGCCTTGACAATTCTCTCAATGGTAGGTGCCATGTCAGTGCCGCCTTCCAGCTTGACGCCGTGGCATCCGGCTTTCTTAAGAAACAGGCCTGCGTTTCTCACCGCCTCTTTTTTGGAGACCTGGTATGACAGGTAAGGCATGTCTCCAATCAGCAGTGTTCTATTAACTCCTCGCCGGACTGCGCTGCAGTGGTGGATCATTTCTTCCATTGTGACCGGCACTGTGGAGTCATAACCCAGGGCTACCATGCCCAGAGAATCACCAACCAGAACTATGTCCAAACCGGCTTCATCTAATACTTTGGCCATACTGTAGTCGTAGGCCGTAAGCATGGTGATTTTATCACCTGAGGCCTTTTTATTTTGCAGATCAGCGAGTGTGACGGCCTTTAATGCCTTTTTCTCTTTCATTAAATCAACCAATCAACGTAACTATTCAGGCAGTCTATCCATCTGAATGTTACCAATCAACAATCAACAATAAAAAGAGCCGGTGGAGACTGTCATAAGCCGGATTCTGTTCCCTTGTTCGATCCAGGGTGGTGATCATTCATCTGGGATGTCGATTGCTCGACACCTCACGCAACCTACCCGGGAGCTTCGAGCGGGCCACTCTCAGGCGCTCCTCTATTTGGTCTTGCTCCGGGTGGGGTTTACCAAGCCTGCAACGTCACCGCCGCAGCTGGTGAGCTCTTACCTCACCTTTTCACCCTTACCGGGCAAAGGCCCGGCGGTATATTTTCTGTGGCACTTTCCCTGGGGTCACCCCCGGTCCGCGTTACGGACCACCCTGCCCTGTAGAGCCCGGACTTTCCTCCAGGCAAAAATACTACCCGGCGATCACCGGCCGTCTCCGCCGGCAAAAAATATACTTCAACTTACTTTGAGCCATTAGCTGTTAGCTATTAGTTTAATGATTACAGGATATTTTGCTATTACCAACTTAGCTGTTCATCACGGATTACCATACTAATCCGTGATGAACCATTTTTCAAAGCTAAGGAACGGGAGATAAATAAGTTGAACAAAAATTAATAGGGTTTTTTGTTGTATTCAAGGCGCGAGGAGCGAGCATAACGGGTTATGTGATCGACGAGCAACGAAGAAGACGGCAAAAAAGACATTAATTTGTTCAAGTTATTTATTGTACGTTCCTAAACGCTAATGGCTAACAGCTAATCGCTTAACTTAGGTTTAACTTACTTCTAAAGCATATATCAAACGCTGACAAGAAGGGCAAGTAAAGATCTTTTCATCTCTAAGCAGTTCGTTATAGAGTTGAGGGGGAATATTCATGTTACATGCAGAACAGACACCATCAGTCACTGCTGCTACGGCAACACAGCCCCTCCTGTCTTTGAGGAAGTTATATTTGGATAACAGGTCCGGGCTTATATCTTTGGATACAGTTTGTCTCTCCTCAGTTAAGGCCGCAGCCTTGGCGTCCAGTCTGGTCTCTAATTCTTTGATGCGTTTTTTTTCCGCCCTTATTTCCTTGCGATACTGTTTGACCTGTTTCATTTTTTCCTTGACTTCTTCCTCCAGGGAGCCGGTTTCCTCCATGATGGCCAGAATTTCGTCCTCCCTGGCCGTGTTGGCCTTCTTTATTTCGTTAATTTCTTTTTGCAGTGCCTGATATTCCCTATTAGTCTTTAACGAAGAGAGCTTTTTCTGAGATTTTCCAAAACGCACATTCTCTAACTCAAATTCATCCTCTACGTCAACTTTCCTTTTCTGAATTTCAGTTATACGTTCATTGAGTTCATTGAGTTCCGCCACTTTGGATGAAAGGTGTTCTTGAAGGCCTTCAAGATGTTTTGGAGCAGAGGACTTTTCCTCATTTATCTTGTGAAGTTCGAGATCGATACCTTGTAATCTTACTAGAATTGCAAGTTCTGGTTTCAATTTTTGCTCCTTGTCTAAAAAAAGGAAGTACTTAGTGTCTGAACGAAAAGGCCGTTCAGGCACTACTTATAGAGAGCAAGGGCCTTGCGCCAGGCACAAGCTCGCCGGTTTTCATGTTTTTATTTATCCAGAGCCCGAACGGGGATCTTTCATCGTCAAAAATATCTACTTTTAAGTCCCATCCCTCATCTGATGCCTGCTGTTTCATATATTCAGCCATGGCCGGCACTACAGGCCATTCTGTGTAGAAATGTCCTGCGTCTATGATGGCCTTTCCCATCTGTTCCGCTTCCCTGGCAATGTGGTGTTTTATCTCAGCACTCAGAAAGAGGTCGGCATCTTCATTCACAGCCATAGGCCAAAGGTCCGATCCGGAACCTCCGCAAAGAGCTATCCTGGTAATCATTTGCTCAGAACGGCCTACTACTAAGAGGCCCGGATTTCTTAACATGCTTGAGATCTTGAGCATTATCTCGGATAATTTACAGTCATAGGGAAGGTTGCCGATTCTTCCCAGTCCCACTGATGGCGAATTTGATTCAGATGTCAGCAGAGGTTTTACGTCAGAAAGATCAAGTGTATTAGCCAATAGGTCGCTAACACCGCCAACAGTCGAGTCCAGGTTGGTGTGGGCTGCTGCAAGTGCTATGTTTTTGCGCAAAAAACCCGCCAGAAGGCGGGGGAGTTGTTTTGAGATATCAAGGGACCTTACGGGCTGAAACAGTAAAGGATGGTGTGTCAATACCATCTGGGCCTTTCGTTCAGAGGCTGCCTCTAATACATTTTCCGTAGCATCAAGGGCGACCATCAGTCTCTGAACAGGCGCATCCGGGTCTCCAACCTGCAACCCTGTATTATCCCACGATTCTGCTAGTTCAGGAGGTGCCCACTTGCTAAGAACATTCCATATCTCACATACAGTTGGAGTCATGGCACTTATTCCACTGTTTGATTTTGCTTGAAGCCCTCAAGACGAAAAAAGGTGCAACATGATGGAGTTGCACCTTCTGCTTTGCAGATTGACCGGCCTGAGATGATTTTGATTCAATACCATATTCTGTCAGAATTTTTACTATCCTCGCATTTATTATAAATGGGCCCACCAGGATTCGAACCTGGGACCAACCGGTTATGAGCCGGTGGCTCTGACCAACTGAGCTATGGGCCCACCGGTTAAAAACGCAATTATATTCCGACAATTATTATTGTCAAGAACCAGTCGAGCTTTAGGGTGAACCGTTCACGGCCTGAAATTCGAAATTGGAAACTAGAAATTGGGGAAAGATGAAACGAGTTTATGGGACAAAAGCATGAAGGCTTAATTTCCAATTTCAACGTTCCGTGAACGCCTACGAAAAAAGTTTGGATATTGAAGGGGCTGGATAACCTGGGACATAGGCGCTGTTTTTGAGATCTTTGTCGGGGGGATTGTCAAAGTTGCACTAGTCCTGATAGCGAAGGACCTTTTCTATAATAAGCCTGACAAAGGTATAATGGGCCTCTTTCAGAAGGATTCTTCCTCCCACTACATTTAGAAGCTTTTTCATTTTTGGCAGAGTCTCATAGTCAATAAGGGTTTCCATCCTGTAACCCATTGGTGTTGCCGGATTTCTCAGGCGCAGTCCTACGCCTGCAAGGCCCTTTCAGCAGTCACCTCTGCTGTCTATAGACTCAAAGTGTTCGTTCTTGAAACTATTTTGACTGGTGATATTGCCGGACATCCTCATTCCCCATGGTCAGTATTTGCAGATTTAGACTATGCCCCAAAAATATCACACTAAAATATGATGAGTATACTGTAAAATAGGGCTTGGCATCTTCTTACTACGCCCTGAACTATATATAAAGTCATAAGGAGGGGGCATGGAACGACTTAAGACTAAACAGAAAAGATGGTTGATGGGCTCCACGGCTTCGCCTTCCTGACTAATCGAGGCATTTGCGCTTGCGTTCCCGAGCCCATTGCAGTATTATATTTTTTGTGAGGGTTTTGCCTCACGACGGCTTCGCTGGGTGTGTGTTCGTACGGGCCCAAAAGCGATTTTATATTAGTTTATGTCGTGCATTCCGGCCTTTTAAGCAGGGACGTCCGATTGCCGCGATCATTGCGGTCCTTTCTTTTCCACGCGTCCGGCGGGTAGAGATTTGTATAACCCCGGACCAGGAAAAATATGAAAGAACATGTACGTGCGCCGCACGCGCGCACCGACCATTCCATACTGCAACCTCAACCTCAGCTTTTGAAAGGCGCCTTTGGTGCCATGATTCCGAAGATTCAGCGGGCCGTGGCCGCAGAGGGGTATGTTACTCCCACGCCCATCCAGGAGCAGTGCATTCCGCATCTACTGGAAGGACGAGACCTGCTGGGCTGTGCTCAGACCGGCACCGGCAAGACTGCAGCCTTTGCCCTGCCGCTCCTGCAGCGGCTTTCCGGCAACTACCGCCAGCCTAAGAAAGGAACCCCACGGGCCTTAATTCTCGCCCCTACCCGCGAACTCGCGGCGCAGATCGGGGAGAATATTCAGACTTATGGACGTTTTTTACTCCTCAGACATACCGTGATCTTCGGCGGGGTTAACCAGTCCCGCCAGGTTAAGACCCTGAACCGTGGGGTCGATATTCTCGTGGCCACTCCAGGCCGGATGCTTGACCTGATGCAACAGGGATTCATCCACCTGAATGAAGTGGAAGTTTTTATTCTCGACGAAGTGGACCGGATGCTTGACATGGGCTTCATTCCCGACATCAAGAGGGTGTTGTCTCAAATTCCGACTAAGCGCCAAACCCTGTTTTTCTCGGCCACAATAGCCCCGAAAATGGTAAAGCTGGCCCACACCATGGTCCGCAACCCTGTGCAGGTGACCATCGCGTCCGACAAACCTGCGATGGAACGTATTGCCCAAAAGGTGGTCTTCGTGGGGAAAAGGAACAAGGATGCCCTTCTGGTCTCTCTGTTGAGCGACCCACATATCAATAAGGCCCTCATTTTTACCCAGATGAAGCACACCGCCAACCGGGTGGCGAAAAAGTTGTGCGCAACGGGCATTCATGGCACCGCCATCCACGGAAACAAGAGCCAGGCCATGCGCACCAAGGCGCTGGACGGCTTCAAGCGGGGTCGTTTTCAGGTGCTGGTCGCCACCGATGTAGCGGCGCGAGGATTGGATGTGGACGACATCACCCATGTAATTAACTACGATCTTCCTGTAGAGGCCGAGACCTACGTGCACCGCATCGGGCGCACCGCCAGGGCGGGGGCGAACGGTGATGCCATTTCGTTTTGCTGCGCCGAGGACCGGGCTTATCTGCGGCACATAGAACGCCTGTTGGGCAAACCGGTGCCCGCCGAGTTGGAGAACGTCTATCATTGCGACGAGGCCTTCAGGTCCAGCCAGCCCGGCCCGAAGAATTTTGGCCGCAGCAGTGGCGGCAGACGTCCCAAGGGCAACATAGCACGCCCACGCAGCAGAAGACGCAACCACGATGTGCGCTGAAGCCAAGTGCCGGCGAGGTAATCATTCACTTCCTCCCCCTGACAGCCAACAGCCTTTTTCGGGTTTCAAAGCACAATCCATTGAGAATACGCCTTTTGGTGCAACCTTGTCCGCGGTTGAAAAAGCCTGTCGGCTGCCAGGGAGTGTGAACGGTTACGTTGTGCCCTGAGGGGAGAGACGGAGGAATATTGGGATGTTGGGAAATGGCTAAATTTCTTTTGTCTTTTGGAGCTTACGAGCCCATCCCCCCAAGCCGAATAGTCCAAAACCCATCAACACGATAGTGGCAGGTTCCGGGAGAGAAGCAATTGAGTTAATAGCCGGGACTGTACTGAGTTCGACAATGTCTCCAACAAACATGGAACTATCTGAATCTTCCGCCACCTCACTACCATAGGAAGCAAGTACTCTAGTTGCAAAATGGAATATTTGATAATTGGATGACCACTGTGTTGCAATTGTTCCATGGTCAGAAGCATCTATTACTTTATCCTCAGGAGTATTGTTAATATCATAGATTGCGGCAAGATTTTTTTCAACTAACGAATAATGCATCGGCATCATCCGGTAATCAACAGACTTAAGCCCAAACGGTGTAATATCGAAATAATTCTGAGGCAAATTGTCTGATAAAGAAACAGCCGGTGCGCCCCCACCTAGTAAAAAGAACGTAAGTACCGATAAAATTAAAATCTTCGAAGCCTTTTTCATGTTGTCCCCCCTTACTCGACTTTTCAACAAGTCCCCTTGCGTAAATATTTAATTTTATCTCCTGTTTTACGGAATCAATGTATGTGTGTGGATTTACCTTATAGCAAGAGAAATGCCATTTTATTTACTCTTGTTTTGTCATTTTTTCTGGGTTTTGGGTGCTATTTTCCCGAAAAAGATAGATGAGTGTATTTTTTTTCCATTTATGGAAAAAAGTTTCCCAAGAAAAATTTCTTTCCTATGGCATTTTTCCCGATTGCTTAAAGATAAGAACAGTATCATTTTCTTATGCCTTGCTTTTTGGAATTTAGTCTTCTGAAAAGTATATTAAGCGAATATTGTGCCATAATGAAAAAATGCACAGTAATGATTCTAATATATTGATTTCAATATAAATTTGTATAAAATAGGCTGCCAGGGTATTTTGAACGTGGAGGAAGAATCCTTACTTTTGTAAAGTTACTATACATATACAGTTGATATGATGTAAATCAAGTTGATAGTAATTTAGAAGGGGCATCCCAGGTTCTTCGGAGTGGTGGTTAAGGATAATAACGAATAATATAGATTAATGTGTTTGATAACGGAGCGGGTCCAGCAGTAGCATGAGAGGACGCAATGGTTGACTGAAGTATGGTGTCGGGTTAAATGCCGGGTCTTTCGGTGTCAATGAGCCTGGTTGTATGTCTTTGAGGGTGATTTTAATTTCCAGATCCAGTTCCTTGAGTTTGATCTGGATTTTGCTCGGATAAGGGGCGCAATCTCCCAGTAATACGGGGTCATCGTACAAAACTTTGAGTTCGGGATTCTCTAAGGAGATAGGTGACAACGTTTGTCTGTCGAACTTTGCCCATCCAGGCCCTCCTTGATGGGAAAAGCTGATGCAAACCGGTTTTTCATAATCTTTAAAGTCTTTTTCCTTCTTACATGGAGCAACTCCAACATTTTGCGTCTCAACCACACTCCATGGATTTAACAGCCAAGATGCCTCGTTAATAAGGGTCGATATCTCTTTGCCATTTCTAAGCTTGTCATTAATACCGGTCACATATACTGCATTATGTGATGGTATGAAGAGATAAAAGGCTTTTTTAGCAACCAGGCAATCAAAGACAGTTATGCCAAAGGGACCATGACCTGTCACCCTGGCAAGCTCCCCTTCATGCGTCCTTGTCCACATAAGCCGGCCTTTGATTTCAGGCTGAGTTTGATCATGGATAGTGAGCTTCAATTTTATCCCGGCCTTAAGGCTGGAAAGCTGATTTGCCTGTAAGCTCATGGCATCCAATATGTCTCCGGTTGCGATCCATGGACCAGGTTGTACACTTGGTGGCCTTTTTGGTTTTCCAGCGCAACTAGACAGGCACGCGCATGCAAAAAGAGCTAAAGCAATAGCAAATGGAAAACTATGTATTATTTTATTTATAACCATCATACTCTAACCATTTTCAAGGTCGTTCTGGTTTTTTGCATATTACATGATTTTTTTGCAGTGTAATCCTATATTAGGGAGAGACAATAGAGGCTATGGAACAAGATATCGGAAAGGCGTTAGCCTATCAGATAAAGAGGGAAATAGCAGAGAGGTACTTCGGCTATAGAAAAACCATTGAGGAAGACAGGCAGGCCCTTGAGGCTATGATCCCTGATCTTTGCTTCCTATACGAACAAAAGATTGGGAGAGACATGGCTAGAATATATGTCCTTGTGCAGGATTTGAACCTGATTGACGAATTTCTGAGGCTTACGGGTTGGGAAGGCCGTCCCTTTTTCGATCAGTATACCGTGGAGTCGGGCACGATCAGGGAGCGGCTTCTTAAGAACATGGAACTCCATGGCTGGTTGGCCCATTCCAAATTTGCCAATCTGCTTTTAGATAGTTATGAAAGGCTTTACCTGGACACTCTTGAGTACAGGGAAAAGCTGGATGAGGTACTGGATGAGGCCCGGGTTGTTGACGAGGAGATTCGTCAGTTTAAAGAAAAATTCGCTCTTGATGAAATCATGAGTTTTTTAAATACCTTAAACAGAAGGGATGATCTCGCCGGTGTATTAGGTGAAAATCTGCCGGCAGGTAGGGCGGAAGATCTATCCTCCCGTCTTGAACTGGTCCCTGTTGGTGATCTTGAAAAGTTACTACTCAAGGTGCCGGATTTGCCGGCGCCGGATAAGATAAAGAGCAGTCTAAAAGACATTGCCGATAGAGCGGTTAAATCTCATAAGGAAGAAGTCCTTAAGGCTGTCGGGGATTAAACAGATTCGATATATAAATAGGAGTAAGCGTTCACAGGTCACCGTATCTGCTTTGTTTTGTCGGGCACTTGAAGTACAGGAAGTACGTCTGCGTACCCTCCGCCTCGCATCTGCAGCACCCTGTAAACGCTTACAGTTCGGTAGGTTGCGGTAAAACGGGCGTTGTAATTCCGTGAACGGTTATAAATAGGAAGGGAACAGTGTCTATGGATACAGATAACGATTTTGCTTTATATTCTGAGGATTCTGAGGATATTCAACATGTCTGGCACACTGTAACAGTACCTTTGGGAGTCAATACCTATGATATTCTCATAGGTCCGGGGCTTTTGACAGAGTTGGGAAAGGATCTCAAGTCGAATTTGCCTGCTCCGCGATACATAATTATCACGGATTCAAATGTAGAGGACTACATTGGGGTGGATTTTATCAAGTTGCTGGAACAAGGCGGGGTCAAGGTTGAGTTGTTGTCCTTTGCAGCAGGAGAGGAATCCAAAAATATGGATACCGTAGTGGATCTTGCCCGCAGGATAATAGACCTGGGTGCAGATAGGCAGACCGCCATACTGGCTCTGGGCGGCGGAGTGGTTGGGGATGTAGCGGGGTTTCTTGCCTCCATCTATATGAGAGGTATCCCGCTTGTACAGATTCCCACTACACTCCTTGCCCAGGTGGACAGCTCAGTAGGAGGAAAGACAGGGGTTGACCTGCCTGAGGGGAAAAATCTCCTCGGTACCTTTTATCAGCCAGGAAGAGTCTATGCGGACATAGGGGTGTTGACTACTCTGCCCAAGGCTGAGATCAGAAATGGTCTTGCTGAAGTAGTGAAGTATGGGATGATCAAAAGCCCGGAACTGTTTGATTTTCTGGAGGAGAAGTGGTGGGATGTAATAAATCTTGAGCCGCATGTCACAGCTCACATAGTCTTTAGCTCTTGTTCCATAAAGGCTGATGTGGTGTCTGCTGATGAGCGCGAAGGGGATCTGAGACGTATCCTTAATTTTGGTCACACTGTGGGCCATGCGGTGGAGGCCGCGGCACACTATCAGATCCCTCACGGAGAGGCGGTTTCCATGGGCATGGTGGTAGTTTCAAGGATCTCTGTAGCCAAGGGTTTAATGCCTGAGGGGGATCTTGAAAGGCTGTGCAGGCTTCTGGACAGGTTAAATCTTCCCAGGGCGATTCCGGCAAACTTCTCTGCAGAAGAGCTGATGGATCTCCTCCGGCATGACAAAAAGGCAAAGTCAGGGCGACCTCACTTTGTCCTGAGTCGCGGAATTGGTCAAATTCTAATCACAGATGATGTTAGTAGAGAGGAACTGGCAGTGGCTATCGATGCCTCACGGGGCTAGATTTTTTTGATCCTTATCTCCCTTCTTCTTTCTTTTGACAGATAAAGAGTCAGGCTGGTACCTGCACCCGGCGATGACTCGATAGCTATATCCCCGATTTGTTCCTCCATTATCCTGTGGGCAAAGGTAAGTCCCATACCTATGTGCCCGGTCTTGGTGGTGAAAAAAGGGCTGAAGACATTTGGGAGTACCGAGGCTTTTATTCCTGAGCCCCTATCGTTTATGCAAAAGGCACAGGCCAGGGGACCGTTGTTTACTGGTTCTACCCGGAACTCTATAATTTTCTCCGTGTCTTCACGCTCATAGGCATCAAAGGCATTGGTGACGACTGCCTCAAGTGCCCTGATAAATATCCCGGGGTCTGCCAGAACCCTTTCCTTCGGCAAAGAAGAAGAAATTTTGGAAATCCATTTTGCCCCATGGCCTTCGGCAAGGCCGATCAGATGAGATTCAATATTCTCGATCAAATATTTAACAGGAAGAGGCTCTAATTTTGGTCTATTCAACTGGATAAATTCATTGAGAGTGTTCAGCAGGAGTTCCAGACGGGCTGATTCGTCCATGATGGCTTGAATATGTTCAGGCTTTTGGATATCCGATTTGGCAAGACGTCTTGAAAACCCCCCGATTGTTAGTACCGGATTTCGGATCTGGTGGCTGATATCGTTCAACATCCGCCCCAGAAAGACCATGCGCTCTGACCTTCTTAGTTCCCACTCAATTTTCTTGAGGTTGGTTATGTCATGGATTGTTATGACTACTCCCACGCCTTGTTCCCATTGCCAGGATGAGGCTGACAGAAGTCCCATGAATCTGGAGCCATTCGGCCTGTGGAGCATGGCCTCTCCTTCGAATTCACCTTGGGACCGGGTGATTTTGAGAATGTTGTGGAGAAGCATATCCTGGTCTTCCGGCATAAAGATTTCAGCCAGGGGACTGTCCACAAGTTCTTTTTCCTCCGCCTTGAACATCATCACAGCCTTGCTGTTGGCAAATACTATGCGGTCAAGGGCGTTCACCACAAGGATAGCGCTATTAATTATTTCCAGGATGTGAGTGATCAGCTTGGGCTGAGGCGTTTCAAATTCGTTTAACATGTCGGCCGCTCCCCCAAATTATTAAAAGATTACCTATTATTTGTATCGGCATTTTTTTTATTTGCTTCAAATTGCAGTAAAAGTGCTTTGATCTCCAGACCACATGAAAAACCAACAAGGTTTCCTTTTTTCCCGACCACTCTATGACAGGGTATAATAATGGGCAGCGGGTTAGCCTTGAGGGCCTGTCCCACTGCCATGGGCGAACCGCAACCGACTTCAGAAGCCATCTCACTATATGATTTCAGCCCTCCAAGGGGAATACGGCAGACGGCATCCCATACTCTTTTCTGAAAAGCTGTTCCCTTTGCCTTAAATGGTATTGATGACCTGTTTAACTTTCCCTCAAGGATTCCTATGAATTTATGAATAAGAGGCGAAGAAGCCCAATTTTTTGGCTTGCCGGCGAAATCGAGCTTGATGCGGACAAGAAAGCCGTTTTCCCACTGTCCCTGGACCTTCAAGGTGTGATTGAGTATTTGCAGGTAGAAGATTTTCAAGCTAATTGAGTTTGAAGTGCCTAAATAAAGTTAAAAGTGCCTAAAATAGTGTTCATAACCCTGATATGTAATGTCTTTTGTGCCTTGAGACGTTTTTAAAATTACCCTATTACCCTGTACTATCTTTCCAATTCGGAACGGCCTGTACCCAAGAATCTTTGCGGCAATTTTTCGTACTTCAGGCTCATTTTTTTGTGACACGGTCCACAAGAGCTCAAAATCTTCGCCTCCCGTAAGGGCAAGATCTAAGGACGATATTCCCAAAATCCCTGAAGTTCTTTCTAAGGCCCTGGAAACCGGCATTTCCCTTGCCCGGACTTCGGCGCCGACTCTGCTGTTTTTACATATATGGGCAAGATCTGTGGCAATGCCGTCAGAGACGTCTATGGCAGTTTGAACCATACCGTTTGCAGCCAGGGCTTGTCCCAGCGTCACACGGGGCTCAGGGTCCAGATGTCTGTTTACAAGACGTTTTAGAACAGCCCTTGATATCCCTGTCCCTTTTCGACCTTTAAAGGGACTCCTCCTTTCTTTATATTTCCTTAACAACTCAAGCCCGGCGGCAGCTTCTCCCAGATTACCCGAACAGTAGATCAGGTCGTCCGGCTGTGCACGACTACGGCTCAGCCATTTCCCCTTTTTTACTTCTCCAATCAAGGTGAGGCTGAGTGAAAGCTTGTTCGGGGCGCTTACAGTATCTCCTCCGACCAGGCTTACTCCATATTCGGATAGTCGTGATAGCAGTCCTTTAGAAAAACTGTCCCAAAACCTGTCAGTCATTCCCGGACGCACAGCCAGGTTTAGAAAGGCCCATCGGGGATGTCCCCCCATGGCCCCTGCATCGCTCAAATTAACCGCCGCTGTCTTTCTGCCCAGGTGCCATGGATCAAAATAGTCAAGGTCAAAGTGAATTGACTCAACAAGTGTATCCGTGGTGATTATTAGATGGCAGTCAGGACTTGGGGCTACCACGGCGCAGTCATCGCCTATGCTTACCAATACAGAGGGATCCCTTATTGGTACTCCTGCAAGACGTTGTATTTTAGCGATGAGATCTCTTTCCATTCGTTATTCTTTGACTATCCCACTATTTCCAAACTGCTGAAGAAGTAGGCTATCTCTGTGGCAGCGGTCTCAGGGGCATCGGAGCCATGTACTATGTTTTTTTCAATGTCCGTGGCAAAATCAGCCCTTATAGTCCCAGGTTTTGCTTCTTTGTAGTTTGTGGCACCCATGAGCTCCCGGTTGTGCCGGATTACGTCTTCACCCTCAAGGACCATGATTATTATTGGTCCGGAGGACATGAAATCAGTGAGGCTTTGGAAAAAAGGTCTCTCTCTATGAATTGCATAGAAGCCTTCTGCTTCCTTTTTGCTTAAGTATATCATTTTCATGGCAGCTATCCGAATCCCGGCACCTTCAAATCGTTTGATGACATCCCCGATAAAGCCCCGAGACACGCCGTCCGGCTTGATGATAGATAATGTACGTTCCATTATGATAAGATCTCCTTTTTTAGATTATTAAAGGTCGTTAGGCTGAAGGCTGAAGTGATCTAACAGTCTTCAGTCTATTCACCTAATTTTGTTGGGTTCGCTAATTTTGCGGTGATCTCAGTGCGTTGAGGTTCTATTAAGTCAGGTGAACCCAACAAAAGTGATGACTATAACCGCTTAACCAACCAATATACCCAAGGACTTGCCGGCGTACAAGCTAACAGCTAAGCGCTAATAGCCGAGCTTTTTGCAAAACTCAGTGTGCAGAAAAACGGTTAGTGCCAATATGCCAAACATCAGGTGACACATCACCTTGGCACTTGTCAAATAGATTGGGACATGATACCTGAAGAGGCGGTTACCCTGTACCTGGAATGGGGAAATAACTGGTCTCACGGCAGAAACCTGATAAGATCAAAAGACGACGTATCTCATTATTTTGTAGTGAACACATGGGAGGATCCTCCAAAGATTTTTTGTAAGCGTTCACAGGGCACCGCATCTGCTTTGTTGTCGGGCACTTGAAGTACAGGGAGTACGTCTGCGTACCCTCCGCCTCGCATCTGCAGTACCCTGTAAATGCTTACAGTTCGGTGAGTTGCCGTAAAACTGGCGTTGTAATCCCGTGAACGGTTACGAAATTTTTTAAAGTAGATTGATAAAGGCAGAACAAAACCGTAAGGAGAAGTTACTCATGGAGAAACAGGCCTTAATTGACAGGTTGAACAGGGATCTTGCCGATGAGCATGCGGCCATCATACGTTATTTAGTTCATGGCTATATGGAAGGAGAAGATACGCCTCTGGGTGCGAGCCTGATTTCCATCTCCAGGGAGGAGATGTGGCATTTTCACTGGCTGGGGATGATCATAGGCAAACTGGGAGGCGAGCCCAATTTCACACCGGCTCCGTATCCCTATGATCCAACCAGCCGTGCAACCATACTCAGGTCTTACATTGAGTATGAGGAGAAGTTGATCCCCCATTATGGCGGAGAAGCGGAAGAGGTGGATGATCCCCACATCAGGCGGGTCCTTGAGAGAGAGGCATGGGAATCGGCCATCCACGCCAAAAAGTTTCGACCTGTGCAATCGATGTGTGCATCAGCGAAGCGATCTCAAGAATGCCTCAGGATCGCCTCTATGCAGCCAACTTGAATTCCAGATCGCCTTCATCAAACCATTTTGCCCATTCCCTGTTTCTCTTCAATACCTCAATTGATGCCAGTGATACTGAGCCAGACTCGGACCAACTCATGCCATCGTGTTTCTGCCTGTGGGATACGATAAGATCGTTCATCTTTTCCCCAGTGTTACTTGAGTTGCGAAGCCCAAGCTTCTTTCTTATTCCATAGCACGGAATGAACTCCCTGTTTCGATCTATGTAATTGATTAACCTCGTTAATGCTTTCCTGTCCTTTATTAAGCCTTCTTGTAACTCTTCTAAATATTTTATTGCCTTATCTGTCATTCCATACCACAAAATCGGCATTAATTCGCTGAGAACAGTGTTGCGTATATGACGACCCTTCATCGCCATGCTTAACTCTCTCTTGCACTTGTCTTTTAAATGATACCAATCCAGTATCAATCCAATGTCGCTAAACCAGGAAAAAGCTCTGAATATCCCATCCTGCAATGACTTCTGGCCATCTACAAAAAACTGAAGTCGATATTTCATTAAGTCATTGTTACTCGACTTTGGCCATTTTTCGATTATTATAAAACCAGAAAAATCAAGGAGTTAGCTGCACGATTTGGAAATTACAAGCACTCATACCCCGATTTTTTATGGGTAGATTTGATCCAATTCAAGCTAGATATAATAATTTCAGTAAGTTAGCCCAACAACCATGAATTAAAAATGGCCAAAGTCGAGTGTTAAGCAAAAAACCTATTATCAAGCGCAAAACAGAAACTGTATTGTGACCATTTATAACATAACCCTTCTTCGCCTTCTCAATATGAGCTACCGTATTGTTCACCTGCTTTCTTGATCGTTTTTCCTTGTCCTGCGTTTTTCCCTTACCAGATCGCTCTTCTTTTTGTTTTTTGGTCACTACGCCATCTAAGGTAGCATGGATTTTAGAGAGAAACGATTTTACTGAGGAGGGGATACCAGGAGATGCTGGCAAGAGATATGTAAGGCAGCCGATATTGTTATCTGAGGAGGAGATTAGCAAGGCCACTGAAGAATGCAGTTTGTCGTGGTAAGAGAAGGCGGAGGTCAGGAAGAACCCCGTACCCTATGAATGTCCTGATAAGACTGTCAATCTTTCTATTCTCTCCCTAAAATCAATTACCTCTGCCCCCTCTGCCTCTGTATTGTGCCGAAGCGTCCTGACCGGTATCGCTCCCTCCTGATACCTTATCTTGTTAATCAGTTTAGATGCCTTTCTATATGACACCTCCGTTGATCCATAAATCATCGCTATCTCCTTAAAGCCGTATGTTTTGTACCATTCCCTTCCGGCCCTCTCAGGAAATACCGATCCTGCTGTACTATAAATTACCTGCCCACCTCGCTCTATTTCATGAGTCGTAAATGTAAACCTCCCAACCTTTCCATCTACCTGATACGGATGCTCTGTAACCCTCAGCTCTTCCTTCTTCCACTTCTCAAGGACTTTTTTTTGATACCTCTGACAAATGACTGGAAATCGCTTCCCTTATTGCCGGATAATTGGCTCGCAGTAGTGCCTTTTCACATTTGTCTATGCTTATCGCATCTACCTCATTGATATTTATCTCAAAAGAGCCATCTTTGCCTTTCGTCAGGCTACCAACCTCCAAATCATCGGTCTCCACTATTTCTACCTTAGATCTTGTACTTTCCCATCTGGTGGCCTCCCATTTGCTGCAAATTCAAGTAGTCCACCATATTCTCCACGATCCTTTCACATTTGTCTAGTCCTTTTCTATGGTCAATCCCAAATCCGTTCTATGTCGAAATCCCAAATCTCTACTGCCACGATTCCATATCTGCTCAATTGCCTTTCAGGCCCAACTGTAAATTTTCCTCTCGCGAACTCGAAATATGCTAAGATAACAATTGCACAGTTCGAATAATTTCAGGTTTCCGGGCCAATACGAAGATCAGGAGACTGGACTGCATTATAACTGGCATAAATATTATGAGCCGGGGATTGGGAGATACTTGAGGGCGGATCCGATTGGGTTGATAGCCGGTGTTAATCTTTTTCGATATTGTGCAAATAGGGATGCTCTTCCGCTAATACTTTGATTATGGTGCCTGAGCTAATTTGACGGTTAATAGCTCTCTAAACGTCCAGACATGGTCAGTAAGCCCTGCGGCCATGCCCGGAGTTTTGGAGGCCCATCTTTGTTCAAAGGGTTTAGTGGTTTCAGAGACCTTTTCCCGGAGACTCATATGAGGTCGAGCAAAATTATAAAAGGCTTGAAAGAAAACAATCTGTTTCCTGAGATTTTTTCTTTCCTTGCTGAAGCCAAGAGTTTTTCGCGCCAATGGAGCCAAGGATTGACGGAGAGTCAGGTTCAGCCTTTCCAACAGGGTGGTGCTGATTTTAAGCCCCAGTTGGGCCAATCGTTTTGCTCCACATTTGATGCGGTAGGTTACTCCGATTATCCTACTCCCTTTCCTTTCCTTAATCACCTGTCCATAAACCAAGTCCGGGTGAGGTTCTTTGATTGGATCTTTAGGACGACCCGGCTTCCCTGTTTTGGAGAACACCTTGATTTTGTGGTAGGATTCTATCAATGCTCGCATATAACAACTAAATCCATCGGCATCCTTCATTCACCAGTTTACACTTTTCCCAAAAAAGCGTGTATTATCGAATTGAATGTCGATGTCGAAACTGGAAATTAGAAATTAGGTAATGCACCTCTATATCTTTGTTTTTTTCCAATTTCCAGTTTCAAAATTCACTGCCAAAATACAAGACCAACAAAGTGTAAACTACTTTTGACTTGTCGTGAAGCATGCCCAAAACTTTACTATAGACTTTGCCATCTTTCGAGTGTACCCTATGCTCGGATATTAATAATTTGAGCATAGGGGGAAAAATGCCTAGATCTAAATTCGGTTCTTTAAAATCTCATAATTTAGGAAAACAAAACATGATACCCCGTGGCAATAAATTTGTGAGACGTCATGACCTAACAGCTTCAGTACGGCTATATATAGCATTCATGGCGCTCACGGCCAGAACGATGGGCACCTGGGGGAAAATAACCGAACTGTCACGACAGTTTATAATTTCCCGCACGTTCGTTTATATGCTGGCGAATACGTTACACGAAACAAGTTTAACCGTTTTCGGGGATAACGTTTCCAAACCTGCCATCGTTGAAGAACTGCCATATCATTACATGTTGTCCCTGAGGTTGGAGGGTAGATGCAGTATTGAAGCAGTATCCACGATCATGAAACGTTTCGAGATACCTAATGCCTCTATAGGATCAATTAGTCAATATTTACAGCATGTTGGTTCCTTATTGCCAAACACGGTAACAACCAGCAATGATGAAGTCAAATTAGTTGTTTTCTTAAGTGACGAAATCTTTGCAAAGAGTATCCCCATTTTGGTGACTGTCGACCCGATCAGCTCGGCAACCCTGAGAATAGAGTTGGCCGATTCGCGAAAAGTTGAGGACTGGAAAAACCATTGGGAATGTTTGGAAAAAAATGGCTACCTTGCAACATACTTGGTTACTGATGAAGGTAGGGGTTTGTGCGCAGCCCAAAAAGAGGCTTTGGCCGATATTATCAGACAACCGGATACTTACCATGCAATCGCGCATCAGCTCGGCAAATGGGTTAATATTCTGGAAGCGGCTGCATATAAAGCCATTCAAAAGGAATTCGATTGCTACAAGAAGCTCGATTCTGCCAGAAGTGATGAGGTAATAGACAAAAGGATTGATGGATATGAAGAGGCGGTAAAAATCG
>PQXE01000054.1 GCA_003194495.1 Deltaproteobacteria bacterium
ATTGGGAGGAATATCGCTCAAATTGGGGCCAAGAAAGATTGACTTAATAAAAAAATGTGTGTATTTCTAAATTAAATAACTTGCTGACAATATTGAGAAATTAAGTGTAGTCAGTAATTGCACACCAAGATTTTAAAAATTTATTTTGAAATCAATAGATTACTGTTGTTTTGCCCAGGGAACTTCAGGCTAATACTTTGATTATGTTCTGGTTTTCACTTCGGCCACTTTTGGTAAGTTGGGTTTCGGAAAGCAAAACTCAACGATATTAAGCTATTGTTGGGTTTCGGGGCTCCGTCTCTCAACCCAATCTACGTGATTAAGCGAATCAAGGGCCTATTTATAACCTATTGAAAATAAAGCATATTTCTAAATCGTGGCTCTGCACGATCTTGAGCATTCGGATTATACCTTTCATTTTCATATAGTCCCGGTAACCGGTCTTGTGGATGACAAGATGTTGAGCCTGCTTTTTTGCGGCATACGACTGGTGGACCACATCGGGTCAGGGAAAACCAGGGGCAAAGGACTGGTAAAAATGGATATTCCAATAAAACCCTGCAAAACCCTGTCAGATGCCAGGCAGTGTGAACGGTTACAGGGGATGCAACCTTTTCTCACTTCAGATTCCCGAAGGCTGCATGCTCAAGGAGGAGGTCCTGCCAGCAGAGAGGTGATATCTATCTCCTGGGAGATCATGCCCTGTGTTATGAGTATATCCGCGGTCTGTTTCCATGCCTTGGTGTCGATGGTCCCGATGGCCTCGGGGCTTTCAGGGACCACAAGTGCCCTGGTTTCAGCAAGTTGCTGCTGTATAACAGAGACAGGGGTCTCCGGATCAAGCCTGTGAATCGCTTCAGCCACCTTGAGTTCAAGTTCTGAGTCCATTGCATCTTTCCAGCCTTTCAGAACGGCTTCAGTAAAAACCCGGACCAGTTGTGGCTGCTCGTTGTAGACTTTTTTTGAGGTTATGAGGGAATTAGCCACGAATCGAATTCCAAAGGTGTTGGGGTTGAAAAAGCCAGCATATTTTCCTGTTTGCGCCATTTTTTCCTGGAGGATTATCCCCTGAGTATTACGATATACCGGCCAAAGCTCGACCTCGCCTTTCCAAAAGGGGTTGAAGTCGTAATGAACAGCATAGAGCTCCAGGTCATCCGGCCTGATTTTGTACATTCTCAAAAGGGCCGACAATATGGACTCGTCGTTACCGCCATATGTGACGCCGACACAAAGACCTTTCAGGTTCTGAGGTTTTGCTATGGCCCGCTTGTCCTTGGCATAGATCCACTGAAGGGGATTGACCTGGAATATCTGGGCGAGTACCACCACATCGGCTCCCTTGGCGGCGGCCCGGATCACCTGATCTGCCGAGGCCACTCCAAAATGGGCCCTTCCAAGTTCAAGGTCCTTTATGGCATCCTGTTCCGGACCGCCTTCGCGAAGTTTCACTGTGAGGCCTTGGGCCTTGAATATGCCCGATTCCTGGGCCCAGATTTCTCCTGCCACGCTTGTGTTATAAAGCCACTTGAGACGGCAAACTACCGGCCTGCTGTCCCCGGATTTTATTGTGTTATCCTTTGTTTCAATTTGGGGAGTTTCGTTTGATGTACACCCGATAAGACAAAGGAGAAAAACAACCCATATCGTCAGGGCATTGAAGCAACTATGGAGATGATCTGCCCTGTTGACCCGCATTTTATCCAGAAAGGCATCGAATTCCGTCATAGCTTCCTCCCTCTGTCTATGTCAGAAGTTCAAAGGTTGCCCGGGATACACGGCGAACTAATACGCCTTGTTTGGCCTTCTTGGCCAGTACGCTGGAGAGTGAGTCCCTGTCTGTCACACGTCCATAGCATTCTCTCAGCAGGTCAACCAGTTCATCAACATGTAGAGGACGCTGTTTGTCTGTAAATAACTCTACAGAGAGATCTGCCAGCGACTTACGTTTTCTTCCTCTCTGCCGTACTGCACCGGCTTGAGGTTTATCCGTTCCAAGCGCCTGACGAATCGCTCTTAACTCCAGTTCAAGGACTGTCTCCATCGTTTCCAAAATAAGCTTACGTTGCTGCTTGTCCATGTGGCACCGTCGTACTTGACGTCATTTGTTTTAAGTAATACTAATATTACCGACGTTCACAAAAGAGCGCAAGTCTAATTTGAAAAAACTTCAGGGGGAGAAAAAAAGAAAAGGGCAAACACAACCAGAAAAATCGAACGACTATTAAGAATGGCTACGTTGACAACAGCCCTGCCAAAATTCATCAAAATAACGATATATCAGTAGGTTAGCATGAATCAGAAAATAGTCTTAAGCTAAGTAATGGGATGGGGTACGTGTGTTGTACCATAGTCGCCGGTGACCTTGAATCTGTGTTGCATATGTGATATGAATAGCATCATGAAGACAGCAGTGGTACACGCAAGGATCGAGCCGGAGACCAAGGTGAAAGCTGAAAGCGTCCTCCGTCGCCTTGGGATCACACCAACTGAAGCCATTCGTATTTTTTACACTCAGATCTCGTTGAGAGACGGACTTCCATTTATGGTCGAGATCCCCAATGAGGTCACGGAAGAGACCATTGCAAAAAGCCGGCGAGGGGAGGAGCTTACGGAGTTCGGTTCCCTGGATGAGATGTTCCATAGCTGGGAGACATGAGGCGACTATCTCAGACGCGTCAGTTTTCCCGTGATGTAAAACGGATGGCCAAGCGTGGTAAGGATATCGCCAAACTAAGGAAAGTCGTCAAAAGACTTGCTGAAGAGCTTCCGCCACTTAATGATTTTAAATCATACGAAGAAACAGCGTATCTCATGAAGAGTCCCAAAAACAGTGAGCGGCATTCTGACGTCCATCCATCCACTTGTTGTCGAGGACGCTGCGCGTCCTCGACAATCGCCGCGGATTGCCATCCGCCGGCTGCGAGGCGCTCCGCGCCTCACAACCAGCGAATGCAGTCGACTGCGCGCGCAGGCAAGCAAGCTTGCCTACGTGCTCGCGACTGATCCGCGGCGATTCGTAACCGTTCACGGGCAGGGGGTATTTCTTGGAACGGCTTAACGGAAGCTTCAGCCCCTGGGATGGTATTTCTGGTGGATGGTGCGCAGATGCTGAAGGTCGAGATGGGTGTATATCTGGGTAGTGCTGATGTTGCTGTGGCCCAGGAGCATCTGCACGACCCTCAGATCCGCTCCACCTTCCAGGAGATGCGTTGCAAAGGAATGGCGGAGCACGTGGGGAGATACTTCGCTTTTAATGCCTGCTGATACGGAATAGGCCTTGAATAGCTGCCAGAACCTCTGTCTTGTAATGGGCTTCCCTGCCCTGCCGACAAATACAAAATAACTGGCCTTTTTGCCCAAAAGTTTGGGTCTGCTGGACTTGAGGTAATTGCCTAGCCACTCTATAGCCATCTTTCCCACCGGCACTATGCGTTCTTTATTTCCTTTGCCGAGTATCCTCAGATAGCCAACCTTCATATCTATCTGGTTAAGTTTCAATCCCACGGCTTCAGAGGCCCTGAGCCCGCACGCATAAGTAAGCTCAAGGAGTGCCCTGTCCCTCAAACCAGCGGGCTTACTTACTTCAGGTTGTTCCAACAGGGTCTTAACCTCGGAAACCGACAACACCTCGGGGAGGTGGCCTCCTATTCGTGGATTATTGATTGCGGCAAGAGGTGTTGAATTCAGGCTGTGTTCTTCCACCAGAAAACGAAAGAAACCCCTGAGGGCTGAAAGTTTTCTGGCAGTGGTCCTGGGAGAAAGGCCGGAATCCCGAAGTGACTTTAGCCAGGCCAATATGTCGCTGGGGCTTACATTGTCCGGACCGGCGAGTTTTTGTCTGTCTGCAAAATCAACGAAATTTAAAAGATCACGGCTGTATTCATCCAGGGTGCTGGAAGAAACCCCGCGGTCTATAGAAAGGCGGGCCATAAAGTCATCAAGAAGACCGGCCCAGGAGTTGGCTGCTCCATCCGGCATATTTTTCAAAAAAGCTCTGTGAGTTGTATCTCAGCAGTATCCCGGATTTCCGCATGCCTGGCGGTAAGGCTCAGTACTCTCAATTTGCCCTCAAGGCCTTGCCGTTCAACAGTTCCCTTTTCTTTAACAAGTTCACACAGGCCTTTAATAGCCTTACATACTAATTCTGAATCATTTTTGATATCCAGAATCAGAAGCAATGTACCCCAGTCATTCGGCATCCCGTAAGCGTCCACATAGTATCTAACAGTAGACAGGAACCTCCTTCTGCCATAGGATTCATGTATGGCCATGAGGTCTTTAGAATGTTGTGGCTGTCCCTTTGCACCCATAAACAACTTTTCTGCTTCCTGTAAATAGCGTTCCTTCATCCTTGGGTCTTCAAGGGCCCTTTCAAGATTGCTGCGCTCATCCTGTCGGTGTCCTGTGCTCCCACTCCTGTTGTGCATCTTGTCTATTTCTTTCCAACTCTTCTTTCTTTCTCTAACCATAGGTCTCTTTCAATTCCTTCTACGCAAATATGAATTCAAGATCCGGGAGTACCAGGCAAGTAAGCCTTCCACCATAAACCGCACCCGTATCAATACCTACCTTATTGGCCTCAATTAATGGGACAGAAAACGGTGTATGACCGAAAATGACCCTTTTACCCCAGTCATAAGAAGATTTCAGAAAATGTGACCTGATCCAGAGCAGGTCTTCAGGGCTTTGTTCAGAAATAGAGATATAGGGTCTCATGCCTGCATGTACAAATATATAATCATTGGTCTCAAAATACAAATCCAGGTGATCAAGAAAATCCCGGTGGCTTTGAGGTATATCTATTTTACCCTTTTCAACCGAATAACTCTCAAGGGTCTTTCTGCCACCGTTTGGAAGAAATAAATTATGGTCCTCGCCCTTGAGGAACTGCGTGAACATCCATTCATGGTTTCCCTTTAGAAATATTAGCCGATTTGGATGTTCTTTCTTTAGATCGAGCAACAACTCTATTACCCCTCGAGAATCCAGTCCGCGGTCCACATAGTCTCCAAGAAAGACCATCAGGTCCTTGTTCCAGTCTAATTGAATCCTGCCAAAGAGGGTCTTTAGTTGGTCAAGACAACCGTGGATATCACCTATGGCAAAGATTTTTCCAGTCGGGACTATCATCTGCGCTTATCAAGCCTGTTGAGTCCGACATCCCTTGCGGCCCTTAATGCCTCAGCATACTCATCCGGTGTAATCCTGCGATCCAGGGGGGGATATTTATGTGCCGTGCCGCATGGTCTGTACTGGTCCATAACGTTTACGTAAGTATTTGGAGAAATTTCTTCAGCAATGAACTTCAGTACGGATCTCGTGCCACTCAGTTCCCCGGGCAGGACAAGGTGCCTTATCAAAAGACCTTTTTTCGCAACCCCGTCAGGGCCTATTATCAGGTCTCCCACCTGCCTGTGCATCTCCTTGATGGCTTTCTTTGCCACATGAGGATAGCGGGCTATATTTGATAGACGCTTACCCACGTTTTTATCCCAGTATTTGAAGTCCGGCATGTAAATATCTATTACTCCGTCGAGTAGCCGTAGAGTCCTGATAGAATCATATCCACCGGTGTTGTAAACAAGAGGTATGGACAACCCTCCCCTGGCAGCCAACACCAGGGCCTTCAATATAAAAGGCACTACATGGGATGGCGTTACGAAGTTTATGTTGTGGCATCCGTCTTTCTGTAAGGACAGAAAGCAAAAGGCCAGGACCTCAGTGGATACTGCCTGGCCGGTCCCCAAGTGGCTTATCTCGTAATTTTGACAATATAGACACCTCAAGTTGCACCAGGAGAAAAAGACTGTTCCTGATCCTTTTTTACCCACCAAAGGGGCCTCTTCTCCAAAGTGTGGGCCATAGCCGGCAACTATTGCCTGGTCGGTGATCTTGCAAAACCCCTGCTCGCCTTCAAGTCTGTTTACCTTGCAACGATGAAGACAGAGCTTACAGCAAGACATAGATTCCCAAGCCCTGTCGGCCCGTCGCTCCAGCTCTCCGCTTTCAAGTAATCTCAGATAACCTGGTTTTTCACTGCTCATTTATAAGATACTCATGCTCCTTGCTGCGGTGTCCGGCCAAGGGAATTCAGACGATAGAGTTCGAGAATAGATACGCACAGGGCCATCAGTATCGGCCCGAGTATTAATCCCAGGAAACCAAAGACGCTAAGCCCTCCCAGTATGCTGAAAAACAGGATAAGGGTGTGTATCTGGGTCTTGCCGCTAATAAAGAGGGGTCTCAGGAAATAGTCTATTTGGCTGATTATCAGTACACTAAAAACAAGGAGTATTGCGGCCTTAAGATAGAATCCGGCTAAGAACAGGTAGATTGTGGCAGGGAGCCACACCAGGGCTGGTCCTATCATTGGTATAAAGGTGGTAAACCCCATTATCATGCCCCAGAGTAAAGCAGCAGAGAAATCAAGCGACCACATGATAAAGACGCCAAGACTCCCTTGTATAACTGCGTTCAGCAGGTTCCCGTAAAGGGTGGCAGACAAGACGTCATCCATGACGTTTATAAAGTTTTCCACATCACGCCTTGGGAGAGGCAACAGGTCTTTAAGGGTCTGAAGCATTCGCTCCCCGTCTTTAAAAATATAGAAAAGTGTTATCAGCATCAGGGCAGCCTTGAAGATGATGCTGGCTACATTTTTGAACATCACTGTCCCCTGCATCAAGAAAAATTCACCCATTTTTTTTGAGAGATCAATTAGTATTTCCTTGACCCTTGTCTCATGAGTCTTAAGGATATCAAGGGCGTTAGTCACTGTCTTGTTAAGTATGGGAGATTTGTCCTTATCCGGCACTATGTTAAAATCACCTGTATGGAGGTCCTCCTGTACCTCGGTATATACTCTTATTACCTCGGTAGTCAGGCTTCCCAAAAGTGCAAAGACCGGAATTATGATAAAAGCGATTATAAGAATACACATCCCCAGAGACGCCAGGCCTTCAGATACCTTAAGAGTTCGTCTTATCCATCTGTATATCGGGTAAAAGAAAAGGGCCAATATAATGGCCCAGGCTATCGGTTCAAAGAACGGCAGAAAGAGCCTCAGCCCCAGGGCAAGGATCAGCCCTGCAAGCCCCAAGGCCAGGAAAGTCACTAACTTGTTGTTGTCGCGGCTGTTATTCATAAGTACTGGATTGAGGAATTAAAGAATTGAGGAATTGAAGGAATTAAAACCAAGACGATAACCTCAATTTCTGAATTCTAATCACTATATTACCTTCAATCCTCAATTTCTGAATTACAAAAAAATAGTTCCCTCAATCCCTCAATCCTTTCCTTCGCCGGCAGATCATCCCTTGACAAGCCCAGGCTGTATGCAAATTCCGTCAATACGGAATAAGTGCAATTTATACAGGTTTTTCTTTTGCCTGAGCTTACGTCCATGATTTCCTGCCTCAAAAAGTCCTTCAAGGCATCAGTCACTTCTTTGCGTATGGAGGAAATGTCTGTACTTCTTTTATCGGAAAAACTTACAAGGCGCTTCCAGTTAGCCGCACATCTCTTCAGTCCTCTGTAAATACTCCTGTCCCGATTTTCAGATGTGACGTCTCTCAGAATAATAGCCCTGTAGCGCTGAACAACGGCCTTCTCAAGGGATATGAGATCTTGCGGTCCGATATTGAGCAAAGGCCCTTCAGGATCTTCAGTAAGGTAATGGATTGAGCCGTGATACGCGACCTCTGGAATTTCTCCTGAGTGAAGTATGAGAAATGCCTCTTCTGACAGAATATTTTTCTTGTTATCTGTCACTGGTGGATTAAGCTCTGAATCCCTACCAGGCCAAGGGCCTTTTCCATGCATCTTTTAAGGAGTTCAGGCTTTCATTTACAACTATTTCCCCTGAATATTCAAGTGTCAATGCAGGCTTTCTAATCACCTCGCCTACCATGGCACAGCCTGTATCTCCCATTGTATTCTCAAAAGACTGTTGATGCTCCCTTCTAATGGTAACAATAAAACGGCTCTGGCTTTCACTAAAGAGCAATGTGTCCAGGCGGTCGACGTCTTCGGCAATTACACCACCTAAGTCTATTACCATACCAAGGTCACCACTGAAAGCGACCTCTGCCAGTGAAATCCCCAATCCACCGTCAGAACAGTCATGGCAGGATGAGACAATGCCCTGATATATGGCATCTGAAAGGGCATGGTATTTGGCCAGAGCATCTTTCATCCTTACTTCCGGTACATTGTTTCCAATATAATTATACCTGGCGTAGTATTCAGAAGCACCCAGCTCAGGATAAGTTGTTCCAAGCACGTAGACCAGGTCGCCAGGGTGTTTTGCATCCATGGTCACTGCAAGACGCACATCTTGTATGCGGCTTACTACCGAGAATAGCAGGGTAGGCGGGATGGATATCTTTACCCCACCGATAACAGCATCGTTTTTCATGCTATCCTTGCCTGATATGCATGGTACGCCATAAGTAGTGCAAATCTGGTACAAGGCCTGGTTTGCTCTTACCAGCTGAGCCAATTTGTAATGACCGTCCGGGGTTTTTTCCGACCGGACCGGGTCGCACCAGCAGAAGTTGTCAAGGCCGGCCATAAGATCCAGGCTGCCTCCTGCGGATACGGCGTTTCTGACTGCCTCATCAACCGCACAGCACACCATGTGAAAGGTGTCTATGTCGCTGTAGCGAGGACAGATCCCATGGGCCACCACCAAGCCTTCGAAGGATTCAAGGTCCGGCCTCAAGACCGCGGCATCGCTCGGGCCGTCGTCTTTTGCCCCTGTGAGAGGTTTTATAACGCTCCCTCCCTGGACCTCATGGTCATACTGGCGGACTACATACTCCTTGCTGCACACATTATAGCGAGAAAGCAAGGCCTTGAGCTCTCTGCCGAGATCTGCAGGTTCAGGCAGCTCGGGTTCCTCATGCACGGGGGGAGTCCACACTGCAGTGAGTTCAAGCCCGGGAAGTCCGTTATGCACAAAGTCCAGGTCCAGATATGCCGCTGTATTTCCCTGGTACAGGCAGTGGAATTTTCCCGAGTCGGTGAATTTTCCGAGCACCGTGGCCTCAACGTCCATCTTTTCCGCAAGGCCCATAAACTCGTCCAGTCTATCCACGGGGACTGCCACGGTCATCCGCTCCTGGGCCTCGGAAAGCAGTATTTCCCATGGCTGAAGTCCTGGATATTTCAATGGCGCCCTGTCAAGATAGAGCTCAAACCCGTTGGTCTCCTGTGCCATCTCACCCACAGAGGATGAAAGACCTCCTGCTCCGTTATCAGTAATGGAACTGTACAAACAAAGGTCTCGTGCCCTCAGGAGAAAGTCTGTCATTTTCTTCTGCGTTATAGGATCTCCTATCTGTACTGCCGTAGCCGGGGACCCCTCATGCAGCTCCTCGGATGAGAAAGTTGCTCCGTGGATACCATCCTTTCCTATGCGGCCGCCGCACATGACTATGGCGTCTCCCGGACGGGCATTTTTATCTTGGCCGGGTCTGTTGCAAATCTCCTTTGGCATGATGCCCCCTGTACCGCAGAAAACTAGGGGTTTCCCCAGGTAGCGCTCGTCAAAGAGAATAGACCCGTTTACTGTGGGGATGCCACTCTGGTTACCCCCATGTTCAACACCTTCCCGTACACCTTCGAATATGCGTTTGGGGTGAAGCAGTCCTTTGGGAAGGGGCATGTCATAATCCGGAGGCCCGAAGCAAAATACATTAGTGTTGAATATCAGCTTTGCCCCCATTCCAGTCCCAAACGGGTCCCTGTTTACCCCCACGATTCCTGTAAGGGCACCGCCATAGGGATCAAGAGCGGAAGGGCTGTTGTGGGTCTCGACCTTAAAAACAACATTAAAACGATCGTTGAATCGGATCACACCGGCATTGTCTTTAAATACGGAAAGACACCAGTCATTGGATTTCAGCCTGCTGCGGATCTCCTTGGTCCCTCCCTGGATATAAGTATCAAAAAGGCTCTTAATTACTGTTTCTTCCCCTTTCTCATTCCTGTAATTAATTATGGAGTTAAAGATCTTGTGTTTGCAGTGCTCGGACCAGGTCTGAGCAAGTGCTTCAAGTTCAAGGTCGGTAAGTCGTCCCGTAAGCCCGGCTTTGGCCCTTGCTTCCTGCACATCAGGCCGTTGGACATACTCCCTTATCTGTTTCATCTCCTTGAGATTGAGTGCCAATACCCTGTCTTTTGACATGGCTGTCAGCTCCTCATCCGTTAGCACAGAGAGATCTATCTCCTTCACTTCTACTGAAGCCTTGTCCCTAACCTTGGGAACCGCATAAAAAGGGCTCTGTTGCTCAGACCAAACTTCACCAAGCATATCCCTTGAGACTATGATGGTCCTCTGTATCAGATCATTGGCAAGAAGCCCTTTTGCCAGCTTTTTTACCTGATCGTAGGTGAGTTTTCCCTTAATACAGTACTGAGTAGAGGTGTACACTCCTTGGTCCAGTCCCGGTTTGCGACCGAGAACCAACACAAGGGTCTCTCTTGCAGTACGGCCCTCATTGTCCGTAACCCCCGGTCTGAAACCGCATTCTATCAGCCAGTTCCAGGAGAAATCACGTTTCTTGGCCAGCTCCAGGGCCAGAGGGCGATTTATTGCCGCTACCTGGATCACCGGGTCGGAAAAAGGACCTTCTGCAACTGCCCTCAGTTGTTCCTCTGAGAGGTCGATATCGATAAGATAGGCCTTGATGGTCCTGATGCCGGAGACCTCCAGATTGAGGTCCTCGCGACACTGCCTGGCGGTCTTAAGACCTTGCGGGTCTTGAAGATGAAGTTTTAATGCAACTTCTATACGATGGGGCATAATTTCTCCGCAGACTACACGACACCTGCAAAGCACAGAATGCAATTGGTGTCGTGTAGTATTGTTTCTTGTTTATCCCATCTTTTCCATTAGAGCAAGATTGATTGTAATTGAAGAATTGCAAATTGAGAATGTTGTAAACAAATAGGATTGTCCGGTTTAAAAAAAGGGGATTGACAAAGGCTTCCTCATAGAAGGATGTTCTGCAATCACCTTATAAGTTGCACCATAAGCGCAAGCCCGGAACCATAGCGAAATGTTTATCATACGTAACAACTACAGCGCCAATTTCAAGTGCGTGTGATGCGATCCATACATCATTAATGGGAATTGGAGTGCCTGCTTGTTTTAAAGAAGTTTTTACCATTCCAAATACTTCCGCAGTTTCATTGGATGCGTTCAGGATTGTAACTGTTGGTTTCTGGAGGAATGTGCGAAGTATCCTGATGTTTTCCTTCTCACGATTTCCTCCCTTAAATCCAACATATAACTCGCCAAGAACGAAGATTGACATAAACGTGATTTGAGCACCTGACAGGGCCTTGAGAATTTTTTTATCACCGCCCAGATATGATGTGTAGCCATTTGTATCAAGGATGATCTTGTTCATACCCAGTCCTTGGGGTCGATTTCGGAGAAATTCTTGCTGTTTGCAGTAAATTCTTCAATATCCTCTGCTGTCCATACTCCACAAAGGTCACTAAAGTCATGATGATGATCTTTGTGATTGCTGGTTGTTAAACCAAGTGATTCCGCCAAAAGTTTTTTGATGGTTTTATTAAGGCTGAGTTTTTGATGGCGCGCCTTTTCCCGAATTAGGGTATCTAAAGGATCTTCAAGTCCATGGATCGTTATTGATTTCATGTAAGCCTCCATGTTGAACCATAAATGGTTGAGTATAGTTCAAATATAGTTCGGAGTTAGCCCCTGTCAAGTTGATAAAAATGGGCGTTGAATATGATTGTCAGACAATGAATAGGAGGCAGATTTGTAACTTCTCAATAAGTCCGGGCAGTCAATGATTTCAATAGGTTATGTACAGAAAATTGGGCCCCAAATGTTACTCTGTAAAAATAGTGAATATAAGTAACTTATTGATATCACAGGATATCGTTATTTGACAGCATAGTGCAAAGTGATTTGCAAAGAAAAAAACTTCATTTTTACGTCCTGCAACTTGTTGATTTCATAGTATTTTTTAAATTGCCCGGACTTATTGAGAAGTTACGCAGATTTCCGTGGATATACACAGATATGGAGCAGGATTTTCAGACAACATCCTTTAGTGCACTGTATTTTTCCCTTCATTTTCATGAAACCGAACAAATCATGTGTTATAAATGAGGATAATTTTCTTGTTCGCCACAAATTGAGGAATTGAAGGTATGATATTGATTTTAATTGAGAATTTGAGGGTACTGTATTGATTTCAATTTTTCAATTCTTCAATCCCTCAATTTTCTCTTATGGAGTCCTATGTCTATATTGTCTAAAATGCTCTTGAGGGAAATGGCCCTGCCTTTTCTGTTTTCCTTTTGCGCACTGAGCGTCCTTTTATTGCTGGGTAGTGTGTTGCCCCTTTTGGAAACTCTGCTTAGGGCAGGGATAAAGCCGGCCGAATTGGGTAGATTTATTATCTTGGTGCTTCCGACATTTTGGGCTCTTGTGTTTCCCATGGCCATGTTGTTAGGTGTACTTCTGGGATTCTTGCGTCTTTCCAGAGACAGTGAGATACTTGCACTATTTGCATGCGGTGCAGGCATTAGAAAGCTCATCATGCCTGTGATTGCGGTCTCAATGACAGCTTGGCTGCTAAGCTTTTTTTTGTCAGCCAGTGTAATTCCAAAGGCAAAATCAGCATCCAAGAATTTTATTAGGGAATTAACTGAACGTGGCTTGGCCAGGGGAATCCCGGAAAAAGCCTTTTTAAGCCCAATGTCCGGGCTTACCATGTATGTCGATGAAAGCCTGGATCAAGGTCACCGTTTCAAGGGAGTTTACATACGGGATGCCCGGAAAAAGCAGGTGGCCAACCAAATCCTGGCACGTGATGGAGAGCTTATTGCTCAGCCAGGCGGCTTGGCAGTGGGTTTGCGACTGAGGCACGGCACACTGAACCGCATAAGTGATGATTATAGAAAGACCGATACCCTTGATTTTGACTCCTATGCCCTTCGTCTTAGCCTGGTCGCTGAACACCACAAACAAAAAAGAGGTGAGTTGGGATTGCCGGACCTGATAAAGGTCACCTCAGATCCTGACACATCCGCCGAACATAGAGTGCGCTATCTCATCGAGCTTCAAGAGCGGCTGGCAATACCTTTAGGCACCCTGATTCTTGGCATTATGGCCGCTCCCCTGGGTATACTGTTCGGGAAAACCGGGCTTTCAGGAGGAATTGCCCTGGGCCTTGCCGCGTTTCTTGCTTACTATCTTTCCATGGCTTTTGGGGGTAACTTGGCCGATACAGGTTCAGTTTCACCTGTTATTGCCATATGGGCGCCAAATCTGATCTTTGCCGGCATAATGGTTGGTTTGATATATCTATTGTGTAAACAGGGGGCATTAAGAGGCTAGTATGAGTGTACTTAGCCGGTATTTACTCCGTAATTTTTTTACATTTTTTGCACTGGTCCTTATGGGATCTATGGGGATATACCTCCTGATTGAGATATTTGAAAGGCTGGATGATTTGATTGAGGCGAATTCGCCTTTATCCTCAACGCTGACCTATTTTTTTCTATCAATACCCCACATTCTCTATGAGCTGACACCCCTGGCAACTTTACTTGCCGGGCTTCTCAGTATCATGCTGCTATCTAAATATATGGAGCTACTTGCTATGCGCTCCATTGGAGTTAAACCCTGGAAAGTTATATTGCCCTTGTTGCTTGCGGCTTTTTTTCTGTCATCGATCCTGATCATTTTACAGGCGTTTTACATACCTAAAGCAACAGTGAGGGCCCAGGAAATATTGCAGATGGATTTCCAAAATAGGCCGCTAAGAGGGATAGTAAAGGAAAACAGGCTTTTTTATCTGGGCGACAACAGTATATGGGCCACAGAACTCGGGAGTCCCGACGCCCAAAGGCTAAAAAACGTACAGTGGTTTTCATATGACAAAGAATATGTGATTAAGCAACTCGTAGCGGCATCGGAAGCCATATATTCAGGAGATGAGTGGATTTTTAAACATGGACTGCGTAAATTGAGAAATGAGAAAGAATCCACGTATTCCGTTGATACCTTTGAGACCTTGAATCTCGATCTTGCAGAGGCACCTGAGGACTTTGTCGCTATTAAGACACCCCCGGCACAGATGGACATGGTTTCCCTCTGGAGGAGTATTCAAAGGCTGAAAAAGTCCGGATACTCTGCAAAAGAGCAAGAGACTGTATTCTGGGGGCAAATTTTGTATCCGTTTTTAGGATGTACTCTGCTTCTGGTCGGATTACCCCTCACAATGTCAAGGGATCGCGGAGGTCTTTCAATTGGCCTGGGGTTAGGAGTGGCTATTGGTTTTATCGCATGGGTAACCTGGAGTTTTGCTCTTGCTTTGGGTACAACCGGCACTGTTCCGGCGTTCTTTGCGCCTTGGATGGTGCACCTTGTGCTTATCACAATGGGTTATGCTTTGATGAGGCGATTGAGGTTTTAGTCCTGAAACAGCAGATAGGGTATTTCGGTATAACTTAAATTGAGCGATTACCGGTTAGCTATTAGTTTCAGAGATCACAAGAAATGCTATGTTTTCTCAAGAAGCAATGTGCAGAATTTTAGATAAATATCTATAAAATCCATAAGTTATAGTTCTATATTGCACAATTTATTATGAGAAATCTTTTGCTTGTAGTTTCAAGTACTTAAGTCCATAAAGGATCATTTCTTGTGATCTCTGAGTTTAATGATTATCAGGCTGTCCGCCCTGACAAGCGTAATGCTCTGATTTTTCAAAGCTAAACGCTAAACTTCGGTATAATCATGAATGAGAAAGACCGAATACTGAATGTAATAGAAATACTTGAGGCCACATATGGGGATGCTCATATAGCTCTGAAGTCTGTGAACCCCTTTCAACTACTTGTATCCGTCATCCTTTCAGCCCAGTGCACTGATGTTAGAGTGAACCAGGTAACTCCTGTTTTGTTCGAACGGTTTCCAGATTTCAGGAGTATGTCTGAAGCCCCAATAGAAGAACTGGAGGAACTCATCAGAACCACAGGTTTTTTTCGGAATAAGGCCAAGAACATAAAAGCGGCTTCAAGGATCATTGTAGAACGTTTCAAGGGTGAGATTCCAAGGACCATGGAAGAAATGGTTACAATCCCCGGTGTTGGGAGAAAAACAGCAAATATTGTACTGTACAATGCCTATGGAGTGATTGCCGGTATAGCAGTGGATACCCATGTAAAACGCCTTGCCAAACGCCTGGGCATGACCCTGGAAGACAATCCCATTAAGATAGAACGTGATCTCATGACAATAATCCCAAAAAAAGACTGGAGTGAGATTACTTATGTCCTGATCAACCATGGGAGACAGATATGTAAGGCCAGGAAACCAAATTGTCGTGAGTGTCCTGTTCGAGGTGTCTGCCCATCGGTCAAGCAATTCATAGACTTGCAACAAGACACCTGATCCATTATAAAGAGCCCACACATGCGCCAGTAGCTCAGCTGGATAGAGCGCCGGACTACGAATCCGTAGGTCGGGGGTTCGAATCCCTCCTGGCGTACCAATGAATACAAGCACTTATGGCTTTTTTGCTGTAGGTGCTTTTTTTTGGTGCTATGTCAGGAAAGAATTTTGATGGAATTTCGAGCAGATTATCCCTTGAGAAATTGTTTTTCAAAGAAAAAATTGTTTGGATCAGAATTGCCTTTCTCGTAAAAAAACAGGGCCATAGTCGATCTCTGGTATTTCGCGTCGACTTGCGCTGGCATATGGCTTTAATTTTTTCATGTTGTTAACTAGCTGCAAAGAAAGTACCGTATCAATATAAGTCTGTAGGTTCTCTTCAGATACCATTGAAATTCCTAGTAATCTTTTCCAGATTTCACCGGATTAGGTAATCGATATTGTCTTGTATGATCCATCTTTCAGATTCAATTTTTTTGGATTTAGAAAAATCTGATCTCACCAAATTGCCGAATCGGGTAAGGGAAATTTTTCTATTCCCCTCCCCTGTCGGGTAGAAATACGACGCGCATGATCTCAGTGAACAGTACCGTTAGCTCTCTTTCGATAACGTAATGGGTTGGCCAACCATAGCCCACGTTTCCGCAAGCCCCCTTCTCATTTTTTGGAAATTTCGCACTTTGCACGCACAGCATTTTGAGTGGAATCACTTCTTGCAGTATTATTATGGTTGACTATAAAGAAGAAAACCTGGAAGGGGAAGATGGAATCGACAACCAAGATTTTTGAAAGACCATTTGAGGAACTCCTGGGGGAATCTGTCCGGATTCATGGGCATCTGTGTGCCGGTCAGGTCCTTGGGGTGCGGCTCGCTATACTGGGATTACGTCTGCTGGGCATAAATGATCCAAAGGGTAAGGACCGCAAGACTTTTATGGTCTATGTGGAAATTGACCGGTGTGCCAGCGATGCCTTGCAGTCTGTTACCGGATGTTCCCTTGGCAAACGCTCTTTGAGGTGGGTGGACTATGGGATAATGGCAACGACCTTTGTGGACCTGAAAACCGGCAAGGCTTTCAGGATAGTTGCCAGAGAAGAGTCAAGAGAGCTTTCACGGAAATATTGCCCGGAAATAGAGGACAAGTACAAGCGTCAATTAAAGGCATATAAGCTGATGAGTGATGATGAACTCTTCAAAGTGCAGCAGGTCAGAGTAGAGGTGCCTGCCTCTGACCTGCCCGGAAGACCAATCAGGAGGGTGCAGTGTGAGTCCTGTGGTGACTATGTGCAGGACTGCAGGGAAGTTGAGAGGGACGGTAAAGTATTGTGTCGAGCCTGCGCGCACGGTGCTTACTATAAAATCTTATGAGAGGCTCGAAGATATTCGAATGGCTTTAAAGATGGTTCCTGTAACCAATGCAGTAGGAATGGTCCTTCCCCATGATATGACTGAGATAATCCCTGGGGAGAAAAAGGGTCCTGCCTTCAAAAAAGGTCATGTGATTAAGGACAGTGACATACCCCACTTGCAGCGCATGGGGAAAAATCATATCTACGTGCTGGAGCTTTCAGGGAATGAACTGCATGAAGATGAAGCAGCGCTTACCATAGCACAGGCCATAGCCGGCCCCGGCATTGAATATGACAACCAGCCATCTGAAGGCAAAGTAGGTTTTCGTGCAGAGACAGAAGGCCTGTTGCAGATAGACTGCCGGCACTTATTGGCATTTAACCTCCTTGGGGAGGTGATGCTGGCCACTTACCATGATAACACAGTGGTCAAAAAGGGCGATCTTGTAGCTGCAGGCAGGGCAATACCGCTTGTGGTGCCCAGGCCTGTGGTGGATAAGGCAGTGTCCATCGCCTCAAATGCCGGCGGGCTCATCCGGGTCCTGCCCTGGAAGATTCGAAGGGGAGCTGTTTTAGTTACCGGTCAAGAGGTATTTGAGGGTCGCATAAAGGACGCCTTCGGCCCAATAATGAAGGAAAAACTTAAGGACTACGGCGTTGATGTGCTATCGGTTTCTTTGGTCACGGACGATGTGGAAATGATCCTGAAAGAGATAAAAAAAGCCCTTGGGCTGGGGGCCGAGTTGATATTATGTACAGGCGGGATGTCCGTTGACCCGGATGACGTGACCCGTGTGGCAATCAGGGAAGCCGATGCAACGGACATAGTGTATGGAAGTCCGGTTTTACCTGGTGCCATGTTTCTGGTGAGCTATATCGAGGATGTGCCTGTCCTTGGAATTCCGGCCTGTGCAATGTATTTCCGCACCACGGTATTGGATCTGGTGCTCCCCAGAATATTGGCAGGGGAATGCATGGATCGGGAAAAGATTGCAGCTTTGGGCCATGGTGGACTATGTTTTAGCTGTAAGACGTGTAATTATCCACTGTGTCCTTTTGGCAAAGGGTGAGATGCACCCCTTTATAGATAATGTTGAATGCTGAATTATGGAAGAAGATTTAAAAGACATATACCTTAATTCAAAATTTAGAATTCAAATTGTCGTTTAGGGTGGCGAAGTGGATAGCCGATAACTCTATTAAGCCTTCAAGAGCAAAAGTATATTCAGAAAAACAGTCTCTAATTCATAATTCTTTAAGGATACCAGTATGTTTATTCTAAGCAATTTCATGCATTCTATCGCCACCATCGTCGATATTGTTCTTAATCTCTACATGTGGATATTGATTGCCAGGGCCATCTTGTCCTGGGTCAACCCTGATCCCTATAATCCCATAGTAAGATTTCTGTATAACATAACCGAACCTTTAATGTATCGGGTTCGACGCATACTCCCTTTACAGTTTGGGGGAATAGATTTAACCCCTATGGTGATTATTATCGCAATAATCTTTTTACGAAGTTTTATCGTACCAACACTTCATCAGTTGGCCTATCAGATTTCATAGAGGTATTATATGAATCTCTCCCCAAACGAAATACTTGAAAAGGAATTCCGCTCCAGGTTTCGGGGTTACGATCCTGAAGAAGTAGACTCCTTCCTTGAAAAAGTAAGTGAGATTATGACTTCTCTGATTAAAGAGAAGAATGCCCTGAAGGACCAGTTGATTGCATATAAGAGCCAGTTGGAAAAAATGAAAAAGAAAGAAGAGGAGTTCAGGGAGGCCCTGACCTCGGCTCACAAGTTATCGGAGAAAATGAGGTCACAGGCCGAAAAAGATGTTGAGCTTATGCATGAGAGGGCAAAACTGGATGCAGAGCGTATAGTTGCTGATGCCCATCAGGAGGCCGTTCAATTGGAAGAGCGAATAATGGGGCTCAGACATATTCAGAGGGAGGCTGCATATAAAATACGCTCTGTTCTAGATGGTTATTTGCGGGTTATAGACGAGGAGGCCCTGCCGCCGGAGGAGGTCGATCAGGCAATAAACCTTGCGGCATCTGAAATGAGAGCTATTCAGGAGATCCCTGGTGATCTGTCTGAAGAAATGAATAATGTTGAATGTTAAATTAAGGTATATGTCTTTTAAATGTCCTTCCACAATTCAGCATTATCTATAATTGGTGTAGTCAGTAAGGTTTCATAAAAACGTTTGAGCAACTCCTTTATTTCATCAATTGATTTAGTGTTATTCAGGGATTTTCTGAATAGCGCACTCCCGTGTAGGCCTTTGGTGTACCAGGCCAGGTGCTTTCGAGAAAGCCACAAGCCCACAGGAAATCCATAGAAGTCAACAATGTACTCGAAATGCTTTTTTGCTACGGCATATTGATCTTCAAGGCCCGGAGGTCTTTTGTCCTCGCCTGTTTTTAGAAAATGGAGTGTCTGATCGAACAACCAAGGCCTGCCAAGGGCACCTCTTCCTATCATGATCCCGTCCGCCCTGGAGACCTCAAGACAAAGACTTGCATCCTTCGGACTTTGGATGTCACCGTTTGCAATTACAGGAATAAACACCGTCTCCTTTACTTCTCTGATTGCCGGCCAGTCGGCTTTTCCGGTGAACATCCGGCTGCGGGTCCTGCCATGGACCGTAACAAGGGAAGCGCCGGAATCCTGGGCGATTCTGGCGATTCCGGCTGCATTTATACTTTTGTGGTCCCAACCCAGACGGATCTTGACAGTGACAGGTACACTTACTGCTTTTACAATTGTCTCTATGACCCTTCCTGCCAGGACCTCATCACGCATGAGGCTTGCACCGGCCCCGGTCTTTACAATTTTACGCTGCGGACACCCCATATTTATGTCAATTATTGCTGCGCCAAGGGACTCGTTAATCCTGGCAGCTTCAGCCATAACAACCGGGTCTGATCCTGAGATCTGCACTGCCAGGGGGAATTCCTCTTCAGCAGTGCTGGCCATTCGGACAGATCGGACGCTGTTACGTACAAGGGCTTGGGAAGATATCATTTCACTTACTACCAATCCCGCCCCGAAGGATCTGGCAAGGCACCTGAAAGGATAATCCGTAATCCCTGCCATCGGGGCGAGGAATACAGGGTTGGGCAAAACCACCGGACCTATTTTTAAAGTTTGTAGACCATGATTTTTAACCATTTTTTAATCCACAGATTTCGCAGATTACACAGATTACTTTAATAACGAAAGGACGAAGGCAAGGCCATCCTACCAATGCTCAGCAATTCTAATTTTGACCTTCGATGATAGCCAGTAGCACTGCAACGGATCAATTTTCGAGTAGGTGAAAAGATTGCGTCCGAGAGATAGAGGTATAATGGCTATACGTGATGAGGGCAAATCGG
>PQXE01000055.1 GCA_003194495.1 Deltaproteobacteria bacterium
GGGAGTCAGTTTATCAAAAGAAGAAATGAAAAAATATGCAGGCCGATTAAAAAGATCAAGACTATTGGCTAAATGGGATGTCATTATTGATCCAATATTGGGGTAAATTGTTTTTTTCCAAATCCCTGAGTACATGGGGTGATGTTTTTACCCCTCGCCAGGCGTTGGTCCTCTCAACTCTCTCCACGATCGTTGCACGACTCGATATATCGAATGGCTTCGAAGAGCCGAGGGGGTTAATGGATGCTATAAAGACATGTTTAGCTCTTGCTGTTGATCGTCTCGCTGATTTTAACTCATCGCTATGCGTCCTTAATTCCGTCGGCGGTCGGGGGGTTGTTCATACTTTTGGCCGTCAAGCACTACCTATGGTGTGGGATTTCATGGAAACGAATCCGTTCAACGAAGTTGGGGCAAACTGGAATGCGGGCATAGAGGCGTTCTGCTCAACGATCGAAAACGAAAAATGTATTGCAAATACCGGAGCTACACAAAGAGCTTCTGCAATATCCCACCCATTGTCGGATGATTGTGCGCAATTACTTTTTACCGATCCACCATATTACGACATGATTAGCTATGCGGATCTAAGTGACTTTTTTTATGTTTGGCTTAAACGGACATTGTCGCATGACAGTAGTCTAAGTTGGAAATTCAACGAATACGAAGCCCCAAAAGAAGAGGAAATTATTGTTGAGCCCACGCCAGTCGGCTTAGTAGGAATCAAAAACAATGATTTCTACTTATCTAAAATGTCATTGGCTATGTCCGAAACGAGGCGTGTCGTTGGTCCAGAGGGATTGGGTGTCGTTGTGTTTGCCCACAAATCCACAAGTGGTTGGGAAGCACAACTAGAGTCACTTTTGAAATCTGGATGGATTGTCACAGGGTCGTGGCCAATAGATACTGAACGAGCTGCCCGCGTTTCTGCAATCGGTCAGGCTCGTCTCGGTTCATCCATTCACTTAGTCTGCCGCCCACGTGAAAATCCAGACGGCTCGCTCCGCACCGATGACATCGGCGATTGGCGCGATGTCCTATCCGAACTTCCCAAGCGCATTCACGAATGGATGCCTCGCCTAGCCGAAGAAGGCATAGTAGGCGCAGATGCCATCTTTGCCTGCCTTGGTCCGGCGTTGGAAATCTATTCCCGTTACCCTTCAGTGGAAAAAGCCAGCGGCGAGAAGGTCGAGATGAAAGAGTATCTCGAAGAGGTCTGGGCTGCTGTTTCACGCGAGGCACTGAATATGATTTTTGAGGGCGCCGACGCCTCCGGTTTTGAGGAGGATGCCCGTTTGACGGCCATGTGGTTGTGGACCTTACGGACGACCGTGAATGGCGGCAATGGCGTGGATGAAAATGGTGCGCCGACTAAGAGCCTGCCCGGCTACAGCCTTGAGTATGACGCGGCTCGCAAGATCGCCCAGGGACTGGGCGCTCATTTGGAGAACCTGTCTCGCCTGGTAGAGATCAAGGGTAATACCGCTATGTTGCTCTCTACCGCGGCACGCACCCGCTACCTGTTTGGCAAAGATGCCGCAGAATCGCCCAGGAAGAAACGGAAAAAGAAAGCCCACCAGCAACTCAAATTTGATTTTATGGAAGAATTTTCACGATTGGAGGAGAAATCACTGCCTGCCGGTCGGGCAGGTGGCGACTGGGCTGGCAAGTTCACTGGCAAGGCCGGCTCCACAGTTCTTGATCAGCTTCACCAGAGCATGATTCTCTTTGCTGCTGGACGCGGCGAAGCAATGAAACGCTTTCTGGTCGAGGAAGGCGTGGGACGCAACCCGCTTTTCTGGCGGCTCGCACAAGCACTCTCCGCTCTTTACCCGGCGGGAACGGATGAGAAACGCTGGGTTGACGGTGTGCTGGCCAGGAAAAAGGGAATGGGATTTTAGAAGGTCTGTGTTATGTCTGAATTGTTAAATTCAAGGAGACAAAATGGCAACTAAATATAAAATTTCAGAGGTTTATCCGAATTCTCCATTGGTGGAAGTCGTGTGCGAAATAAGGTTCCCGGGCGAAATGGCTATTGAGTGCAAAAGAGATGAATTTTATGAAAAAATAAGAGATAAGTTCCACATGATTCTTATCCCTCATATAAAAAGCGGGGCAATAAATTCTCTTAAACCATACCGCTTTGAGAATAGTAGCCGTAATGCCGGGATTATGCTGGGCATTGATAGATTTTCATTTTATGAAAAAGACTATTCTGGTCACAAATTGTTTATTAAGGAATTCGTAAGATTGGTAAAAATGCTTGGGGAAACCTATTCGCTAAAAAAATTGAAGCGTTTGGGATGGCGATATATAAATGTAATTCCCTTTAGTCGTGAAGATGGGATTGTGCCGCTTAAACGTTTCACATCCGCAGGCATCAGTCTGCCGAGCGGTGTGTCAGATCAATTTGAAAATCTGAGCATAGTCTTTATATCGAAAGTTCCTGAAGGCTCTATTACTACAAGGATTGAATCTATGATTCGGACTGATGACCAGCAAGAAGCATTGCTTATGGATTTCGATTTTGCAATGACTGAGAAACTGTCGCTGTCGAAGATCGGTTCATGTGTCAGTAAGGCGCATAAACAGACGAGAGAACTTTTTGAGAATTTGATAACTGATGATTACAGAGAATATTTAAGGGGTGAGATGATATGAACCTGGCACAAATTAACGAAAGCTATGAATTGAGAGATGAACGGCTGGATTCCATACCCGAAAATTTTGAAAGAGGGGTAACCTCAGTATTAACAGCATCAGAATTGGGTGTAAAACCAATTGGTTGGAGGTTTTATACGGCCGGGACCCCACTCTGGCGATTTCCTTCATCACATGGAGTTGTCCTTTCCTCAAAGCCGGTTTCCGTTAAGATCAGCCGGGGGGAAACTCTTTTCCTCGCGGAAAATGAAAATCTTGGTCTTTATGCGACAGGAGAGTCGAGAGATGAGGCTATCCGTGCATTTTGCGAGCAACTGATCCATTTTTATGAACATTATAAAGAGCTAAACTGGAATCGTGTAACAGGTGAAGCCCGTCGTCTAAAAGAGATATATGAAAATTTTTTCAAGGAAACTCGAAAATGAAAGTTACTCGTGCGGAGATATTAAGAAATCTGCCCAAGAAAGGCTTCCGAAAAGAATCTTTACATCATATCTATTTTTACCATGAGTATAAAGGGATGGAAACAGGAGCATATACCTATATATCACACTCGGCCAAACAAAAAGATGTGTCGGGTGATCTTATTTCAAGTATGAGAAAGCAGCTTAGACTGGATAGTATGAAAGAGACTGTTGCTCTCATAAAATGTCCAATGGATAAAAAAGAATATGAAAAGATTTTGATTGACAGGTCAATTTTTGACCCGTCTACGATATCAAAAAACGGGAGAAGTAAACTTGCCAAAACTTAAACCCTGGTACAAAGTAGTAACCCCGCGTGAGGATTTGCGGGAGGGCAAACCTTTGGACGCATCCGAATTTGCGGTGCATCTGGATCAGGTTCGCGACGGACGGGCCAATGAGGACTACCAAAACCCGGTTCGATTCTTCGAACGTACATTTCTGACCAAAAGCCTTCGGCAAATGGCGGGTGAGGTAGTGCGCCGGCTTTCCGGGGAAAAGACCGAAACCTCGGCAATTTTCAACATGGCCACCCAGTTCGGCGGCGGAAAGACTCATGCTCTGACTCTCCTTTACCACTTAGCATCTCATGGTCCAAAAGCAGACAAATGGCCGGGCATTTCGACGATTCTTGAACAGGCTGGAATTCGGGAGACGCCGGAGGCCGCTACGGCAGTTTTCGTGGGCACTGAGTTTGACTCCATCCACGGTCGTGGAGGCGACGATGGCACGCCGAATCGCAAGACGCCATGGGGAGAAATCGCCTTTCAGCTTTCAGGCGAAGACGGTTTCAACGTGGTCGCGGAGCATGAGAAGGAATTGATTGCGCCTGCGGGTGAAGTCATCCGGAAATTCATTCCCAAAGACCGACCCTGCCTTATCCTTATAGATGAATTGCTGAACTATATCAGCCGTAATCGAAAGAGCGGCCTCGGGACTCAGCTTTACAACTTCGTTCAAAACCTTTCCGAAGAAGCTCGTGGCAGTGACAAAATGGTGCTCGTGGCCTCGATTCCAGCATCCGAGTTGGAGATGACCGCCGAAGACCGATCAGACTATGAGCGTTTCAAGAAATTGCTCGACCGACTTGGCAAGGCCGTGATCATGTCAGCGGAGTCGGAGACTTCCGAGATCATCCGGCGGCGGCTATTCGAGTGGGACTCTCGATATGTAAATCGTGACGGAAGAATATTGCTCACAAACGATGCGATAGCCACCTGCAATGAGTATGCGGACTGGCTGAATGACAACCGGCCGCAGATCCCGAGCTGGTTCTCCATCGATCATGCCAAAGAGGCATTTCAGGCAACCTATCCTTTCCATCCAATTGTTCTGTCTGTCTTTGAACGAAAGTGGCAGGCTCTTCCCCGTTTTCAGCAGACACGAGGTATTCTGCGCCTGCTGGCCCTCTGGGTTTCCCATGTCTACCAACACGGATTTAAAGGGGCACAGAAGGATCCACTGATCGAACTGGGGACTGCACCCCTTGAGGATCCGCAATTCCGATCTGCGGTCTTTGAACAGTTGGGAGAATCTCGTCTGGAAGGGGCACTGACAACGGACATTTGTGGCAAAAGGGACTCCCATGCCGTGCGTTTGGATCAGGAAGCAGTCGATACGATTAAAAAAGCCGATTTGCACAAGAAGGTCGCCGCCACGATCTTTTTCGAATCCAATGGCGGGCAGACCAGGGATGATGCCACTTTACCGGAAATTCGCCTCGCAACGGCCGGTCCGGATATGGACCTCGGAAACGTAGAGACTGCCTTGGAGGGCCTGACCGATGCCTGCTATTACCTTACGACTGAACGGAACCGCTATCGCTTCAGTCTGAAAGAAAACCTGAACAAACGATTTGCAGACCGTCGAGCCGGGGTCAGGGACCAGGACATCGACAGCCGTGTTCGTGAGGTGATTCAGAAGGTCTTTCCTGCCGGTGAAGGAGTGGAAAGAATCTTCTTCCCGGACAAGAGTGGGCAGATTCCGGACCGTCCCGTGATTACACTTGTTATTTTGGGGCCGGATCAGTCGGTTCAGGAGAACCCAGAGATATGGAAACAAGTCGAGACAATGACCAGGGAGTATGGGAAATCGGCACGTACTTATAAGAGTGCGCTGCTATGGATTGTTCTGGACTCAGGCGGGCAGATGCAAGAAGAGGCTCGTAAGCTGATTGCCTGGGAAGACATCAAGGACGAAGGATTGAGTCTAGACGAGCCCCAGATGAAGCTGCTGGACGCTAGCATCAAGAGGGGTCGGCGTGATTTCACCGAAAGCGTGTGGCGGACTTACAAGAACGTTATGTATCTCGACAAGGAGAACCAGATCGAAACCATGGATCTTGGATTAGTCACATCAAGCGCTGCAGAATCGCTGACTAAGCTCATCCTTTCTGCCTTGCGCCAAAAAGATATCGTCGCAAAGGAAGTACCCCCGCGCTATCTTGTGCGGAACTGGCCTCCCGCCTTCACCGAGTGGAGCACCAAGGCCGTACGGGATGCATTCTTCGCATCACCTCAATTTCCGCGCCTTTTGTACCCGGACACAATCAAAGAGACCATCGCTCGCGGCGTCTGCGAAGGCCATATTGCTTATGCTGCCAAATCTCCGAAAGAAGGCTATGATCCATTCTTATACAAGACAACCTTGGACGCTTCTGATGTTGAAATATCAGAAGACATTTTCATTCTGACATCCGCTGAGGCTGAAAAGCATATTAAGCCACCGCAGCTCACCCGATTGCTGCTTTCGCCGGAACAGGCGCGGATCAGACCAGGCACGAAACACACATTTACTGTGGAAGCATTAGATCAGTTTGGGCGTAAAATCCAGACGGGCGACGACCTTGAATGGAACGCTACTGGTGGAGTAATCGAAGCCGATGGCGTGTTCACCGCAGGGCCGGATGAGGGCAAATTTATCGTATCCATCAAGTCCGAAGGCAAAGTTGGTACTGCAGAGGTGATCATTGCTGAGGAAGAGACATCTGAACTTGAGCCCCCACCTTTGCCGACAATACCCCGAAAGTTGACCTGGAGTGGAGAGCTTGCGCCCCAGAAATGGACTAATCTCTACATGAAGGTCCTGACCAAACTCGTTTCAGGCGGGGATCTTAAAATTCGAGTCAGTATCGAAGCGACACTGAAGGAAGCAGTGGCGGATCAGCAGGTTGAGGAAACCAAGGCGGCCCTCCGAGGACTGGGATTGGATGACAACGTCGAGACGAAATAGGTATAAACAATTAGGCCGAGATGCGGAATCGACTTCGGGGTTACCGCGGACAATTAGGTCTCGGCATGATAAATGACACCTTCTTTAACAGGTGATCACAGATTGCACTTGTTGTAATGTTGTACGATCTGGAAGAGAGGAGAACTTCCTATGGGTAACATCCCTGAGAAAATTATACTTGAAGACGACGGCACCATTTCCGTGCCGGATTTGCCGATCATTCCCTGCATTGAAGGTGATGGTATAGGCCCTGACATCTGGAAGGCAACCAGGTACGTACTGGATGCTGCAGCGGAAAAGGCTTACGGAGGAAAGAAAAAAATCTCGTGGAAGGAGATCCTCGCGGGTGAAAAGGCCTATCAGCAGACCGGGAAATGGCTTCCGTCCGAGACTATGGAGGCCATCAAAGAGCACGTAGTCGCAATCAAGGGACCTCTTACAACCCCGGTGGGTGAGGGGATAAGGAGCCTTAATGTTACCTTGAGACAGGAGCTGGACCTTTATGCCTGCGTGAGGCCTGTCCGTTACTTCAAGGGGACTCCATGCCCGGTTAAGAGGCCGGAAGACATGGACATGATCATCTTCCGCGAAAATACCGAGGACGTGTATGCAGGAATAGAGTGGCCGGAGGGGAGCGAAGATGCCAGGAAGGTCATTCGATTTTTGACGGATAAAATGGGGCAGGATATCAGGCCGGATTCAGGGATCGGAATAAAACCAATCAGCCGTTTCGGGACCCAGCGCCTGGTCAGAAAGGCCATACGCCATGCCATTGATACTGGTAAGTCCAGCGTTACCCTGGTCCACAAGGGCAACATCATGAAGTATACAGAAGGGGCCTTTAAAAACTGGGGCTATGAGCTGGCAAAAACAGAGTTTCCGGAAATAACAATCACAGAACAGGAGCTGTGGGACAACTACAATGGCAGACAGCCAAAGGGCAAAATTGTCATAAAGGACCGCATTGCAGATGCCATGTTTCAGCAAATCCTTCTAAGGCCTAAGGAATACAGCGTGCTTGCCATGCCAAACCTGAACGGCGATTACATTTCCGATGCATGTGCGGCCCAGGTGGGAGGACTTGGCATGGCGCCCGGCGCGAATATCGGTGATGGCTATGCCCTTTTTGAGGCAACCCATGGCACGGCCCCCAAATATACCGGGCTCGACAAGGTCAACCCCGGCTCACTCATCCTGTCGGGCGCTATGATGATCGAATATCTCGGCTGGAAAGACGCCATGGAAAAAATCCACAGTGCCCTTGAGGCAGCTATTGCCAAAAAGAGGGTAACCTATGACCTGGCAAGACAGATCGAGGGCGCAACCGAAGTAAAGTGCTCGGAGTTTGCCTTATCTATTGTTGAGTCCATGTAAATATATTTTTCAAATGCAATGGTCCCTTGCCAGGCTCACCCTTGTCATAAGGGATATCCTTTTTCCCCCATGCTGTGCAGCCTGCCAGGTCAGGCCTTTTGTTCCAGCAGGAGACCGTCTGTGTCAGGGCTGTCTTGAGTCCGCAAGGTCTATAGAATTTCCGGTCTGCACTGTCTGCGGCCTGCCGTTTTACGGCCCGCAGGGTACCGGCCACACATGTGGCCGGTGCATAAAGGACCCTCCATCTTTTGACACTGCCCGCTCAGTATTTCAGTACCAGGGGTCTGTTAGGACCCTTATTCACAGGATTAAATACAATGATGACGGACATGCCCTAAAGGCCCTTTCTTCCCTGTCCATGGAACATGTGTTGTTGGATCATTTAAAGCCGGACATGGTAATTCCTGTGCCATTACACTCGAAACGTCTGAGAAAAAGGGGCTTCAACCAGTCCCTCCGGCTTGCCAGGACGATTTTTCCTCATATTCCGCTAGGAATGGATATTCTTACCAGGACATTGAATACTAAACCCCAGACAGAGCTTTCAATGAAGGAAAGACTCAGAAATGTGAGAAATGCCTTTGAGGCCGCAAGCCCTCTGCCTGAAGGTGTGGAAACAATACTCCTCCTTGATGATGTCTATACCACTGGGGCTACTGTCAGGGCCTGTGCCAAGGCCCTAAAAAGGGCAGGAGCAAAAGAGGTCCATGTGTTCACTGTGGCACGGACCGTAATGGTTAATCCTTAGTAGGTCTTTATTAAGTTTGTGGAGAATACTACCTTTCGTAAACTATAGTTATTGATTTTTCATCCTTGTAATGGTTAAATTTCCCTAAATATCTTGCATTTGTGAATCTCCATGGGGCCTCAATAAAAATTCTAGCCGCTGGTTCCGATACGCCGACAGGAAAAGTAAGGGGAAGAGTTCCAACGCAGAAAGCTGTTGAGGCAATTGATACCACCATACTTATTGGTCTGACAATAGAAAGATCAAGAATCTTGATCGCAACAGAGGGCTCTGTATTTTCTAAATCATAAGCTAAGACATAACTTGAAGAAATAACAAGAAACATAGTTACCAAAATCGCCATTTTAAGTATTTTGATCATGAAAACATCCCCCTTAATCAGACTGATAGGAACCTGTCACACCAATCCGGTTTTCAATGATTTGCAGGATATTTATTGATAAGCACTATTTATCTCGCAACAAAATATCTATTTCATTTCTCATTAGGCGCCTCCTTTGATTTCACACATGGATTATTTTTTTACTGATATGTCATGTTTTAATCTATCGGCAAGATCGGGAATTAACTTAAAAATTTGTTCAACCTTTTTGGGATGCAAAGCAGGGTCTACCATCTCGATATCGCAGGAATTCCCGTTTTTCAGGCAGGATGAATAAAAACAACTCGGAGAGGAGACCGCGACGGGACTTGCAAGGATGTGCGGACCTGCACGCAAGGCGGTGTGGATATCGGGAGCAAGAAATCCCAATGTTAATACAGCAGGGATAGATGTGGGCTAAGAATTTAAACCGTTCAGGGTTAGAGAGCGATGAAAATTGAACGAGGGGAGCATATGTCATGCCGGGCGCATTCACATGTTGAGGGATCTAAATTTAGTAATGAACGTCGAACATCGAACGTTGAATGGGAAAAGATGAAAAAAAACAGAAATAGCCGTTGGGTGTTCGGTATTGGATTTTTGTTCTTCAGACCCATACTACTTCCTCCCGTCCCAGGCTATTATACCGGTATCCCGGTTTTATGAGAGAGAAATTTTAAAGAGATATAATCAGGATTTATTGGGAAGAGAAACTAGGGTGGGACAAGCAATCAACAATCCAATTCTCCTATCCTGTTATTTCCAAAAGGGTTTTGTAGACAGAGCCGGCGCTGGGATGTCGCACTACATTGAACTGTTTTCCAGTCTTCTTGCACGTAGCCTTTACTACTTTCAAAGCTCCATGGCTGTTTATGCTGGTGATAAACAAAATGATGTTGGCTTTACAGACCACGTTTTTGAGAACATGCTGTCCATTGGCGCAGTTTCCGTTATGGAAGATGAAGTCAGCGCCCAGGTCATGGATGGTTTTACGGTATTCGGGTTCCAAACGATCAAGGCCTCCTATCACAGCTACGCGCATGCCTTCCAGAGGACAAGGGCATTTTTTCTGTTCTGTGCAGTGAATGCAGTCTCCCTTGGCATCCTCGGGGCGGAGGAGAGTGAATACGTTACCAGCCCTTGGATTTTCTTCTTTGTCAGGCCATGTGTTCGGCACTATGGACTGTTTTTCTTCCTTGACTTGCATATTTGATTCGATCAGTTTTTCATATTCAGCAATCTTTGTATTTGCCTGTTGAAGGTCGTAGACGAGCTTCTTTGCTTCGCGTTTCAGGGCTGCTTCTCGAAGTGGCTGTTGTCTCAACTCAGCCAACTCCCGGGAGTATTCGGCCAGCTTCTTCTTGAGTTTTAATATTTCCGCATCCTTTTCCTGAAGTTGTTTTTTAAAGGTAGATTTAATTGAAATCTCAGGTGTATTGACTTCACAGCGGAAGTGATTTCCTTCTGTGGTCTTCAGGCCTTGTTTTTTCTCTGTGACATTATGATTCAGGACAGAAAGGCCGAGTTTGAGCTGGTTACAGTTCTCCATGAGACGCCAGATAAGAGAATGCGCCAGAATTTGGGCCTGTTGGCGCATCTCCGATCTGGAGTCAGTGCTCGCTGCCCATAAAATTGGAGCAGGCCACTGCTTGTCCCCCATTGACTGGGCCAGGTCCTCAGGGGCCAGGGAGCGGACTCTGGAACAAGCGGTGGAAAACTGACGCTTGAAGTAGCGGCGGAGGTCTTTTGCAGCGGATTTCTCCGGATCCTGACTGGCACGATGAAGACCACAGAGTTCGTAACCCGGACCCATATTTGTATTGTTGGGTTTCAGACAATACTTGGTGCAGATCTTTCGCATATCTTTGATGTTCATGGTCATGGCCATGAGTACTGTGAGGGTTATACAGTCTGGCGCTGCAAGTTTACCTTCTTTTACTGTATGAGTAGAAGGAGAAGTAATAAGGATGTCTTTGGCTTTAATAGTAAGATCGGCCTGGTTTTTTGGATTTGCCGTGACATTTTTCATGACTGCCTCCTGACATATATTATATTTTGAGTTTCAATTGCAATTACCGGCTGAATTAATGTCTTGTACCTGAATGCCGACGCTGTTGTTATGTTTTACCTGATTTACCACCTGTAAGGGCAGGAAAATTTCGAAGGTACTCCCTTCCCCAAGGACGCTTGTTACATCAATCCATCCGCCCCTGCGACGTATCAGGGCAAAGACAATAGCCAGGCCCCATCCCCGCTTTCGGTTTTTCCCATTCACATCTTTAGTGGAAAAGAGCGGATCGAAAATCCTGTCAAGTACGTCTTTGGGTATGCCTGGCCCGTAATCGCATACGGAAAGGACTGCAAATGTCCCTGGATAAGCATTGCCGTGCCGGCGGCAGTAAGAACTGTCAACAGTGCGTTTGCAAGTCCCAACAAGCAGGTCTCCCCCTTCTGTCATGGCCTCTTGGACATTAACTGCAAGATTGCTCAAGATCCGCCATATATCGCCCTGGCTTAACAGAACCGGAAGGGGATTGCCGCAGGCAGTGAAATGCAGATTGATATTTTTGTTGAAAGATGATCTCAGGGCATCAAGGACCAGTTTTACCTCCACGCTTAAATCCCTGTGGGCCAACTCAACTGTGATTTCGTCAGGTCCGAGGGCCTGCAGGCGATTAACCAGGCCTTCCATGTTGTCCAGGACCTTGCGTACAGCCAAAACCTTCTGTCGTATATCAGGTTGAGGAAATTCCTTTTCGAGCCGGTAAATTGTGGCCGCGATGGTTATCAGGCCGTTATTGAGGTCATGGCACAGACCTCCGGCCAGATGCTCCATGGATCCCATTTTCTGGATCTGGATAAACTCCGCCACTGCGTGATCCGTGGAATCCAAAAGATCCCGGATTGTGTTCAGGGAGTCACGGACGCCGGCGAGTGCTGTGCCGCCGGCAACGGCAAATTGCGGTACATTCCCTATTGAGCGCCTTTGTGTAACTAGTCCGCGTATGGACGATCGACCTCCTACCATGATCTTGTCTCCATTCATTATTTAAGACCTTCATTCTCTATTAGGAAGCGTTTTGTTACCACTGATCTGCACCGCCGTCCCTGCCTTCCTGCTCGCGGGCACTTTCGCAGGCACATCTGGCACACAACAGGGTGAACTATAGGACGTCCTGTCTTGATGCATGTGTTGGTGCTCTTGTTCATGGCAACGCTCCTTGAAAATTATTTATCTTTTTATTTTTGCTCCCCACATAAAGCATTTAGAACCTTTCCTATTTACTGATAAACTAAATGCGTTACATTTGCAATATATAATTAAAAAAATATTTGGAACAACGAACAAGGAACCGCAGAATGTCGCAAGAAGGTAAAAAATTCGTGTTTTCCTGATTGACTTTGAATAGTTTCTTAACCGGACAAAAAAAGCACTGGTCAAAATATTAACCAGTGCCCTTTTGCTGAATGAAATTATTTAAAATAGATATATATTTTTAGAATTCAACAGCTAATTGACCGAAGAGCAGATCCTGCGTGTTTCGGTCAGCATGATCATCCTTATCATAATAATCATACATATAGCCAACAGAGAAAACCGTATCGTCGAAGATATCCTGGTTGAAGTTGATCCCGTAACGTTCTCTCGGGAATCCCAGACCTTCGCAATCGTCAGATCCTGCAACTTTAAGGGTAACCTCCAGATTTCTCCACCAATTGTAATTGTACCCAACCTCAAGGTTCCATACTTCCGGTTTTGCAGAAGCGGCGCCCATATGCAACTCGCCAATACCAAAGTCTTCAGTAGCCGTCATGTACTCTGCATCAAAGAAGAAGTCCTGCAAGCCAACATGGACATAGCAAGCAGCTCCGGGAGTATAACTGTCAATGTCACCCAGCTCTTCCTCTAATCCGTCAGACTCAGCTATGTTGGAGATATATGAGGCCCCGACAAGCATGTCTAGGTCCTGAGTTTCATCCTCAAAGGCATAGTTGGCATCAAAACCGTAACTTTCAATAACATTGTCACCGCCGCCGGCTTCCTCTACGTCACCGTTGAAGACATAGGCTGAAACAGTGAAACCTTCCAATTCAGCTCCGATCAACAGGGCCTTTTCGTTTGTCTCGCCCAAGAGCAAGGCAAGGGGCGCATGGATGAGCGGATCATCCGGGAAATGCTCAAGGAGTCCGCCAAAAGGCACAAACATTTTACCAGCCATCAAAAAAGCAGGTGTTTCTTCCTCATTTGCAATGGTGATAATGGCTGTATCTACTTCAAAATTGTCTTCTCCGTCTTCAAAGGTTGGGTCCTCATAAAGCAGAGCAATTTCCGCGCTGACCCAGTCATTGACCTCTGCTGCAATTCCGAGTTCAACAGTAGTCATCGCAAGGTCACTGTCCTGTTCATGGCCCCCAATGTTCATATCAACGCTACGGTATGCTGCGCCAAACTCAAGCAGACCATGAATATGGATAGTGTCTTCTATGTGTCCCAAGATCGATTCCGCCCCGGCATGCGCGGGTTCTGTAGTTGCCCTCGGTTCGGCAACCCGCTGTTCCAACTGATTAAGTCTATCAGTGAGTGCTTGGTTTTGCTGGATCAGTTCTTGCACCTGCTGATCCAGGTCCCCCGGTGCCGCCAGAGAATTCGGTGTCCAGGAAATCATTCCCACTGCTGCAATGCACAAGCCTAGCAACAGAGCTTTCAAAGTTTTTAAATACATAATCGTCCTCCCCCTTCCCTAAAGGTTGTTTTGATTTACATACAGATTGATTACTTTTTAGTCTGTATCACAAAATACATTAATTTTTTTACTTAGCAACAAGAAAATGTTCTGTCAAGATGACTTTTCTAAAAAAATACCTGACCATCTCTTATTTAGAGCAATAGCATATCATCAGCTTCAAGTCAAAATCGCGCATAGCCTGATGGATGTATTCTGAAATAAATTCAGTGACTATGAGTTGTGAAGGTACTACCGGCGGCATGAAATTACTGAATTCGCCATTCCTCTGTTTCACGCCGGATTTCTTCCGTCTTTTGAAGCTCGAAGCGGAGGCGGCTCAGTTCCTTGTCCAGATTTTGTGTCTCTTCCCGCAGGTTGTTAACACTGGATTGCTGCTTGTTGTACTCTGATTTTAATTGAAGCAATTTTTCTTCAGTGGACAGCAATTTTTCTTCAGTAGACAGGAATTCTTCCAGTAGCTTTGCCTCTCCGGGCATTTCGTATTTACAGGCTTTAGAGCGCATGATCCTGATGTATTCATCCTTGGCCCCATCAAAGGCAAATAGATAAAACGCTGCCTTGCATGAATAACCAGGGTCCTTGAGCAATGGTTTCAGGTTGGAAACGGCCTTATCAACCCGGCCGTCTCTCAGGTGTAGAATAGCCTTTTCCCATTCGACATTGTGGAATACTGTTGAACACCCAAAGATCAATAATGTCAGGAAGAATATGGCAGAATAGACCAGAAAGCAGCCCCTTTTCCTGGTAAAATTGCGACATCTTCCGGTGGTGGACTTTCTACCCAAATTTTACCTCCATGGGCCAGGATAATCTCCCTGGCAATTGCCAGGCCGAGTCCGGCCCCGTCTTTTATTCGAATATGTTGAATCTGGTAGAATTTGTCGAATATTTTTTCTGTTTCAGATTTATCTACTCCGGATCCTGCGTCAATAATACCAATTCTTAACCATTTATTACTATTATTATCGGCGTGATCCAAGATAATCTTAATTTTTTCATTTTCAGGACTAAATTTCACGGCATTGTGCATGATATTCATAAATGCGCCAAATAGTCCTTCTTCATCAACCGGTATATTCTTTTTCAGTCCTGATACAGAAATTAGCTCTATGTCAAGATTTTTCCCATGGGCCAAGGGTCCTAATGTCTGAATGATATTCGAAAAAACCTTTGTGATGTCCAAAGGGCGCTTTTTAATAGCTTTAAGCCTTGCCTTTAGTCTGGAAAGATTCAGAAGATCGTCTATCAGGCCATGAAATCGGCTCATGTTTCTATTTAGTATAGCTACCAAGTTCTGCTGTTCTTCATTTAGGCTACCTATCTGGGGCTCGGAAAGGAGTTTGGAGGCTTCCATCATGGAAGTCAGGGGAGTCTTTAATTCGTGGCTCGCTATTCCTATGAAATCAGACTTTAGCTTGTCCAGTTCCTTGAGCCTTTTTGCCATATTATTAAATGCCTCTGCAAGCTTTCCCAATTCGTCACGAGATTTTATGGTAATTGGTTGATCAAAATGGCCCCCACCAACGATTTCAGTACCCTGACGAAGGCGATCAATTGGTCTTTTAATGAATCTATACAGGAACGAGTGGGCAAAAATGACAAACAAGGTAATAGCTCCGGCCAGTACCAATATAGTTATTTCCATTGCCTGCAAGCTAAGGGATGAAATGGTGGAAAACCTGAGACTGATTGCCCGCTGTACGCCTTTTTCCATATTACGCAGCCCTGCCATTATGCCGGAGATTAGGGTCTTGACTTCCTCTTCTCGCTGGGCCTCAACAGGTGTGATCTCAGGCGGACTACTTTTTGGTAAGCTTGCATTGGCAATACCGGCAAGCTTTTCGAGTTTATCCAGATTAAGCTCGATGTCGTGAACAATAGGTATAATTTCTTTGGGACCGTCTCTTTGTACACTGGTTAAATTGTCCTTAAAGTCCTGGATTAGGGATATAAGAGATTGGTAGGCATCCTCTTTGTATAGAGTTACGAGACGACGACCCTCAGCTTCCATTGAAGGGGGTATTGCTTTAAGTTGCTCTATGGTTTTAGATAGTTCTAAGTCGTGTTTGACTACGCTCGTCGCAAAATGTTCCAGCTCTGACAGGCTGTAGATTGATACCCCGCAAGGCAGTATCATAATGAGCGAAAGTATCAGGTATCCAAAAAAAAGTTTGTTAAAGAGGCTTATGCCGTTCTTTAGTAATTTCATTATTTAGGACTTTAACATAACTCAAATATATCTCTCAACAGGAAATAAAATAGAAAAGGAAATGAACAACAAATCCAAGATTGGACCAGTGGATAAAAATACTACTTCAAGTAAACGAATCCTTCTCGTTGATGATGAGGAGGACATACTCGTAACGGTAAAGAAGCGACTCAAGCTCTTTGGTTATGAAGATGTGATCACAGCCTCAGATCCTATAGATGCCCTTAAGATATTCAAGGATCAGGAGGGAAAGATTGATATTCTCCTGTCTGATCAAAAGATGGAAAAAATGAGTGGGCAAGAACTCATGGAAAAGTGTTTGGAAATTGATCCTGATCTTCAGACCATTATTTTTACCGCTTACGGCACTATAGAGAACGCAGTTGAGGCCGTAAAGGCCGGGGCCTTTTCCTATGTCGAAAAGCCAATAAATCATGAGGATCTGGCCTTGAAAATAAAAGGGGCCCTTGAGAAGAGAGAATTGTTGAAAAAGGTGGCTGACCTTGAACGTATAGTGGTAGATCAATTCCAGTTTGCTGACATGATTGGCACCAGCCCACAGATAAAGGCCATATTCAGACAGATAGTCCAGGTCGCTCCTATTGAAAGCACCATAACCATCTACGGTGAATCAGGAACCGGAAAGGAATTGGTGGCTAATGCCATACACTTCCACAGCCCAAGAAGCAAAGGATCTTTTGTGGCTGTTAATTGTGCGGCTATCCCGGAGACGTTATTGGAAGACGAGTTTTTTGGTCATGTAAAGGGGGCCTATACAGGTGCTGTAAGCAGTAAGATGGGCTTTTTTAGACAGGCCCATAACGGCACGCTGTTTCTGGATGAAGTGGGGGAGATGAGCGAGGCCATGCAGGCCAAGCTACTGAGGGTCATAGAGACCGGAGAAATAAAACCCCTGGGGAACGACAATGTGCACAAGGTGGATGTAAGACTGATAGTGGCAACCCGGAGAGACCTCAGTAAACTGGTTGAAGAAGGTCGTTTCAGAGAGGATCTGTATTACAGAATTCATGTAGTTCCAATCAATATTCCCCCTTTGAGGGAAAGGCGAGAAGATATTCTCCTGTTAATGCAATATTTTTTTAAGAAATACGAAACCAAGATGGGTAAAGATATCAAAAAAATCGATGGGGATGTTATTGATGGTTTCCAAACATATGGCTGGCCGGGGAATGTCCGTGAGCTAAAAAATGTAGTTGAATATCTTGTTGCAGTTTGTACTGGAAACACCATAACCAGCGCAATGTTTGCAAATACGTCCCTGGCCGGTAGTTGTCTGCCCCAAAAAAAAGCTCCGCTAAGACAGGCCAAAGACGAGTTCATCAAGAAATATCTGGAAGATCTTTTCAGGATTACAAAAGGGAATGTCAGCAAAGCTGCTAAGTCTGCAGGTTACTACAGGGCGGATTTTTACAAACTTTTTCAGAAATATGGCATGGATCCTAAGAATTATCGCGGCACCAAAAAGGACGTAAAGACTGAGGATATATCTGCTGATAATTGAGGAATTGTGAATTGAGGAATATAGTAATTTAATACAGAAAACAATCCGCATCTTAATTCCAGTTCCTGATAATAATGCCCAACAAAAGGGCAGCGCCGATGAAAAGAAAAGAACTGACGTATAGCAGCCTGACCGCACTATTTATGTCTTGAATTACCGGTTCACGACCATCGGCGTGTATGATCGGCCGATCGACTAACTTCCCATGGTACCGGGATGGGCCTGAAAGTCGTAATCCAAGTGTTGCTGCAAAAGCTGCTTCGGGTAGACCGGAATTCGGGCTTGGGAGCTTTTGGCCGTCAGAGAGCGCAATTTTCCAGACGTACCATGGCTTGCTCCCTCCAACCAGAGGAGATGCCAGGGAGATTACAGCTACTGAAAGGCGTGCAGGTATGTAATTGGCTATGTCATCCAGCCTTGCTCCACAGGTCCCGAATTCCAAGTATCGTCCGGTTTTATAGCCAATCATGGAATCCAGAGTGTTTATTGCCTTGTAGGACATGCAGAGAGCAGGTCCTCCCAGTGCCCCGAAGAAAAATGGAGAAAGTACGCCATCAACCAGATTTTCAGCAATGGTTTCGATAGTGGCCTTGGTTACTCCGGCCGTGTCCAGGGAGTCCATATCTCTTCCTACGAGCCTGGTTACTCTCTGCCGTCCTGCTTCAATACCATTTTCAACCAGTGCTTTCTTGACCGACAAGGCTTCATCACCGAGACATTTTAAGGATAGTCCATAATAGAGCAGTATGGCGGATATGAACCATTGGAGCAGCCAGGAGACATGACCTGAAATTTTAACGCCAAGATCTACTGTTATAAAAACACTCAAAGTAAGGAGAGTGGCAAGGACAGCACCCTGTGTCTTTTCTCCAAGCGGCAGATTCCGCGCCAGGGATTCTCCGGACGTGATGGCTTGGCCGATAAGACGTACCGGATGGAATAATCTTTCCGGGTCTCCTATGATCAGGTCCAGAGCAAAAGCCATGGCAAGAATTCCGATGGCTCCGGGTTCCAGAATAAACGGCCAAGAAGTAAACATTCACTCTCCCCCCCTGACAGCCAACAGCCTTTTTCGGGTTTCAAAGCACAATCCGTTGAGAATGCGCCTTTTGGTGCAACCTTGTCCGCGGTTGAAACCCTGCAAAAGCCTGTCGGCTGCCAGGGAGTGTGAACGGTTACGCCAAGAGTGTGATAGAAGCATTACATGCCCAAGACATGAAGTGGAATAATCTGTTGAAATTGGGCAATCCCCGGACTGAGGAGTGATATGTCTCCGCGAAATTTGTTGATTATGAAGCCTGAAACCCTGGCCCTATGTCTCTCAGGTATAAGGTCATAGGTGCCTTTGAACCAGGCGAAAACCCCTCCCCTGTCTATGTCGCCGACAATGATAACAGGTGCATCGGCGTAGGCTGCCATTTCCATATTCACGAGATCGGTGGCCTGGAGATTGATTTCAGCCGGACTTCCGGCCCCTTCCAGAACTAACAGGTCAAAATCCCGGGATAGAGAGTCAAATGCCTGCCTGACCACCTTCAAATTTTCTTGATAGCTTGAATAATAGGATCGGGCAGCGAGATTTCCTGCCGGTTTTCCCATGAGGATTACCTGTGATTGGGAGTCGCCGGTGGGCTTGAGCAGTATGGGGTTCATCCGGACATCGGGTAATAGCCCGCAAGCCTCTGCCTGGTAAACCTGAGCCCTTCCCATTTCAAGGCCGTCAAGAGTAACAAAGGAATTAAGTGCCATGTTCTGGGCCTTAAAAGGCGCAACCCTCAAGCCCTTTTGCCAAAGTACCCGGCAGAAGGCTGCAACAAGTACACTCTTTCCAACACCTGAGCCTGTTCCCTGGAACATGATGCATTTGGTTCTGTTTGCCATGATTAACTAGATTAGGATCTTGCTATAAAAACGCAATACAAAAATACCTATCTTTCTTTTGATGAGTGAAAATTTTCTTGTGTACGTTGACATATTGTATTGAAGGAAGATATAGTGATCCAGTTAATCCAAAACAGGAAGGGGGGATACCCTTGGCGATTGTAGTAGAAGTCCAGGAAAGCCTGGAAAAGGCCCTTAAGGTGCTGAAGAAAAAGATGCAGCTTGACGGGCTTCAGCGGGAATTGAAAAATCGTCGCTTTTACGAAAAACCGAGTGTAAAAAAACGACGCAAGATGCAGGAGGCTGAACGCAGACGTCGTAAGGCCCGACGCAGACGTCACTGATAATCTGATTTAATTGTAAAAGAGCCGGATTTAGTCTGGCTCTTTTACTTAATTAGTGCCTGAACGAAAAGGCTGTTCAGACACAATTTTGAATTCTAAATTTTGAATTAAAAAGGAAATAATCTTAACATGTTAATGGTCACCGACCTAAGTTGAGAAAACAAAATTTGGTGTTTTCGTTCAGACACTAATTAATTACTCAACATAACATTTTCAGGCCATGATCATCGTTTCGGCCATTTTGTTGGGTTTCTCCCTTTCTTTTGCAAGAGACGGCACTCTGTAACATTTTGTAGGTTGGGTTGAGGAACGAAACCCAACGGTGCTCAAAGGGTTCAACCCA
>PQXE01000056.1 GCA_003194495.1 Deltaproteobacteria bacterium
AGCAACATCCTCTGAAGTAGTGGATGGACTTGAGCACTTAGTACCAAATAAATAGGTTCAATGCAAGAAGATTACAAAAAAACAAATTGCCATAAAAGCGTTCAAGATTTATGGGACAGGGTACTAGGATATACTCTTGATTAACGTATGATGATAGGTTAGAGCCATTTTGGGCAATAGGATGACTGAGCAATGGGCATCAACGGTTGGGTTTATTTTAAAATCGGCTCCTGATAAGGAGACTGACGTCCTGGACCGAGAAAATCCGATTTGCCCTCATCACGTATAGCCGTTATATCTCTATCTCTCTGACATAATCTTTTCACCTACTCGAAAATCGATCCACTGCAGTGCTACCGGCCATCATCGAAAGTCAAAATTAGAATTGCTGGAATGAGAGGCATTTGCGCTGTACCGGTTTTGAAAACAGTGTTTCGCAGTACCGTAGATACAATATGCAGTACCTCTATTATTTATCTATACTATATATAGCTAACGATTAGCTCGCAACTTGACAAATTAGCTCTAAAGTGTGGGGTGAAATGTTTTTTGAACAACTCAAAACATACCATAAACTGATAGGTTAAAGACAGCGCAAATGCCTCGAATGAACAAAAAATCAAACATTTCCTTTGCGCAGCCCCTCCAAATATTATAAATTAATTATGTAGGAAAATTGAGAAAAGGCTATTATCCGTAGACAGTAGACAACTGAAGCGGTTCATATACTAATAATCATTATTTTCAGGCTGTTGAAAAAGTCCATCCATGGTGTTTTAAATATCTTGAGAATGGGCGGCAGGAGCAAAGACGTATGTCACAGGATGTCAGAAATCTTGTTAAACAATATTATCCTAATTTTCCCAGCAAACATTGTGGAAAAATATATCATGACACAACTGAATTCATGGATATTAAATACGGGGATGTTATTTGTGTTAACGGACTTCATTATATGGTCCTAAGGGATGAGGTAGAGCGCCGATTCGGGATTGAAGACCCAAAATTTTGGGTCAAGAGGTGCAGGCACCTGGAAACTGGTGAGCGAAAAATCATAAAACTGGTTTTCTATGAAAAATTTTCCTTAAAGCTTGGCGAGGTTGAAATTCTTTGCCATCGGAGCCCTGGAAAAGAATCCAGAATTCTTGACCTGGTAAGGGGTGATATGCGGTTCATGCAGGGAGTTTCATACCATGATGAAAAGAATAATAATGTCAGGGTGCTGGACCTTATCAGAGGGAAAAGTCTGGACATAGTAATCAATAATATTGAACAAGATCATGAGACCTATTTTCGAAAATATTTCCCCGGGATATTAGAAAAATTCATCGGTGCATGCGAGGCTATAGGGTTTATGCACAGCCATGGGGAAAAGCATGGAGACATTCGCCGTGATCATATATGGATCGAATCCGAGACACATAAATACCGCTGGATCGACTTTGACTATTCATTTGATTTCTATGAAAACCCTTTTGCCTTAGACCTGTTCGGGTTGGGCGGCATTCTTGCCTTTATCACCGGCAAAGGGGATTGCACTGTAGGCTATCTGTTGGAAAGAGGATTCACGAAAGAAGATCTTGCAGGTCTGACCGAGGACGACTTTTCAATCATTTTTCACCATCGCCTCCTCAACCTGCGCAAAATCTATCCCTATATCCCAGAAAGATTGAACAACGTTTTACTTCATTTTTCCAGGGGAACCGATGTGTTTTATGATACCGTTGATGAAATACTTGGCGACCTGAAACCGTGTCTGGACCTTCTGGGTTCCTAACGAAACGGCACACGGGGCAACGTCTGGAGAAAACGATTTTAAGAGGAGGAAACCATGGACCCGAAAAAAATTCTCATTGCTCTTGACGCTTCGGAAAACTCATTGCGGGCCGTCGAATACACAGGGGATATCTTGGGCGGCGGTGAAGGATTTCATATTGAACTCTTAACAATTGAACGTTTTCCGGACCGGGACCTGTTTGAAACTGAAGAGGTCTGGAAAACCGATTGCAAAAAACATCAGGTGGCCTATCTGGATTTCATGGCCAAGGCCCGAAAGATACTTTGCGATAAAGGCATTTCAGAAAAGCAAATCTTTAACCGCTACATAGAAAGCTGTAAATCTCCGCTCAAAAGCCCTCCACTTATCTGCAGCATGGGCACCAGTATTGCTCATGAAATAATGGGAATAATCGAAAGCGAAGGATTCGGCACCGTGGTTATCGGAAGACGGGGTGTGTCAAAGGAAGTGGAATTTCTGTTCGGCAGCGTATCGACAAAGATCGTGCATTACTCCAAGGGATGTGCCGTCTGGATTGTTAATTAACTGAATTATCAGGGCCGGGAAGCCAGGAAGCGTATATTATTTTTCTGCCGACGCGGAGGCAAGCTATGACCGCTCTTTTAGGTCAGGGTCATGAAAAGCGGCTATGGTAAAGCCGTTCTCCTCAAAATGCCTGCCAAAAGTAGTTTACACTTTGGATCTTTTTTCAAATGAGTCTTCTAACAGTCATAAAGGCCTCGCTTTCATTTACCGGGAAGCAAATTTTTAATGAGATCGGGTTCCAAGTAGGACCGAGAGACCGTATAGGCCTGGTGGGCCCGAACGGATCAGGGAAAACCACTTTGCTCCGGCTCATCATTGGGGAGGTTGCCCTTGACAGCGGAGAAATCAGGGTAACAAAAGGGGCCAGGGTCGGATACCTGCCCCAGGATGTCCAGGAAACCTTGGCAGGGCCTCTCTTGCAGTCTGTTGTTGAATCTGTTCCCGGCCGGGTACAACTGGAAAATGAGCTTAGAAGGGCGGAAGCATCCCTTAATGATGTGTTTTCCAAACAGGACCAGACAAGGGCTGCAAAAAAGTTGGCGGAAATCCTTCAGGAGATCAACCGGCTTGACCTGGAATATCCGCGTCATGCGGCGGAAAGGATCCTGTCGGGGCTTGGGTTTGTCACGTCTGATTTTGACAGACCTGTTTCTTCTCTGAGCGGTGGATGGAAAATGAGAGCGGCCCTGGCCAGCCTTCTTTACCAGAGGCCTGATCTGCTCCTCCTTGATGAGCCGACCAATCATCTTGATATTCCTTCCGTGCATTGGCTTGAGCAATTTCTGCAGGACTTTGGTGGTGCCATGATTCTTGTGTCTCATGACAGGGAGTTCCTCAACCGGCAGATCCATCGCATTATCAGCTTTGGGCCTGAAGGGATAAGATCTTACAGCGGCGATTATGACTTTTTCGTAAAGGCCAGTGAGGAGGAACATAAAACCCTGGAGGCAAATTCCAGAAAGCAGGAGCAAAAAGTCAAACAGGCGGAAAAATTTATTGAAAGATTTCGCGCTAAGGCCAGCAAGGCGAGACAGGCACAGAGCAAGATTAAATTGCTCAAAAAAATGGAGCTGGTAAAGGGCCACCGCACAGAGAAGACGACCCATTTTTCTTTCCCCGAGGTTCCTCGGAGTGGAGGAGTTGTCGTATCAATCAAGGGTATGGCAAAGGGGTTTGATGAAAAGCCTTTGTATAAAGATATTGATTTGACCGTGTCACGGGGAGAAAGGATAGCCATTATAGGGGCAAATGGATGCGGCAAGACAACTTTACTCAGGATGGTGGCAGGTGAAATAGAACCGGATGAGGGGAAGATATCCCTTGGGCACTCGGTCAATATGGGCTATTTTGCACAGCATCACTCAGATATGCTTGACCTTCAAAAGACAGTGATCCAGGAAGTGTATAAGGTCGTCCCGGATGAAAGCATCGGTTTTGTAAGAGGGGTCTGTGGTGCCTTCCTTTTCTCAGGGCAGGACGTGGACAAGGCCATAGGTGTCCTTTCCGGGGGTGAAAAAGCCCGTGTTTCGCTTGCAAAGCTTCTTGTCAAGCCTGGGAATCTTATGGTGATGGATGAGCCGACCAATCATCTGGATATTTCATCTTCAGAGGCATTGATCAATGCGCTCTCCAAATACAACGGCACCCTGCTGTTTGTTTCGCACAACCAGTCATTTATCAAAAGGCTGGCAACAAAAATCTGGGATATTAGGCGAGGTGAGATAGTAGAGTACCCAGGAAATCTGACAGAATATTTTTACCATATTGCCATGACGAAAGATGATTCGCCGAATTCTTCCATCCGGGAATACACGCATGAGGAAACAGGGAAAAACAAGACTTTAGTCAAAAAAGCGTCAGATCGGAAAAAAGAAAAAAGGGGAAAGGCGGAAAAACGGCAGTTGATATATAATACACTGAAACCGATCCTGACTGAAGTGGAACGACTGGAAGAACGAATCGCTGAACTTGAAGTAAGACAGAAAGAATTGGAGAAATTGCTTGCAGATCCGGTTATTTTTAGTGATAAGGACAGAGGTGTCCCGCTTCTTAGCGAATACAAAGCACTCAGGGAAGAGCAGGATGAGTTGCTCCTGAAATGGGAGCAGAGTCAGGACGAACTGGAAATAACAAGAAAAGAGCTGGGGGCGGGTGATAGGTGAGTGTAAACGGTTATACATCATGAATACGATCCGAATAGGTTTCGGCTATGATGTGCACAGGCTTGTGAGCGGCTGTGCTCTTATTCTGGGTGGGGTAAAAATCCCACATCCTTATGGCCTTCTGGGTCACTCTGATGCGGACGTCATAACACATGCCCTGTGTGATGCGATCCTCGGGGCTGCGGCCCTGGGCGACCTGGGTAGGCATTTCCCGGACAGTGATCCGCGCTATGCAGGAATTTCAAGCATAAAGCTCCTGGAAGAGGTGGTTCAGAAAATTGCATCTTCCGGCTGGAAATTGGGAAATGCCGATATTACCCTGGTTGCCCAGGCCCCTAAAATTGTTCCTTTTGTGACTGAGATGGAAAAAAACATCTCTGATGCCTGCAGAGTATCTGCGGATCAGATCAATATCAAGGCCACTACCACCGAAGGACTTGGATTTACAGGGACCGGAGAGGGTATGGCTGCTTATGCGGTTGTAACAATCATTAAATGGCATCAGTAAGATCATAGGGCCCGGCCAGTTTGTTTCCGGCCCTGTCGTATAGTTGGGAATCCTTGATTGAGATCTCTCCTTCTGCAAGGGACCTTATGGTCTGGACGATAAGCGGAAGCTCTTTTTTTACTCCCTCATTGCGGATCTTGGCAAAAAGCGGTTGCGATTCTCCAAATGATTCCTTTATCTCCTCAAGGCCTGATCTTTGAAGCTCATGCTCAAACTGCTCCCACAGGGGATCCCAGGCACCTCCCTGTATGGAAAAAGAGCAATAAGTAACAGCAGGCCCTTTGTCCAGCTCAGGAGTCACAAGGTGCATCATAACTCCGGTCTTGTCGGCTTTCTGATCCAGCAACTGCCAGATCACCTCCTGCCAGGTTCCGGCAGGGCCTCTTGGGGCCGCTGGATGAAGGTTGATAATTGAGAGTTTCCGGCAGACCTCCGGGCTGACTACCCACATATAGCCTGCAAGTACCACTACCTGGGCCGGAAAATCTTTAATCTTATGAACAAGGACCTCTTTGTGATAGGCATGTCTCCATGCATCACGATCCTGTTTTCTGAGATCCGGGCGAAAACGCACTGCTGAAAGACTGACCACAGGGATACCACAGTCTGCAGCCATTTCTGCCAGCCTGTCACTGAACTCGCTTTCGCCGGGTTCCCTTGAAGAAAATACATACGAGATCTCTCCGGAGATGATTCCATTGTTAACGGCGTTGTGAACAGTCTCAAACAGATCAATGGCCGCCTGGTCCCTGCCCGTAGTCCACCAACCGAAAGTCCACATATTTCCTCCTTTTTCAGACCTGATTCCGCTGAAAATACCCCATCTGCTGCGTTGCTTCAATTTCCTCGTCACTGCGACGTACGCTAAGTACGCCTCGTTCCTCAAAAATCTCGCGCCTTGCATCTGGAGCATTTTGAGCGGAATCCTGTTTCAGGACTTTTTGCAATGTAATCAAATCCATAGCCTAGCCAGCCAATCCCTGCCAAAGGCCGACAGAGAAAGGGCGGCAAGCAGTACACCAGACCTGAGACATTCATTGGCCGGTGCCCCTTGAAGCATGAGGTGCAAAAAACCTGCATTAAATGCATCGCCCGCACCGGTGTTGTCAACTATTTTTATGACCTTTTCAGCCGGAATTGTCACAGATACCTCAGGACTATAGATGGCCGCGCCCCCTGGACCCTGTTTGCATACTATGATAGCCCCCCCTGTGTCTTTGAATAGGTTTAATCCCAAGGGATTATGACCTGTCCGGTTTTCACTCAGCAGGGGATAAATGGTCTCAAGTCCGGCCTTGCCTGCCTTGCCTGTCATTATCTTAACTTCTTCTTCTGTGATAAAAAGTATATCCGTCCTTTTGAGAATGCCTGTTAGGGCCTCAATGCCCCTTGCTGCGTAAAGCTCACCCGGATCAAAGGAAAGGACCTGCTCCGGCTTAAGGGCATTGGCCATCTCTTTCTGAATAGAGATGCCGCGAGATCGGACCAGGGAACTGAAATGAAGCACTCTTGTATCTAACACGCTTTTCAGAATTGCAGAATCCGGAAATTCCACCTCACGGTCATGGGCCGCAACAAACATGGCCCTGTCCCGCTGCGTCTTCTCTATTATAATAATACAGATTGCACTCCTGCCGACCTGCTTCACAAGGGATGAATCCACACCCTTCATAGAACTCAGTATGAAATTCCCTGCCTGGTCTCTACCTGCTGTACCGATGAATCCGGTCCTGTGATCCAGACAGCTGAGAGCACATATGGTATTGGCAGAAGAGCCGCCTCCGCTTTTGGCCATGAGGGTCCCATGGATATGGAGAAAATCCATAAGGGCTTTTGCCGTTTTATGATCTCCTGATATCTCATGCCCGGGATGGAGATCAAAGCCGGCTGACCGCACATCCCCAAGGTTATCTACCTCATAGACAAGATCGAGATTGAGTGCCCCTGATCCCAAAAAGTCGATCATATTGTCAATCACCTCTTCTCATTTTCTGCCGGACCTTGATCATGAACAAGTTCCGGTGCTTGAAGTGTCCTTGACGACCTTTCTACAGGCGATACTGGTGGAATTTCCTTTTTTGATGCAGCGCCAAGTTCCGTAAAGCGGCGGGCTGCTGGAAGTATTCGACTCTCTAAAGAACCTGCTGCCCTGTTATAAGTCTCTACGGCTCGATCCAGTCCCTTACCCACTCCGGAAAAATGGTCGGCAAAGACACTCAGGCGTTCATAGAGTTCGCGCCCGATTTTGCTTATTGCCTGGGCGCTTTCGGCAATCCTTTCCTGTCTCCATCCGTATGCCACAGCACGAAGCAAGGCAATCAATGTGGTCGGTGTTGCAAGGATTGTGCAGCCTTTTACTCCCTTTTCGATTAACCCTGGGTCCTGTTCAAGGGCCGCACTGAAGAAGTTCTCCCCGGGTAAAAACATGACAACAAACTCAGGAGTCGGCTCAAACTGCTGCCAGTAGGCCTTTGAACTCAATTTTCTCATGTGTTCATGTACCTGACGTGCATGGTCCTTCATATGTTCGATTCTTGACCTGTCATCTTTGGCCTCCATGGCCTCCAGGTATGCCTGGAGCGGGGCCTTGGCATCAACCACCACATTTTTCCCGCCCGGCAGTCTGACTATCAGGTCAGGCCTGATATGTCCGTCATCGGTTGTTACTGTTTTTTGCTCAACAAAATCACAGTGGGGCAACATGCCGGCAATTTCAATGACCCTCTTGAGCTGGATTTCACCCCAACGACCGCGTACCGAAGGGGCACGCAGGGCCTTAACCAGATTTCCTGTTTCTGACTGAAGCTTCTCCTGTGTGGTAATCAGTGACTTAACCTGCTCAGACAGACCGCCATAGGCCTCTTTCCGCGCCTTTTCTATCTCCTGTATCTGGTAGTCAACTTTTACCAGAGATTCCCTGACAGGTAAAACCAGGTTTTCTACTGCCTTTTGCCGTTGCTTCAGGTCGCCCTGGGCCTCAATCTGGAATTTCTCAAGTGTGGCCTTTGCGAGCTCAAGAAATGACTGGTTATTGCTCTTAAGGGCCTCGAAGGAAAGGGCCTTAAATGCATCGGCCAGGCCTGTCTGGGCACTGTTTAACAGATCCAGCTTTTCTCGGATCGATTTTTTTTCATCTGCAATACGGGTCTCTAATTCCGATAATTGCGTTTTAAGTTGGGTATTTTCTCCCTGGAGTTGGGAAATTCCGGATTCCTTGGCATTCAACAAATCCTTCAGTTCAGGAATGCGGAAATTCCTCTCCTCGGCAGCCGACCGCTTCTCAGACTCGGCCTGAATTTGATCTCGAAGGTCCCTTGTCTCATCATTTGCCTGTCTTAATTGTTCCCGAACCTGCGTGATCTCGGCACGATGGAAAAGCCAGAAAATTCCAGCCCCTGAAACAATGCCCGCAATGAATATTAAAACCGGAATAATGTTTTCCATACTGCTATCGATTCCAATAAATCCTTATACTTTTTTCTGCATCAGCGTACTGGAAATCAAGATCACCCTGATAAGCCCTTGAGATGGCATCTCCGATTCGACGGGCCATATGGACTCCTGTTGTGGTTATAAGGGTATGATCTTCTTCATCAACAACGGACATGATCCTTTCCATAGGATGTTCGCCCTTCTCCTGCTTTTCCTCATTGCAGATGAGGTTTAACATCTCTTCGCGGTGCTGTTTGAAAAATGGTCCTTTTATCTCTATATGGCCTGCCGGATAGTTGTCGGCAATGCGCCGGCAGGCCGGACAGATTACCCTGTTGGAATCAACAGGAGGTTTTTTCCAGGACCACCGCCCGTCCAGGAAAAGGGCCTTACATTCAGTGCACATTGTCGGCTCCGGCCATTTACCCGATTCTCTGTAAGTATCATGCTGTTTTTCCTTGACCAACCTGTCCCTTCTAGCGTACTGACTTTTGTCCATGTTATGTCTCCATTTACCTATCGGGCCTTTTGCAAGAGACTCATTCTTAGCTTTAGGCACTCTAGTTCACTTAAATTAAATCAGTTTCCAAAAGATATGGTATGGACACCTTGAGCCCAGGTCAAGGGCGTTGTAAAATATGGCATGTTTTGCAAGTATATTTTTCTTCCAATGCCTTTTGATTATTGGATAACTTTGTTGATTCAGGCCCTGGTTTGACCTGCTCAATTCCCTTGACACCTATGGTAAATCTTGTTATCAACTTCAACGCCTTGAGGACGGATTTTTGTATAATTTCAAAGAACTTTGGGAAGGCGCGTAGCTCAGGGGGAGAGCGCTACCTTGACGCGGTAGAAGTCGGCGGTTCGATCCCGCCCGCGCCTACCAGTGCCTGTTTTCTATCCTTATCCCGAAGATTTTTTTAAAAGGCATCTTTTTACGCCTATTTCAAATGGCAAAGATGCCTTTTTCTGCTTTGAACAGAGAGACCAATGACAGAGACTGAAACAGATGTCATCGCTGTAACCTTTAATGGTGAGAACACAGAACAGGTTGCAAGCGGAATTCCTGCTTCCGAGTTCCTGGCCGGAGTGCTCAGCAAGAACAGGTCAAAAAAGACAATTCTTGTCCGGATTGACGGGGAATTAAAGGATATTTCCACGCCCCTTACACATGACTGCAGAATAGAGGCTGTATTGCCCGGTGATGATGATACCCTTGAGGTGTTGAGGCATACTGCCGCTCATATTATGGCCCAGGCCGTTAAGGAACTTTTCCAAGACGTACAGGTAGCTATAGGTCCGGCAATAGAAAACGGATTTTACTATGATTTTGATTACCAGAGGCCCTTTACGCCGGAAGACCTGGAAAAAATACAAGCCAGGATGAAGGAGATCGTAAAGAGGTCTCAAGACATATCAAGAGAAGATATATCCCTGGATGATGCGAGGAAACGATTTAAGAAACTTGGAGAAAGATACAAGCTTGAGATCCTTGATGAACTTGATGACCTGGGTGAAGAAAAGGTCTCAATATACAGCCAGGGAGAATTCGTGGATCTGTGCAGAGGGCCTCATCTCCCTCACACTGGTCACTTGAAAGTTTTTAAGCTCACCGGTCTTGCAGGGGCATACTGGAAGGGGGATGAAACCCGGCCGATGCTCCAGCGCATATACGGCACGGCGTTTTTTGATAAAAAATCTCTAAAAGAACACCTGAATCGCCTGGAAGAGGCCAAGAAAAGGGACCACCGGCGTCTTGGCAAGGACCTGGACCTTTTTTCCATACATGAAGAGATCGGCCCCGGGCTTATTCTGTGGCACCCCAAGGGTGGCATTATTCGCAAGATCATTGAGGACTTCTGGCGCGATGAGCACTTCCGGAGGGATTACGACATGCTCTTCACTCCCCATATTGCCCGCAGGGACCTATGGAAAACCAGCGGCCATTTGGATTTCTACAGTGAGAACATGTATCTCCCCATGGAGATTGACAAGGTCAGCTATCAGTTAAGACCAATGAACTGCCCTTTTCATATAGGGATATACAACTCCCGGATACGCAGTTACAGGGAACTTCCCATGCGCTGGTGCGAGCTGGGTACTGTTTATCGGTATGAGAGGACAGGCACCCTGCACGGGCTCATGAGGGTCAGGGGATTTACCCAGGACGATGGCCATGTCTTTTGCCGGCCGGACCAGCTCACCAAGGAAATTCATGAAATCCTGGACTTGACACTGTATATCCTGAGGGTATTTGGGTTTGACAGATATGAAATCTATCTCTCCACCCGTCCTGACAAGTATGTAGGCTCGGATGAAAATTGGGAGCGTGCAACCGACGCGCTCAGACAGGCACTTGAGATACAGGGGTTGACCTATGAAATAGATCCTGGAGAAGGGGTATTTTATGGCCCCAAGATTGATATCAAAATCAAGGATTGCCTGGATCGTTCATGGCAGTGTTCCACCATCCAGGTTGACTTTAACCTTCCTGAGAGATTTGATGTGCGTTATATAGGGGAAGACAGCTGGCCCCATACGCCGATCATGGTACACCGGGCCTTGTTTGGTTCCCTGGAGCGGTTCTTCGGTGTGCTGATTGAACACTATGCAGGGGCTCTTCCTCTTTGGTTGGCCCCTGTCCAGGCCGTTGTCTTAACCGTAACGGACAGACAGGATCAGTGGGCGGGATCAGTTACCAAAAAGCTCAGGGCCGCAGGAATCAGGACAAAAACCGACCTCAGAAATGAAAAGCTGGGGAAAAAAATCCGTGAGGCCCAGCTTGACAAGGTCCCTTATATGCTGATAGTCGGTGATCAAGAAATAATTGATATGACCGTAAGCCCTCGTACCAGAAAGGGGCAGAAACTGACAGCCATGTCTGTTGATGACTTTATTGTCCTGGTGGAAAAAGAGTGCAAGGAAGTCTTTAATTGTTAATAAGTTCATAGTATAGGAATTTTCTAAGTTCGCCCTAGAGGCGCGAATTTCAAAACAGGGGGGTGTAGTATCGCAAGAGAAATTCCAGTCAATGTAAATTATCGGATCAGGGCCCGGGAAGTACGGCTCGTTGGTGAGGATGGGAATCAACTCGGGGTGGTAGCTCTGAATGAAGCCTTGGCCAAAGCGGAAGATGTCGGATTAGACCTTGTGGAGGTGGCGCCGAATGCCAAGCCGCCGGTCTGCCGGATCATGGATTATGGAAAATTCAAGTACGAGCAAAGCAAAAAGGCCCAGGAAGCCCGGAAAAAACAGACCATTATTCAAGTCAAAGAGATCAAAATGCGTCCAAGAACGGACGTACATGACCTTGATGTAAAAAAGAGGCGAATAAGGCAGTTCATTGGTGATGGGAATAAAGTAAAGGTTACTGTGAGGTTTCGAGGCCGGGAAAACGCCCACCCTGAATTGGGATATGCCTTGCTAAAAAGAATTGTGGAAGAGATGGCCGACATTGCCGTCCCTGAAAACGTTCCTGTCAAGCAAGGTCCGTTGATGCACACAATACTCGCTCCTAAAAAGGATTGACCTAAGACCCTGATGGGGTTATTAATTATCGTTTGTGAACTCGCTATAGACGAGTATGGCTTTTGTGTCACCTGCGGTCTTTCCGCAGAATAAAGGATAAATAATTATGCCGAAGATGAAGACTAGACGCGCTGCGGCCAAGCGCTTCAAAAAGACAGGGACCGGGAAGTTTATGTATAGAAAGGCGGGATCGAGCCATATTTTGACTTCCAAGACACGAAAACGCAAAAGAGGCCTGAGGAAAGAGACGGAGATTTCTGTGACAAGGGTCAAGTCAATTAAACGGATGACGCCTTTTATCTGACCTAAAAGAGGAGCTTGAAAGAAAATGCCACGGGTTACAAGGGGCTTTAAGGCCCATCGTCGTCGCAAGAAGATACTCAAGATGGCCAAAGGCTACAGGGGTGCCAGACGCCTCTGTTTCAAACAGGCCAAGGAGACTGTGGAAAAGGGATTCTGCTATGCTTACAGAGACCGCAGGACCAAAAAACGTATGTTTCGCCGTTTGTGGATAATCCGCATCAACGCGGCCTGCAGGCTGAACGGCATGTCCTATAGCCGTTTCATTGAAGGTATAACCAAGGCAGGGGTTGCTGTAGACCGGAAGATGCTTGCCGATATCGCAGTGACAGACTCCAATGCCTTTTCCTCCCTTGTAGAAACTGCAAAGAGCGCCTGATAAAGAACCGGATATATGCAGGAGCGCTTAGGGGAAATCAGGACTCAGGCCCTTGAGTCCATAGAATCAGCGTCCAGCGAGGAAGATCTTGAAAATGTAAGAATCAGGGTCCTTGGCCGTAAAGGGGAGCTGACCATGGTCTTAAAGGCCATAGGGAAGCTTTCTGCTGAGGAACGTCCAAAGATCGGGCAACTGGCCAACAAGCTCAAGAAGGAGATTGAGGCGTCCATCAATGCCCGGAAGGACGCATTAAAGGACGTTCATGCCCGAACCTTTATTCCAGGACTGGACCCCACACTTCCCGGAAGGCAAAAACAGCTCGGCAGATTGCACCCCATCACCCAGATGATGGATGAGATCTGTTCCGTATTTGAGAGGATGGGCTTTACCGTGGCCCAGGGTCCTGAAGTGGAACTTGATTTCTACAACTTTGAGGCCCTGAATATCCCTCCTGACCACCCTGCCAGGGACATGCAGGACACGTTTTATATTGATGACAAAGTCCTGCTCCGAACCCACACTTCCCCGATACAGATACGCGCCATGGAGAGGCACAGGCCGCCAATGCGGGTAATTGCACCAGGCAAGGTGTACAGGTGCGACTCAGATATAACTCATACTCCGATGTTCCACCAGGTGGAAGGGCTTATGGTGGACAGAGATGTCTCCTTTGCGGGTCTCAAGGGGGTATTGACCGCCTTTGTCCAACAAATATTTGATCCGGATACCTTGGTGCGCTTCAGACCGAGCTTTTTTCCATTTACAGAACCCAGCGCGGAAATAGACATTCAGTGCGTCATATGCAGAGGCAAGGGTTGCAGGATATGTTCCCATACAGGCTGGCTGGAGGTGCTGGGAGCCGGAATGGTACATCCCGAGGTTTTCAGGCATGTGGGCTACGACACTGAAGAGTTCAGCGGCTTTGCATTCGGTCTTGGGGTAGAGCGAATCGCAATGCTCAGATTCGGTATTGACGACATCCGCCTTTTTTATGATAACGACCTGCGTTTTCTTCGCCAGTTTTGATCAATAAAGTGACCTTATGCTAATCCTGACTTCGTGGCTCAAAGAGTTTGTACATTTTACAGTGCCTATAGAGACCCTGGCAGAAGATCTCACCATGGCCGGTCTTGAAGTAGAGGAGATAGAGCCTGCATACAAGGGTCTTGCCCCTGTCGTAGTATGCTCGATTGAGGAGATCGTCCCCCACCCTCATGCATCGCATTTGCAGGTCTGCATGGTAACCACAGGTGAACAGAAATTTGACGTGGTCTGCGGGGCCCCTAATGTAGAAAAGGGACAAATGGCGGCTCTGGCAAGGCCCGGGACCGTGTTGTCCAACGGTACGACAGTGGAGTCTTCTGATATCTATGGAATATGCTCTGATGGAATGCTGTGTTCAGAGGCTGAACTTGGTATCGGCGATGATAAAACAGGAATCCTCGTACTGGAACCTGCCCCTGGATGCGAGCCGGGGGAGTCCCTTGTGGATGTCCTGGGCCTGAAAGACTGGGTCCTGGATATTGCCGTTACGCCAAACCGTCCTGACTGTCTCAGCGTCCTGGGGGTCGCCAGGGAAGTATCCGCCATATACGGCATCCCCCTGACAATCACCAAATCACCAAATCACCAAATCACCAAATCACCAAATCCCTCAATTTCCATAGAAGCCCCTGACCTGTGCGGCAGATATACGGCTGCCGTAATGGAAGGGATCAGAATCGGTCCTTCACCTTACTGGATGGCTATGAGATTGCAGGCCAGTGGAATCAGGCCGATAAACAATGTAGTGGATGTGACAAACTACGTACTTATCGAACGTGGACAACCGCTCCATGCCTTTGATCTGGATATGCTCACAGGACCGGCTATTGAAGTCAGGACGGCAAGGCCCGGAGAAAAAGTAAAGACCATTGACGGAAAAGATAGAGAAGTCCGGCCGGATATGCTGGTCATTGCAGATGCGGAGAGGCCGGTGGCAGTGGCCGGTGTCATGGGCGGGGCTGAAACCGAAGTCAATGATGACACAAAGCGCATACTCCTTGAAAGCGCCTGGTTTACTCCAACCCAGGTAAGAAGGACATCCAAGGCCCTTAAAACGATTACAGAGTCCTCATACCGGTTTGAGCGGGGTGTTGACCCGGAAGGGATAATAAGTGCACTTTACAGGACAGTGGAGCTTATTGGTCAGGTAACCGGCGGCTGTCTGGCCGGAGAGATTAAGGATATTTATCCAAGACCCTATAAACCCGGATATCTGTCTCTTCGTCCTGAGAAGGCCAACAAACTTCTCGGCACAGGGCTTGAAACCGGACAGATAGTCCAATTCCTGGAAAGGATCGGTATTGAGCTTACACATGTTGATGATGAAAAAATCAGGGGAATGGCACCCACATATCGTCTTGACCTGAAAGAAGAGGTGGATCTGGTAGAAGAGATAGCCAGACTCTACGGCTTTCCCAATATACCGACTTTGGCGCCAAGAGCAGGGATTGCCGCCAGGGCCCCTGAACCGTCTCAAAGGCTTGTTCACAGAATAAGAAATATTCTTGCAGCTCAGGGCATGACCGAGGTAATCTCATATAGTTTTATGTCACCGAATGAAATAGAGGCACTGGGTTTGGGCAAAAATGATCCAAGGATGCAGATGGTAAATGTGCAGAACCCCTTAAGCGATGATCAGTCAGTAATGAGGACCAGTATTATCCCCTCGCTGATGGGGACAGTAGCCGGAAACCAGGCGAGGCGGAACATGGACCTTGGACTTTTTGAGATCGGCACTGTATTTTATGCAAGAGGAACAGGTGAACTTCCCCTTGAAGAACAAAGAATAATTGCCCTGTGTACAGGGTCGCGCTATCCTGAATCATGGTCATTGCCAAGGGAGCAGGTAGATCTTTTTGATTTAAAAGGAGTGCTGCAAGGGTTGCTCCAGGCCCTTGGGATCTCCGAATGGAAAACCGTATTAGAGACACCGGATGGTCCTTTTTATCTGCCAGGCACTTCAGCCGGTATAGTATGGGGGGAAAATTCCGTCTTGGGCAGCTTTGGGCAAATCGATCCGAATGTTTTGGAATTCTGGGATATAGACGGGCCGGTATTTTTGTTTGAACTCTCTTTTGATGCTTTAGAAACAGCCGCGTCCCGGCAGCTTAAATTCACTTCTCTTGCCAGGTATCCTGCTGTGGAGAGGGATATTGCGGTAATTGTCCCGGACAGGCTTTCTGCTCAAGATCTCCTGGAATATATTTCAGGGCAGGCTCCAGATTTTCTTGAAGAAGTGCGGATCTTTGATATCTACAGGGGAAAACCTGTTCCAGAAGGTTCAAAGAGCATAGGCATGCGCTTTACATACAGGGCTTTGGATCATACACTCTCAGACCATGAGGTCTCACAAGTCCATGATCCAATGGTTCGCTCTGTTCTTCAATCCTATAAGGCAAAACTGAGGGACTGATGGGGGGTAACCGTTTATACTTCCTGGCAGCCGACAGGCTTTTGCAGGGTTTCAACCGCGGACAAGGTTGCACCAAAAGGCGTATTCTCAACGGATTGTGCTTTGAAACCCGAAAAAGGCTGTTGGCTGTCAGGGGGGGAAGTGAATGATTACGATGGGGACCTTGACCAAGCGGAAAATCGCGGAAACAGTAAGCAATGAGCTTGGCTATTCCATGCGTGTCAGCCTGCAACTGGTCAATGAGATATTCAGCCAGATCAAGGCATCACTGATCAATGGCGATCAAGTGAAGATTGTGAGGTTTGGTACCCTGCGCAGCGTGCAAAAGCCGGTACGCAGAGGGACCAGCCCTGTTAATGGGGAGCCGATTATTATTCCCGCTCAGCGCACAGTGGCTTTCCGCCCCAGCCGGTTACTTAAGAGGACCGTAAATGCCAGGACAGGGGAAGAAATACTACCGGATAGGTGAGGTAAGTGAGCTGATCGGGGTTGAACCTCATGTGCTTCGCTACTGGGAAGGCGAATTTCGGCAAATCCGTACCCACAGGGTTGCAAAACAACGTCTTTACAGAATTGAAGATATAGATTTTATAAGGCATATAAAAATTCTCCTTTACGATGAAGGATTTACTATAGCCGGTGCCAGGAGGCGGATCGCAGAAGAACAGAAAATGAAGGATGCCAAAGACAGGACCAATAAGTTGCTCAAGGAAATCCGGCATGAACTAATTGCCATAAGAGAGATGATCGGTCCGTGTAAATAATGGAGAAATTATTTAAAAGAATCTCGCGCAAAGGCGCAAAGAAAATCAACTTACATGATTAAGCAAATTAAATGGATGATAGTCAGTATAAAGAACTTAAACGCCTCAGACAGCGAATTGATAAAATAGACGTTGAGCTTGTACACCTGCTCCAGGAACGCCTGGAGGTGGCGGAGGAAATCGGCCGGACTAAGGCGGAATCCTCCCAGGAGCCCCTTGATCTTTCCCGCGAACGGGAAGTCATTCAGCACATTTTAAAGCAAAATGCCAAAAAATTTCCCACTGAAGGTCTAAGAATCATCTTCGGGGAGATCATATCTGCCTGCAGAAACGCCCAGCGTCCGGCCAGGCTGGGATATCTCGGCCCTGAGACAACCTTTACCCACATGGCAGCAGCCCGGTTCTTCGGCCATGCCCCTGAGTTTGTTCCCATGGGGAACATTACCGAGGTATTTGAAGAGGTAGAACGCAGACGTACAGACTATGGGGTGGTGCCGGTGGAAAATTCGGTTGAAGGGACTGTAGCCCTGGCCCTGGACGGGCTCTGCGATTTTAAGGTCAAAGTATGCGGGGAAGTTTATTTGCCTATCTCCCATGACCTCATCAGTCAGAGCGGCAGGATAGACAAGATCCGCCGCGTACTTTCTCATCCCCATGCCCTGGCCCAGTGCAGAGGGTGGCTGCAACGTAACATGCGGGCAGTGCCGACAGAAGAGGTGGTCAGCACCGCCCAGGCAGCCAGGTGGGCAGCGGTTGATTCTTCCGTGGCGGCCATTGCCAGTCCCTTGGCGGCCCGTACATACAACCTTCAGACAGTTGCCAAACACATCGAGGACTTTGCAGGAAACACCACCCGGTTTCTGGTTCTCGGCAATGAGTGTCCCAGGCCAAGCGGGAAAGACAAAACCTCCCTGCTGTTAAGCCTTGAGGACCGCCCGGGTTCGCTGTTCAAGTTACTTGAGCCCCTGGCAAAACTTGGAATAAACCTTACCAAAATACAGTCCAGGCCGGTAAAAAACGAGCCCTGGAGATACCTGTTCTATGTAGATATTGCAGGCCACATAGAAGAACCGGCCGTACAGGATGGAATCAAGGCCATCAGAAAAGGCTGCACCTTTCTGGAATGGTTGGGCTCATATCCCATGGGGGAAATGGCGGAATCAGCCGCTGATTCTTCGTCTTAGATCAAGAACCGCTATTCTCTATATCCCCGCTGCATGACTTTTTCGGCATCCTTCATTCTGTAATTTACATTTTTCGAGGTTGGTTCTTTAGTCATCCATTTTGAATATCGAACCACAGAACAAGGAACCACAGCATTTCGAAGGTGTCACTTCGATATTCGATATTTCTTGTTCGATATATAATGGACCCCAAAATTTGGACAGTGTGTTAAGTTACACTTGGGAGGAAAATGAAGGAGGACCAAGTGGAGAATTTAAGGAGAAAGCACACACCGTCATTTAAGGCCAAGGTTGCCCTGGAGGCGATCAAGGAGCAGAAGACATCGGCTGAGTTGGCCAGTCAGTATCAGGTTCATCCGGGTCAGATCCGAAACTGGAAGGCGACTGCCACCAAGGGGTTTATTAATCTTTTTTCCAATAAGAGAAAGAGGAAGGATCAGGACCAAGAGGAGCTGATTCAGGAGCTTTACCGCCAGATTGGTCAGTTGAAGGTTGCTCTCGACTGGCTTAAAAAAAAATCTGGACTTAAGCCATAAACAAAAGTTGTTGCTCATTGACAGGACGAATAGAGAGATATCCATCAGCCATCAGGTGGATCTTTTGGGCATATCCCGATCCAGTGTTTACTATGAGCCGG
>PQXE01000057.1 GCA_003194495.1 Deltaproteobacteria bacterium
GCTGCTCAGGCGATAGAGAAACATCGGCCACTTTTACAATGATCACCAGACGTAACCCCAAGCAGCAGAAAGCATTTGATTTGCTCCAGACGATACGAGTGTAGTCAGTAGGTTCACACCAAATTGATTTGTAACAATATGTATTTACAGGATATTTGTGCTTTTTAGAAAGGGGAACTTCAGATTAAACATACGTTAAATGAATACAGGTATTACAATCTGCTTCAAACGGATGTGTATCTAAAATTAAGTAGGGCGCCCCAAAGGCTTCGCCAGGAAATAACAGACGATGACAAGATTGTTATCATCGACGAGATTCAGAAGCTGCCGTTTCTGCTTGATGAAGTACATAACTTAATTGAAGAAAAAGGGACCCATTTCCTGCTTACAGGGTCCAGCGCCAGGAAGTTGAGAAATAAGGGCGTGAACCTGCTGGGGGGCCTCGCCAGAACCAGGCGGCTGCGCCCCCTTATTCTCAAGGAGTTAAAAGGGGATTTCCAATTACTGAAGGCCCTGAATACAGGTTTGATCCCCTCCATTTATTTTTCCGATGCACCATTTGAAGATCTGGAGGCATATGCGGGAAATTATTTAAGGGAAGAGATTGCAGCGGAAGCCATCGTTCGGAATGTGCCTGCATTCAGCAGATTTCTCACTGTAGCCGGGCTGTGTAACGGTAAAATGATTAATTACACGAACATAGCAAGCGATGCACAGGTCCCAAGATCAACCGTGCAGGAATATTTTCAGATTCTACGTGACACGCTGCTTGGCGATGATCTGCCTGCATGGCGGAAATCCGTCAAACGAAAACCGGTTTCCACTTCGAAATTCTACTTTTTCGATATAGGAGTCGCCAGATTTCTGCAAGGTCGTCGGGGTCTGGAGATGATATCTCCGGAATTTGGGGAGGCATTTGAAGCTTATATCCATCATGAGATAAAAACCTACTGCGATTACAAGGGGGGTTGTGATCTGTGTTACTGGAGGGCAACCTCAGGCTTTGAGGTTGATTATGTCATCAACGGAAAAACAGCGATTGAGGTAAAAGGGAAGGCAAATATCACAAGAAAAGACTGCAAGGGATTGACTGCAATAAAGGAAGAAAAACTTCTAAAGAATTATATATTGGTCACTCTTGAAGATACCCCTCGAAAAGATGGGGGTATATGTGTCCTTCCCTGGAAAGATTTTATTACGAACCTGTGGCAGGATGCGTATGTATGACAACCCTTTTTAATTGAATAGTGACAATTGAAAATTTGAAACCTGTGCGGATAAAAAATTATTCAAAACCCATCACGAAAATACGAAGGCACGAAAGCCTGAATGTTGTTTTATTTCGAGCTTTCAATCTTTCGTGTTTTCGTGATTGTGTTTCAGAATTTTCTGCCGGGAAAAACGCGAAGATAATTACTAAGGATCCAACAGAAGAGAATGGATAGCAATCAGACGGCTTGGCCGTGGAGGCAAGACCGTGTATTGAGAGGTTTATAATGCACACTGTACTATGTGTCTTGTAGTATAGGCAAAAAGAAGGAGGCCCCGGCGGGTTTAAGCCGGGGCCCCACAAGAGGAGAAGAAGGGCTTTGGAAAGCCATTCTAAGGAGGTATTTAATTTATCGGAAAAATATCTGATCGACTTTAATTTTTTTTCGATTTATTTTAATTTTTTTTACTTGCCTTATTATAGTACATGGTCAATCTGCTCCTGAAGCCGCAATGGGCAGGGAAATAAGGCATGTGCTATTGGGTTTTTTCCCGCCTTGTGGTAAATCATGTAAAAAATATCGTAACCGTTCAGGTGAATAGACTGAAGGTAGAAGGTGGAAGGCTTTTAGGGACGGAACTTAGGACATTCGATCGTTGCGAGAGGCTTGATCTATTTCAACCTTCAGCCTTCAGCCTTTAACCTAAACACCTAAGCAGTTACAAAGGAGATTCTGGGTTCGTGAAGATAACTATTTCTGAAATTGAACATGTGGCCCAATTGGCCCGGCTCAGCTTTGATCCGTCTGAAATTGAAAACTTCAACAGACAACTAAACGACATACTAGGATATATAAGCAAATTAGAAGAGCTGGATACCAGCCGGGTTGAGCCCACTACCCATGCGCTGGAACTTACGAATGCCTTTAGAAAGGACGAAGTAAAGCAGTCCTTGCCGGTTGAAAAAATTCTCTCCAACGCACCTGAACAGGAACAGGGGAAGTTTGTGGTACCAAAAATTATCTGATGATTCCGCTGAAAAAACCCAATCTGCGGCGTTGCTTCAATTTTCCAGTTACTGCGACGTACGATAAGTACGTCTCATGCCTGGAAAATTTTGCGCCTTGCATCTCGGGCTTTTTGAGCGGAATCATGTTTTATGGTTTTTGCAGTGCAATTATCTGATTGAGGAAATACAAGATGCCAAGTCTGATTGATCTGAGCATACATGAGCTCCACGACATCCTCAGCAGGAGAGAGGTTTCCGCAGTCGAGGTCACAAGGGCCTATCTGGACAGGATAGGTGAAGTTGATCCAAAAATCAGGGCCTATCTGATAGTAACCGCCGACAAAGCGCTGACCCAGGCGGAAGAGGCGGACAGCCGCCTTAAAAAAGCAGACAACATTACTCCTCTTACGGGAATTCCCTTGGGCATTAAGGATGTTATCTGTACCAGAGGGATAAAGACCACCTGTGGATCTAAAATACTCGAAAACTTTGTACCACCCTATAATGCCACAGTAATGGAAAAACTCGAGGCCCATGGGGCGGTAATGCTGGGCAAATTGAATATGGATGAGTTTGCCATGGGATCATCCACGGAGAACTCTGCCTATCACCCTACTCACAATCCCTGGGACCTTGAACGAATCCCTGGTGGATCAAGCGGTGGTTCAGCAGCATCTGTTGCCGCCAGGGCCTGTGCAGGTTCATTGGGCTCGGATACGGGCGGATCGATACGTCAGCCGGCCTCATACTGTGGTGTTGTAGGTCTGAAACCTACATACGGCACAGTATCGAGGTTCGGTCTTGTGGCCTTTGCCTCTTCACTTGACCAGATAGGACCCCTTTCAAGGGACGTTACTGATTGCGCCCTGCTGTTGAACGTCATATCCGGCCATGATACCAGGGACTCCACCTCCGTACCGAAAGACGTACCTGACTACACCGGCTCCCTGAGGCCGGGTCTTAAAAATTACACCTTAGGGATTCCCATGGAATATTTTATTCCAGGCCTTGACCCGGAGGTGGAAAAGGCCGTTAAGCATGCTGTTTCCGCCCTGGAATCCCAGGGAGCCGAAGTGGTGGAGGTAAGCCTTCCTCACACAGAGTATGCGGTTGCCACATACTATATTATCGCCCCTGCCGAGGCATCTTCCAATCTCTCACGTTACGATGGGGTAAAGTACGGATTACGTGCCCCGGACTATAAAAACCTCATGGATATGTATAAAAAGACCAGGTCTCAGGGTTTCGGCCCGGAGGTCAAAAGGAGGATAATGATAGGGACCTATTCCCTTTCAGCCGGATACTACGATGCATATTATAAAAAGGCCTCCCAGGTCCGGACTCTTATCACCCGGGACTTTAAAAAGGCATTTGAAAAATGCGATGTGATTGCCGCCCCTGTTGCTCCGACTACGGCGTTCAGGCTTGGAGAGAAAGCAGACGACCCACTTCAGATGTACCTGTCTGATATCTTTACAATTCCGGTAAACCTGGCAGGCATTCCAGGGATTTCCGTGCCCTGCGGCTTAAATAGCAGCGGGCTTCCCATAGGACTTCAACTAATGGCAGGACACTTTGAGGAAACAAAGCTCCTCACTGTTGCATATAACCTGGAGCTGGCTCTGGGCCGCTGCAAAAACTGGCCTTTGGATTGTTATTGTTGATTGTTGATTGGTCTTGCAACCCACATCTTGGACCAACTCTTAACTCTTAACTCTGGTAAACCAGAGGATTATTCCAAGCGCAAGAAACACCAGGCTCAACAACTGCCCCATGGTTACCCAGCTCAAAAAGACATAGCCCAGTTGTGGGTCCGGTTCTCGAAAAAATTCAACCACTATGCGACATATGGCATAGAGGACCAGGAAAAGGGCCAGCTTTCTCCCGTATGGCCAAGCCTTGCGACGGAGAGACCACAGGACAAGAAAGAGCAAAAGCCCTTCAAGCAGGGCCTCGTAAAGCTGAGACGGGTGCCGGGGCACCTGCCCTCCCTGGGGAAAGATCATGGCCCATGGTACATCCGCAGGGCGGCCGAAAAGCTCTCCGTTAATAAAATTCCCTATACGTCCCAGGCCGAGGCCTACCGGCGCAGTGACCACAAAGCGATCAGACCACTTCCAGAAGTCCAAATCATGCTTGTTACAATATATCCATCCGGAAAGAATAACTCCTGCCACTCCTCCATGAAAGGACATGCCTCCGTGCCAGACAGCAAATATCTCTAAAGGATGCTCAAGAAAGTAGGAAAAGTTGTAAAATAGTACATAGCCCAACCTGCCTCCCAAAATGATCCCTAGAACCAGAGAGAATAAAATCCCCTCCAGTTGACTCAATTGAGATGCAGCGGAAGGCCCATGATATTGGGAGTCGGAAAAGGCATTTTGACACTCTTCAAGAATCTGCTTTCGCACCAACAGGTAAGCAGCCCCGAAACTGAGCAGGTACATAAGACCGTACCAGTGAATACCTATTGGACCAATATGGATTATTACCGGATCAATATCCGGAAAAACAAGCATCGACCCTATTGTTTCTCCTTGCGATCGCTAAGGGTAATGACCCTGGAACCGCCGGTCGGCTTAGGTTGATCCGGTCCCTGATCCTTATTCTTAGTGGTTTTCCTGGGTGAGGCAACACCCTGCTTGAGTAAGACAGCCTCTAACAGATGATGATACTGCTGAATCAGCTTAGGATTAATGTCTGACTCCAGGACAAAAAAGGATACTCTGCTCCGCTGTATCCGGATAGAAGATACTGTCATGGCTGTAAGAACGTGGGGATGGACAACAGGACCATGCTTCTGATCATATAACACAGTACACGGGAAGTAGAGATCAAAAAAAGCCGCCTTTTCCAGAGCGAAGAGAACAGTCTCGGTCTGACGGTTGTATCTGATCTCTCCCAATATCAGTCCAAGCCCATCTACTTCTATCAAGACCAGCTCTTTGGCATTTTGACGCAGCTTCATACGTGGATCTCCTCAGATTCTGATATTAAACGCTTGGTAGGTTGGGGACGCCGCTTCCTTCTGCGGGATTTCTTTAACGGCTTTGGTCCTGGACGGAGATGTGGATCAGAACCAATGACCGGTCGCCCCAAGACCTCCTGTACTAAATCATAAAACATGATGGACTCCCGGAATGTGGCCTTGTTCCAAACACGCTTGGGCCACTTACCCCTTGCAAGACATATAGAGATGTTCCACTGGCTGGCCAGGATCTGAGCTGCCATGTCTCTTACGGATCTTCTGAAATCATACGGAGAAAGAATCTTGCCCAACATGGACCTCACTTCATGAGTAGGCCACTTCAAACGGTCAACATCGAGAGCTTTCCACTCTGGTGTTACACAGAGCCGAGGGTACGCGAAGAGGGCCAGCATAATGGCCTCACTGACTTCGACACCATCATTTACCATACGATCAAGATGCCCCAGAAGCCCGAAAAGCAGCTTTCGAACCAGACCCTTATCCTTACCCTCAAGGGCTGAAACAAAACCGGAAAAGACCGAGGCAAACAGCCCGCTCTTAAGCATGAGTTCAGCCCATGGCCTGCTGTATCCGGAACGTAAATCCTTGAGCCACTCGTCCCTTACCCTCGAAATTGCACATAGACGAAGCTTATCGCTGTGCCTGAGCAGGCTCTCCCATGTATTGGTCTCTATTGTAAAACCCGTCCTGGCCGCGTGTCTTACAGCACGCATCATCCTCACAGGGTCCTTCAGGCATCTGTGTTCCGGATCATTACCTATGAACCTGATAATACCCTGTTTAAGGTCTGCCATGCCCCCTACGTAATCAATTATACTGAAGTCTGCGATATTGTAGAAAAGTCCATTGATAGTGAGGTCTCTGCGAAAGGCATCCTCCTGAGGAGAACCAAAGATATGGGTATCCCCAATCCCCTCACTCGCAACTTCCCGGTCATCGTGATCACTCCGGCACCTGAAGGTTGACACCTCAATTATTTTCCCACCTCGGAAATACACGTGAACCAGCCTGAAACGCCGGCCTATGATCCGGCTGTGACGAAAGAGTTTTTTCAGATCTTCCGGCCTGGCGTTAGTTCCAATATCAAAATCCTTTGGGCGCCTGCCAAGGAGCAAGTCCCTTACACTCCCGCCAACCAGATAGGCTATGTAGCCATTGTCCTTCAAACAGTAAAGGACCTTCAATGCCTCCCTGTCTATATCTTTCCGGCTGACACAGTGTTCAGGACGGGAAATTATCCCGGGATGGTTTCCCGGGTCGCCAAATAGACTGGGTTGCTCAGCAGGTAAGCGTTGGGCCGGCCGTGCAGATGCAAAAGCCCCCTTTTTGTGGAACCTCTTTCTGCGGCTGTATTTATTGGATTTTGATGAGGGTTTTGACATAAATGATGTAAGGTTTTTTTGAAAAAGCGTACGTTATCGAATTGAATGCCGAGGTCGAAACTGGAAACTAGAAATTAGGTAATGCATCTACATCTTGTGTTTTTCCAATTTCAAGAATGATTCGTTGGGTTTCGCCTGCTGAAATTATATTTTTGTAAGTGCCTGATTTTAGTAGGTTGGGTTGAGGTACGAAACCCAACATAACCTTGCAGGCTCAACCCAACCTACAAGAAAACTTCAAGTTTCCAATTTCCAATTTTACTACTTAGACACTTCAAACTCAACCAGTAAGCCTCTCATCTATCAATTCAGCCACTCTTTCACCGGACAATAACATGCCACCGAAAATAGGCCCCATGCGAAACGACCCAAAGGTGGCGTTAGCTGCCATGCCGGCGACAAAGACGCCGGGGAAGGCCTCCTTGGTATTCTCCAACGTAGTATTCTCGGCGACCTCTGCCCACATGGACCGCTCTCCCATTATTTCTCCTGTATCTGTGAGAAGCCTTTCTCCTGTTTTTTTTCGCACGACCCTGAGGACCTCTGTATCATGGCCGGTACTCTCTACAACATATTCGGCCCTGACAGCCAAGGGATCCACATGGAATCCTGCTATATCCACGGCACTCCAATTGATTACCAGACCGGTGACCCTGTTTTCCCGGACCATCACGTCCTCTACGGTCATAAGATTAAAAATCCTGGCTCCGGCTTTACAGGCAAGACTGGTCAGTGTTGAAGTGCACTCTACAGAGTCGGCTGTGTAATATCCGTCTCCTGCATCCTCTACAGAAATGCCGAGGTCTTTAAGGATAGCAGCCCCTTGCTCTTGAACCACTATCTCGTTGAACATCATGCCGCCGCCCCACATTCCTCCGCCGATACTGAGTTTTCTTTCAAACACAGCTACCTTGTGGCCCTTTTGGGCAAGACGCAGGGCTGCCATAAGGCCTGATGGACCAGCACCGACAATTGCAACATCAAGTTCAAGACAGTCAGAGAACTTGGTCATAAAACGGCTTAAAATAGCTCGGCTAATCTTGATTTCATCTAAAGACATATATTTTAATCCTCCATAAACTTATTGACCAAGGCACATTACTGTGATCCGATAAATATGCAATATCGGCATAATGCCCCCTGAACAGGATATAGATCGTGAGTAGCCGTCCACCGAAGAGAACACAGAGTTCGCAGAAAGATTATTCTTTTGAGCTTTGCCAAGGGGACTATTTATATGATATCATAATTTCAAAGAAGGCATGGAAACTACTCATGAGACCTTTTTTATTTTGATTCGACCAATTGAAATAACGCATACTGCCAATGGTCGTCAAGCACAAATCTTAATATAAATAATATTTTCTGTTAATAAACTAATATTTATTATATGCGCTACTATAGAAATTAGGACAAATTTATCCGGAAAGGAGTGAAAAAATGGAGGGGTTAGGAATTACTGTCACTGAACATCTGTTAATTCACCAAAAAGAATCTCCCGCAGCCACAGGGCGACTGACAAGGCTTCTGCAAGAGCTTATCTTTGCGGCAAAAATCATATCTCGTGAGGTCAATAAGGCAGGGCTTGTGGATATCCTGGGGCTTACAGGTGAGGTCAATGTGCAGGGGGAACGGGTACGCAAGCTGGATGATTTTGCAAACCATGTGCTTATCTATAGGATGGAACGGGCCGGGGTGGTCTGTGCCATGGCCTCAGAAGAAAACGCCGACATCATACCGGTCCCGGAAGACATGCCTCAGGAAGACTACATCCTAACCTTTGACCCCCTGGACGGCTCATCCAACATCGACGTAAATGTCAATATAGGCACGATCTTCTCAATCCATCGAAAGGTGAGTGACAGGCCCTATATCACCCTTGACGACTTCCTCCGCCGCGGGTCTAAACAAGTGGCGGCCGGCTACTTCATTTACGGTCCCAGCACAATGCTGGTCTATACCACAGGCAAGGGTGTGAACGGCTTTACCCTTGACCCGTCAGTAGGGGAATTTCTCCTCTCTCACCGGAATATCACGATCCCTGAAAGGGGAAGGGTCTACTCTGTCAACGAGGCCTATACAAGTTACTGGGACGAGAGGACAAAAAAGGTGGTGGATTACTTTAAGAACCCGGAAAATGAGACGGGAAAGCCATACGCAGCCAGGTATATTGGTTCTTTTGTAGCTGACTTCCATAGAAACCTCCTATATGGCGGCATATTCATGTACCCGGCTGACAAAAAAGACCCTGCAAAGCCAAGGGGCAAGCTGCGCCTTTTGTGCGAGGTTGCGCCCATGGCCTATATTTTGGAGCAGGCAGGCGGGGCTTCCACAGATGGTGAACAGGATATTTTGGATATAAAGCCCTCAGCCCTCCATGAGAGGGTGCCGGTCTTTTTGGGCAGCAAACTGGATGTGGAAAAGGCCACCAACATCATGCAGGGCAAAAATTAGGCGCTGCTTGCAAAATACCTGCCCCCTTGCCTTGAGATGGGAAAATGATCATATTAGGGGATAAGTAGTGCCTGAACGAAAAGGCTGTTCAAACACAATTTTGAATTCTAAATTTTGAATTAAAAAGGATATAATCTTAATATGTTAATGGTCACCGACCTAAATTGAGAAAACAAAATTTGGTGTTTTCGTTCAGACACTAAATATATTACATGAGGAACCATTGATCTAAAATCAATTTATTATAAAAAGCCGTAAGTTCTCAACAAGTCTGGGTAAATCATATTTTACGACCTTCCAGGATTGTTACCCAGACTTGTTGAGAACTTATAAAAAGACTCTGGAGGATTATTAGAAAGCATGTACAACATGTTTAAAACATTCATGTTTTTAGCCGCCCTCACGGCTCTCTTTCTGTTCGTCGGAGGGGCGCTTGGTGGCCGCACAGGAATGACCGTGGCCTTGGTGATGGCCGGCGTAATGAACTTCTTTGCTTACTGGTACAGCGACAAGCTTGCCCTGAAAATGAGCGGGGCCAGGGAGGTCTCTGAAGCAGAGACCCCGCAACTTCATTCCATAGTAGCAGGACTTGCGCAAAAGGCCGGGATACCTAAACCGAAAGTTTACCTCATGGCCCAGCAGACCCCTAATGCCTTTGCCACCGGGCGGAACCCGGACCACGCTGCGGTCGCGGTCACAGAGGGTATCCTGCGGCTCCTCAACCGCGAGGAGTTGGAAGGGGTCCTTGCGCACGAATTCGCCCATATCCGCAACAGGGATATACTGATAGGCTCCATTGCCGCCGTCATAGCGGGGGCCATAAGCTACATTGCCACTATGGCCCAGTGGGCCCTGCTGTTCGGAGGTTTTGGCAGCTCAGATGACGATGAGGGTGGTGCAGGCGGTCTGGTGGGGGGACTGATCATGATGATCATAGCGCCCATTGCTGCCGCCCTTATTCAGATGGCTATATCCAGGAGCAGGGAGTACCAGGCTGATGCCACAGGAGCCAAAATATGTAACCATCCGATGTCCCTGGCCAGCGCCCTTAAAAAATTGGATGAATGGAATCACCGTATGCCCATGGAGGTAAACCCGGCAACTGCGCAAATGTACATAGTGAACCCACTCACAGCCGCATCAGTTGCAAAGCTGTTCAGCACTCACCCTCCCATCCAGGAACGTATACGCAGGCTTCGCTCCATGGCCGGACGCCAAGAAAGGATATAAAAAACATGGTGGACAGCGGGTGAACTGGTTTCCCGCAGCCATCTTGACTGCTATGGCCACTGCCACAGGGGATACTATCCTAAAGGCCCGGTTTAGCCATCTGTCTCCGGGCAGTATGGCTATAGTAAGATCCACTGCTCCGGTGCCCTTCTTGCTGCCCTTGCTCCTTGCGATATCCTGGCCGGAAACCGACCTGGTTTTTTGGCAGACCGTAGGCTTTCTGGTCCCTTTTGAGATCCTTGCCTTGCTACTATATATGCAGGCACTCAAGGTCTCTCCTCTGTCGCTCAGCATACCCTTCCTCGCCTTCACTCCTGTATTCATTGTACTGACCGGCTGGCTGGTTCTGGATGAAAAGGTGACCATGGCGGGACTTCTGGGTATACTATGCACTGTAACAGGGGCCTATGTCCTCCATATCAAAAGCAGCAGGAAAGGGCTTCTTGAACCATTAAAGGCCATTGCCAAAGAACAGGGATCGAGGCTTATGCTGGCAGTTGCCGGGATCTACAGCCTTACTTCCGTACTGGGAAAAAAAGCCATTCAACACTCTGATCCGATATTCTTTGCCTGTTTTTATTTTGTGTTACTGGGAATAGTCACTCCGTTGAGCCTCTGGGCACTTCGCTGGATAACCAATGGGTTTGGTTCACAGAATAAGCAATCAACCTTGTGGTCCTTTAAAAAAACCGGCCAAAGTCCATGGGGCGCCTGGTGGGCAGTTGGTCTTACCCAGACAATTATGGTACTCAGTCATATGTGGGCAATTAATCTGATCACAACGGCCTATATGATTGCAGTAAAAAGGACCAGTCTGATTTTCAGCGTCATTTACGGAAAACTTATCTTCAAAGAAAAAGAGATCACCCAACGCTTAGCCGGAGCAAGTCTAATGGTACTGGGTGTGGGGCTCATAGTTTTGGCAGGTTAATAATGATAAACACAGATAAACAGTCTTGGCTGGAGGAACGGAAAGACCTCTTTTTAAAAAACGTATTAAGAGACTTCATTCATACATACTCTTTTTTTCTGGAAATTGAAAAAAAATACAGGGACACGGGCATCACCTATGCAGGTCTGGACAGTTGGGTCGGGACACAAACAGACCGGGGGACACTATGGGTATTAAAGGATAACTGCCACCGCCTCTGGAAAAATATTGACCCGGACAGTCAACCGGAACCATTTTTTTTCGACTGGATGGTTGGGGCAATATTCCATGAGGCCATGAAGCTAAAGGAAAACGTTTACATGGCAGATCGTTACCATCCTGCCTATCAGGTTGCCTCGACCTCCGCCCCCGCTTACGATTGGCAGGAAAACTGCCAACATTTCTATGAGGAGACGCTGGACGACATACAGCGGGGAATAAACAGACTCGAAAACCTTTTCGTGTGTGCCGCCGAACATCTGAAATCACTGCTCCTGGCTGAGCGAGACAACTCGTTGCTCGTACGATTTATGCTCGAACATAAGTCAGACATAAATAAACTCTGGCAAAAAAGCGGTGGACTGAATCAGACGATTGATGCCATGTTCCCTTCAGGCCTTGACGAGGCATACTGCATGGCAGGGGAAAATTACCTGGAAGGCAGTTGGTACTCAGAAGCTCGGATGGCCTTTATCGAAGCCCTTAAAATAAATCCGGACTGCCAAGAGGCAAAATCTGGACTGCGAATTCTGGGAAAACGCCTGAAGGAATTAGCTCATATGTTAGAGAGGGAGTACACCTTGGCAAATTCGAATCATGTTCAAAGCCATGGTCTTTCAGGCAGTGAGACCCTCACTACACCTAAGGCTATAAATTCTTCTGATACAACTGATGAGGCATAGAGGAATCCAGATCAACCGGCATGATAAAGAAAAGACAAAACGTGAAGAATGGCTGGGGGACTAGGATTCGAACCTAGATAGACAGATTCAGAGCCTGCAGTCCTGCCATTAGACGATCCCCCAGTAGAACAGTTGGTGTGATATATAAAAATTTTAGGCTTATAAGTCAATATCCATAAATGATAAAACTCGCATATCCAACGACCTGTACATAGTCTCCTGTCACGTCGCCGGACGTAGCGTATCGAATCAGTTCAGCGGAATTTGCTCCTAGGGCCAAAGACGCCACTAAAGTCACAGTAGTCGGTATTACCCCACACATTGATATATTATGTCCTCTTACGGTTTCCAAAAGACCTTGGGGGTCTAAGGCAAGGATCTTATCAATAGCCAGGCGGTCTTTGGCCTCGGCCTGCTCCTGGGATTCATAATGAGTCATGTCGGTGCTGGCAACCAACAATACAGGTTTTCCTATCTGTTTTACCGTTTCTGCTATTGTAGAACCTATATCTTCACATACGGAAAAGGATAAATTTTTTAGGCAAACAGGCACAATACTCAAATTGGGCTGACGGTATTGCAGAAATGGTATCTGGACTTCCAGGGAATGCTCGTATGTATGTGCCGATGTATCATCTTCAAGATAATCAGAGAGTTCAACCATCAGGGCTGCAAGGTCCTCTGAGATAGGGACGGTCCCCATAGGCATGGACCATGCCCCCTCGGTCATCACTGCTGCCGGAGACCCAACTCCTGTATGGCTCGGACCCAAAATGATAACGGTTTCAGGCACCTCGACCTGGGCATAGGCTACTCCGGCCACGGCCCCGGAATACATATAACCAGCATGAGGCGCAACTATTGCCTTTGCCGATCTTGCTTCCTTTGCAGGACCTATTAACTTACCAAGTTCGTAGTGAAGCCGGGTGGGATTTCCATCATAAAACTGGTCAGCTACAGCAGGTTGGCGTATCATGGTTTAATATCCTCCAAGTCTGAAGACATCATTTATTAATAATTATTTAGGTTGAAGGCTGAAATGGGATTACAACGCCCATTTTACCGCACCCCACCGAACTGTAAGCGTTTACAGGGTGCTGCAGATGTGAGGCGTACGGGTACGCAGACGTACTCCCTGTACTTCAAGTGCCCGACAACAAAGCAGATGCGGTGCCCTGTGAACGCTTACCATATGATATTATGAGTTGTGACTAAACCAGTGTCAAGAAGTACCCTGCAGGCCGAAGAGCTGAAAAGGCTTATCACGCATCACCAAGTCCGGGACTCTGTCATAAACACCGGCCTGGATGCAGAAACAAGAGAAAAAATTCTGAGAAGGGCAAGAGTCGTCGGCCACAAAGTCTATTACTACAGAAAGGTCGACAGGCTTATGTCCCTTGCCGGACAGGCTATACTCCAAGCCGACAGCAATGGAACCGATCTACCATCCGGCTGCGTCTGGTGGGCAGACTCTCTTGATCAGGCCCGGGGTAGAATAGGAAGAAGCTGGTGGGCCCCCAAAGGGGGGCTGTATTTATGTCTGGCCCTGTATCCATCACTTTTTACCGAAAATTGGTCTTTTTACAATCTGGGAGTAGGAGTGGCTATTGCCCAAGTCTTGAGGGAAGGAGGGGTCTCGACAAAGATCCGCTGGATTAATGACGTATTAATAAATGGACGCAAGATAGCCGGCATCCTCACAGAAGCAGTCAGGGCACCCAATTCCCGGCAGACATATCTCCTCTTTGGCATAGGGATCAACGCAAATACGGAAACCTTTCCTGAGGATCTCGCATTTGCCACATCTCTTTCCATAACTACAGGTAAACACTGGCCCACAACAGAGCTTGCAGCTCAAATCCTGGCACGGATCGGCTGGATCTTCGGGCTAATCCACCAATGGGAATCCGACTGTCTGAATACTGAACTTGGCTACCTGTCACAAAATCCTGTAATAAGGGACTGGAATCTCCTGAGCGACACCATTGGGCGCAGGGTGGTCTATGGCCTGAATGCTGAACTCAATCCGGAGTTTGAGGCCCTGGCCCAAGGGCTTGCACCTGACGGAAGCCTCATACTTACCCTGGATAATGGTGAAGAGGTCAGGGTTAATTCTGGAGAAATTCGTTATACCGAGGGTCCTGAAACTTGATCCTGCAAATACGCCTCGATAAAAGGATCCAAATTTCCGTTCAGCACTTCATTCACATTGCCGATCTCTACGCCTGTACGATGGTCCTTGATCAGTTGATAGGGCTGGAGCACATAGGACCTGATCTGGCTTCCCCAGGCTATCTCCTTCTTTTTCTCATGGGCCTGCTGCCTTTTCGCATCCTTCTTTGCCTTTTCTTGTTCAAAGAGCCTGGCCTGCAAGATCTTCATGGCAATGGCACGGTTTTTATGCTGGGACCTCTGATTCTGACACTGGACAACTATCCCGGTTGGTAAGTGAGTAATGCGGACAGCGGAACTTGTCTTGTTAACGTGTTGTCCACCGGCGCCACTGGCCCGGTATGTATCTACACGTAAATCTTTTTCATTAATATCAATTTCAATGGTCTCATCCAGCTCCGGAGCTATAAATACAGAGGCAAAAGAGGTATGACGCCTCCCCGAAGCATCAAAGGGCGAAATGCGCACCAGACGGTGCACACCGGCCTCAGACTTCAGATAGCCATAGGTATAGAGTCCCTCAGCCAGAAATGTCGCACTCTTTGTGCCGGCCTCATCTCCGGGCATTAGATCCAGCATTTTGACCTCAACCCCCCGCCTGTCACACCAACGGAGATACATTCTCAGCAACATCTCGGCCCAGTCCTGGGCCTCGGTCCCTCCCGCCCCGGCATGAATTGTTACAATAGCATTATTGCGATCGTGCGAACCTGAAAGAAGTCTTGAGAGTTCAACCCCGTGTATCTTTTCATCAAGTTCCTTCAGCCCATCACTTACATCTTTAAGGACTGATAAATCCTCTTCCTCTTCTGCCATTTCAAGCAGTAATTCAAGCTCTTCATACTGCTCGGAAAGGCTGTCTAAATTCTCTTTTTGCTCTATCAGTAAAGATCGCTCCTTTAGAAACTCCTTGGATTTAGGGTCTTCCCAGAAATCCTGACGGAGCATCTCCTTGTCTATTTCAGCAAGACGCTTATCCAGAGTCTCCCGATCAAAGATAACCCCTCAGGAGCTCTAAACGTCCGCTAAGGTCCTGCAAGTGCTCCTTAATTTCCTGTATATTTATTGTTGTTTTATCCGTAGTCGTATTCATCTCATGCCTCCTTTGGGACTTTTCTCCAAAATGGAACTACCGCCCAAAATAAACAAAATAATAATAACCATATTTCTCCGTATTTTACATAAAAAGTATGGCCTTTGCGAAGGTGAATTCGTCCTTCTATATAACATGGCTCAAACAGCGAAGTTTTTGCCGTTCTCACGCCACATGGGCTGATCAGTGAACTGACGCCTGTATTGGCTGCTCGAACCACCCACCTGCGGGTCTCAACAGCCCTGAATATCGCCATGATCTCATGCTGATAAGGCGCTCCTGTACGGCCGAACCATGCGTCATTTGTGAGAACGGCCAGGAAGTTGGCTCCTTCCAGTACGGTTTCTCTGCTGAGAGTTGGGAATATGCTCTCAAAACATATCAATACGCCAACATGAAGATCCTGCCAAGAAAGGGGCATGGATGTGATTCCTGGACTGAATTGGCCTACTGCGGGTATAAGACCCTGTGCCCACGCAGTCACCCATCCCCATGGCAGATATTCCCCAAATGGGACTAGGTGCCTTTTGTCATATTTCCCTGCAATGGCACCATCAGGGTTAAGGAGATAGACGCTGTTTAAGTATTCCGCTTTCCCTGCGCTATTATAACGATACGCCGGACTCCCGAACAGCAGGGCAACATCAAGGTCCCTTGCCACGGACCGGACCTGTTCACTTAACGGACCTGGGACCTGAAAATAAAAAGGTGTGGCCGTCTCCGGCCATACAACCAGTCCAGGCAATGCCTTGACCCCATTGTCCCGGTTCATTTCCGAGTTATCGAGTCCTTCAACGGCCTTTAAGCTGAGTTTACCATAAGTGTCGAGTGTCGTAACTTGAAAGGCCGGGTCCCACTTCCTATCCTGTGGGACAGCACCCTGTATGGCAGCGACCCTGAGCTCAGGAAGTAGATCATCATTATGGGCAATCTTTTCCATCCGCCATTCGCCGAAAAACCATAGACCCGGTAAGCACACCAGAAACAGGCCCAGTTGGGCCGGCCTTACCCGCTTACCCTGCAAAAAGACCGAATCCTTTGCGTCTGTATTCAGAAGGCCCTTAAAAAATTTCCAGAGCAATACATTCAGCAAAACAATCAAAAAAGTAAGGCCATAAGGCCCCCAAATCTCTGCTGTCTGGATCAGGGGTGGAACAGGTTCCAGGGTGTAGGCCAGATATCCCCATGGAAATCCGCTCAACACATGGCCCCTGGCCCACTCAAGCAGAGTCCAGGTCCCGGCAAGGGCAAGTGATGAAGGCAGGCAAGACCTGCCCGCAGTCCAATACCCCAAAAGTCCGGACCAGATTGCAGGATAAATAGCCAGATAGCACACCAGTAACCCGAATACAGGCCACGCAACCCAACCGGGCAAATTCCCGTACTGGGAAATAGTAGGTGATATCCACCATAGGAGCGTGCCGAAATGGACAATACCGGTCAGGAATCCCATCCGGCAGGCATAATACCATCCCTTGCCCCATACGGCCTCTATCAAAGGCACAAGGACCAGCGCAACCGCAGGAAAATATGAAAAAGGTGAAAAACAGACGCTCAACAGGAGGCCTGAGGATGAGGCGAGTAACCAGGGCACTTTCAACTACTTGCATATTAAGACGTCACCTGACGTCTTTAACCGGTTCTTTCACCCGTGTGTATCATAGGAGTAAAGAATCTGATGTTCCACAGGTATGCGCTTTTCCGGAAGCTGTGGGGGCGGCCACTCGGAGGTCATCTCAAGAAGCTTGGACCTGGAAGGTATTACATCCCAGCCATAGGCAATTGCCCGTTTTCCCCGGACATCCAGCAAAGCGGCCTCAATAAGGCTGGCCTGGACCGCCCATGGTATTATGTAATCAGGCTCAAGGAGCCGGGCAACCGCAATAGTACCGGATTCCCTGGTAACCACAGAGCCCGGTCCACACCTAATAACCATAAGAAAGCGACCGTCGATATGCACCACCAAATCCGCCAGGCAGAGTACCTTCTGCCCATCTATTTCAAGTAGGATTTCCCGATCAACCTGGAAATCCGAAATCCTGTAGCCAAGCTCCTCCATCAAGAACGGGGCCACTTTCTGCCTGATCCTTTCTCTGTCCGTATCAAGAACCAGTTTCCCGGTAAAATAACATGGGATTTTTACAAATACCGAGGCCTCACAAGTAAGTGCCATGATAGTTTACACCTCTTTCCCCTCAATCTATTCAAGCAATTCTTCAGTTCCGGTAAAAACTTAACGCATAGAACGGATATTGTCCAAGAAAAGTGTAATAGGGGTATGAGGATCTAAGTTGTCATACAACCGTTCACGGGTTCAAGGGTTCTGGGTTCACAGAGCATGTGCCGAAATATTCAAGACAGGTCCTATTCTGATGCTCTTCCGCTAATACTTTGATTATGGTGCCTGAGCTAATTTGACGGTTAATAGCTCTCTAAACGTCCAGACATGGTCAGTAAGCCCTGCGGCCATGCCCGGAGTTTTGGAGACCCATCTTTGTTCAAAGGGTTTAGTGGTTTCAGAGACCTTTTCCCGGAGACTCATATGAGGTCGAGCAAAATTATAAAAGGCTTGAAAGAAAACAATCTGTTTCCTGAGATTTTTTCTTTCCTTGCTGAAGCCAAGAGTTTTTCGCGCTAATGGAGCCAAGGATTGACGGAGAGTCAGGTTCAGCCTTTCCAACAGGGTGGTGCTGATTTTAAGCCCCAGTTGGGCCAATCGTTTTGCTCCACATTTGATGCGGTAGGTTACTCC
>PQXE01000058.1 GCA_003194495.1 Deltaproteobacteria bacterium
TGAAATATGTTTTGATCGGCAGTTCGCATCAGTAATCATCACCTTTCGGTCATTAGTTTGTGAATCACCCCCCCTCTTACCATAACACCGCTGATTTTACAGAAAAAAATGGAAATTCCTATACTATTAAATTATGGCAACAAGGATCTTTTGCGCCATACCTCCTCCCAATCCGTAACGATTTTCTCCCTTGGCTATCACCACCGTACCTCCTGCCCGGCGTTGTATAACCTCAATTTCATCACCAACATTAAGTCCCATACTCACGAGCTTTTCATGAAATCCCCTTCCTCCTCTCAGGGAATCAATCTTGAGCATTTCTCCTTCACTGGCCAATGCCAGTGGTAAAGCGCTTTGCGAGGATAGGTCCTCTGAGGATCTTTCAGACCCTGGTTCTATCAACCTGCTGCTTTCCATAATTATTCTCCTCTGAGCCGATTACAAAATTCAATATCCGGTGAAAAAATCTCCTCATTTCCCAATCCTCCCATTTTATAAAGCAGGGAAAGAGGAGATTTGATAAATGACCGCAGTTTTGTAAGGGGCCACATAATAATTATTGTGATTCATTTTCCATTAAGATATTACAGGCCATCTTTTAAGACAAGCTCTTTGTTTTGTCAACTCGTCCTTTTGCATCTTATGATTTGCGGCAATAAGGCAATGCTGCGAGGCGCACGGCTTTAGCCCTGCTTCGTCGGCTTACGGAAGGGATTCTTATGGAAAATGGTTTGACAATCCCTGAGTTGTGTAATAGAGGCGGCAAGGTTCAAATCACAGGCCTATAAAGAGTCAAAATCCCTGAGTGCCTGGCTGTGGGAAGCCGGGAAAAAAATGCTGGAGATGAATCAAAGACAGCAGCCGTTGACGGATCCTGGCGCGTTGAAGGTATTTTTTCAGGAATGTAATGAAAGGGAACAGGGAAACGAGCCGGATTATCCGCCAGAGACCTCTTGCATCTGTCAGTATGTCACATAAACAAGATAAAAATGCTGAAAACATTTGACAATAACTTGTTGACGGCATTTACAGGATCAGGCCATGATCATCGTTTCGGCCAGTAGTATCATCGAACGATCTATAGCATTAGATAATAGACTGAATTTAAATAATTTCTTGTGAACTTGCCAGAACACCGATGCCGAAGTGGCCTAAACGATGATCATGGCCACAGGATCAACTTGTTGATCTGCATTTATCAGAAACCCGGAACGGGTTGCGGAATTCTCGGCCTACAACCACTTTTCCATCATATCGACCAGCGCCTTAGGCGACAACGGCTTGGCGAGGTAATCGTCCATGCCCGCATTAATGCACTTTTCCCGGTCGCCCTTCATAGCGTTGGCAGTCAAAGCAATAATCGGCAAGTTTCGGATTTTGGATTTCGAGCTTCGAATTTCCCGAGTAGCCTCATATCCGTCCATTTCAGGCATCTGACAGTCCATTAAAACCAGATCGTAGGGCATATCCTCGACAGCCTTGACCGCCTCCAGGCCGTTGGCTACCGCATTGGCTCGAAATCCCATCCTCTCGAGCATTTTCAAGGCCACCTTCTGGTTAACGATGTTGTCCTCTGCGATCAGAATAAGCACATTTGCCCGCCTGCTTTCGCTGATGCTGTGGCGAGTGATGAGTTCCTTTTTTTGTTCTTCGCCTTTTGCCCTCTTTTTTGAAACACCGAGCACCTGTGCAAGACAGTCGTACATGTCGGACTGGCGGACCGGCTTGGTGAGATAAGCTGAAAATCCAAGTTCTTTCATTTTCTTTGCGTCACCGCGTTGGCCAATGGATGTCATCATGATGAGGAGCGTGTCTTTCAGACTTTTATCGTTTGTTATGTTCCTGGCCAGCATCTCACCATTCATCTCCGGCATCTGCCTGTCAATAATAGCGATCTTAAAAATTTCGCCGGCCTGCTGTGCTTCACGGAGAAGCTGTAACGCCTCTAGGCCGCTTTTGGCGAGAGAGCATTGAACACCCCATGAAGAAAGCTGGGTTTTTGCTATTTTGCGGTTAGTTGGGTTGTCATCCACAACCAGCATTTTCACTCCGCTTATATCGGCAACCTCTACAGGTTCAGGTTGTTTTTTGGATTTTTTCAGCTTGACGGTGAACCAGAAGGTCGAGCCTTTACCTGCTTCGCTTTCAATGCCGATTTCACCGCCCATCGTCTCGGAGATCTGTTTGGATATAGCAAGCCCTAGGCCGGTACCGCCGAATTCTCGCGTAGTGGAGGCATCGACCTGGGAAAAGCTCTGAAACAGCTTATCCTTTTTATCCTCGGGTATCCCTATACCAGTGTCGCTGACACTGAAACGCAGCACAATTTCTGTATCCAATTCTTGCTCGATTATGCCGTGTACCGTGACCTCTCCCTCAGAGGTAAACTTGAAGGCGTTTCCCACTAGGTTGGTCAAAATCTGACGCAACCTTCCCGGATCGCCGACTAAAAAAGCAGGTACTTTCGGATGGAGTGCGCAGATAAATTCCAAATTCTTTTCCTCGGCATTGAATGCCATAGTGGATGCAAAGTCATTCATCATAGCCCATATATCGAAGTCGATCTCCTCCATGTCTAATTTGCCTGCTTCAATTTTGGAGAAATCGAGGATGTCGTTAATGAGCGCAAGCAGCGATTCAGCACTGTTTTGCACAGTTTGAGCGTAATTTTGCTGTTCATTGGACAGATCAGTATCCAGAAGCAGGCCGATCATACCGATTACCCCGTTCATGGGTGTGCGGATTTCATGGCTCATGTTGGCCAGAAACTCGCTCTTGGCCTTATTGGCCGCCTTGGCTCTTTCTGCCATTTCGTTGGCGCGCTTGTTCTCTTTCTTGAGCTGGTCGGTGCGATCCCAAACACGCAGCTCAAGGTTTTCCTTATGTTCACGCAATTCGGCCTCAACTTTTTCTCGTGCGGCAATCTCAGACCGAAGTTGCGATGCGTTTCGCCTCTCACATTCAATCAGCTCTACAAACTTCAGGGCCAATTTGCCTGTTTCGTCATGGGACACGGAAGCCATGTCAGGGCCTTGGCCCTTCTCCACCGTGGCTAGAAAACGTTGCAGAGGAGACAGTATCATGGTTACTATGAAAGAAAGTAGTACTATTCCAAGAGCAATGCCAAACAAGCCGATAATAGAGGAGAGCGTAATAATACGTTTAGTTATTTGAGCCAAATCCGCTTTAGACACCAGGACCATCAAAGACCCTAATACTTTCCCCTGGTCATCAGCCAACCGGCCCCAAAGGGCGATCCAGTCAGCTTGATTTATCTTGCAATCTTCCAGGATGAATTCTTTTTGGGAGAGCAAAGACTGTTCTATGTTTATTCCTTTTATCTGATGGCCCACAATATTTGGCAGCGACGCTGCAACAACGCTGGAAGGCTCTTTATCAAAAGAAACAAGACACAGGTGGTCGCCGGTAAATTCATTTATGGTTTCAACGAATTTTTGGTCAAGCAACGTCCTGCCCACAACAAAACCGATTACTTTCCCTTTTTTCCGCACTACCGACCTGGCAACTATCTGGAAAGAACCGTTTTCAAAGACCAGATTTAACCGAAATCCTTCTTTGGTTTTTGTTAGTGCTTTTAAATCCTTGCTGACGGCAACACTCTTACCAACCTCCACGTCTTGCTCAGTGCTCGATAAAATTACAGCCTTGTTATCTTTTTCTGTGGCAAGAATAGTAATCGAATCAAAGGCTGATGCAGCTTGACTTTTTTCGCATTCACTTGTTATGACACTGTAATCGCCGTTAAACCCTGCCACCTTGATACCCTTCCGAATAGCAGAACTGTCGGCAATCCTGTTAAGGTCATCGGTGATAATGGTCTTTGTTTTTTCCAGATACTTCCGAACAAACTGGAGCGACTCTCGAGCATCCTCCTTTTTCTGAACACAAACGATCTGTATTACACCCACATTGGTCAAGAATGTGATAGCAGCGACAGTAATTATCAAGACAATAGCGCTCAAAATTTTTATTTTGGCCCGCATCGACCAGTTAGACATCCAACTCATAAAACACCTCTTAATTATAATCGGCACTTACAGTTTTTCTCATTAATCTTGCAATCAGTCTTAAAAACCCTCCTTCAACCAATCCTGTGGTATTGTTCTTTCTAATCAACACGTTGATCTGCATTTATCAGGAACCCTGAGTGGGTTGCGGTATTCTAATATGTGATGCAATTCGTTTTCAAATGATGAAAATTTCGTATCTGGCGAACCCTTGCATTTTGTGTGCTGGCTATTATTATTCTATGGTTTTTCAGGGGGTTTTTATTGGCAGGCGCCCCCCTCGTCGTCTGAATGAAGAAACAGTCAGAAAGGCGGTGCTTGCAGCACTTTTGTTTGTGGGACCTAAATTGAGCGATTAGCCTTTAGCGGTTAGCTATTAGTTTAATGATTATCGGTCTGCTGCCCTGACAAGTCGGATGTTTTACTATTACAAATTTTCTAATTAACGTAATGCCCTGATTTTTCAAAGCTAAACGCTAATGGCTAACAGCTAATGGCACTACTTAGGTGAAAATAAAGATTCTTTGACAATATGAGAAATATATATTGAAATGCAGAAAACGTCGCAACTTATTTTTAAATAAGGGATCTTCATGAAACATAATAATAATCATATCAAGGAAAAGGAACAGTTCAAAAAACTTTTCAAACAGGAACATATTGATAATTTTGAAGAAAGATTCAAGGTCTTTGAAGTTTTTCTTCAAACCGAACGTCATCTTACAGTCAATGAACTGCTTGAGCTTCTTAATGAAAACGGGTATCAATTAGAGCCCTCTTTTGTAAGAGATACGCTGAAGCTTATGTGCCGCTTCGGTTTTGCCAAAAAAATTAAGTTTGAAGATGGGCCGGTGCGCTATGAGCACAGGCATCTTGGCCGGCATCATGACCATATGATCTGCACAAAGTGCAGGAATATTATTGAATTCGAGGACCAACAGCTTGAGAACCTCCAGATACAGATTGCTGCAGCCCATGGTTTCCACATGCTTCAGCACAAAATGGAAATCTACGGCATATGTCGCAACTGCCTTAAAACACGCATACAGCCCATGTCTCTTGTTATGGCTAAGCAGGGTGAACACCTCATAATCAAGGATTTCACCGGGGGTGCTGGGGCGCGCATGCGTTTATTGACCATGGGTCTGAGAGTGGGAGACGAGCTGGATGTCATTACCAGCCCCGGCAAGGGACAGATGGTTATTGCCGTGGATTGCAGACGATACGTCATTGGGCGTGGGTTGTCACAGAAGGTATTGGTTGAGCCAAAAAAAAACTAGGGGTAATCTGTATATGTTGTTAAGCGAAATGAAAGAAAGCCAGACCGGAGTAGTTAACCGTGTAGGTGGAAATGGCGCACTGCGCAGAAGGATACTTGAAATGGGTATCCTCAAGGGCTCGGAGGTTTACATAGAGAAATATGCACCACTGAAAGATCCTCTCGAACTGATTGTTAAGGGCTATCATTTATCACTCAGGGTTGAAGAAGCTGCACAAATAACAGTCGATGACGTAAAATAGGAACGTCTTTATGTCTCAAAAGAGTCTTACAATAGCCCTTGCGGGCAACCCTAATTCAGGCAAAACAACAATATTCAACAATATTACAGGGACCAGGCAGAAGGTCGGGAACTGGCCCGGCGTAACAGTTGAAAAAAAAGAGGGTATTGTAAGTAAATACGGATATGAGCTTAAAATTATCGATCTTCCCGGAACTTACAGTTTAACACCCTTTTCCGTAGAAGAGATTATCGCACGGGATTTCGTACTTGATGAATGTCCTGATGTTGTAATCGATATTATTGATGCCTCCAACCTGGAACGAAGCCTTTATCTTGCAACCCAGCTTAGGGAGACTGATTGCAAGGTTTTATTCGCCCTGAATATGGCTGATATTGCCCGTACACGGGGAATCAAAATCGATGCGGATAAGCTCTCCGAACTTCTCGACCTGCCGATAGTTTTCACAATCGGAAACAAAAACGAGGGTATAGATGCACTTTTGAAAAAAGCCATAGAACTGGCTGAGTCAGATGTAGATACCAGTGGAAGGCGTAAAGTCAAATATAGCAAGGACATTGAAAATTCAATCTCAAAACTCCGGAGCTTTATTGAAAAGAACTCGGGAATATCACTTCCTTATAAGACAAGGTGGACAATAATAAAACTCCTTGAAAATGATAAACTCGTAAGGGAGCGCGTTCTTCAAAAGGCAGGAGATCAAGGCAGGAATATTATTCAGGAAGTTCAATTACACCGCGAACTGCTTGCGGACCGTTTCAATGATGATTCTGAAATAGTAATGACAGATGAACGGTATGGATTTATTGCCGGAATAATAAAGGAAGTTCTTACAACCATTACAAAACAGCGTATCGACATATCTCGAAACATAGATCTGGTCCTGACAAACCGGTTTATCGGGTTTCCGATCTTTATCTTCTTTATTTGGGCAATGTTCCAGTTAACCTTTTCACTTGGGGTCTATCCAATGGAATGGTTAGACACCAGTGTCAACTGGTTTTCAATATCATTAGACGGTCTTCTCCCGGACAGCCTCTTTAAAGATCTTCTTATAAACGGAGTAATTGCAGGAGTAGGGAGTATTATAGTCTTTTTGCCGAATATCCTGATACTTTTCTTTTGCATAGCTCTCTTTGAAGATACAGGCTATATGTCAAGAGCTGCTTTTCTTATGGATAGAATAATGCACCTTATCGGGCTTCACGGCAAATCCTTTATACCCATGCTTATGGGTTTCGGCTGCAGTGTCCCAGCCGTCATGGCGACCCGCACCCTTGAAAGCGAAAAGGACCGCATCCTCACCATACTTATTACACCATTTATGTCATGCTCGGCCAAGCTGCCGATTTATATCGTACTTACAGGTATTTTTTTTAGCGCCAAAGCCGGTACTGTTATTTTTTGCATTTATTTCGCCGGGATTATACTTGCTATTGTAACAGGTCGTCTATTTCGTTCTACTCTCTTAAGGGGTGCCGATGCCCCGTTTGTTATGGAATTGCCCCCTTACAGGGTCCCGATGGTAAAGAGCCTGATAATTCATATGTGGGACCGCAGCAAGATGTTTCTCAAAAAAATGGGCGGAGTGATACTTATCGGATCTGTTGTGATATGGACACTCTCGGCATTCCCCCAAAACATACAGTACTCACGCGATTATCTTGCTGAAACCAATAGTGTCATAGCCTTGTATGATACAAAAATTGCAACTGCCAATGGACTTGACATGCAACATCTCGAGAACAAACGGGATGCTGCTGTAGCGCAACTTGAAACGGCCCAAAAAACCGAGAAGATGGAAAAGTCCTACATGGGTCGTATCGGGAAAACTCTCGCTCCTGTGTTTGCTCCTTTAGGTATAGACTGGCGCGGCAGTGTGGCCCTTCTCACCGGTTTTGTCGCCAAAGAAATCGTAGTAAGTACTATGGGAATACTTTATCTCGCTGGAGATGAAGGATCCGATACCCTCAAGGACGCACTGTTATCATCTGACATGACGCCACTTTCCGCACTGGCAATGATGGTCTTTGTTCTTTTATATCTGCCATGCCTCGCAACAGTAGCGACCATCAAGCAGGAGACCGGTTCCTTTAAGTGGACTTTATTCAGCATTACATACTGCACATCACTTGCGTGGGTTGCGGCTTTTTGCGTCTATCAAGGAGGGAAGATAATAGGATTTAGTTAAGCATTCACAGGGCACCGCATCTGCTTTGTTGTCGGGTACTTGAAGTACAGGGAGTACGTTCTCTGCGGAGAATGGTTACTAAATTTAAAAAATTCTGCCATAAAATGCACGAAATTAACAATTAAGGTACTAATCTTAACCATTTCCAAGTTCGTCTACATGCAGGATGGAGACTTACCGCTCCGGCTCGATGATGCTGCCGGAAACAGGGCGCAGAAATTCCATGAGTATCTTGACAAGGGTGGTCTTACCCACCCCGTTCTTACCCAGGAGGCCAAAGATGCTCCCTTGCGGGACAGAGAAACTCAGATCTTCATGGATGCCCAGTTTCCCATAACAATGACCCAGATTTTCTACTTCAATGACGTTTTCCATTTATTGATATAAACTCCTCCCTCCCCCTTAAGGGGAGAGGGTTACCGTTATCCTGTTGATCCTGTCTAAAAAATTGATACAAAGACGGCAAGGACTTGGTCCAAGGCAGGAATAGTGATCTCACTGGGCGGTCTGGTCTGGACCGGAATGGGGCGAGGATGTGTCACCGCCAGTGGCATACATGGGCCGGGATTGCACTCGTGGGCTTTTCAGTCTGGCACTACAATGTCTATAATCCTCCGCTCCGCAAAGCACTGGAAAACCGTTAGAGCGTGTCTTAAAATTACGTTCTGCTGTTGGGTGTTCCACGCGGGCTGGATCAGCAGCCTCTAAACATCTCTCAACGTCGTTTGTTTGGCCACGCCTGCGAGCGTCTTGCCGCCTTGCTCACAAATTTTTCGTTCTGCCTCGCCACAAACAAAACTTCCTCATGCTTTAGTCATGACATGACTAAGTAGAGCTTGACTTTTTTTTCTTTCAAAGTTAATTACCAGCAAACTGAAAAAATCATGACTTATGGCTGCACAACATAGGGCGTGGCTTGCGCTTTTGTTCGATTTCCTCCTTTTTTGTAGCAAAATCACAGAATATGCCATCATTAAGCTTGTGGAGTCCTATCTGCAGATCTCAAGGGTGAAACTTGAATACTACGAAATTAAAAGAATCTGTACAAAAGGCAGGCAAAGGGTTATGGAATAGTTTTCCTTATTTAATAGGCGTGATTCTATTAATTAGTTTGCTAAGCGTTAGTATATCTGAATCTTCATTTACTCTCTTGTTTAAAGGGAACTTAATTTTAGATCCTTTAATAGGTGATATTTTAGGAAGTATTTTAGCTGGAAATCCAATTACAAGTTATATCGTTGGAGGAGAACTGTTAAATGAAGGAATAAGTTTGGTTGCGGTAACAGCATTTCTTGTTTCCTGGGGAACTGTTGGAATTATACAATTACCTGCAGAGTCAATATTACTAGGCAAGAAATTTGCTATTAGCAGAAATTTTACTGCATTTATTTTTTCAATTATTGTTGCAATACTTACAGTAACAGGGGTGAACTATTTTGACAACTAAAATGGCTTATACCGGTTGGTATTTTTCAATCACAGTATGTGTCATTTATCTAATAACTGCGACTTTTAATTTATCAAAAGTATTTTTTGCTTTAGATCAGTTTAAAATGATAATACTAAAAATCCTTCCTGTACTTTTATTAATATTTATTTTAATGGTTGTGACGAATTATTTTGTTAATCCAAAAACTCTTACTAAGTATATGGGGAAAAATTCAGGTATTAAAGGTTGGATTATCGCAATAATTGCAGGAATAATTTCAACAGGACCAATCTATATGTGGTATCCCTTACTTAATGATTTACAAAAACAAGGGATGAGAACAGGACTAATTGCGACTTTTTTGTATAATCGAGCAGTAAAAATTCCTTTATTGCCCATGCTTATTATATATTTTGGATTAACTTATTCAATAGTTTTATTAACAAGTATTATTTTTGTTTCAGTAGCTCAAGGAATAGCTACTGAAAAAATAATGGAGATTATAGAATGAAAATTGCAGTTGCGTCTGAAAAAAATGATATCAAAGCAGAAATATATCCTACAGCAGGAAGAGCGCCATATTATTTGATATTTGAAGACAAAAAATTAATTAAAAGTATAAAAAATCCTTTTGCAATTGGTGGAGGTGGTGCAGGTTATGGAGTTATTCAAATGTTATCGAATGAAAATGTTGACTTAGTGATTAGTGGTAATTTTGGACCAAATATGATCACTGTACTAAAAGAAAAAGAAATGAAATATACAATAATTGATTACACTGCAAAAAGTCGGAGTCGATCCAAAGCTATAGCATAAACATATTCGTGATATATAAGTTACGCATACGAAACTTATATAGCTATTTCGAGTCAGGGACTAAAAAAGGACTTTTTTCAGCGTAATCATAATTCAAAATAAGATAGTTGAAGAAGCATTGAAGGTTGAAAAAGGCTAGCCGGCTGGCCCTGGTCAGGTCACAGTGAGCAGCTCTGCTACCACTGCATCCGCCTTTGTCAAAAGCCTTCGTACCATAGTGGTTGCTCCAGTGGCCTGATTTTCGGCAAGCAGAAGGGTCTTCAGGCCAAGGGGGACGATTTCTCTATGGCATTTGGACATGGCCATTATGAGTGCAGCCAAAGCGCTCAGGGCCTGATCCAGTTCAGGATTGGTCTGGAAATTAACTGCTCGAAGGCGTCTTAAAAGATAGGCTACGCAGGCGCTGAGCAATGCGTATGCCTGGATCTTGTTCAGTTGTTCAGTATCAGGAGCATTTCCCTCAAGCAGAATCCTATGTGCATCCCACTTGGCAAAAAGCTGATGGTACTCTATGAATTTTGTGGCCGCGTCAGAGCCGACATGGCCTGAGAGTATTACAAACAGGGTCTTTTCATCCAGCTCCGCGCCGCAGGCGTCAAGCGTATGGGAAGCATAGGTCCACGAGAGGGGAGACGGCCATGCCTGTGACTCCATGGGGGTTCCCAGGAAGTATTCAGGATAGTATTGCAGAAAGGTGATAACATCCTGACGGAGTCCTGTTTGCAGGGCAAAGTCCTTTGTCCATTGGTCAACGTCCGGCCTCATGTCCACGAAGAAGATCCGGTTGGCAACAGGGGCCAGGATTTCATGAAAATCCGCCCGATCTGTTGAACGATTACCGGCAAGGACCATGGCTACACGCTCAGGCAACCGGTGGTCATGAATGGTGCGGTATGTCAGCAACTGAAAGAGGTAGGCCTGGATCTGGCGATTACACAAGTGGGCATCATCCAGAAATAGGATAATAGGGACATTCGAGTTGGCAGGCGCTATTTCGAGCACATCGAAATTGAAGATCTCCGGGCAGGACCAACGGACCTGCTTGCCGTTTCCGGCATCCTGAACCATAGGCAAGCCTGTAATCTGTTCCAGCATCAGGGTGGCCATATAGACCACCTTGAGCCCGTATCCCTTCTGTTGGCAGAACTGGCGCATGAGATCGGATTTGCCTATCCCGGGCGGGCCGGACAGCCAAAGGATGGACCAGGTCAGGCCGGTCAGGCCTGAATCTGTGTGGCGAGTGATATAGGGTATGGTCTCTGAAAGGGTTAAACCGGTATTCATATACAATTCCTCACTGGATATTTATGACCTTTCCACGGAGTCCTTTTGGCACTGTCTTGCCGGTGCTCAGATATATTCTCGGTAGCCAAGGAGGTAACAAGTCCTGACAATCAGGGATATCGCTCTCCATGTCCGTAAAGGCCAAATAGACTGAAACAGGCTCTTCGCTTCGACAACGTGTATAATCGGTTATCGTATCAAAGACCTGCCTGTGCGATGTGCCGCCATAATGTCGCCGGATTCTCAGTTCTCCCAGATCGCTTTGGCCGATGGTCTTAAACTCCTGTTGCCACCGAATTTCCGTATCGTGTTTTATGACAAGGATGTGTTTATACCGGTCTCTGACCTCGTTAAGCACTGCCAGGACCCTAGCAAGATCCGAATCATCTACAGAGGCGGATTCGTCTATGCTGATTACTATTGTCCCGGGCACAAACTCATCAGTAAATGCCGGCAAATATGGGATTCTGCCGATGTTGGCCAGCCAGGTGACCCTGGGCCGGCCCCATGCGATTTCGGCAGAGCGATCCAATGCCAATCGCAGGGAATCGCGCAGAATTGCCTCCCAGTCAGTGGTCGGCCCGCAGAGCATGGCCATGACGGCCTTTATATGCAGAGAGCCGTGACCCCGAAGTACCTCACGGAAGAGATGGCGGGAGAGCTGAAGTGCGGATTCCCTTGCCTCCTGTTGTTTTTTGTCCGGGTCGGAACGGGGATATATGGGGCTCTGTCCAAAGACGTCATCCCGGCTGACTCCTTCCTCTTCTTCCTTTTCCTTACTAAAATTTCCTTTACCTTCACCCATTCCATCGACTTCAGGAGACGGTATTTCCAACCGGTTCTGCTCAATATCCTTCTTCTTGTAGCGAATACGCGAATATACAAGGTAGGGTCTGCCGATAAAGCGCCGCCGCCCCATTTCGAGCGCGCCCATCTCCTCTACAGACAGGTCACGGGGCGGTGATACATCTACATTGGCTGACTCGCATAGCAACCGATATATCTCCTCTTCCAGGAGGTTTTTGAATTCGGGGTTGTAGTGAGCCGGGTTTTCTCCACTGAATATCCATCGGGTCTGGTAAGGGACCATTCTTGGATCAAAGATCGAGCGGAATTCATCAAGTAGTCCATTTATCATATAGTCCGTGGCCAGGACCCACAGCTCCGGATCGCGATTGCGTCTTCGCTGATCGTGAAAGAAAAGGACATGACAAATTTCATGCAGGAGAAGAAAGGTCACTGTTCCTTCTATATCAGGCTTATTAAGGAAAGGGCTTTGGCGGTTGATGTAAAAGCAGTCCTCTGTGCGAAGCACTCGGATGTCCTCATCCAGGTCCAAAAAGCGGATTTCGAAATTAAGAAGCGCAAGCCCAAGGGGCAGGGCATTGGGATCTCTCAGAATTCCTGCCTGTATTCGCTGGAGGAACTCTGTCTCTTTTTCCGGATCAAGAGGTGGCTTCATCTCTGCAGACGGAAAATGAGTGCGTCCTGTGCCCAAATGGCCTGATATGCCTTGCAACGGTGAATGAGAATTCGGCATAGTTCCTCTGTCCAAACCAAGTGGCCGGCGTCATACCATTGCGGGAGGTCATCGGCGCAGTGAGTTGCCAGAAGCTCCGCAGCCGTTTGGCCGTCCCACATGCCATCCCAAGGAAAAAGCAATGGTTCCCACCAAACAGAAAATTTATTGTTCAAATCACGTATCAAGCAACCGGTACTGGATTTCCACGGAAATTGATCCGGTTCCCACCACTCTGTAAGTCTGTGACCAAGGTTACGAATAAGAAGACGGGTGTGCTGTGGACGCCACAAAAACCGGTCAGGATTCCACCATACATCAAAAGAATCCGGGTAGTGCTTGATAAGGGCTCCCGCGGCTCCCCATGGGAAGATGTCCGGGTCCCACCATTCTTCCAGTGATTCAAGCTCGTTCCATGGGATATATGGACCGGTTGTCAACCGGCCGGGATTCACATGAATCATATTCTCGCCTCTTTTTTTAAAAGGAAATGGGGGCCTATGCGTAAGATTCGTCTGCTATTGTAACTCAGATTCATTTTTAATAATTTGAAAGTTAAAAGTCAAGTGTCAATTTTGTGCAAGGCACAAAAAAGAAAAGAATTATCACGAAAGAACGAAAGCATGAAAGCATGAAAGGAATAGGACATATTGGACCAGTTGAATTTCAATCGAGGTTCACAGGGAACTTGATATCATTGTGTTTTCGTGATTAATTTTGAGCAGTTTCTTAACCGCACAAGGTCCCAAATTTTCCGAAGTTGGAGGTTGTCAATTTGTCTCCTGAGATATCAGATCGTAGGTTGGGTAGAGCGGAGCGAAACCCAACACCACAGATCCAAAAACATGCAATATCGAAGGGCTAAAGCAAAAGGTGGAACGTATTTCTTTACAGTCGTAACATACGACAGGCGAAGGATTCTATGCGCTCCAGACAATGTCGCCCTGCTGAGGACTGTATTTAAAAGTGTTATGGAGCGGCATCCTTTCAAGATCGACGCATTTGTTTTGCTGCCTGACCACCTGCATTGCATCTGGACGCTGCCCCATGAAGACCGGGATTTTTCCAAGCGTTGGCACTTGATAAAAAGTGATTTCAGTAGACAGTGCGCTGCCCGACACAAGACCACACCGTCTGTTTCCAGACAGAGGAAGAAAGAACAGGCTATCTGGCAGCGCCGTTTTTGGGAACATCAAATCCGGAGTGAGACGGATTTCATCAACCATGTCGAATATATCCATTTCAATCCGGTGAAACATGGGTTGGTCCAAGCACCAAAGGATTGGGAGTACTCCAGCTTTCACCGTTATGTGCGCGAAGGCATATATGATGTTAAATGGGGGGCAAGAGAGGAAATCACGTTTGATCCGGGCACATGGGGTGAGTGACAGAGTTTTTGTTGGGTTTCGCTCTGCTCTACCCAACCTACACAGTGTGCTGAAGTCTTTTGTAGGTTGGGTTGAGGTACGAAACCCAACACTAAATAAAGACAGGGGACTGCCATGGACTTGAAAGAGTTGAAATCGGCTGCAAGGAGTAACCTTGAGAAGTTGTCCAACCGGGTGAGAAGCTTGGCGCCCGGCACCATCTACAACTCGCTCTGCGCCTCGACGCTGTTGCCGGTGATTTCGGCTGCTGGTCTGGGCGATTGGGGTCCGGCAGGGGCCTTATGCGGTGTGCTCGGCAGCATGGGCGGCGGTCTGGTCGCCGGCCGGATCCAGGAGTGGCAAAAACGGAGCGAGGCGGAGCTGGTCACGGAACTGGGAGAAAAGGCCGAACGTGATCCAAAGTGGCGCGAGGCCCTGGATAAGTTATTGGAAGAATTCGATGCGCCCAGGATTGTCCAGAGTGCTCTCAGCGACACGGACAAAGAGTGGTTCGCCTCCACTCTGAAGGATGAGCTCTCAAAGCTTGGCAATCTGGAGCGCTATCAGGCAATGCTGGTCGGTGATGGAGCGATTGCGCAGGGAGAGGGGGCAAAGGGTGCGGGTAAGCGTGGTGTAGCAGCGGAGACCATTCAAGACAGCATCGTTATCCCTGGCGACCAAAACCTTGCGGCCAAGGGCCACATAGTTCGCTGAAAAAGGGGCTACAGTTGTCATTAATGAATCCCCCGTGACCATGACTGCTGTTGATCGAAAATCTGCCCTTGGCAGGTATTTGCGCCACGTCATCAGCCATAACCGCTATCTTCAGTTACAAGGCATCCGTTCAGGTGGAAAGTTGGTCCAGATTGAACTCGACCGGATCTATATTCGGCTGCGGGCGACTCGGCAGCGGATGGTTGAAGCAGAAGAAAGATGGCTGGCACAGGAAACGGCCCTGGCGCCTGGCGAGATTCGCAGGCCGCGTCAACAGCACAGTCCCACTATGGAGACAATGACCGTCAAAGTAGAAGACGCCCTGGCCGACTATCCGCGTCTGGTCGTGCTGGGCGATCCGGGTAGCGGCAAGACCACGCTCCTTCGCTACCTGTCGCTTCTCTATGCCCGTGATTTGGCTGAAGGCAGCACGTTGCTTGGGGAAAAGCTGGGACTGGACGAAAGTGGATGGCTCCCCATCCTGCTGCCCCTCAGGCAGATTGGGGCATTCTTGGCTACCCAACGTCCTACTGACGACGGCACTGAAGGCCATGCGGTACTGCTGGATTTCCTTGGCCGTTCCCTCAAAGGCGAGCGGATTGAGCTGCCTGCCGATTTCTTCGACCCATGGCTAACGAACGGGAAAGCAGTAATCCTGTTGGACGGGCTGGACGAGGTTGCTGACCCCGAGTTACGTCGACGGGTTTCCCGGCTGACAGAGAACTTTACCCAGGCATATCCCGAATGCCGCTACGTTGTCACGAGCAGGATAGTGGGCTATACCGGTCCGGCCCGCTTGGGTGAAGGCTATACGACCACCACTGTCCGTGATTTCACCATGGCCGATGTGAAGCAGTTCTTGACCAATTGGCACCGGCTGCTGGCCATCGGCCAAATGGGACCCGGTGAAAGTGCCGAGGCCCATGCCGCCGAACAAACCGGCCAGTTGTTGCAGGCTATAAGGGCCAATGAGCGGATCCGGGAGCTGACCATCAATCCCTTGATGTTGACGGTCATTGCCATGGTCCATCGTGACCGAGTAAAGCTGCCTGACCGCCGGGCGGAACTGTATGCCGAGGCGGTGGACGTGCTTCTCGGCAAGTGGGAGGAGGCCAAGGGGGTGCCGGAGGTATCAATTCTACCGGGCAAACCCTTTGACACGGGTGACAAGCGAGTGTTGTTGCAGAGCCTCGCCCTATATATGCACGAGCAGAAAAAAAAGGAGATCGATGTTTCCGGCCTACGGCAGTTCCTGGAGCCATGTTTTTGTGAGATTTTTCGAGTAGGTGAGAACAGCAGAGAAGTCGAGCGGGCCGTAACCAGATTTGTGGAAGTGGTTGAGGAGCGCACTGGGTTACTGGTCCCTCGCGGGGAAGGCACATATGCATTCTCTCATCTCACCTTTCAGGAGTATCTGGCGGCCCTGGCAGTGGGTGCCCGGGACGATTACATCACCTATACCCGGGGCCGCGTACCTGATCCTTGGTGGCGTGAGGTGATTCTGCTGGAAGCAGGGTATTTGAGCACCCAGGGTAAGGAGCGCACAACGAGCTTGATCCGGGCTATAGCCGACCTCAAGCAGGAGCCGGAGCCATATCATAATCTGGTATTGGCTGCGGAGTACCTTCGGGATGTGGGAAGCAGCCGCGTTCAGGGAAACCTGGAGACCGAGGTTCAGCATCGATTGCGTAAGGAGTTCGAAACGCCTCCATCCTTGCTGTCTCGCTGGTTAAACTGAAGTTCCCTGGGCAAAACAACAGTAATCTATTGATTTCAAAATAAATTTTTAAAATCTTGGTGTGCAATTACTGACTACACTTAATTTCTCAATATTGTCAGCAAGTTATTTAATTTAGAAATACACACATTTTTTTATTAAGTCAATCTTTCTTGGCCCCAATTTGAGCGATATTCCTCCCAATTTGAGTAAGTTACATGACTACAAAATTGCACGCCAAAAAGGATGATAAGCCATATAACCTATTGCAATAATAACTCTTTTTGGCTTTTTTTTAGGAAAATTCTACAGGAACTTCAGGTTAAAGGCAGGAGTAACTGCAATACTGTTGCTGCTGTGAGTATACAGTTCTCCGTGATTTCTTTCGGACATAACCTTCTTTTTTGAGGGTAGGTGTCCTTGTCAAACACTTTCATCAACAATTTCCTGACACTGAGAGATACAAAAGAGTCTCAGTCTCTCCTCGAATTGTCTGACTCCAACTGACCATCAGAAGGAGCCAAGACTATGGACAA
>PQXE01000059.1 GCA_003194495.1 Deltaproteobacteria bacterium
TTCTCTGTCATCGTCGATTTCCTCTCTCTTCAGACCTATAAAGTGATGAAGAAAACCGAGATCTCATGTATCCTGTATGTCAGAATTTCTTCGTTGTTTTCTGATGAAGAATTATAGTCTGTGACAACTAATTCCAAATTTTGATTACGCTGAAAAAAGTCTATTTTGAGCCGCCACCCTGAAATAGCTGTATAAGTTTCGTATGCGTAACTTATATATTACGGATATGTTTATGTTATAGCTTTAGATCGACTCCGACTTTTTGCAGGGCAATCAATTTTGACTTTTTACGAAACCGTCAAGATTCTTTTCAGCATTCTTATATATCTTCTGCCAATACTCTTACAATTTATCCATGCTCTTATGCTTAAAGCGGGGTAGCAAAAAACCTTTTCTATACTAGAGCTTTGAGAATTATGAATTGCTATAATCTTTTTGTAAGTTAAATAGGCCAAAGGGAATCTGTGTATGCTGCGCCTGTAGTTGGTATCAAACCATTTCGCAATCTCCTTGCGCGACAGTTTCCTTACATTATTTTTCTTGTCCCTTCTAAAAAACAGCCTTTCATTCAATTCATATATCTTGCCGAGTAAACATAACTCAAACAATAAAACTTCATCGGAGCTAATGTATTTACCAATGAGTCCTGTTTGCTTAAGAATATCACTTCTGATCACTCCAAAAACTGCATTGCAAAGATAAATATTTTTCTCAAACTTATATATTCTTTTGAATGGTTGGTCTGTTACTAAGTGTAGATTATCCTCATAACTTCTAATTGTATTACCATTATCGTCAATTAGAACAGTTTTCGGGTAGCACAATGCAATATTTGTATCCTGTTCTAATATATTCACGCATTTTGCGATAAAACTATTTTCGCAAATATCATCATGTGAAATCCACTTGAAATATTTCCCGCTGGCAAACATAAATGTGTCATTATAATTTTTTGCTGCACCATAATTATGCTTTTGTCTATGATAAAATATTCTTTTATCTTTTTTCGCATATTTATTACATATTATTTCAGTTCTATCATTAGAAGCATTATCGCAGATGATCAACTCGATGTTTTTATAAGTTTGGTTAAGAATTGACTCTATTGCTTCTTCTATGTATAAATCACCATTGTATACCGGCAATCCAATACTAACTTTTGACATTGTCAACCTCAGATGGGGACCCAGACAAAAAGACCTTCACACCGGCCGTCGCGATAGACAAGCTCGTCGGCTTCGCCTTCATTTAGACAGGCTCCGACTCGATCGGGGCGGCGCCGAGTAATTGGTCGTACTGTCCAGCCAGACTACGGCTCATTTCGGGCAGCTTCGTTGAGATATCAGCCCGAATCTGTGAACTGTCACGCTCGAGTTTGCGGAACAGATCTATGAGGCTCTCGCTCCGGAAGTCTTCGATGTCGAACGCGTAGTCGGGCTGACCAAGGTAGGATAACAACTCTCGCGTTTTGGGATGGTATGCAAGCCCGATACTGAGACGGCCGAGCATAAAGGGCAGGAGGACGCAGTGAAACCGTCCAGCGACGATGTAATCGCAGCGTCTTATCTGGGCGACCAAGTCTTCCAGGTTGTCGATTCGCGCCTCGACGACTCTCTCCGCGAGTTCGACACCAAAATCTTCCGCCAGGATTTGCCTGAAGTCTTTGTTGACTAAGGGGTCTGCCGAGAGCTGTGAGTAGAGAAGCACTACTGCATAATCGCCGTCGAGAAGCCATTTCACGAAACCGCCGAGTCGCCGCAAATATTGGCGGTACTTGGCGGAATCGCCCTTGAACCAGTAGCGGTCGTCGAAGAAAGGAACAAGGTTCAACCCCACGACGGCCCGACCCGGCAACTTCTCGGGCTCTTCCATTTCTCGTAGCGCGCTATCGAAGTCGAGACTAAAAGCCATGTCCGCAAACACCGGGAAGGATCCAGAAAGCCCGAGACGTTTCCTGACCAACCTGGCGGAGTAACCATCCCGGAACGAGAGGTAGTGGGCCGAACGGAGAGCTGAACGAAGAAAAAAACGGCTTAGCTTAAACGAAATCGGCCCTGCCCCGACGCTGAGAAGAGCGAATTTCACTCCTGCGGCACGAGCGAGCATCGCCCATTTGAAGGTCGTATACGAATGGCTCCATGGCGTCCCCCAATCTAGCAGAGGATTCGATCCAGCTACTATCACCAGATCCAAGCCATGTAGTCTCCGATACGATTTCCATAGAAAAAGCGGCTCATTCACGATAGCAGCGACTGCACGAAACCACTCCCTCAGACTTTTGAGCAGGGAGAAAAGCCTGGGAAATTGTTTTAACGTGGACTTCAGAGGCGCACGCCAACCCTTCCCGTCGGACTCACCGGGCGTGTCGGCCCTGGTGGCATCGGCTTTGCGTTCTCTGGTCGACCATCGCAGGGGAAAGGCGGGGATTCCGTGACGTTCTCGCGTGTCCATAGGATTCTGCGAGAAACCGATGATCTCGGCTTCGGGGCAACGTGCACGGATGTTCTGGATAAGAGCGGTGACAACGAGGTTGTCTCCCAGGTTCGCCGCGTGGTAATGTCCCCAAACCCCGATCTTTCTCAGTTTCTTGACATCGCTCATTGCACTCTCCAACGGTCAACGTTTCAAACCGGTCACCAAGAGATCCTTAAAATCGTTCAAGGTGTCGCGTCCGATCGGCAGCGACACTAGGCAGATAACCATCGTGACCGCAGCAACGAAGCCCGCGGCCAGGATACCGGTCAAGGAATTCTGTGTGTCAAGTAACCAGCGTGTCAGCGCAACAGCACCGGCGACGCCGGCTCCGACGAAGAGCGGCAGGACCAGGGAAGCATATAGATCGCTCGCACGCACCGGACCCCGGCGCCCGATGTACCAAAAGAGTATCGGAAGCCGCACCAGCGCCCCGCTAATCGAGTATGAAGCCGCTACGCCGACCGGGCCCCATGGCAAACCGACGACGAAAGACGTGACGATTAGTACTCCGCTGAAAAGTCCAATAAGGAACAGTTCTTTCGTACGGTCCTGCGTAACAAACAACCAACCTGCCGTGCTGGAGATTGGTTGGGTCACGGCAGCGATACTCAGCCACGCGAAGATTCTCGCCGCTTGGGTCCACTGCGGACCGAGGACAACCTCGATAACCCAATCCGATGTGACGAAAAGGAAGGCGGCCAGCGGGACAGCCACCAACGCGATTTTCTGCACAACTCGCAAGTAGGTGCGGCGATACCGTTCCGGATCGTCATGCAACCTGCTGAGGACGGGGATAGCAACCTGGCTCAGGGGCACGGTGATCTGTCGCATAGGGAGCAGGAGTATCCCGTAGGCCTTGGAGTACAGTCCGAGGGGGCCAGAACCCCACCACCAGCCGATAAGCGCATTATCCGCGTTTCGGGAAAAAAAGTTGATCAAATTGAACCCGGTGAGGTTGCCTCCGAAAACCAACATTGAGCGAACTCCGGATCGACGGTTCGGAAGGCCCGGCCGCCATGAACACACGCTCCACACAAGCACGGCATTCGAGGCGGCGGTCGCCCCGGTCATGGCTACCAGGGCCCAGTAGCCGGCGCCATGCCATGCGAATACAACTCCGACGACAATACCGATAAACATCGAAGTCAAGTCGATGAATCCCAGGGACTTGTACCGCATCTGGCGCTGCAGGAGAGCCTGATGCTGGACAGATAGTCCCGCGAAGATGATTAGCGATCCGAGAACTATGGTGACCAAAGTCAATCCGGGTTCTCCGTAAAGCCATTCGACCAACGGGGCGATGGCCGCTGTGCCCAGGGCCAGCGCGATGACGACTCCGAGGTTAATCCAAAAGAGCGTACTTACCTGAGCGTGAGTTACCTCGACCTTCTGAACCGTGGCCATCGACAATCCCATGTCCTTGAACAAATTCACGAATCCGGTAACCACAGCCGCCATCGCGATGAAGCCGAAGTCGCTGGGCGTGAGAAGACGCGCCAGAACACAAGTCGAGGACAGTTGGAGAAAGAACTTGCCGGCCTGGACCGCCAACATGATGGCGCCGCCGCGAACCGACCGCTGCTTAATGCCGGATTTCAGATGTTCGGTCGCGAAGAATTCTTCGCGACGCCGAACCTTGTTAAAATAAGAACTTGATTTGAAATTCATACTGCCTATGAACAAATGATCTTACCCGATCATCATAATCCTGAAATGCCGGAAAAGCGAATAGATGAAAGGAGCATACGGTCTGTTTACCCATATCTCGAATCATCTTGATTTCGGCGATCAGATCATCGATTCGCAGAACCACGCCTTTAAAATTCCGGATCCCGACAGCGGTTCATCAGTCTATACAAGCTTAGCGATGTACGTCGACAAGCTTTTTCGAGCTACATCGAGTCTCTTTTTCGCGCAGATTGGAGACATAAAACGCGCTCCCAGTTTTTTCCCGCAAGAGATCGGAGAGTTGGAAGGACAAACTGTGCTTTCTTCGCGATTCTCCAACCGAAGGCCTTCTGCAGCCAACGATACTTGCGCCGCAGTCTTGGGGGGGGCAATTGCCCGCCAAGTTCCTTAGCCATCAAGTGCATTTGGTCGAAGATGTCCGGCCTCTCTGGATAGAAGTAGATAGCCCAACGCTGGAGGAGCTTGAGGCAAGCATCCCGCGTTCTCGGACTATCTTCCATGGATATCAGCTTTTGGATGTAAAAAAGAAGTGAAACAGACAACGAGTCCAGCTTACGGTCGGTCAAAGTCAGGTTGTGGCTGATACCGAAGTCTCCTCTCCGGCAGAAACAGCGGGCCTCTGATATGAACCGGATCCCATGCGAACATGAAATAACCCTGCAGAAGTATTCCCCATCATTGTCTCTGTAGAGGGTTTCGTCCCATGGGCCCGCCATCTCGGTCAGCCTGCGGCTGACCAGCCAGGATTCGATGGCCATCCATAAATTTCCCTCCACCTTCCGATATAGCCATTCCACCGGTTCCAGATCCTCCCAAAGCGTGTCGGGCGCGAATTTAGACATCTCTACAAGATGGTAGAATCTGCCCCACGCACCGGAAAATAGAATCCGGGAACTTTGACCGGGCTCCACGCCTTCCAACTGCCTGGCAACCTTGTCCGGTGCCAGCAGGTCATCGGCATCCAACCACTGAATGTAGTCACCCTGGGCCAGCGATAGGGCGCGGTTGCGCGCCGCGCTGGCTCCGCAGTTGTCCTGTGTTGTCACATGGACGTCTGCCGAGGCATACGTACTTGCAATCTTAAGGGTCGAATCCGTTGATCCATCATCGACGACAATGATCTCCTTCCAACGCCACGTCTGGGCAAGGGCAGATTCGATGCAATCACTAATCCACTTCTCAGCATTGAAAGCCGGAATAAGGATGGAAACAAGCTGTTTCATTTTTGGTCACATCTTAGGCTGAAAAAAGGATTTCCCATCACTTGATTAATTCGTTTTTCACGGCCTCCCAGCATTTCCTAAAAGAGGAAAAATTAGGGCAGCAGCATGGAAGATCCCATGCTGAAGAATAGTAGGTTACTGGTATGCCTCGCGAAACGACTCATATCGAGATGGTACTCTCGCTACGGGACGCTTGGAGTTCTTGGCACGCTTTCCCTACAGGCAACAGACGGGCATCCGAACGAGCCGAGTATGCGACTACTTCTTCAAAAAACTTTTTTGTACAGCCATACGGGGAAGGATCGTCGACCACGTCATGTGTAGCGAAGATAAGCCATCCCCGAGACTCGGAATTCCGGTCTATCAACCTCCTCACTGTGTCGATGTTGTCTCCATTCCTTATATCAAGGAAAAACGCCTTGAGCAGATTCAAATCAGCCATGCCGACATTGAAAGTCTGGCCTCCGCCTCTACAGCAATTAAAGAGCTTTCCTACTCGGCGCTTGGTGGCAGGTCTGGGCCCGCATAATGGGTAGGCGAAAGCAGCAAAAGCAGTTTCTGGGAGAATTCTTGCGAGCGCCTGCCGATTTTTCAAGACCGACTGCTCGAATACCTCCGTTGGTGTTTTCCATGGGTCTTTGTGATCAAACGTATGGCAGCCCAGTTCATGGCCTTCTTCCACTGCACGACATAGATCGTCCTCAAAAGCGATGGTGCCCGAAGGTGATTCGGATCCCAGCAAGCCGAAGGATACGAAGAATGTTGCTCGCGCTCCATGCGCCTTCAGAATGTCACCGCCATGGCTGAATGCCGACCGGGGAGCGTCATCGAAGCTGAAGGAAATTAATGGAACTTTTGTACTAATCGCGACCATCCTGCGGCAGAACCGGCGCGATACGGTGCGACGGTATTTCCACGCTATGCGATTCAGCAAACTTCTCATCGACATAATTGCATTCTCCCTGAAATGGTCACGATCTTTATCTCATCTTTCGTGGTGCCAGAATTTCTAAATCTCATAAATCGATGAAAAACAACTCTTCTCCTCACTCTCAACCCCAACAATTGATATGTTTGCATAATTCCGTTGCGAAGCCGCTGCCCATGTAGTTGTAATCGATCTTTCCCATCGTCGCCCTGCTCGATCCACCCTCTCTCAGAGGACCTGTTAGGACGCGTATTGCCGGGAACCTCAATGGTACCTAAAATGAAGACCATCCAAATATAGTTTACACCGCAGAGTGTAGCCTCTGTCCAATTGTATAAAACAACGACCGCAATGAAACAAAGCCTGAGCAGTGCAGCCGGGTAGTCAATCCCAAGGTGACGCGAGACCTTTCCTAACCCGAACACAATCCATCCTAGCAGAAAAAAAAGCCCGATAAGACCCAGATTCAAGTACGTTTCCAAGTAGCCGTTGTGTGCATTATGCGCTAATCCCCATGTTTCAATAAGTATTTGCTGACGATCACCCAACCAAAAACTTTCCCAGCCATAACCTACTATGGGATTCTTAACCATAGCTAAGAGGTCCTCCCACATGGGAACCCGCGTGGTCAAATCCGGCCTGCGACCGAGCATGGTGATTATAGTGTCTTTCACATCAAAGAAGAATTCCATTATTCCAAATAGAGCGACGCATGCAATGCAAAGGGTCAGGATTCTGCGCGGTTCCCGAGCCACCGCAGGAAGTCGACCGACCAGCAAAATACAGATAGCAACAACCATACAGGCCAGAGACGTGGCGCTGTTAGCCATGTATAGCAGCCAGGCAATCATGGGTAGCAATATGAGATATATAGAGAGGTGCGGTTGGCGTCCTAACTCAGTCCCTTCCCGGAGATTGAAAAGTAAGCTCCAACAGAAGTAGATGCCGAAGATAAGACAGATCACCCCAAGACTATTCTTTTGAGTCGTAACACCGGTAAACATCGGCTTACCCATGTGATATGCTCTTCCCAGGTGTGGATAATACTTGATGAAGAGAACCGATAGGGGCAGCAGCAAGAAAGCGAGACGCCTGAAGATGACTCCAATCGCCTCATAAGGACAATCTTCGGTCAAAATGACCAAAGCCATGCTCACAGTCCCCAAGGTCTTTATCCATCTTTTAAAGGAAACAAACGGGTAATCGGACCAAAGAATGCTGATCAACCCGAAAAGAAAGTACAACCATATCCAAGGGTTATTTTCGAATATCTTGCCCCAGTTGAGCCCACGCCGAAGCAGAATGACAGCACTGGCTGCGATGAGAACCAAAAAAAAGGCGCGATCAACAGGGCTTCCCTCAAGGTACGCCTCCGTGGTCACTGGTGAACCAAGGTTCAGCCAATGGGAGACAAAACGAGACCCGGTAATGAACATCCAGATCAAGGGTATCCAAATAGCCCTTGAAACGCCATCGATTTTCTTCTTCAGGTCCAACCGGAACAGGTAAAGAATGAGGAGAATGCAGATCAGGAGTGCAAGTTGAGGGGGCATTTTTTCTTTCGCAGGACCTCTCCTGCAACTCTGTTCTTAGATGCAAGAGAGATCCTACTATAGACATGGGGAAGAGTTTTGTGGCTTTCGGGTTTAATTCAAGAGCTAACCTGATCCGCCATAGTGACAGGGTAAGTATTAGGGAGAAAAGGGAATAACCATCAAGTCATCCCAGTATTTACTGCCGATCATGAAACTCCACACCCCGAAAGTACCGGAAGTCAGCCGGTTGTCTGTGTCATCATATGCATTCACCTGCCAATCGATAGGCTCCACATCTCCATCAAGCCAGACCTTAGCCAGGATTTCCGTACGGATACCCGTATCCTGCACACGAACCCGGAAACGATACCAGTTGTTTGCTATTGGCACCACCCCGGTATCCGTAATACCGAACACACTGGTTCCATGCGGTGCAATGTGAAACGAATCACTCTTGTGATGACGCAAACGATAGTAGGCATCCCTGACAGGATACTGGCTCAAAAAAGTCACGCCGATACCGCCGCTGGACACCGTCATCATCATACGAGCGGTATACTCATAATTAGAAAATACCGTGCTGCCCGACCCCGTGTAATGCGAATGAATGTTAGTCAGCGTCGAAGCTGTGCCGAAAACCTTCTCACCCCCGACATCAACTACTTGAAATAAACTGTTGTCCTTGGACATATTGTTGTTGGCGGCTGTGTCCAACCAATCGACAGGATCGCCGCCATCATTGTAAGCCTCAAAACCTTCCGAGTATGTTAATGCACTGTCAGCAAATGTGGCGGTTACTTGGTGATCGCCTGATATCGTCAGAGTAACCGGATTGTCATTGCCCGCTAAATCCCCACTCCAGCCGCTAAACACCCACCCGGGATCAGCCATCGCCGTAAGGGTCACTTGCTGGCCAAAGCTGTAAGTACCCTGGTTCGGTACAACATCCACCGACCCGTTGCCTGAAGTTGTCACCGATAAAGAAAGTTCTTCCTGTGAAGCAGCTATTCTAAAGGCATCCGGCGATTGGGGCTTACCGCTAGGCTCGGTTTGCCTCAGTGGGTGAGGATAGGTATACGGTGTATATCCAGGCTTCGGCGTTGTTCCATTATTAACGTAATCTAATACTCCTCCCGCATGGGCAGGGGTGTCACCTTTTGTTTTCAGGTGAGTTGACAGATAGGGGGGACCAGAAGTACTCAGGTCAAAGTCACCGTTCAGAACAATAACACTTGACCCGTTATTCCATGCGTATAGAGGGACAGAAGGTTGAACCTTTAATGCCGTACCTGAACCACGACCAATTTGATCCAAACAGGGCCAACCATATTCACCCGGGGTATTGCCATCCCGGGTTGTATCATTCCCATTACACCTAGTGCTGAATGCTGAGCAAGTTCGCTGATTATCAATAACGAAATTGTTATTTTGGTATCCCGTCACAGTATTGTTAAATATGACTCCAGTCCCAGACCTGATATGACTTGGCCTCAAAAAACCATTCCCAGTAAAAGTATTATTATAAACTTCTAATTTAAGTCCACCTCTGGCATTAGCTCTTGCCGAATGGGTTTGAATAATCCCCTTGATCATTGTGTTATGCCTAATAACCATTCTTGCGCCATACCAAAGGTCGTTAACAAAAGGAAGATTACTGCTAAAATCAAACTGACAATTCTCAACATATATAGCTTCATCTGATCCAAGATTTAAAGGCAAGTCCCAACTTGCTTTGCCATATTGGTCTACAGGATCGTTTTGGGCATAACCATAGGCATAGATTGCCACATAGTTTGCTGATCCGTCAAAAATACAGTTGTCAATTACTCCCCAAGTTATACCTTTAATTCCTACCGCATGAGATGTGCTAGAGGTAGAAGAATAGTGAAACCTAATATTATCTATTCTCCAGCCTTTTGTTGGAGCAGCAAGATCATTTTGAACAAGAATGGAATCACCTGTATTTCCACTGAAGGTCATACCAGAAACCCTGAAAGACGCTTTTGTATTTGCCTTAATGCTAAACCTTGAGCCGTCACCTGTTATTACTGTGTTTCCTATACCAGCACCAACAACACTGATGTTTTTATCCGTCCATCCTACAGCAGTCGTCCAGGCGCAAGTGCCAGAAGGAATACTAACGATATCCCCATCCGAGGCTGAGTTCACCGCTGCTTGAACATGGGCCTGAGAACAACTGGTGGCATTGATTGTTGCAGCACTGACATTTGAGATCCACAAAAGGGTTATGGCCAGAACGATAAATGTAGATTGTGCCTTTACCCTTTTCATCAATGAAAAGTAAGATTCTCTATCCTTAATTCTATGAGATAGATGAAGTAACAACATAATAGCACCTCCTTTGAAGCATTATACCGAACGAAATACAGCATCCAAAAGAAGGCTCTGCATCCGCCTATCAATCCGATTGACATATTTCGAACATTCGGAACTTATTCAAGAAAATTACCTCTATCAAAGTATATACTTACAGAAATGAAATTTCAAGGACAAAATTAGATCAATTTAGGTGATATTCAGAAACCATAACAGATGGTGACTTTACTTGGGCCTGAGATATCCATAACTCGCCCGCTCCTGAAAGGCTGTCCGATAGGAGCACTTTCCGCGGTTTTTGCATACGTAAGTGGGCCATGATCATCGTTTCGGCCAGTAGTATCATCGAACGATCTATAGCATCAGATAATAGACTGAATTTAAATAATTTCTTATGAACTTGCCAGAGCACCGATGCCGAAGTGGCCTAAACGATGATCATGCCCCGTAAGTGCTTGAATTTACTATGGCCAATTGTCGAAAAACGTAATTCTCGGACATGTCCCTCTCTCAGGCATCCGACGAGATTCCTCCGATCCGGCTATAGTCTGGAGCACCATCCTTGAGATTGCGGTGCGCCAAGGCGAGGGTCAAAAGCTTGTCTATCTCATCTAAATAGTTCTTTCTGCCAGTCACGTGTTCATGAATCATTCTCTCGACTTGACTAAAGTTGAAGAATTCTCTCAAATCTCTGCCTCCATGCAGCAATACGTCCGCTATATAACCGGCAAAGCGCTTCTCAGTCCATAGATGAAAGTGCTGGAACTTGTCGCGTCCGAGAAAACTCTTCTCAAGAAATCGCCCGAGACCATAGCGAGAAATTGGAGCCAACCAGTTGGGCATACCATGGCTTGACCAGTATTCGGCTTTAATTAAGGCGTTGCGGTGGAGCCGTCGAGTCAGGCTTCTGAGGGTCGTACTATCACAAAGCAAGCCCCTGTCGGTCGGGATTTTCAGTAAATTGGGTTTGTACCGAGAAACATTGGCTATAGAGAGTCCACTGTCTACAAGAAGTCGAGGCGGTGCCTGGTAAACCAGCTTGACTAAGTCGTTATCCATGAAAGGAGTACGAAGAATTACCTGAGATCTTTCAATAGCCAAGCGACCGTAACCTTGTAACGGGGCCTGATTAAATAGGGCAAAGGTCACAGCATCGGTGTTTTCAAGCTCCTGGAATGTTGTTTGGGCTTCGTGTAGAAACGGCTGTAATTCAGGACTGATGAATCCGCCTCGAGGAAATCCGTGCTTGAAGGCACGGTGGCCTCGCAGCAACTCACCTCCGTAATTGCCGGTTAGCCGCACAGGGGCAAGGCTCCGAGCGAAGGAATTAACATACAGTTCAGCGGCGCCTGACAGCCCAAGGCAGCCATCCGATATGTAAACTGCCTTTTCGAGGTACTTTGGAAAATCCCGAAGGAACTCCTCACCCATGACCAATTCATGATGAGGTTGACCACACGCTTTCGCAACTTCGCGTGCCGTCTGCACGTCAAAGGTGTCCCTATACATACTGCCGAAGGTGTAGCATGGAAATCCTCCGGGGATTTTGTCGAGACACGCCATAATCATGCGCGAGTCCAGACCACCAGTTAGCGATATCCCGACCGGTAAGGGGCCTCCAGAATACCTCTTAACCAAACCGCCGAAAAACTCCACTAAACGATGCGAGAACTCCTCCTCATTGAGGTGTTGTTGACCGACCCACTCCCCTTGATTAAAGTAGCAGCCTCTCTTCTTGACCTCTCCATGCTCGAAGATCCACAGTGCTCCGGCAGGGAGGATATTCACCCCTTGATACAGGGAACGACTTCCGAGAGTGCAACCACAAGCTAGAAACTCTCCAAGTCCCTTTGGATCGAACCCACGCAAGTCAGGCAATACTGCAAGCAGAGCCTTAGCTTCCGATGAAAAGTATAATCCATCTTTGTTTTCGTGAATGAAAATGCGGCACATCCCATAACGGTCATTGAACAAGAACGCTTTGCCGCGACGAGTGTCAATTAACAACCCGCTGAACCACCCATTGAGTTTTTCAAAAAACCTCTCACCACACTCCTCATACAAGCGAATCAGACGTTTGGCATCGTACATGCCGCTTTCGATTTGACCGCTGGTGGACTGCTTCTGGCCCTCGAAGACTTCCCCTGCAAAAAAAAGATTAAGGTCTTTCACCTGATTGGTAATTGGGAGACAATCACAAAATGACTTCGGGTGGCAGGTCCAGCCAACATAAATCGATAATTCCGGATTGCTATATGTCCCTGAGCTGTAAAAGGCTTCATATTGCATTGAGGCCAGCATGGTCCTCAAATGCCGATCACAATTTTCCGACTGCTCTCTGCTAATGATGCCAACCAATCCAGGCATAACCTATAATCTCCCCTAAAATCCTCTTCTCGATGTCATTTCTGATTACGCTGAAAAAAGTCCCTTTTGGGCCGCTGTCCTGAAATAGCTATATAAGTTTTGTATGCGTAATTTATATATAATGAATACGTTTTCGTTATGCCTTTAGTTTGTCGCAGACTTTTTGCCGTATAATCATAGCTGAAAAATTACTCCTTGCTAAGAATGCTAATAAACTCAACGCCTATACCTAGTGACTTGCTTATGGATACATTTAGTTTTGTAAATAATGAGTTGAAAGCATACTTTCCAAATATTAACATATCCAACCTGTTTACTACATAGATTTTGACCATTGAGTATTGTGAAAAATGTTTCTCGACATCAATTAGTGTGTGATACATCCAAGACTTGCTTTTCTGTTTGGGATTCAATTTTGTATTACTTAAATGTTGCCCGAAATTTTATTAATTTTACTTAAAGCCTTATGAATTAAGAATTCAAACAGAAAAAAACATGCAAGAGCCTAAAGTTACTGGAGTTATATAATTAGTATATCTTAATGCCTTGTAATTAAAGGGTTTTTCAAAACATCAAATATTGAAAATTTGTACCATTTTCAATATTATACAGATTGTATAAATCCTTATATAATAAGGGGTCGATAGTTTTTATTTTAACAAAACCACTATCTTCAGGTTCTAACAACCTAATTTTCTTATAATCCTATGTTTTATAAGCCTTTACAAGTATACTGTCAAATTTCGTGCAACATTTAAGTATTATACGCAAAAACGAAAGTTCCACCATCTCTAACATAACTGAGAAGTCCGTCAGTGATTTCCTGTAATTTTGGAAATTCCTTATCATTATAAAGGGAGCATGCTCTTGTAAATACGCAGTCAAATTTCATTGATAATGGAATAGCTCGGACGTCTCCCACGACAAAATGTATCCCCAAAAAACCGTAGTGGCTTTGAGCTACCTGAATCCCTGTTTCACTGATGTCTATTCCATAAACTTTCAACCCATGTTTATGGAATAGATAAGAAAAAAAACCCTGTCCACACCCTACATCTAAAACTGAGGAACCCGCCTTTAAGCCAGATCGCGAAACCAAACTTGAGATATAATGACGGTATAACCACTCTAGAGTACCGAAATAATTTTCTTTATTGTATTTGATATTATACCATTCTTTCTCGCGTGACATTTTTAATCTCCCAATATGCGTGCTATTTGGGTTTCTTTGCGGTATTTTTCTTTGCATACCACCAATTTCTCACATCTATTAAATATTTCAACATTCTTTCTGGCAGAATTCCTACATAACCATGATGAAGATGCAAATTTAAGGCTATTTTCCCTTTAGCTGTTAGCGGAATGTAATATCTCGGTAGATCAATCCTTTCGAATCCATTACTTCGTTTGAATTTACCTAAAGTTCCTGAGACCCACATCGCGTAAACAAGATAAGGTAATTTTTTCTTATCACATATTTTAATCGCCTCAGCTAATAGTGCATTGTTTGGTGCCTTATCACGGTGTTTAATCATCGAAACAATTTGTGTTGTCATTGCAAACTTCCCTGCATAAGCTAACATAATATAACCTATCAATTCATCATTAAAGTAAGCTCCCAAAATGTCTTCTCTATGTAAATTCCTTGAAAATTCTTTTTTAAGGGTCTCGAGATTCTTTCCATAATGCCAAAAAGGTTTACCTTGTCTGATCGGTGATTCGTTAAATATGTTCCGCATGCCTTTAACAAATTCGTCGTTGAAATCGGCTAATTTAATTTTAACCCCTTTCTTATCGGCTTTCCTAACCATATTTCTTGTTTTTGCGTTTATTTGCTTTTTCCACCAATAATCATAGTCCTTAATAGGAATGACGGCAATGCTCTCCCATTCAGAATAATAATTATACTTTGGCGTAGTTTCCGGGAGCCTCTGCCAAAATGTGAAAATATCTGGTTTGTACTTAGATCTTTTAATTTCATTAATTAAGGGAGCTGGGTCTTCTATATCCTCATACCATTCATCTTTTAGCCTGGCCGTTTTAATGAGCCCACCATTTATGGTTATCTTCTTATTATCTAAAAGCATTAAATTTCCCCTCCATGAAAAAGCGATGCTCTTCCGCTATTACTTTGATTTAGAAATATGCTTTATTTTCAATAGGTTATAAATAGGCCCTTGATTCGCTTAATCACGTAGATTGGGTTGAGAGACGGAGCCCTGAAACCCAACAATAGCTTAGTATCGTTGGATTTTGCTTTCCGAAACCCAACTTACCAAAAGTGGCCGAAGTGAAAATCAGAACATAATCAAAGTATTAGCGGAAGAGCATCGAAAAAGCACGAAGTTGGGTTAAGGATATATCTCCCTATTTTCTCGAAGTACTTGATTTGAACAAGCTGACAGCTTTGTAAACCTGTTTCGATGATGGGCGGGCCAAATAGCCTATGCCCCCAAACAGAGAAACCTAAACTCCAAAATGTCCCAATAGAGGTTTGCGATAATTTGATTACGGCTCAGCAACTTGAGATTATTATCTCGCGACTGGTCATCCCTGTCTAATTTCTAACTTGTAAAAAAGCAAAGCCAAAGCCTTATAGGTCGTGGCTTGCGCCCAATGAAACATTGGAGTTTTATCCCTGATCATAGGATATTGCCGTTAATAAAAGTAACCTTGCGAATCCTGCATGGTTTTAAGGATGTCATCGTACGTTTTAAGTGTCGATCCTTTGTTTTTTCGTGTAACTTTTTCTGGTTAAATTACAGATCAACCAATTCTCTAAATTGAGGCTGATTGATTCAGCAGCTTGAATTTTTTCGAACTGTGCGGTTAGGAATACCCCCTTACTATGCCGCCAGTTTAAATTCAAGATCCCTGTTTTCAAACCACCTTTTATGTTCTTTATTTCTTTTAAGGGCTGTCACTGATGCAAGGGCTACGGAACCTGGTTTCGACCAGCTCATTCCATTATGCTTCTGACGGTTTGACACGACCAGGTCATTCATTTTCTCACCAATGTTGCTCGAATTGCGGAGACCAAGCTGTTTTCTTATTGCATAGCACGGAATATAGGGCTTGTTGCGATATAAATACTCTATGAGTTTCTCCATTACCGCTTCGTTTTTTATCTGATCGGAATCAATTTTTTTAATCAAAGCAATCGCCTTGTCTGTTAAACCATGCCATAAAAGGGGCATAATTTGCTCCAAAACCTGATTCCGGACGGCTCTACCTCTCATGGCCATACTGAGTTGCTCTTTGCATTTCTTCTCCAGATGATACCAATCAAGTATGATCCCTATTCTCCTGAAGTGTCCTATATGGTGTTCCCCCTTGCTCCTGGTGACGTATGCGATTAATCAATCTGCCTGTTCTGCGGTATGATTGCTCAGTGTCACCATAAATCATAGCGATTTCCTTGAAGCCTGTTGTTCTATAAAACTCCTTGGCCTTCAATTCAGCAAATACGTCCCGGGCTGTATTATATCGAATCTGGTTTTCAGACAAACCGCTATGAGTTCTAATTTCAAATCGACCCACCTCTCCGTCCACTCTATAAAGATGTGAGTTAACTATGATTTCTCCGGTTTTGCTTTGTTCAAAGGCTTTTTTTTCTGAGATCTCCGACAGATGATTTGACAAAGCCACGGATACTCGGGTACGCTGTTTTCAAAACCGCACCTTCACACCTATCGATGCTTACTGCGTCTTGTTCCATAATTGTCATACTAAAGCTGCTTTGTCCTTGATGAGATCGCCTTTTTCCTCCATCTCCTTGCACTCGACTATAGATAAATGCAGATGAATTGATACTTGACAAAATGGCTTGAAATAGGATGTTCTATCGTTATTTCAATCAATCAAATTGGGATAATGACATGACTTCTTGTCGAGGAAAACCATTAACGCCAGAAACCAAAAAACTTGTTGTTTTGGTCAAAAATTATTTTGATCGAAACAAATTTAAACCAATGGAGCCAAGCACAAAACGAACTGCTGATGCTCTTAGCCCAACTTCGTGCTTTTTTTCGACTTTATGGGGTAAATGCTATCATTATTGAATAGTGACTCCTTATATTTCAATAGGTTACGTTGTCGGTGGTTGATGTAGTGTCAAAAAGTGTAATTTTATCTTGACCATCGGCAGTTCCTTTATTAAACTGCCTTTCATGTTTATTCGCAGGGTCTCACACAAGAACAGGAAAAATCGCAAAGAGTATTATACCTATAAGCTGGTCGAATCGATCAGGACGGAGAGGGGTCCCCGGCAACGCGATGTATTGAATCTGGGTGTGAATTTTGATCTGCCGAAAGAACAGTGGAAAGATCTCGCCAATTGCATAGAAGAAATTATTACCGGCCAACTGTCTCTTATTGATTATTC
>PQXE01000005.1:0-62085 GCA_003194495.1 Deltaproteobacteria bacterium
GTTGAACCTGAAGCTGTTTTGTCCATGTGACCTCGCATAAAACGTAGATTTTTGAAAATTTTACGTTACACGAGAGTCGCGAGAATGTCTCGAAAAAAATGGCCTCCCCCAAATCCGTTATAATCAGGAAATATTCAGGAGAGGAAGCGTATGAAACTACCAAAGCCGAAAATTAACGGGGAGGTTTCTTTAGAAACCGCCATAAAGCGCCGCAGAACCATCAGGTCTTTCACTCCTGAGCCTCTTTCATTGAAACAATGCTCACAACTCTTCTGGGCGGCCCAGGGTATCACGGAGGACAGGGGTTTTAAGAGGGCCGCTCCTTCAGGCGGGGCACTGTATCCCATGGATATTTATGCTGTTGTCGGGGAGAATTGTGTAAAAGGACTGGAAAGCGGAGCCTATCATTACGACCCGAAGGGTCATGCTGTTTCGCTTGTATCTAAAGGAGATCTGAGAAATAAAGTGGCCGGCGCGGCCCTGTCCCAGACGTGGATGGCCACTGCCCCTTTAAATATTCTGATTACTGCGGAATATGACCGGATCACCGGGAAATACGGCAAAAGGGGTATAAGATACGCCATTATTGAAGCTGGTCATATAGGGCAAAACATCTTGCTCCAGTCGGAAGCAATGGGTTTAGGGGCTGGTATAGTCGGGGCCTTTAACGATGATAAAGTAAGACGGGTTGTCAATATTCCCCCGAACCATGAACCTTTGCTGATATTGCCTGTGGGCTATAAGATCGAGGGGTTATAGGATGGGCTATTATCCGGGAATTATACCGGTCATTCGATTTCAGAATATCCCCCTGGGTATCTGGACGATGTAGCCTTCTTCGCCTTCCAGTACCTTGACGTGGAGCTTGGGAAGGTCTTTCTCGGCCGGGCCTGACAGGTATTTACCATCCCAGGTGAAACGACTCTGATGACAGGGACAGAGAAATTCTTTGTCTGCCTCTTGATAATTGACAATACAGCCCAAATGGGTGCAAGTGCGGGATACGGCCAAAGGCCCCTGATCGGTTTCGAAAAAGGCGAACTGAGGCTCAAGCAGGAATTCTCCGGGCTTCAGTTTGCGTCTCAATCGGACTTCTATGGGCGGACGAAATCGTTTCTTTGCCACAAAGGCATAAACCGGGTAGATGAGCCCCAGGCCAAAAGCCCAAAAGCCTGCCTTTTTCAGAAAGTCACGGCGTATCATTTGCAATCACACCGCAAAAAGTCCTGAAATATGATTTTGTCGAAGCAACGCAGCAGATGGGGTATTTTCAGCAAAATCATTTGCGGAATATGAAAAATATCAAAGTAAGGATTATGCTCAGAAGTATAGAAGTAGCCAGGGGAAAATAAAGGGTGAAATTGCCTCGCCTGACTATAAAATCTCCCGGCAGCTTGCCCAAAAGCGGAATCTTTGGGCCTAACATCAGAAGCAGCCCTATTACTGCAAATAATATCCCTAAGATCAGAAGCAGTTTACCGAACTCAGGCAGGGGATTCATTATTGATTACACCTTTTTATAAGAGCTCAAAGGTTCATGTTAAAAGACGAACATCGAACATCGAACGTCCAACGTCGAATGAAAAACAAATATCCAATACCGAACATTCAACGGCTATTTCTGTTTCTTTTCAGCCGTTTTGATACTCGCCATGTTAGCCATTTAGGTTGAAGGCTGAAGTATACTGATATCCCGCCTCCTGCAATAATTAGTAGCCGTTTTCCCAGATCATACTTCTGTTTCTTTATTTTTTTCTATTCGATGTTCGATGTTCATTTTTTCCCATTCGATCTTTCTTCCGTTGACTTTGCGAGAATTCTTTTCTGTAATCTCTTTGCCCTCTTGCTGTAGCGTTCTTCCTCGCTGTAGATACAGCCGCAATATGGTTGCCTGTATAGCCCGAGTTCCTTTGAGATCTCTATACCCTCTACCCAGCCATTACGAAAGTCCTGGTAATAGAATTCTATCCCGTAAGCAGAAGCAAGCTCTTTCCCAATATCACGGATAAGATCATGTCTCTGGTAACGGCTGTAAAGGAGGGTCGTGCTGAAGGCGGGCAGGCCAAGTTCCGCGGTCTTTCGAGCAGTAGCTTCAAGACGAATGCGGTAACACACTGGACAGCGCTCATCCGGGTCTTGTCTTGTCCCTATTTTATTCAGCCAGTCTCTAAGCCCATATCCGGCTTGATCCCAAAGTACCGGGAATTTGAACTTTTCCGAAGCTATTTCCAGGGCCTCGACCCTGCGTTCATACTCCCTGAAGGGGTGGATATTGGGATTGTAGAAATAGACAAGGGCCCTGTTACCCTCTTTTTGGAGTTCTTTGACCGGGTACAGGGTGCATGGCCCGCAGCAGGTATGAAGGAGAATTTCCATTCAAAAAGTTAAGACTTTATCCGCCTCCATGGAAAGCTCGTAGAGGTCATCCATCCATCCGATTGGGCAAGTGCTTGATCCCTCCAGACCGTGGGATTTCGCGCAGACGCCTCAGACATAGAAATCTCCCTCGAACATGTTGACTTGCCCCATCACATCAAAATTTTTGCTTTCACTCTTTTCAAAAAGGACGCCTTTCCCGAGCATGAATACACTGATTTCATCACCTTTTTTGACGCCGAGATTCGCCAGCCTCATCGCATTGTAAATGCTTTCGCCGTCCTCAATACTGATAATTATCAGAACCTTCCTCATTGGACCTCCTTGTCAAATGAATGCATTCCCTGGGTTTTTTTAATGGCTTGGACCACAAATTCCAGAATTCGACGATTTAATAAGTAATCAGTAGTACACAATGCAAATTGCGTCAACTTGATCGCCAATATATTCAAAAAATAGCGACCTATGCGGTTACACGTCAACTAATTTGGTATTATTGTTTTTTTCGTGTTTTCGTGATTAAGTGGTTTATGTACTGAATTAATGGCATAAGATACACAGCCTTAAGAGCCTCTTGCAAAAATGCAATTTTTGCACTTTTCTATTATCAAGACATATATAACCTACTGAAATTATTATGCTCGATTTGAAGCGAGGTGCAATTTTTGCATTTTTGCAAGTACCTCTTAAGATACGGAGGCAGTAAGTTCCTGCACAACCGTATAACGTAAAACTACTATATGTTGTGGTATATTTTTTCTTGACGTACAAGTTATAGTATCCTATAATTGCAGGTCCAAAAGGCTGGCTCTATCAGTATCAGTTGCTGGTTTCCGGTGATAAAGACATGGCTGTTGATCGAAATCTGAAAAAAAAGAAAAAGCGCGAACAGAAACGGACGGCGCGGCGCCAAGCAAAGGGCCGCCTGTCCCGCAGCGAAAAACTGGAAGACTATAGCTGGTACGCATCGGAACACTACCATAGTGGAAAATATCGAACCGCCTTCAACTGGGCCATGAAAGGGCTCAAGCTCCACCCGGGCCATGAGGTGAGCTATACTATTGCACTGAGGTCCGCTGAAGCTTTAGAGGACGATTCGATGATCCTGACCGTGCTCCGGCACGGATGGAAACATGACTTGATTTCCAACAAGCAACATTTATACGCACTGGGGAGTTTGGCTTTTAAACAAGGAGACTACGGTCTGGCCAGGGAATCCCTTGAAACTCTGCTCCAAAACCCGGCATCCCTGTATGGGAGACTCTTAAAAAGGGATCAAAAAGCAGCACAAAGGTATTTGGAGTTTTGCCGAGACAGGGAACGTTTAAAGCTCACGGAACATAGTGATTCCTCCATAGGATCTTCAGTGGAAAAGAAGAGTCAAGAGGAGGTTCCTGCGGCTGTTGCGGAACCTTCCTTGTCAGAGGAAACGAAAAAGAGAGAAGCAGCCAAAGAACAAGCAGAGGACATTCCTGACCTGGAGATTGTCTATGAAATAGACGAGGAACCGGTCCTTCGTGTCATTAGGGAACATCGCACCAGCGATGCAGCCATGATGGATCTGGCACTTAGTGCCTATAAACTCTCTTTCCGTGCCTCATACGATCAACTCATTTGCCTGCCTACAACCAATAACGTTCAGTCCCTGTGGTACCAGGAAGAGAGTGCTCGAAAAATCATGAAGACCTTTCGCGGCAGAGCTATTCTGGCAGATGAGGTAGGTCTTGGAAAAACGATTGAGGCCTGCCTCGTGCTGAAAGAATATGTACTCCGCGGTCTGGTTCGTTCGGCCTTGGTGCTCACGCCCAGTTCTCTGGTCAATCAATGGCAAGAAGAACTTCAAGAGAAATTTGGGCTTTGCTTCGTTACTTCAAATGATCCAGTGTTTCGGGAAGATCCGGCCCGATTCTGGAAAGAACCCTTTCTGTTGGTTTCCATTCACTCGGCAAAAGGAAAACGTCATTTTGATGCTGCAACCGCTCGGGCCTATGATATGGTGATCGTGGATGAAGCGCATCACCTGAAGAACCGCTCGACCCTCAACTGGAAGCTGGTAAATGCTATTCAAAAGACCTTTTTGCTCCTTGTTACTGCCACACCCGTACAGAATAAACTTGAGGAACTTTACAATCTGGTCACCCTTTTAAAGCCGGGGCATCTCAAGACGCTGAAGGCATTCAAGGACGAATTTGTGGCCCGGGGCAACCCAACGGACCCGAAAAACCGGGAAAAGCTGAGACAGCTTCTGAAAGAGGTCATGATCCGAAACACCCGTTCCGTCACGCAATTGCACATCCCGCCCCGCTTTGCTTCTACCATTCGAATTGACCCGTCGCCCGATGAGGAAACCTTCTACCAGGAGATCAGCCGGTTTGTGACAGAGCAGGCCGCTCAGGGTTCTTCGGCCCTTTCCAAAATGGCGCTTCGCAGGCTTCTGGAAGCAGCAGGATCTTCTCATTTTGCATCACTGAAGATGCTGGAAAAGATAAGCCTCCAGAGTCTGGATGGGACAAGCAAACAGGCAAGAGATCTGTTGGAAATGGGCAGGTCCATTCGGATCGGAGGAAAAATCCGGCGCGTGATCGAGCTTTTGCAGGCTTCACCGGAGCAGAAAATTGTTTTTGTTAATTACCTTGCGACCCTGGAGTATTTCCACCAGATTCTGGAAGAACACAAAATGCCTCATGTGGTCTTTCGTGGCGGGATGACCACAACCCAAAAACAGCAATCCATCCGGACGTTTCGGGAAGGGTGCCCTATCCTTCTATCCACGGATACCGGAGGAGAAGGGCACAACCTGCAGTTTTGTCATATAATGATCAATTGTGATCTGCCTTGGAATCCCATGCAGATCGAGCAGCGCATCGGCCGCATCCATCGAATCGGACAAGAAAACGAGGTCCAGATCTACAATTTCTGTTCTGCAGGAAGCCTGGAAGACTATATGCTGGAAATCCTGGACCGAAAAATCAACATGTTCGAGCTGGTGGTGGGAGAGATCGACATGATTCTAGGTCGCCTTCAGGGAGAGCGTGAATTCAGTGACCTTGTCTATGAACTCTGGGTGAAGCACCCCGACGAGACGGAAAAACAAAAAGCCTTCAATGCCTTGGGTTCCCGGTTAAAACGGGCCAGAACATCTCACGAAAAGAGCAAAGAGCTGGATGAAAAGCTCTTCCAGGAAGACTTTGGAGTGTAAGAATGGATTCTGTTCCAGAACTGCTTTCCTTTGCAGCGCACGTATTTGAAAAACACGGCGGAATGGCTGAGCAGGACGACAATCACGTGATGGCCTTGCTGCCACCCGGTCTGGCACAGACCCTGGATCTCCCGGAGGAAGTTCAATTGGGAGGCGGGGCCATGCCCCTTCTTTACGGCAGCCCTGTTCTGGACAGGCTCATCCGTGTGGCTACTGAAGAAATCCCCTTGGTTTTCGGGCGAATCGAGGTGCCATATCTGAAAAAGGCAGGCTTTGAGCAGCTCATCGGGCAAGACATTGTCTTCACAAACGGGCAGGCCCGGGTGACGAGTCGTGCGGAAGCCCGTGCTTCTTATATGGTCTTAACCTGCCGGTATGTAGCGCTGAGTGATGAACGGAAAGAAGGGCTGGTCGAAGCAGGAATGCACGAGAGTACCGGTGCAATCATTGAGGATCTGGAGACGTTGTGGTCTGAGTTTAGCTCTGAAATCTACACCCCAGGAAAAGTCCCCCCACATTTTCCCGTCCATCTTGAAAAGGCGATCTCTAACGCCATGCAAAAGGCCAGGGTCCTTACGGAAGAAAAACTGACCGACTTTATCAACAGTATGCGACGGCGACTCCGCCGGGATGTGAAAAATACAAGAGAATATTATGAAGCCCTGAGAAAAGAAATGGAATCAAGCCTTTCCCGTCACAATCTCAGCGAGGCGCAGCATCAGGAAAGAATCGCCAAAATCAAGGACTTGCCAAGGGAAATGGCTCAAAAAATCGAGGACCTGCAACAAAAATACAAAATACAGGTCCGTTTAAAGCCATGTGCCGCCCTTCGGTTTCTCGTGGACGTTGTCTATGTTATGGTCGAAATCCGCTTCCGTAAATACACTCGCACCATCCACCTCATCTGGAATCCGCTGTCTCGCCGTCTTGATCCTTTGGTGTGTGAGCAATGCCATAAGACGACACGAAGCGTGCATCCCAGTATAGAAGATTCCCGGATTCGGCTGCTCTGTCATTCCTGTGCTTAGGAAAACGCCATTCACAACAACCCGCTTGGCTTGGCGCTGGTTTATCTCTGCTTCCACTTCCCGCTTTCAGGTTCTATCCAGGTCCCTCCAGGTGCTGTCTTTTGCCATTCTTTTGCAAAGATCTCCCGGACCCTCGCAAGCTCTGAACCAGGTACGTTAAGGGCCTTTGAGACGGCGCTGTACAGGGCGGTTCTATCTGAGTCTTCAGCACTGACCAGGCGCTTGACTTCCGCCCGGGTTTTTAGATTGATGGAACCTGTATTCCTTATTACCAGCAGGCCATTTGCAGACTCTCCTATAACACCCTGCTTAAGAAACGGCGCCAACTGAGCATATCGCGCCTTCATCCTTTCCTTTATTTGTCTGATTGTGGCATTTGATACGGCAAGTTCCTGTTGGGCATAAGCCGTACCTACAAAGTTCAGAAAAGACTGCGGTCCTCCAGCGCCTGTATCTGCCGGATCTTGAATTGACTCATGGCCCCTCACATCCTTTGCAATTTTCTCCGCAGCCTGTCTTACCTCTGCGGCTGGAAAGTAGATATTTACAGTTACACAGGCAGTAAAGACCATTACGGACAACATGAAAGCAAATTTCAGATTAATTTTAGGCATTTGTTTACCTCCACTATTGGATTGATGATTGATGATTGTTGATTGTTCTTGCGAGCTACCTCGCGGACCAACTGCCATGCCTCAATATCTTCAAAGAACCCCCCAGAACCCAGTTTACTCTTGTTCAGTACGGATAATCCTTTTTAATCTATCCAGCATGTCTTTGAAAGATATTTTGCCATCAGGATTTCTGTTTATGACATCTACCCCTCTGATAAAGCCCCTTTTCACCAGGTATTCCTGCCCGTCTTTTTTTATCAAGCCGTGGAGTGTGAACAGATCATTTTTTAGACTACACGACATGCCTATTTGGCGGTAGGGGAATTCCTTGAACATACGTCCGAACAAAGGAATCGATCCGCCTCCACCCAGGATCGAGATCTTTTCAACTGCTTCAAGGCTGATCTTTTTAGGACCAGGAGCACCGGGATCATTCTCCATCACTAATTCAAAGGATTCAGGCTGACCACCACTCATGATGAGGTCATCAATGTGTCCTGTCAGTTTTCCGGTAATTCGTCCGAAGTGCGCAGCGTCACTCAATTGTACAAGATCCAGGTCATGAAAGACCACATCGGCACCAAAACGGGGCATTGGGGCAAGAGGCTCTACCCAGATGTTCTGAAACCTGATCTTGCCCCCAGCCGTGTTGACCAATAACTTTCCATTGAAGTTGAGCCTTGGATCTTTCCATATACCCTGATCGAGATCAGCCTCAATATCAATCTGGAGGGGTAGTTCCGGCCAGAGTGCCTTCAGGTCAACACCAATGAGCCTGAGTTTCCTTAGCTTCAAGCTTGATGCCGGCCAATCCCAGGAGATCTGTTTGAGGGAAATCTCTCCCTGTGCAATAGGAATTTTGATTGGTCCGCAACTAAGATTATCTTTGCAAATAGTCAAGGGGATCTTTGTCTTTTCTAAATCCAGTGGAGGCCAGGTCAGTCTGTCCCACTTGATAAGGCCGGGGAGGCATTTATCCGTATTTATTGGATAGGCAAGATCAAGATCCATTCCCTGGATGACATCATGTCCTGAAAAAAAGAGGTCTGCTTTTATCCCAGTGCGCAAACCACCTTGATCCACTTCAACCAGCCAGGTGCCCTTTGGCACCAGGTCGTTCAAAAAGCCGTAATTCACAGAGAAAGGTTCCTTGAGGAAGACTTCATATGGAATCTCTAACCTGCCGTTGGCCTTAAGGAACTGAATCTTTGGCATTTTCCATTGAGAAAGCTGTGCAGCATTGTCATTAAGGCTGTAATCAAGGGAGACCTCTTTGGCCATAAGTTCAAACGGTCCGGATACTGAGATTTTGTTGAAAAGCAGTTTGTTTTTGTCCAGAGTTCCCATTGTTTTGATACTACCGGCGAGTTGAAAGAGATCCAGAAACCATGGATATACAAGTACAGCGCCTTTATTCCATCCCAGGTCGGTCCTCCAGGATACGCTTTTAAGAGATCCATCATAATTTGCAAGGAACTCAATCTTTGAGGAGATCCCTTCAAAGGCATGGTTTTCGTCTTTGGCCCAGGATAGATCCTTTACGTCAAGGCTCGCAGATACCTGCCACAAATCAGGTGTGACAAATACGTCAGCAATGATATCCCCAAGACCGGACAGGAGGGAGCCTTTGAGATTGGAAAAGTCATAGTTGGTGCTTGAGATCCCGGCAATAGCTTCCCATTGATTGCCGTTTTCACCGGGCCAGGCAAGCTTAATGGAAACAGGCAATTCTCGAGGTGCAAAGCTGACGTCAATGAAGCCGTTTTTTAGATCCGAAGACGCCTTCATTTGCCAGGTGCCCCGGATCGTGGGGATGCCTGAGATTGAAGATAATCTCGTGTCCTTAAGGACCAATTTGCCTGACACCTTCAGTTCCTTGTCCAGGAGGTATCTGATGTCGGCTGATATGCTTACAGAACAAGGTTGGCTGATATTGCCGGTGGAGTCATTTTTGGTCTTTTCCCCTGAAAGGGAGGGAAAGATTGAGCAAAGGTCATGAACCGCAAGATCAGCTTCGGCACTCAGTCCGTCCATTTGGGGCTCAATCCTGCCGGAAGTCTTGAGGTCATAGGCTGTCCTGTCCTGTGATTTATTAACTATTATTTCCCCTTTTGACATAAGATGAAATCGTGTGGAATTCCAGTCCAACATGCCTTTCATGTCACCCTCAGCCTGGATTTCCGGAGTCTTCACTGATATGCAGCCTGACAGGGTGGAAGCAGATGATAGGTCATTTGGTTCCTGCACTGAAGACGGAAGTTCGTTTCCGGCTATTGAAAAGGCACTGAGGCTTGCCGCAAGAGATGCAGTTTTTAGCTCTATCTCTCCATTTACAATCGAGACCTTTCCCAACAGCCACACCAAGGTCCTGTTAAACCTGAAGTCGCTGCTGGTTGAAGTATCTGGAGTAACTTCAAAGTCCGGCTTCTCCAGCTTGATCTCCTTGAGGCCAAAGGGCCGGAGGGAATATTCAACGGATATTCTTTGGATCTCTCCCCTGATTTCTTTGTGACTGATTCTGATTTTTTCAATAGTGATAAAACCATAACCCGTTCTGACTTGGCTCAGCCTCACTGAATATCCTTCGGATCTCGCAACAATTGGCGCCAGTTTTTTTATAAGCAATGGAAGACATTGATAAAGTGAGCCTAATAGCAGTGTTGCTGAAAGAAAAAAAATACCAAGAATCCAGAGGGTTACCTTTTTTTTTGAGGGTGTTTTTGGCATCCGTCATTCACCATCTGACATTTTTTTTGACGTCTCTTTTGAGTTATGATAGTCTCTGTCTATTTATCAGGCTCTATGTATTGATAAATGGAATGCCTGAATAGTTTATACTCTTTTCGAAAAAATGTGTATTGAATTGAATGGCTGTGTGGAAACTGGAAATTTGAAATTAGGTAACGCATCTACATCTTTGTGTTTTTCCCAATTTCAAATTTCACTACATAATTTATCCAATCCGTTAATAACAGAAAGGAGGTATTTATGGGAGTTTTGAGGGTTGTAACATTTTTGTTTTTGGTGAGCTGTGTCTGGTCCTCTTACGGACTTTGTGGCACAAAGCCTGCGGAGGTCCCTAAGGCCAAGACCATCGCGGAGCTCGCTGCCCGCTATGATTCGAGTTCTTGCCAGGAGTGTCATGAAGAGGCATATGAACAATGGGAAAATTCCGTTCATGCTGTTTCAATGTTAGGGGTTACGCTCAGGACGGCCCCAACGATTCTTACTGCGGTAGACAAGGGCCTGAAGTTGTTTCCCTATTCAGGAGTCAAAGAGGACAAGGACATAACAGTAGAGCATCTCATGTTCTGCGCCAAATGCCACCTGCCTCAACTGGATGAGGCAACGGATGATGTGGCCCGGGAGATCGTCAAGACCATCAGAGACTGGCAAAAGGCATATGCCGATGATGATGATGACCTGATTGATGAATTGGAAGAAAAAATTGCCAGCCTCAACATCGGTTGCATGGTGTGCCACAACAAAGTAGCCATTATCCACAAATGGCAGGATGGCTATCCGCAGCCGGATACTGTTTACGGCGCCCTAGAAGGGGAACACGACGATCCTGCCTATCCTAAAATGGCAAAGGCCCCGGCCATGAGTGAGTCCATATTCTGTGGTCAGTGCCACGGTGAGGGACCAAATTTTGAGCTGGATCAACCCTCCCAGTGTGCTACTTTGTATGGCACCTATCTTTTCACCTATATTCCCGAAGGTGGGCACGATAGCTGTCAGGAATGCCACATGGCCAAGTGCGGTCTGGGCCACGACATGCAAGCCTATCGTGACGAGACCATGATCAAGATGGCCCTGGACATTGAGGTTGATGCTATGGCCCACTTCTGGCGTAAGAACAAGGCCGAAGGCATCATCCCGCTTGGCGTGGTCAAAGTGGAGATGTTCAACAAGTGCGGGCACGCCATACCGGATGGGTGACCTACTCCCAACCGGCTGGTCCTGGATGTGACCGCGAAGACAATGGATGGGAAACAAGTCTATAATGATCAAGTTATCTACATGCCTTACCCCGCACGCTTCGGTAGAGGGGCAGAGATGGGAAGAGGACCCTATGAGAAGTGCGGTTTGCTCAGAGACACCTGCCTGCCGCCTCTAAAGATGACAAAGGCGGTCTTCGAGATACCGTTCCCATATGCTGATGTGGAAAAAGACGGTAAGAAGACCAGGGAACTCACTGCAGATGAGCTCTTGGTAGAAGTCAAATTGTGGTATGTGCCTTTTGGCAGGTCTGATGATGATTGGAATGTTCTGTTCTTCAGTGAGGAAAAGAAGATAGACCTCAAGACCGAGTGGATCTGGAGGAAATAATCTGCAGGCCGGCTTCTTGCCGGCCTGCATATCCATTTAGTTTTCAACATCCTTTATATGTTTAGGAAGATGCAGGGTAAAGGTAGAGCCCTTGCCCTGTTCAGAATCTACCGTAATATCACCATTCCATTCATGAACGAGCCTGTGGACTATTGCCAGGCCTAATCCTGTTCCATCCGGCCGGGTGGAGAAGAAAGGATTGAACACCTTTGAAAGATCCTCAGGCCTTATGCCGGTCCCGTTGTCTGAAATTTTTAGAACCAGGTAATTTCCCCCTTCTGTCGTTCCCTTGATTGATATTCTTCCGTGTTCATGCGGCAGGGCCTGATAGGCATTCAGCAAGAGATTCAGAAGGACCTGTTTGAATTGAGACGGGTCTACTTCAAACTGTAGATCAGCCGGGACATCTATTTTAACATCGGCTTCTGGGAGTTTTTTCCTTTGTCTCATCAGGTACAGAACCGACTCTATTTCTTCCAGTAGAGATATGTTTTGAATCTTTTTTTCCTCTGGTTTGGCATAAAGAATAAAAGACTTTGTAATATCATTCAGACGATCGCTCTCTCTACTGATAATCTGCAGTAGTCTTCTTTCTTCAGGCTGCAACAGTGCCGACTCTTCCAGAAACTGGGCTGCCCCGGACAGGGATGCCAGGGGGTTTCTTATCTCATGGGCAAGTCCCGCAGCCATCTCACCAAGGGCGGCAAGACGGTCCATGCGCTGAAGGCGCTCTTCCCTTGCCTTTATATCTGTAATGTCTTGAAAGATTATTCCGTAACCAAGGTGTTGGCCCTGGTGACCTTTTAACAAAAAAGTGGATATCCCGAGGAACCCGGGTGAGCCGTGGGGATCTGTATGGCTTACTTCCTGCCGTTCTCCTTTTCCGCCGCTTCTGAAATTTTCCAGTAGCCTGGTCCCTGTCGGCCAGAGTTCTTGCAGGGGTTGTCCGTATCCGTTAATGATTTTTTTACCGAGGATCTCAATAGCCGCCTGGTTAAAGAAGATGATATTTTCTTTTTCATCTACTGTGATCAGACCTGACTGGATGCTGTCTGCGAGATGGCGATGGATTTCCTCTATGCGGCGCAGATCCACCTTGGTATCTGACAGCTTTTTTTCTGTGTAATGAAGACGTTTTGCAAGGACAATTCCCAAAGAGGCAATGATGTTAAAAGCCGCCATGTTGATAAAGAAGCTGTATACGGCATCATTAAATTTGTCTCCCGGTATTTCACAGAGCCAGAAAATGGCGGCATAGCTGACAACACACAGGAAGGTTGATACAGCGCCTTCCTTTTGACTGCCAAGAATACATGCTGTGAGAATGGCAACCGGATAAAGAAATACAAGCGGGCTTCCAGATCCACCGGTCCAAAATACGGCAAGATTTACCAGTATGACGTCAAGAACTGTCTGGATATAGAGGAGCCGTTTATTCAGGCCCCTCTTTTTGTACCATATAATATAAACAGCAGTGAGAAAAAATGCCCATCCCAGGATTATAGACAGCTCGGTCACTTTGCCAAAAGCATCGGCAGAATATCTGGATAGGAGATAGGTGCTGCAGAGCAGCAGGACCAGGATAGTTAGACGGCCTGCAGTTATACAATAAAAAAGGCGGCCATTTGAGTTCTCAGAGGGCATATTTTGACAGACGATATCTAAAGGACCTGAAGTTAAGACCGAGGATGCCGGCAGCTTCGGTCTTTACCCCGTTTGCCCTCTCGAGCGCCTTTTTTAGGAGAATTTTTTCTATATGGCTGAGGAACTGCTCAAGGTCTAAACCTTCAGGCCCCAGGCACGGCTCGTAAGAAAAGGGGCTGGATTCGGCGGTTTTTTGCTGCTTGAACTCAGCCAGAGACAGGCTTTCAGGAAGCAGGAGATTTGAGGTGGCAAGGGCCACACTCCTTTCGATGATATTTTCCAGTTCTCTCACGTTTCCTGGGAACGAGTATTTCTGCAATGCCTCCATGGCAAAGCTGGATATGCCCTGTACGGCCTTATTTTGTTCTTTGGAATACTTGTCCAGAAAGTACTGGACCATGAGGGGAATGTCTTCAGGACGTTCTCTTAGCGGTGGCATACGAATTTGAATTACGTTCAGTCTGTAGTACAGGTCTTCCCTGAATCGCCCGGCTATTACCTCCTTTTCCAGATCACGGTTGGTGGCTGCCAATATCCTCACATCTACCTTGATCTCTTTGGTGTCGCCAAGAGATGTAAAGGACTTCTGCTGCACGACTCTCAACAGTTTGACCTGGAGGGTCATGGGCAGTTCTCCGATTTCATCAAGAAAGATGGTACCTTGATCAGCTATGGCAAAAAGACCTTGTTTTCCACGATCAGCACCTGTAAAGGCCCCTTTGCTATGGCCGAACAACTCGCTTTCAAGGAGGTTCTCCGGGATACTTCCGCAGTTAATAACTACAAAGGGCTTGTCCTTGCGGACTCCGAGGTTATGAATGGCTCGTGCAGCAAGCTCTTTCCCAGTGCCGCTTTCACCGGATATGAGCACACTGGAAGGACTGGATGCTATCCTGGGTATTAGCTGGAATATTTTGAGCATGACCGGGCTTTTGGTCAACATATTGTCAAGCTTGTAGATCTTGTCAGCAGTATCTCTGATCAAGGACTGGGCCTTTGGTCTTGTTTTAAGGGCCTTTTCCACAACCTCCCTGATTTCTTCTATCCGAAATGGCTTGGTAAGATAGTCCCATGCCCCCTCTTTCATTGCCGCCATTGCGGTGTCCAGGGATGCAAAGGCAGTAATCAATATTACAGGGACATCTGCGTGTTTTGCCTTGATTTCTTTCAGTAAAGTCATCCCATCTATGCCCGGCATCCTCACGTCACTTATGACCAGGGATACATTTTCCCTGTCCATGAGTCGAAGGGCCTTTTTCCCACTGGACGCGGAGCATACACCGTAGCCTTCCCTGGCAAGGAGTATCTCCAGAAACTCCCTGAGGCTTTGGTCGTCGTCAACTATCAGGATTTTGGGTCCGGCAATACTTGGGCTATCCGTTGCCTCTGTGAAAAGATTTTCAGGATGCTCTAAGCTCATATAAACACCTCCGTCATACTTATCGACAAACCGGGGTGAGATGTTGAGCGTTATCGGGCTTGATTTACCATAAAAATACTTTTTGAATTAGCCACAGACCCACACGGACACACACAGACAATTTATCCGCTGGTATGTTCACCAGTGGATAAGGTCTTTTGTCTGTGTTCGTCTGTGTGTGTCGAGCGAGCATAGCGAGCGGGTGGCAAATTTTCATGCTCGGGGGTGACGAAAGGCCTCGTCATAAACGTTTAGTTCACTTCAGGCACTCTCAGTATTCCTGTGGGGTCAAATACCGGACGGCCGTCAATAAGAGTGAGAATAGCTTTACCCTGGAGATCTTTTCCTAGAAATGGGCTGTTGTAACTCAAGGAGTAAAGAGATTCGCGGGTTAAGGTAAAAACTGCCTCCGGATCTATGATACATATATCTGCAGAATTTCCATCCTTCAGACTTCCTCCCGGCACACCCAGAATATTGGAGGGAGAAATGGACATACATCTGATCATTTGAGACGCTGAAATATAGCCGTCTCTTACGAGGTTCAGCGAGAGAGAAATAGCGGTTTCAAGGCCTATGATCCCGTTTGCAGCCATTTGAAATTCGCATTCCTTTTCAAGTACGCTGTGGGGAGCGTGGTCCGTGGCAATAGCATCTATAGCGCCGTCTTTGAGTCCCTCGATAACTGCCAGGCGGTCTTCCTCGGTGCGGAGGGGCGGACTCATTTTGGCAAAAGTGTTGTAACCAAATACTGCTTCTTCTGTGAGACTAAAGTAGTGGGGCGCAGTCTCTGCGGTTACCCGTACACCCCTGCTCTTGGCCTGGCGGACTATTTCAACCGAACCTCTTGTGCTCACATGGGCAATGTGGAGACGGCCCCCTGTCAACTCAGCCAGGGCTACATCCCTGAATACGGCAATTTCTTCAGTTGCTGCCGGAATCCCCTTAAGACCAAGAATAGTAGATACCCTGCCCTCATTCATTACACCTCCCCTGGAGAGGTCAAGTTCCTCTGAGTGGGATATGATAAGTGCATCAAAGTTTTGGGCATATTCAAGGGCCTGGCGCATTACCGCCGCATTTTTCACAGGCAGGCCGTCATCTGAGAAGGCTATTGCACCGGCATTGAGAAGATCTCCGAATTCTGTCAACTGCTCCCCTTTTTGCCCCAATGTGATGGCTGCGATCGGATAGACCCTGGCCCTGGCGGAACTTCGGGCCTTTTCCAGTATAAATCTGGTGATGCCTGCAGAATCATTAACCGGTTGGGTATTGGGCATGCACGCCACTGCTGTAAAACCACCGGCAACAGCGGCAGCCGTGCCGGATTCAATAGTCTCCTTATATTCCTCTCCTGGTTCCCGCAGATGAACATGCATATCCAACAACCCCGGCACAAGCCATTTTCCCTCCAGGTCAATGACCCCGGCATCATTCGGAAGGTCAAGGGATTCCCCGACAGCCGCTATAATTCCGTCTTTTACCAAAAGGTCACCGGTAAAATCCATGTTTTGGGATGGATCTATTATTCGTGCATTTGTAAATAGATAGGCGTTCATGGGTTCAGAATTCACCTTTAACCTTCAACCCTTTGTAAGAAGCAGAGATAGCAGGGCCATTCTTATCGCCACTCCGTTTGTCACCTGATCCAGGATTACGGAGTATGGCCCATCCGCCACCTCCGGTGCCATCTCCACTCCACGATTTATAGGTCCGGGGTGCATGATCAAGGCCCCTGATTTAGCCAACTTGACCTTGTCAGGGCTGAGGCCGAAGAACATTGCATACTCTCTTACAGAAGGGATAAGGCTCTGTCCCTGACGTTCCTTTTGAATCCTGAGGACTATTATTACATCCGCATCTTCTAAGGCCTCTTCCATCTTCAGGACCACTTTTGCCCCGAGGACTTCTGATTGACGTGAAGGAAGCATGGTGGCAGCCCCTGACACAACCACCTCGGCCCCCATCTTTGTGAAGGCCTGTATATCTGAGTGAGCTACTCTGCTGTGAAGGATATCTCCCAGTATGGCAACTTTTAAATTATCAATATGCCCCAGGTGTTCCCTTACGGTAAAAAGGTCCAATAGGGCCTGGGAGGGATGCTCGTTTGTACCATCTCCAGCATTGATTACAGCCGAGTTAACGTATTTTGTGAGCAGGTGAGGAGTCCCTGAATGGGGGTGGCGCATGACTATGACATCAGGTTTCATTGCCTCGATGTTTTGTGCGGTATCAATAAGGGTTTCGCCTTTTACAACACTGCTGGCCTTGGCTGAAAATGACACCGTGTCTGCGCTCAATCGTTTGGCTGCCAGCTCGAATGAGAGTCGAGTCCTGGTACTCGGTTCAAAGAAAAGATGAACTACGGTTTTGCCTCGGAGCGGTGGTACCTTCTTAATGGGTCTTTCAAGGATATCTTTGAGAGACTCGGCAGTATCCAGAATGAAAGTGATCTCGTCCGGTGAAAGGGTGGACATTCCTAATATGTGTCGGGCAGTGAAGCGATTCATGCCAAAAAAAAGCCTCCTTTTTGGAAAAAAGGAGGCAGTGCGCGGCGTGTATGCCAAAATATTTTGTCACGAACAAGCATTGTTTTCATAATGTTGGATGTAGCACAAAGCATGCTCATGAGTCAAGTAAGTCTCGTTTAAACTAAAAATAAAAATTAGATACTAAACTCGACTTTGGCCATTTTTAATTCATGGTTGTTGGGCTAACTTACTGAAATTATTATATCTAGCTTGAATTGGATCAAATCTACCCATAAAAAATCGGGGTATGAGTGCTTGTAATTCCCAAATCGTGCAGCTAACTCCTTGATTTTTCTGGTTTTATAATAATCGAAAAATGGCCAAAGTCGAGCTAAACCGACATCCTTCATTTACCAGTTTACACTTTTTTCAAAAAAGTGTGTATTATCGAATTGAATGCCGATGTTGAAACTGGATGTTGATTCGATGCGGGTCAATACCCGGAATGTTATCGAGATAATAGTTGTATAGATTTCCATATATTCAATTTCACTGCGTTATCGGTCGTCGGAGTATTACAATACGCCTTCCTCCCTCTGGCCTTGTGAAATTAAATATCTGAAAACCTATAGGTTAGATCTTTAATCCCGTTTTCAATTGTCCAACGGGCACTATACTCTCTGAGAATTTTCCTGCTATCCAGTCCGTTCCCTTAAGGGTGGAACCGAAACATCGCAGTTTTGCCATTTGATTCTTTACACTTCAGGACGCAATGAAGTATATTTTCTATGTATGTTGAACTGGAATTTCAAAGGTCCGGTCAGTATAGGTATGCTCTTCATCATAAAACAGCCATATTGGATTTGTATGTAAAAATGAATCGATATACTTTTTGACTCTCTTGTTTTGTTTAATGCACATGGTCAAATCGGCAGCTAATCTCTCAATTTAGATATTAAAACCAAAAAAGGAGGAGAGTATGGCACGAAAATCATTTCCAAAAGCAAAAATTGCGGGGAAAAAACGTATTCTCAACGCACGGAAGGATACGCCGGACATTCGGGACCGCATGTACGAGCCTGCCCTTGTTCAACTGCAGCCTGAGATCGATAACCGCAGCGGGACAGATGTCCTTGATCAGGGCGAGGAAGGGGCCTGTACCGGTTTTGGCCTGGCGGCTGCCATCAATCTGCTGAATGTCAAGAAAAGAAATCTGCAATTCAAGGCCAGTCCGCGGATGCTTTATGAAATGGCGAAGAAGCATGACGAATGGCCGGGTGAGGATTACGCAGGGTCAAGCTGCCGGGGAGCGATACGCGGCTGGAAAAACATGGGAGTCTGCAGCGAAGAGGAATGGCTCTATTCGGTGGACGATCCGGGGACGCTGACCATCGCGCGGGCCAAGGCAGCCCGGTCATGCACAGTCGGTGCCTATTATCGTCTGCGGCCGGAAATCAACGACTACCATGCGGCGCTCAATGAAGTCTGTGCCATATACGTTTCAGCCGATGTTCACTCCGGATGGTTTGCCACCAAGGCAGCGAAGAAAAACGATCTGGCCATTATCATGCCTTCGAGTACTATTGAAGGCGGCCATGCCTTTGCCATTATCGGCTACAACAGTCAGGGCTTCATTGTCCAGAATTCATGGAGCCCGAAATGGGGTTCCAAGGGCTTCGCCATTTGGCTGTATGAAGACTGGCTGCAAAATATAAATGACGGCTGGGTATTCCGGCTGGCCATCCCGACGCCGAATATCTTCGGGCTCACCTCCCGCTCGCTGGTTACCGTTGATGCGGAAACAGGCAAAGCAGCACCGACAAGGCTGGAAATCGCCGGCCACTTCGTGCATTTTGATGACGGTAAATTGAAAGAACGTGGCGATTACTGGAGTAATGCCGATGATATCCTGAAAACGGTGAAACTCATTAGTGAATCTGTCGGCACCGAGGCATACAACCATCTGCTCATCTATGCCCACGGAGGTCTGAACAATCCCGCCGCATCGGCAAAACGTATCGCAGCATTGAAGGACGGCTTCAAGCGCAACGGCATCTATCCCTTCCATATCATGTACGACACCGGCCTGGTTGAAGAATTTAAGGATGCCGTTGTGCGTGCCTTCAGCGGCAAGCGCACGGAAGGATTTTTTCGAGACTTGTATGATAAATTGATCGAACAGAGTGACCTGTTGATAGAAGACTTTGTCCGTAAACCGGTTACTCCCATCTGGGAAGAGATGAAGAACGATGCCCTTCTGCCGTTCGAGCGGCAAAAGGACGGCAAAATAAGCGACGGTTTGTTCGTCATCAAGGCTTTTGCCGAGGCATTACAGGATACCCATCTGAAAATTCACTTGGCCGGACACAGTACCGGTGCTATTCTGCTCGGCCATCTGCTGCATGCCCTCGATGTCCTCGACATATCCGATTTGATCAAGAGCTGCAGTCTGATGGCTCCGGCCTGCTCGATTGATTTCTACAAAGAGCACTATGAACCAAGGCTGAATGGGCAGGATACCGGTAGGGCAAAAGTCAGGCTGCCTGCACTGGCTATATACGATCTCACGGAAAAGCTTGAACTGGACGACAATGTTGCCCTTGTTTACCGTAAATCATTACTCTGGCTGGTGTCCCGCGCTCTTGAACGGCAAATCGACAAGCCCCTGCTGGGAATGCAGCATTATGCGAAACAATTGACTGTGCATCCGGGCATGTCGATCCACTATTCGAATGGCAAAAAGGGTGTTACCACCAGCACCTCGCATGGCGGGTTTGATAACGATGTCAAGACAATGAACACGATTATGACACAGATACTGGGGGGGAAAAAGCCAGCAAAACCGTTTACCGAGAACGAGATGAAAGGATACTGAGTTCCAAGGCCCCCGGAGCAATTTTCCCGGGGGCAAGGCGCATATTCCGGTTTTAGAAAAGACCGCTTACTTTTCCGGTCTCCGTATCTACATCGATTCTGCGATAGGCCGGATCAGAGCCGGTTCCGGGCATGAGGCTTATGGCGCCGGCGACCGGGACAACAAAACCCGCACCCTTGTAGGTCAGGATATCCCGCACAAGCAGGTTCCATCCCTTGGGTACGCCCTTGATGTTCGGGTCGTCTGCCAGACTGAGGTGGGTCTTTACCATGCAGGTCCCCAGCTTGGAGATCTCAGGATCCTTTTCCATGGCCTTGGCCTTGGCAAGTGCCTCCGGAGTGTAGGTAACGCCGTCACCGCCATATACCTCCCTGGTGATCAGTTCTATACGCTCGCGAATGGGCATATCAAGATCATAGAGGAGGCGGAATTCGTTCTTTTCTTCACAGGCATCGACAACTGCATCTGCAAATTCCAGAGCACCGTCTCCACCCTTCAACCAATGCTCGGACACGGCCGCCCGCGCACCGGCCTGCTCACTCATCCTGCGAACTACGGCGATCTCGTCCTTGGTATCATTGTAAAAGGCATTAATACAGACCACCGGGTTGATGCCTGCCTTTTTTACAGTCTCAATATGATGGACCAAATTTGCGCATCCCTTCTCCACCCACTCTACATTCTCACCATTGTACTCCTCGGGCATCGGACGGCCCGGGCGGGGTATGGGCGCTCCTCCGTGGCATTTTAGTGCCCTGATGGTGGCCACTACTACTGCGCAGTTGGGTTTGAGTCCGCTGAAGCGACACTTCAAGTTCCAGAATTTCTCAAAGCCGATGTCAGCACCAAAGCCGCTCTCAGTTACCAAGTAGTCGGTAAGCTTTAATCCTATCCTGTCGGCAATGACCGAAGACTGGCCTATGGCAATATTTGCAAATGGTCCTGCATGCACCAGGCAGGGTTGACCTTCAACAGTCTGCATGAGGTTGGGATTGATGGCCTCTACCATCCAGGCGGTCATGGCACCGGCCACTTCGAGATCTTCCGTTGTAACGGGCTTTCCTGTACGGTCATAGGCAAGCACTATACGGCCCATACGTTCTCTGAGATCCTTGAGGTCATTTGCTATGGCAAGTATCGCCATGATTTCCGAGCTGACGGCTATGTTGAACCCGCTCTGCATAGTAAGGCCGTCCATCCGCCCTCCCAATCCAAGCGTAATGTTCCTCAGGGCCTGGGCGCAGAAATCCATTATCCACTTGAACTCCACGCTCTTGGGGTGGATATTGAGACGATTCAGTCCCCTCCGGCCCAACTGTTCGTCTGTATAGTTGGACTCGTGCTGCATGCGGGCGGTCAAGGCGGTCATGCCCAGATTATGGGCATTCATGATTGCGTTGATATCACCCGTGAGCCCGAGAGAAAATCTCGAAAGCGGAATGACCAGCGAAAGACCCCCTCCTGCCGCGCTGCCCTTGATATTGAAGGTGGGTCCTCCGGATGGCTGCCGTATGGCGCCCATCACGTTCCTGCCCCTCTTCCCGAGCCCTTCCATAAGACCTACTGCACAGGTGCTTTTACCCTCACCCAATGGAGTGGGCGTAACAGCAGTCACGTCGATGTATTTCCCGTCCGGCTTGTCCTTGAGACGTTCCAACACCTTGGCATAATCGATTTTTGCCACATGGTGGCCATAAGGAAGAAGCTCTTCCTTTTCAAGGGCCAATTCCTCACCAAGCTGATATACTGTCTTCATGTTTTCTTCGGCAGCTTCTGAAATTTGCCAGTCTTTCATTTTAGTTGGATCTAGTTTCATTAGAAGATTCTCCTTTGTAAAAATTTCTGGACGTAGACCCGGACATGATATAAATGGGTGTTCCCATTTATTAAAAAAGTCCCTGCTGAAGGAGAATGTCCGGGTTTGTGGATTTGTAACCGTTCACGGGATTACAATGCCCGTTTTAACGCAACAGAATTTGTTAATCACAGACTATATTAACTACCCTAGATGGGTTTTTTTTTCAACAAATGGAGGGAAAAATTGTGGAGGCTAAAAATTGTTACTGGAAATAGATCCGGAAAGACCCCGTCCTCGACAGATAAACAGGGTGGCAGAGGTCTTGAGAAAGGGAGAAATAATCGTATATCCCACAGATACCTGTTATGGCATAGGAGCTGATATCTTTAACAAGAAAGCAATCGAACGGATTTATCAGATCAAGGGGCTCCATAAAAGCTCACCTTTCAGTTTTGTATGCGCAGATCTCAGAGATATAAGCAAATATGCCTTTGTGACAGACTATGCTTACCGAATATTGAGACGTTTTTTGCCCGGCCCTTACACCTTTGTCCTGAAGGGGTCCAGGGAAGTCCCCAAAATGATGCTTACAAAACGCCGCACTGTTGGAATTCGTATTCCATCTCACCCGGTCTGTGAGGCAATAGCTGAGGCACTGGGAAATCCGCTCATAAGTACCTCAGCCGTCATAGGTGATGGACCTGTATGGTCAGATCCCAAAGAAATTAATGAAGTCTTGGGAAAGAGATTGGCTATGGTCGTAGATTGCGGAATTATTCCTGCGGTGCCGTCAAGCGTTATATCGTTGGTAAATGACGAGCCCCTGGTGCTCAGAAAGGGTAAGGGTGATTGCTCTATCTTTACAGATACTGAATTTTGAATGTTGAGTCCTGAATTATGGAAGGGAATTAGACTTCAAGTCCTTGCCTGTCTTGAAAACTACGCGGTAATTTGAAGGGCATACTGTGAGCAAACCTGTCTTAGGATTTACAAATTCGCGTTTTTTTTGCCTATGTAGTGAAAAACTTCCTATCCCCCTGATCTCTACCCTTCTTTTTTCTTTAAGTGCTGAAATCATCGCGTCAAAGACCACATCAACTACGGTTTCGAGGTCTTTTTTCATGTGTTGCGAAAAACCCTGTTGCAACCGGACAACAAGATCACCCTTCAATATAGACTGTGGCTGTTGATCAGATCCCATAAGAAACCGGACTGCCTGCGGGAGATCCCAGTAACTGCCGGAGAGCATTGCCCAAGGTCTTTGCCCCTTCTTCCTGTAAAAGCTCCCTCATGATTGAAATGCGGTTTTTCTTGGGATAGACGAGTTCAGGCCTTCCTTCTATTCCCGCCAGACCGGCAGCCTTATCTACAGCCACGCTGAAGTTGCCCAGTTCGTCTACCAATTTGGCATCCAGGGCCTGATGACCTGTCATAATACGTCCGTCAGCAATGGCTGAAACCTGCTCTTCCGGGAGCTCTCGACTCTGAGCTACTGCCGTTACGAATTGCTTCTGTATGTCTTGCATTACTCCCTGGAGCAAAGCCCGTTCATCTCCTGTCATATCTCTGGTGACGGAGCCCAAATCCTTGAAAGTGCCGCTCTTTACCACGGTTGTCTTGATCCCGAGTTTTTCCAACAGACCTTCTATATTGGGCATCTTCATAATAACCCCGATACTTGCCGTCACCGTGCCGGGGTTGGCCACAATATGCCTGGCACCTAAAGACGCATAGTACCCACCTGATGCTGCTACTGTGGCAAGAGATGCCACTACAGGCTTTTCCTGGTCCAGTCTTCGGATCTCTTCATATAGTTCCTGAGACGCCCCAACCGCACCACCGGGGCTGTTTATACGGATTACCACGGCCTTGATTTTCTGATCATATCGAAAATCCCGCAGGGCCTTTATGGTAGCCTCGGGTTCAGTGATAAGACCTTTGATATCCACCACTCCGATTTTATCTCCGTGGTAGATCGAAGGACTGGTAATTCCGCCCTTTGTTGTCCACAATATTAACAGAAAAATGGCCACTGTGATGAGTATGGTAAACACTCCGATGGTGGCCAGAGCTACCAATAACGGATTGGCGTATCGCCGTTCTTTGCGCGTCCGCAACTCTTGCATGATTTCCGGCTTATTCTTCCTGGCCCTTGTCTTCCTCAGAACGAGTACGATTGTGCTGTTGTACTAATTCTTCCTGAAGCAGGCTGCCCAAAGTAGTACCGGCAGACCTGTTGACGTCGCTGTACTCATCAAAACGTGAACGCTCTTCATCTTCAGATATCCGTTTAACAGAGAGCCCTATACGCCTCTCCAGAGGGGCTACATGGATGACCTTGGCACTGATTTCATCTCCTACCTGAAACATTCCAACCGGTGTCTTGATCTTGCCGGGTCCCAACTCAGAAACGTGAATCAAGCCCTCCACTCCCTCTTCAAGCTCAACAAATACCCCAAAATCCGTTACGTTCGTCACCTTTCCGGCAACCTGGCTATTGACAGGATATCTCTCCGGAGCCGACTCCCATGGATCAGGATGAAGCTGTTTAACGCCTAGGGAAAAACGTTCCTTTTCCTTGTCGATATTGAGCACTACGGCCTGGATGGCCTCCCCTTTTTTATAAATCTCATTGGGATGTTTGATCCTTTTGCTCCAGGAGAGGTCTGAGATATGAACAAGCCCGTCTATGCCTTCCTCAATGCCTATAAACAGACCGAACTCAGTTATATTCTTTACTGCTCCCTCAATCACCGTACCAATTGGATAGCGATCCTGGACCAGATCCCACGGGTTGGGTTCTATCTGCTTCAGCCCCAGGGATATCCTCTGAACCTTGGAGTCAACCTTAAGCACAACTGCCTCGACAACATCTCCCACATTAACCATCTGGGATGGATGACGTATACGCTTTGTCCACGACATTTCAGACACATGGATTAGACCCTCTACGCCTTCCTCGAGTTCTATAAATACACCGTAATCAGTAAGGCTTACTACCTTGCCGGTCACTCTTTTTTCCACAGGGTACTTCTCTTCCACTCGCAGCCAAGGATCCTCAGTAAGCTGCTTCATGCCCAAGGAAACCTTTTCACTTTCACGATCAAATGTGAGAATTTTCACTTTAATTGTGTCACCCACATTAAAGAGCCTGGAAGGATGTTCTACACGTCCCCATGACATATCGGTGATATGGAGAAGCCCATCGATCCCTCCAAGATCCACAAATACGCCATAATCCGTGATGTTTTTGACATCTCCTTCTATAACTTGCCCTTCCTCAAGAGAAGCCAGGGTATTAACTCTTTTTCCAGCCATCTCTTTTTCCAGAAGGAACCTGCGGGAAACCACGACATTCTCTCTGCGGCGATTACACTTCAGAATAGCACATTCTATAGTCTGATTTGCAAGGGCCTCGGGATCACGAACAGGCCTGAGATCGATTTGAGAAAAGGGTAGGAAAGCCGTTACTCCGCCCTTGCGGTCACCAATTCGCACAGACAAGCCACCTTTTACCCTGGATGCCACGGTAGCCTTTACTGGAATTTCTGCTTCAAATGCCTTTGTTATTTCTTCCCATACTTGACGGCGGAGGGCCTTGGAATAGGAAAGCCTTAGCGTTCCCTCGTCAGGGTCCCAACGTTCAAGCAACACCTCTACAGTATCTCCTGCAGAGACGGTTATCTCTCCTTCTTCATCAAGAAATTCCCGAATCGGGATCAGACCTTCTGACTTATATCCGACGTCGATCATAACGGATTCTTTGCCAACGCGTACAACAGTACCTTCGAGGATTTCTCCTTCCTGAAAGGTGCGAAGACTTTGCTCAAAAAGGTCTTTAAACTGGCTCATGTCACCGGCTTCCTCCAGCGACATATTTTCTTCTAAAACCTCGGGATCTGTTTGAGAAGTTGCGGCCTCCTGATCAGAGACAGCAGTTGGAGTTTGTTCCTGAGTTACCTCACTCGCCACTTTTTCCATTACCCAATAATCCTCCTAAAAAAACGAATGCTTTCTTATACCAGGACAATCTATAAAGTTCAATGGGTATAAAAGCCAATATAAGGTTTACAGAAGACTTGAACTTACTGTCTGTTAATGTCTAATTTGCCTCACTTGTGGAGTTATTAATTTAGAATTAAGGTATGGGTTCTGAGTTCATCGGGTTCATCGGGTTTGTTGGGTTCATTGGGTTTATTGGGTTTGTGGGGCACAGAAAAGATGAACTGTTGATTCGTGAGAATGAAACGAGGGGAGCATATGTCATACCCCCCACTAAATTTGAGGATATTGAGGCATGGCAGTTAGCACGAGAGGTAGTTCGCAAAAACAATCAACAATCAACAATCAACAATCAACAATCAACAATCATAAATCCAACAAGGTATTGCCGTCAGCCCGAGAGCTTCCTTTTGCTGTATGCCTTGTAAGCGGAGGTCTTGATAGCTGTGTTGCTGCTGCTATTGCTACACGCAATTGCCGCTCGGCCTTTCTTCATGTAAATTACGGCCAGCTTACCGAAGAGCGGGAATTCCTGGCCTTTGATGCAATAGCTGATCATTATGGAGTTAAGGATCGCTTGAAGGTCGATATGTCCTATCTTAAGTCAATAGGTGGTTCCGCCCTTACAGACCCGGCAATACCAGTACCGGAAGAGTCCCTTGGGGAATCAGGAATCCCGGTAACATATGTCCCTTTCAGGAATACCCATCTGCTGGCCGTGGCAGTCTCATGGGCAGAGGTGCTTGGAGCCGGATACATATACATAGGGGCCACGGAAGTGGATAGCTCTGGTTACCCGGACTGCAGGAAATCTTACTTTGATGCCTGCCAATTGCTCATAAAGGAAGGGACACTGCCTGAAACGAAGATTGAAATCATAACTCCATTAATCGATTATAATAAGGAAATGGTGGTAAAAGAGGGTCTGGCTCTAAAGGCCCCTCTGCACCTCACTTGGTCATGTTATCAAAATCAAGATGTGGCATGTGGGAAATGCGATTCCTGCCTTCTGCGACTCAAGGGCTTTGCCGCAACAGGAGTACCGGACCCTATACGATATGCTGATATAACCGTTTGAGGATTCAGATTCCCAACAAACCCAACAAACCCAATGAACCCAACAAACCCAACAAAACACCACGAGGTCTTTTCCTGTAAACTTTGCGGCCACTGTTGCCATGGAGAGAGCACTGTCTCCCTGTCTCAGACGGAACAGAAGGCCATAGCGTCCTTTCTGGATCTTGATCCGGCCGACTTTCTCCGGGAATTTTGCGTGAAGAAAGGTAACAGGGTAGAAATGAAAATTGTTGATGGCCATTGTATCTTTTATGGCGATGATGGATTTTGCAAAATTCACGAGGTCAAGCCCTTTCAATGCAGGAGATGGCCTCTTCACCCGAGTATACTCGGAGATCAGAAGGCATGGGATGCTATAAAGGCCGACTGTCCGGGATTTGATGAGGAGGCAAGCTACGAGGATGTCTGTGAGCTTGTCAGGAGAGTAAATAATGGATATTGAAAGCGTCAAACAACATACGTTTGTATGCTGCCCCTTTGATTTACTGGTAAATAAGCACCTTCCCAGACTACTGAAAGAACACATTAACCCCGAAATAGGACTAAACTGTGAAATCCTGGACCGATTTCAACAGCCCAAATTTAAAAAAATAGCAAATATTCTTAAAAAAGAGGACCTGATCTGTACTATTCATGCGCCCTATTCAGACCTTTCCCTGGGGGCGATAGATCGAAAAGTCCGCAGGATCTCTGTAGAGAGGATAAAAAAATCATTGGATCTTGCGTCTCTGTTTGAAGCAAGGTCTGTAGTATGCCATACCGGCTTCGACCACAGACACTACTTTAACCTAGAAGATCTTTGGATAAAAAATGCCATAGAATCTATGACTATTCTTTTGGAGTATGCATCTCCATTGAATATTCCCCTGATGCTCGAAAATGTGTATGAGTTAGATACGGGAATACATAAAGAAATCTTCAGCGGAATTAAATCACCGTTTCTCGGATTCTGTCTGGACTTCGGCCACCAGAATGTATTTTCAAAAACCAGTCTGGACAGATGGCTGAAAGACCTGGGAGACCGACTGGGTCAGCTCCATCTCCACGATAACATGGGAGTGCATGACGATCACCTCGCTATTGGAGAAGGAGTTCTTGATTTTGACAGCCTTTTCTCGTGGCTTTACGCTCAGGGGAAAACTCCCATCCTGACCCTTGAACCACATGAAGAAGAGGCTATAATACCCACATTGGAGGGACTCGGCGGACTGCTTAGCACTTATCCGATAATACCGGATTATGGGCCTGGGAAAAAATAACTTGGCATTTTTGATCAACTCTCGTCTGATTACATTGCAAAAAGTCCTGAAACAGAATTCCGCCAGGAATGCTATGGAACCGACCTAAGCCGTTTCACTATGGTGTTAATCTTGTCCTTGGCACTGAGACTGAGATTGTCGAATTGTACTCCTATGCCCTGCTTCTGGTTCTCAGAAGGCACACTTCGGCTCCAAGCCACTTTGGCCTTTACATGGATTGGGTAATCACACTCAGGTAGCAGAAACTCCAAGCTCAACCGGGTTCCTGGTTTAAGTGGTTTTGTAGTTGCTATGAACATTCCACCATTACTGATGTTATCAGCAAAGTCTGTAAAAAAGCTGTCTGTAGTGTGATAATTTATCTGAATGACTGTTGATATCCTGGTTGATATCCTGGATGTTTTATGTCCGTCCTGTGAAGTTTCTTTTTTCATACTGTTCCTCCGATAAACCTTGCGGTAATCCCTATGCCGAGTTATATATCCCCCACTTTTTTGACCAACGGATATCTTTAGAAGAGAGGAATTTGAAAATGTCTAAGGTATGTGAAATATGTGGTAAACGCCCAACCACCGGTTGCAACGTAAGTCACGCAAACAATCATACTCGCAGACGCTGGCTGCCAAATTTGCAAAGGGTCTGGGCGGTTGTAAACGGACGGACAAAGCACATTCGTGTCTGCACCCGCTGTATTCGCTCCGGCAAAATAATCAAGCCATCCTATAGTACCGGTCAGATGACTTGATACTCAAATGTCACAAAAAATATCGTATTAAGGCAAGTTAATATCGATATCAGGTATCAATTCATGTGTCCCGCACTATAATTAGATCGAATTTAGGAATTAAAATCAAGACACATTAAATCCCTCAATCCCTCCTCTTAAATTGAGCTGGTTTATCCAGGTGAAATGCGCTCTACCAGGTTTACACCCTCAAGCCTCCTTATGCTGGAGAGGATTTTTCTCAGTTGCGTCCGGTCTTTCACATCCACGACAAAGTCGAGAATGGCAGCATAATCCAGAGTAGTGCTAACCTTTGCCTCCAGAATATTTGCTTCTCCGGCACTTATTTCATTACTGACTGCCGCCAACATGCCCTTTTGGTCGGCTGTACTGACTCGAATCTTGGCAGGATAGGTAGCTTTATCAACATCAGCCCATGTAACCTCAATACGTCTGTCCGGATCTAGGTTATGGATATTGGAACAATCTTCTCTGTGAATCGTAACTCCTCTTCCCCTTGTTATATATCCTACAACTTCATCTCCCGGTATCGGTGTGCAGCACTTGCCCAAATGGATCAAGATATCATCAAGACCATGAATTAAGATGCCTTGCTGCTCTGCCTTTTCGGTAAATTTTTTTACCCTTGATTCCTTCTTTTCCGGTTCCTGTTCTTCAGGCTCACCTGCCCGCAGCTTTCTGATTATCTGGGAAGGGGCGACTTTGCCGTATCCGGCTGCGATCAGCATATCCTCAGGGGTTTTGAATGACAGCGCCTCGGCAACTTCAGTACCTTTGGTTTTCATGAAATCGTTGAAGTCCAGCCGGTGCCTCTTGAATTCCCTGGCACAAAGATCCTTTCCCAATGCAAGGCTTTTGTCCCTCTCTTCGATCTTAATCCACTGACGAATTCTGGCCCTGGCACGGCTGGTCTTGGCAAGTTTAAGCCAATCCCTATTGGGAAAGTGCTTATTGGATGTAATTATCTCTACTGTTTCCCCATTATGGAATTGATATTTTAAAGGCACTATTCGGCCGTTTACCTTGGCCCCTGCACAATGGTTACCTACCTCGGTATGAATCGCATAAGCAAAGTCTATTGGGGTGGCCCCCCGGGGGAACTCCCTGACCTCTCCTCTTGGAGTAAACACGTATACTTCGTTGGGGAAGAGATCCATCTTCACCGACTCAATAAATTCCCTTGGATCATCCAGTTCCTTTTGCCATTCCGTGAGTTCAAAAAGCCAGTCGAACTGGTGTTCTTTTTCCTTGCTAAGTATCGTTCCCTCTTTGTACAGCCAGTGTGCGGCAATGCCTTCATTCGCCACCATATCCATCTCCCCGGTGCGGATCTGGATCTCCATTCTTTCTCCGTGGGGACCGATAACAGTTGTGTGGAGGGACTGATACATGTTGGCCTTTGGAAGACTGATGTAGTCCTTGAAACGTCCAGGAATCGGCTTCCAAAGCGAGTGAACAATCCCCAGGGCCTCATAGCACTCCTTGGTGCTTTTCATAATGATCCTGAAAGCGATCAGATCATAGACCTCTTCAAGGGGTACTTTTCTTGTACGCATCTTCCGGAAGATACTGTAAAGGTGCTTGGGTCTTCCAAGGACTTTGCTTGAAAGACCGAAATCAGCCATCTTTTTTGCTATGAGGTCCTTTACTTCATCCACGTAAGCCTTTCTCTTACCCAGGCGGGCCTCCACTTCCTTGCGAAGCCCTTGGTATTCTTCAGGATAGATGTATAGAAAGGCCAGGTCCTCAAGTTCGCTTTTGATCCAGCCGATCCCAAGGCGACTTGCCAGAGGGGCATAGATATCCAGGGTCTCTCTGGCGATCTTGACCCTTTTGTTATCCTTTTGATATTCAAGGGTACGCATGTTATGGAGCCTGTCAGCAAGCTTCACCAGCAGGACCCGGATGTCCTTCGACATGGCAAGGATCATCTTGCGTGTGTTTTCAGCCTGTTTTTGGATCTGGCTCTCGAACCGGATTCTGCTGAGCTTTGTAACCCCATCCACGATCTGGGCCACGTCTTTGCCGAACATCTCCTCCAGTTCTTCCACGGAAGCGAGGGTGTCCTCTACCGTATCATGCAGGAGACCAGCAGCTATACTGGCCGGGTCCAGATGCAAGTGTGTCAGAATATGGGCCGTTGCCAGGGGATGCGAGAGATAGGGTTCGCCGGAAAGCCTTGTCTGTCCCGCATGGACCTTGGCGGAGTATATGTAGGCCTTTTCTACCAGACTGGTGTCTGTATCCGGGAGGTAGGAATGTATCCCGTCAAGTATGTCGTTGAGACGGATCACCGGAGTATTTCAACGGCCTTTTTAACGGCTTGGTCCTTTTTTACTGAGATAGTCTCGCCTGTAGCGCGATTTTTGATTTCCACCTCATCTTTTTCTTTAAGTCGCTTGCCCACAACAATTCTTAAGGGAATCCCCAACAAGTCCGCATCTTTGAATTTTACACCCGGACGCTCCTTGCGGTCATCGAGTAGGACATCCACACCTTGGGCCATCAATCCTTTGTAGATATCTTCAGCAGTCTCTGACATCATAGTATCTTTGACGTTAAGCAGGGAGATTATTACCTCAAATGGAGCGATTGGTATTGGAAAGATAATACCGTTTTCATCGTAATTTTGCTCTATGGCCGCTGCTACTGTTCGTCCTACGCCGATACCGTAACACCCCATGACGGCGAGCTGTTTCTTTCCATCAGCGTCCAGGAATGTAGCACCCAGGGCCTCACTGTATTTGGTCCCGAGTTTGAAAATGTGCCCGACCTCTATGCCGCGTTTAAGTTCTATCTTCCCTTTACACCTGGGACAGGGATCTCCTTCAGTAATGACCCTGATGTCGGCAAATTCCGGCATGGAAACATCCCTGTCCCAGTTTACCCCGGTAAAGTGGGCGTCAGGTTCATTTGCGCCTGTCACGAAATTTTTGAGTGTGGAAACGTCTTGATCCGCCACGACCTTCAAGCCCCCGGAAAGGCCCACCGGCCCTGCAAACCCGACAGGTGCCCCGGTAATACTTCGGACAGTGGCATCGTCGGCAAAACTAAGATCCTCCACTCTCAAAAGGCGCATAAGTTTCACGTTGTTCATCTCATGGTCGCCTCTTATGAGAGCCGCAACAGGTCTATCATCAGCAATCACTATGAGGGTTTTGACCAGACGATCGGCAGATACCTTTAGGAACTCAGTCACTTCCTCTACTGAGCGTTTTCCAGGGGTATTAACCTTGGTGATTTGGTGATTTGGTGATTTGGTGATTTGGTGATTTGGTGACTGAATGACCGGGGCAAGTTCAACATTGGCTGCATAATCACAGGATGTGCAACAGGCTATCTGGTCTTCTCCGGTATCCGCCATGACCATGAATTCATGGGAGGCATGTCCTCCGATGCTGCCGGTGTCTGCCTCAACAGGCCTGAAATCAAGGCCGCAGCGCTCAAATATTCGGCAATATGCCTTGTACATAACCTGATAGGTCTTCTCAAGGGCCTCATCATCCACGTCAAAGCTGTAGGCGTCCTTCATCAGGAATTCTCTACTCCGCATGAGGCCGAAGCGAGGCCGGATCTCATCTCGAAATTTTGTCTGGATCTGATACAGATTCAGTGGAAGGTCCCGATAGGATCTGACTTCCTTTCGCACAATGTCTGTAATTACCTCTTCATGAGTAGGACCGAGGCAACCGGCCCTGCCGTGCCTGTCCTCAAAACGCAGGAGTTCTTTTCCGTAATGTTCCCATCTGCCGCTTTCCTGCCATAGCTCTGATGGTTGGACAATGGGCAGGAGCACTTCCTGGGCACCGGCACGGTCCATCTCTTCCCTGATTATCTTTTCCACCTTGCGAAGGGATCTCAGGCCAAGGGGCAGATATGAATAGAGGCCGGAGGCCAATTTTCGAATCATGCCGGCCCTTAGCAACAATTTGTGGGATACGACCTCCGCCTCTGCAGGGACCTCTTTTAAGGTAGGTAAAAACAACCTCGAATATCTCATTATCCTCTGCCTTTCAGTAAAGGGTTCGTTGGGTTCGTGGGTTCAGGGTTACCTTGTTGGATTGATGATTGTTGATTGCTCTTGCGACCCCACAAACTCAACAAACCCAGAACCCGCATTGTTACTTGTCTTCGACCTTTTGTCTTTCGATTTCAACCAACCGCTCTACCTCTGCCCAAAACGTTTCCAGGAGTTCCTGCTCAGGCACCTTTTTCAAAAGGCGATCTCCTTTGAAGATAAGACCGACTCCCTTTCCGCCGGCAAGGCCAATATCCGCTTCCCTGGCCTCTCCAGGGCCGTTTACTATGCATCCCATTACAGCCAGCTTTAATGGATACGGAATCCGTTGCGCCCTGCGCTCCACCTCGGAAGCCAGAGAAAAAAGGTCTATCTCACATCGACCACATGTGGGACATGAAATTATTTCCGGACCTCGCTGCCTTATTTCCAGTGCTCGAAGGATTTCGTATGCGACATGGATCTCTTCTACCGGATCTCTGGTCAACGAAACCCTCATAGTATCACCTATACCATCTATGAAAAGGACCGCAAGGGCAACACTGCTCTTGACTGTTCCAGGGATAAGCCCTCCTGCTTCAGTTACACCAAGATGCAGAGGAAAATCCGTCTCCCAGGACAACTGACGGTAAGCATCCACTGTATTAAGGACGTCCGAAGATTTTATGGAGATCTTGATAGACTCGCAGCCCATATCAACCACAAGGCCGATATTTCTGATGGCGCTTTCCACTAAGGCTTCAGGTATGGGACCCCCGAACTTTTTTCTGATGTCCTTTTCAAGGGAGCCTGCATTGACCCCCACCCTCATGGATATTCCGTATTCTTTGACCTTTTCTACTACTCGTGCCAGCCTTTCCCGACTTCCAATGTTTCCGGGATTTATCCTTATGCAGTCGGCACCAGCTTCGATAGAGGCCACGGCCAGACGCCAGTCGAAGTGTATGTCTGCAATAATGGGTATGGAAATCGATTTTTTGATTTCTGAAATCGCCTGAGCGGCTGCAGTATCAGGCACTGCCACCCTTATAATTTCACACCCGACCTCCTGCAAACGGTGAATCTGTGCAACCGTGCCAGGGACATCTCTTGTATCTGTATTGGTCATAGATTGGACTGCAATGGGGTGTTCGCCTCCAATGGCCACATCCCCGACATGAATGACACGGGTAGTTTTTCGTGCTTGGACTATGTTAGAAATTTTTTGTTTCATAATAATAACATAATAAATCAGTGTTAAAGATTGGGCAATGCAGAGGCATAAAGGTTGACATCAAATCCATATATATATAGATAATAAATTAAGGAATTAGGATTCTCTGATTGTGTAGAAAAATGGATCAAGATCAGAAACGCATACTAGTTATCGAAGATGACCGGGAAGTCCGGAGTATGCTGGAGGATTACCTGGTTTATTTCGGCTATAAGGTCGTTACAGCAGGTGACGGGCTGCAGGGCCTAAAGGAAATTAAGGGCAGAGACTACGACCTCGTGATAACTGACATAACTATGCCATACGTCAGCGGCATAGGCATCATCTCCGTTCTTAAACAAAATCATCCGAACATACCTGTAATTGCCATTACGGGTTATGGATATCATGCTGAAGAACTCGCTTATGAAAAAAAGGCCGACCATATTCTTTCCAAGCCCTTTGAAATACAGGAACTGAAGGAAACTATAGAGAATTTACTCCTCTGAACAAGAACTCAAGCACACTGGTTACCGGTTTACCTAAATAAAATCTAAATTTAGGAATTAAGGAATTAAAATCAAAAAACCACTTTCAATTACTCAATTATTACATTACCCGTAACCGTTCATAGGTTCTGGGTTCGTTGAGTTCGCAAGAGCAATCATCAATCATCAATCATCAATCCAAAACTTTAGGCACTGTTACAACAACCGGTTCTCCGACATCAGCACTAAACATTTCCGCCGCACTCCCCTGATTTACAGCGATTTCCAGAAAACCTGAGCTGCCAATAAGGGCCAGGGGCTTATCTTTGGCTGCGTCTGAGTAAGTGTTGAATATGGATAATTCCATCCCCTTGATATTGACCTTGAACTGTTTTCTAACCGGTTTCCTGTGCTGGATGAGCTTAGAGGGTATGTTGAGAATCAGGCTTCCAAAGCCATCTATATATATTACTTCGCCTTTGATATATTGATCTCTGACAATCGGTTCGGGCCATGGAAGCTGAACAGGGTCCGGACAGGGAGGGCCAAAGGAGTGTGGTTCCGCTCCAAGGCTCAGATGGGCGGCAACAGGGGCAAAGATATCTCTTCCGTGAAATGTATCACTGACCGGACGCTTGAAATAGTGAGTATTCTCTATGCTGAAGCAGGTTACTTTTTTAGAATATCGAAACACCATACTCAAAAGACCGTTGTCCGGTGCCAGAAACGTGTAATGCTCCGTAACGGCCAGAAGGCCAATCCTTTGAGACCCGACACCCGGATCAACTATAGCGAGAAAGACGGTTCTTGGGGGAAATTCCCTAAAAGCCGATCCCAGGATAAAGGATCCGCTTATGACATCCTGTGGGGCAACTTGATGACTGATGTCCACAATACGCAGGGCGGGATTGATGCCAAGCACGACTGCCTTGATTATTCCCACATAAGGATCTTTGAATCCGAAATCACTCAAAAAGGCCAGGATCATCTACTGAACCTGCAAAAGTGGGGGGAGATGACAGTATCTAGTGTCTGAATGAAAAGGCCATTCAGAATTTAATTGGTCGGGGCGAGAGGATTCGAACCTCCGACCCCCTGAACCCCATTCAGGTGCGCTTCCAGACTGCGCCACGCCCCGGCATACAGCACTAACTCATGAATTCAAACATACTCTCGTAATCATTCACTTCTCCCCCTGACAGCCAACAGCCTTTTTCGGGTTTCAAAGCACAATCCATTGAGAATACGCCTTTGGGTGCGACCTTGTCCGCGGTTGAAACCCTGCAAAAGCCTGTCGGCTGCCAGGGAGTGTGAACGGTTACATACTCTCAGTGACGTTCGAATACCATCTTTTTGAATATACGTCAAGGATTCCTCAAACCCAATATACTTGAAACTGGCAATACGTGCATCTGCCCATCTATGTCTCTTACTTCTCTGGAGAGCGCCCTTCTTTAAGTCCGATTTCCTTGTAAAGCGAATCAAAATACTTGCAACTTTTCCCTATCACCTCATCCCTATTTTTTGAATTCCGGACAATTCTGTTGACTGCCTCTTTGAACCACGAGTGTCTCGGCAAATACCTTCCGTTCCCATATGTTTACCTCTATATCATGAACGATTTTGCCTAGATAGTGCCTGAACGGAAACCCCAAATTTTGTTTTTTCAATTTAGGCCATGGACAATTAACATAAGTGGATATCCAGTTGACGCAAGTGACCACTACATATAGTATGGGCGTATGGAGAAGCACGTGCATCCGCTTGCAGGCATTGACTATCCACAGACGTTTCAGGAATTCAACGTATGGTTTGCGACGTAGGATCGTTGTCGAGATTACCTGCGCCGAGTCCGCTGGCCCAGTGAGTTCCAATGCCCTCTCTGCGGTTCAGAAAACCAGCCATGGATTACGCACGAGGAATTCCCCCAACACCATACCAAAATATGGTGGGTGACGTAAATTCTGCGGACCACAACATATAGGGACTACTTGCCTCAACTGGATACCCACTTTCTCTTATATCTTTCATTTTGTATCCCGCTGTAATTTCAGCAAGAAAGAGTTCAGGAAATTGTTTGATCGTGGCATCAAGATACACCCTAAATTTGGCAGGGTCGTTGACTATTCTATACTCATTTGAGGAAAAGGAGGTGCAAATTATTCGGCTATGTCGACAGGTTGAATTTGAAGCTGTTTTGTCCATGTAACCTCGCATAAAACATAAAATTCCGAAAATTTTACATTACATGCGAGTCTGGAAAATGTCTCGAAAAAAATGGCCTCCCCCAAATCCGTTATAATCAGGAAAGACATCCACTAAAACAAGGATTGAAACTGTAACCTCTGTAAACTAGATTTAATTCAATATTTTCAAAAAACAACATTCCATGAAATGTTGTTATAGGGTAGAATAAAATATTCTGTTTTTTGTTCGGACCTAAGTTGAGCGGTTAGCTGTTTTGCCAGAGCGGCAGACCGGTAACCATAAGCTAACCGCTAATTGCTCAATTTTGTTCGAAAAGGAGTCTGAGATGCAATCGGTCAAGGATTTGAAAGGCTTAGTTTTTTCTGAGAAGAGCAAGTCGGTTTTTCTAAAAGCTATGCGGCTGGTCGTTGTTGCTTTCCTACCCATGCTATTGGTCCACTGTGCTCCACAGGACCAGGCGAACATGCTGGAAAGGCGTGTAAGCAGTCTGTCTGCGGAGAACCGTGCCTTGAGCAATCAGGTTAATTCCCTGAAGCAGGAAGTCGCGGATACGGGAAAGGCCCAGGACATCGTCTCTGTGAGGAGTCGACAGGCAGAGTTTGCAAACCGGATGGACGAGTTGCAGTCAGAACTCCTCAGGATGAACGGCCTGATCGACCAGATTGGTCACAAAAATGAGCAGGAGGAAGAAGAAACGGTTCGTTTCAGGGAGGATCTCAAAGAACAAATAGAAAATATGAGAGAAGAAGTCAAACTGCTTCAAGCCTCTACCAAGGTAGCAAAGGAGGTGGAACAGGCCAGGAAAAATGCCGCTTTGGGTGCAGTAGACCTATATCAGCAGGCCTTAGATCTAATCAAACAGAAAAAATACAAGGATGCCAAGAAGACCCTGAGGACATATATAGAAAAACATCCCCATGGGAAAAGGGTTGCCAATGCCTATTTCTGGATGGGTGAATGTGAGTTCAATCTGCAACGATTTGAAGAAGCAATTCTGGAATACCAGAAGGTAATAAGCAGGTATCCAAAAAGTAACAAGGTGCCTGACTCCTTGCTGAAACAGGGCATTGCTTTTGCGAAGCTCGGAGACAATGAAAGCGCAAAGATAGTACTTAACAAACTTATCAAAAAGTACCCAAAGAGCCCACAAATGAGCGTAGCCAAGAAGAAGCTTGCAAAAATAAAATAGAATTCGCTTCAGAGGCTATATGAACCAGGTATTACCTAGGGAACGTACAATAAATAACTTGAACAAATTAATGTCTTTTTTGTCGTCTTCTTCGTTGCTCGTCGATCACATAACCCGTTATGCTCACTCCTCGCGCCTTGAATACAACAAAAAACCCTATTAATTTTTGTTCAACTTATTTATCTCCCGTTCCTAAGGCAGTTCCGGGGTTTAAGGCCCTGTGCTGCCTTTTTTTATTTATTGCTGTAAGCGTGCTGATTACTGACAAAGCAATGTGCCGCAGGGATGCCTTGTCGATATCTGTAGGTGGGCTGTTGGATCTTACAGGAGACCACTGCAAAGAGGGCCGAGCTGCATATATGGCTGCGAGAAAGGCCGTAGAGTGTCTTAACTCCCAGGGCGGAATTGGCGACAGGCCTCTTGAGTTGATAGTGGCTGACACCAGAGGTGAACCGGGCAGATTGTTAATCGAAGCCGGGAAACTTGTTGAACAGGAAAAGGTGGTGGCCTTGCTGGGTCCCACAAGTGAAACCCTGATTCCAGTCCTGAGAAACTATGCAGAGGCGCACAATGTACCCATGGTGTTAACATCCGGAGATGACCCTCTTTTACCATTCAGAAAGAAAGAATCTGTTTCCTGGACATATAGCATCTCTCCGGGCCTTGGACCTGCGATAAAGGCCCTTTTCCGGGAATTTGCCAGGGCCGGCCTTGAACCGGTGGCCCCCCTTGTGCCTGACAACGCAAAGGGAAAGAGGACTTCCTTATGGCTTCAGGGCTATGGACTGGAATATCATTTGCGCATTCTACCATTCCAGGACTTTGGGCTACATGACACTGATGTGGTTTCACAGTTGCAGCAATTCAAAGAAGAAGGAGCACAGGTAATAGTGGCCTGGGGACCAAGGAGCTGGGGGCCTGTGTTGTTACGTTCTGCGAAAAGAACGGGTATACCTGTGGCGGTCCCGGTACAGCTTCTTTCATCAGATATGCTAAAAAAATATAACGGTTCTTTCAGGCTGTGGACAGCAGCACCTCCGCTACTCTTAGGCAACGGCATTCCATTATCTCATCCCTGTGCATTTACAGTAAATAGATTTATGAAGGCCATGGGAAAAGAAGCAATGGGATTTTCTATTGAGGAATGTCTGGCAGCAGGTGCGGCCTGGGATGCGCTCCACCTCACGGCAATGGGTCTGAGGATGTCAAGCACTGCTACGCATAGCGACTTGCGCCAGGCCCTTGAGGATCTCGATCAAAGCTATTATGGGGTCATGGGTGTATTTAAACCCCGCGAGAGAGATCACTCAGGCCTTGTACCAAGTTCTCTTATTGTCCTTGAAAGTGGTACAAATGGCTGGAAACCTGTAATATTCTCAAAAAGAAGGCGTTAGAGGCTCCAGTTCCTTCAGGGAATTTATAAGGGAATCGTTTTCTGAACCGGACCTGAGACTGATTCTGATGCACTCATCTTCAATGCCTACAAAGTTCTTGCAGTCCCTGATGAGAATGCCATTCTTCCTGAGATTTTTTGTGACGTAATCGGCTGTCCATGGCGCCAGGACCCGGAACAACATAAAGTGGGTAGCGCCATCCATGGGCTTTAACAGGGAAAATTCGGCAAAATTCGGCAAAATTCGGACCTTTTCTTTCTTACAGTAGTCCCTTACCTCCTGTTCATAATCTATTTGATCAACAAGATATTTACCTGCAATCTGTGCAAGGCGACTTACTGCCCAAGGCCTGGCCCCATAGGCCAGCACTTCGATAAGATCGCTTGCACCAACTGCATAGCCCAGCCTGAGGCCCGGTATCCTGTAAATCTTTGAGAAGGAACGGAGCACCACGAGGTTTGGCGGGAATTCTTCTAAAATCAGTGAACTTACAAGGTCAGGGCCCACAAATGGTGCATAGGATTCATCTACCACCCATGTAGCTTCCTTGCGAAGGGATATTAGTTGCCGCAACTCCTTTGTAGAGATAAAACGTCCTGTAGGATTGTTCGGATTGCAGATATATACCAGAGAACGGCCCTTGGCAGCCTGTGAGAGCGACTCGAGTATCTCTGCATTGGCCTTTGGTTCTGCATTGGGCCAGGGCCCCAGGGTCTCAATACGACACGAAGCCGATTTTGCCGCATCGGCATAGTCTGAATAGGTGGGCAACGGGATCACAACCTTATCAGGCTTTAAAATACTTGGAAGACCGTAGATCCACTCCGTCGTCCCCCCTCCGACAAGGAACTGCCCTGAAGACAGCCAGTATCTTCCAGCCAGAGCCTCCCGAAGTTCTAAACTGTCTACCTCCGGCAGACAGCAAATCTCATCCAAGTGTAATATCAGTAACTCCCTGAGGCCTTTAGGCAGAGGAAGCGGGCTGACATTGCTGCTGAAATCGAGGATACTGCCTGGTGACCTTCCCAGTTCCCTTGCCAGGGAATATATGTCCCCACCGTGACCATGTATCATTGATATATGCCTTTCTAAAACTATCGGAATTAAGCGATCAGCCTTTAGCGGTTAGCTATTAGTTTAATAACCCGTTTTTATACAAAGTTTTTAGCTAATAGCTCAACTTAGGTTTTAGTAACATCCGCCCGGAGTTCCAGGAGCTTCTGATAGACCTCCTCCAGGAACTCCGTCACCGGACCGTGTTTGTTTTCCCCTGATTGTGCATATGTCTTGGTTATCTCAACTGCCTGACGTAGGCATTCTTCTTTGGCGTAGGTTTCAAGCTTCACTATTAATCACCCCTTTCCAATTCTACTCTGCCACATTAACCAAACTCGTGGAGAAAAATGTGAATAATTCATCTTTTCTTCCATAATTCAACATTCAACATTCATAATTCAACATTTTCTTCAAAGCTGCACCAAGAAACCAGACAGCTCGGCCTTCAGCTTTTCAAGGGCCTTGCCCCTGTGACTCAAGCTGTTTTTTTCCTCTGGTGAAAGCTGGGCCATTGTGCGCTTGATAGAAGGGATGTAAAAAACAGGGTCATAGCCGAAACCCTGATCTCCTGAAGGATTCGTGGCGATTTCACCTTCGCATCCAGCCTCAGTGCTTATCCATCGGCCGGATGGATGATAGACTATGATCACACAACTGAAGTGAGCGCCCCTCTTTCCTGAAGGTACCCCTTTAAGATCAGCCAGGAGCTTTTCGTTGTTTGAGGCATCAGAGGCATTTTCCCCTGAGTAGCGGGCAGAGTGAACACCAGGGGCCCCATCAAGGGCATCTACCTCGAGTCCGGAATCATCGGCAAGGGCCATTATTCCCGTAGCCTCGGCAATGACTTTGGCCTTCTTAAAAGCATTCTCCATAAAGGTCTTGCCATCTTCTACTACATGGGGTGTGTTTTCTGCTTCATCCAGAGACATGATGTCAATATCAAGATCGGAAAGAAGCACCTGGATTTCTTTCAGCTTACCTTTGTTACGGGTGGCAAGTATCAATTTTCTTTTCATATAACTTAACCTGAGCGATTAGCAGTTAGCTTTTGGATAAAACTGTTCAACATCCTCCCGCACCGGACCAAATTCCAGAGATACGGCATTAGATGGACAGATGGTATAGCATCTGAGGCATCTGATACAGGTAGCAGAATTCAGGTCATCCAGACCATTATAAAAAGATACATCAGTAGGACATGCTGCCAGACATGCCTCGCACTGCACACATCGGTCAGGATGAAAACGCAACTGCAGCCAGCTTACCCTGTTGAAAAGGCCGTAGATAGCCCCAAGAGGACAGATTGCCCGGCAGAAGGGGCGGGATGTTAAAGTACACCAGATCAAGAGGAGTATCAACACGATAAACTTGTATGCGAACAGCCAGCCTGCGGCACGACGGAGCCCCTGATCGAGGCAAAGCAGCGGGATACCGGCCTCAAGTGTCCCTGCCGGGCAGACATACTTGCAGAACCAGGTGGAGCCGTAACCTAGTGGATCCACCACAAGCAAAGGGAGCAAGACCACAAAGACAATAAGGAATAGATATGGCCCCCTTCCGAGGGGCCTCCAGAATGAAAGCTTGGGAACCGGAAGGAGGAACAGCCATTTCTGCAACAGGCCAAAGGGACAAATCCAGCCGCAGGGCATCCGGCCCGCAACAGAACCTATCAGACCAAGACTTCCCAAAACGTATGCCCCAATATGCAACTGTCCCATCTGCAGACCCGGGCGCAAGGTTGCCAGAAGATTCTGAAAGGCGCCGATGGGACATGACATGGTGGCGGCAGGACAGGAGTGACAATTGAGCCCTGGAAAACAGATTTTCTTAAGAGGTCCTTGATATATGGGACTTTTCCACGGGAAAACCCAGTAAGCGTTAGCCAGCAATGCAAAGATATACTGACTTTTTCTGCGCAGCCGTTCCATTAGCCGATTCCAATACAGCTAAGGCATACGGTAATGGCCTTGTGCCAGACTACAGGCACCTCGCCGGACCAGATTCCCAGTGCCAGGAGTGCAATAAAGGCAATTGTCGTTAAAAGAGGAAGAAATCGCTTCATCAAAGCCTTTCTTTGACTGATCCGGTCTTCTGACCCAGATGGACTTCTTTGTCACGGCGGTCATCTATCTTTATAACCGTGTATACCCGTTTCGCTCCATGAAAAAAAGTGCTTTCATGCAAGGCCTTTGTTACAGCAAGGAGCTGATCAATATCTCCTTCAATTATTGTCCCCATATCCGTAAGCTCATATGGAAGTCCCTGCCCTGCAAGCAGCCTCTGCATGTCTACCACGAATTCTCCCACACTTGTGGATCCGGTTCCAAGGGGAGAAACGTTTATTTCCATAAGTGCCATGATAATATCTCCTTTGAGTAACTATTCATAAGCGTTCACAGGTTACATTAAAAGATGAACGTCCAACATCGAACGTCCAACGTCCAACGTCCAACATCGAATGAAAAACAAATATCCAATACCGAACATTTAACGGCTATTTATGTATGTTAGCCATTTAGGTTAAAGGCTGAAGGTGCCCCATGCCCCCTTGACCCTTGACCCCTGCCCCTTGCCGTTGCTCAGGTTTTACTCCACCGCCACATGGGATAGCGAATATCCTTCCAGTACTTAGGAACAAAGAGTACAGCTATAGTGTAAAGTTCCAGCCGTCCTGCCACCATACATACGATCAAAACGGCCTTTGAAAGATCAGGGAGTCCGGCGAAATTCCGGCAGGGGCCGACGCCTGCCAGGCCCGGGCCTATATTGTTTAAAGTAGCAATGACCGCCGTAGAGCCGGTGATTATGTCTATTCCCTGTCCGGTTATTATCATAGTCGCAACAACAAATACTACCATATATAAAGAGAGGTATCCCAGTATGGACTGGATTACTTCTGCAGGGACCTTTTGATTATCAAGTTTGATCGTCTCCACTGCCTTTGGGTGAATCAGTTTTGTTATCTGCATTTTTGTAAATTTCCAGAACATAAGTATTCGGACCTGCTTAATGCCGCCGCAGGTAGAGCCTGCCATCCCTCCCAAGCACATAAGGGCAACCAGGGTAAATTTGCATACAGGTGCCCACTGATCAAAATCCGCTGTGCCAAAGCCGGTGGTAGTGAGCATGGACCAGACCTGGAATGCACCGTATCTCAGACTGTCTGACCATGAATCATAGGTGCCGAACAGGATATTTACAAACATGAGTAATATAGTAGCAAAAATGCCTATACCAAGGTAAAAACGGAGCTCTTTACTTTGAGCAAATACCTTTAAGTTACCTGAAAGCAGACGGTAATGAAGAGAAAAATTTATTCCAGCAAGGATAACAAATACGATTATAATGATATCGATCCACGGATTATGAAATGCGCCCAAACTCTCGGTCCTGGTAGAAAATCCACCGGTCGCCAGAGTGGAAAAGGCATGGCAGATGGCATCAAAAAAGCTCATGCCGGCAAACATGAGCAAACCGGTCTCAACTGCCGTAAAGATCAAGTATACGCTCCATAAGATCCGGGCCGTATCCTGGATCCGAGGCGCAAGGCGGTCCTTTGTAGGGCCGGGCATTTCTGCCTGGAAGAGCTTCATGCCCCCAATTCCAAGTATGGGCAGAATTGCCAGGGAGAGGACTATAATCCCCATACCCCCGAGCCACTGGGTAAAGGCCCTCCAGAAAAGCAGGCTGGGCCCCAGGACCTCAACCCTTTCCAATATGGTGGAACCAGTGGTGGTAAAGCCGGACATGGATTCGAAATAGGCATTGAGATAGCTCGGGATGGCCCCGGAGAGATAATATGGCAGTGCCCCAAGGGCGGCGGCAGCAAGCCAACTGAAGCTTACAATGGCAAACCCTTCCCTATGACCCATCTCCGGCTCTGAGACACAAGACCAGGCAAGCCCTCCTCCAAGCACAAATCCGATTGCGCTGGAGATAACAAAGAACCGCCAGTTCCCATCGTCGTAATACATGCTGAATGCGATGGGGATCAGAAGGGCAACTGAAAGAAAGATAAGGAGCCAACCCAATAGGGCCCCGATAGTACCCAGTCTCATAAGGCAAGGAACCGTTCTGCCATGGAAAAGTCTATAGATCGAACGTCCAACATCGAATGAAAAACAAATATCCAATTTTCCAGGTCATAAGTCTGTTTCTTCATCTTTTCCCATTCAATGTTCAATGTTGGACGTTCGATGTTCGATGTTCATTTTTTAAAATACCTTAGCGCTTATGGGGTTGTGCCCCTCTGCCTCTGCCTCTGCCTCTGCCCCTTGCTTTTGATCATGCTTTACTCCACCGCCACCTGGGATAGCGAACATCCTTCCAATACGAAGGCACAAAAAGTATAATTATGGTATAGAGTTCCAGCCGTCCTGCCAGCATACACATGATGAGAACGGCCTTAGATAAACCAGGGATGTGAGCATAATTCTCGCAGGGGCCGACGCCTGCCAGCCCCGGGCCTATGTTGTTTAAGGTAGCAATGACCGCCACAGAGCCGGTAACCATGTCCAGTCCCTGTCCGGTTACAATCAGAGTCGCAACCACAAATACAACCGCATATAAAGAAAGATATCCCAGTATGGACTGGATCACCTCTGCAGGGACCTTACGATTGTCAAGTTTGACGAATACCACCGCCCTTGGGTGGATCAGTTTTCGTATCTGCATTCTCGTAAACTTGCAAAACAAGAGTATTCGTGCCTGCTTAATACCGCCGGTAGTAGAACCTGCCATTCCTCCCAAAAACATAAGAGTGACCAGTGTGATCTTGCACATAGGTGCCCACTGATCAAAATTCGCTGTGTGGAAGCCTGTGCCGGTAAGTATGGTCCATACTTGAAAAGCACTATATCTCAGACTATCCGACCATGAATCATATGTTGCAAAGAGAATATTTGCAAGCATGACGAATATGGTCGCAACAATGCCTATGCCAAGGTAAAAACGGAGTTCTTCGCTTTGGCCGAATGCCTTCCAGTTACCAGTAAGCAGGCGGTAATGGAGGGAGAAATTTATTCCAGCAAGGATAATAAACACGATTACAATGAGGTCGATCCACGGATTGTGAAATGCCGCTATACTATCGGTCCTGGTGGAAAAGCCGCCGGTAGCCAGAGTGCAAAAGGCATGGCAGATAGCATCAAAAAAGCTCATGCCGGCAAACATAAGCAATACGGCCTCAACTGCCGTAAAGAGCAAGTACACACTCCACAAGATACGGGCCGTATCCTGGATCCTGGGCGCAAGACGGTCCTTTGTAGGGCCGGGCATCTCTGCCCGGAAGAGCTGCATGCCTCCGATCCCGAGTATAGGCAGAATTGCCAGGGAGAGGACAATAAACCCCATACCCCCCAGCCACTGTGTAAAGGCCCTCCAGAAGAGCAGACTGGGCCCCAGGACCTCAACCCTTTCCAATATTGTGGCACCGGTAGTGGTAAAACCGGACATGGATTCAAAATAGGCATTGAGATAGCTCGGGATGGCCCCTGAGAGATAATATGGCAATGCCCCCAGGGCGGCGGCAGCAAGCCAGCTAAAGGCCACAATTGCAAATCCCTCCCTATGACCTATCTCCGGCTCTGAGACACAAGACCAGACAAGCCCTCCTCCAAGCACAAATCCAATTGCGCTGGAGATGACAAAGAATTGCCAGTTCCCATCGTCGTAATATATACTGAATGCGATGGGGATCAGAAGGGCAACTGAAAGGAAGAGAAAGAGCCAGCCCAACAGGACCCCGATAGTACCCGTACCCAGTCTCATGAGGTGAGGAGCTGTTCCACCATGGGGATCGCCTTCTTCATGCTGAAGATTATCAGTCGATCTCCTGCCTTCAGCACCGTATCTCCTGAGGGAATGATCACCTTTCCTTGCCTGACCACTGCACCAAGGTTGGTATCCATGGGAAAGTCTATAGATCTTAAGGGCTTATCTATATACACCCAACGCTCAGAGGCCACAAGCTCCAGCACCTCCGCCTCGCTCCCAAGTAATGAAGCAACAGAGAGAATCGCGCCCCGCCTCACAAAACGCAGAATCATATTGGCTGCTACAAGCCTTGGGCTGAGGGCAACATCTATTCCCAGCTTTCCAAGGAGCGGGATGAAATCCGGGCGGCTTATGCGGGTTATGCACTTCTTTGCACCGTGATACTTTGCAAGGAGGCTTGAAAGGATATTTGTGGTATCTCCATCTGTGACAGCCACCACGAGATCTGCCGTGTCTATTCCCTCTGATAGCAAATCATGGGCGTCCAGGCCATCAAAGTTAAGCACTACGGCACTATCCAAATGCTCGGCAAGATGTTCGCATCTTATGGGATCGGTCTCCACAAGGGCCACATCCACCTTCTGTTGTTCCAGGGCCTTGGCTACCCGAAAGCCGACCCGACCACCGCCGATGATAAAGACCTTTTTAGGAGCCATGCTCCACAGATTGAACAAATCTTCCACTGCCGCCATGTCCCTGCGCCTTACAACCAGGTAAATCCGGTCCTCAGCCTGGATAAGATCACTCCCCCTGGGAATGATGGTCTCTCCTTCCCGGACAATGGCAACTATTACAAAATCATAGAGTCCTCTTAAATCCTTCAGATCAGCCAGTGTTACACCACAGACAGGATTGCCCTCCTTTACCTGGTACCCCACCAGCACCACCTCGCCGTGAGCAAAATCAACCACCTCGAAGGCCTCTGACACCTCACTGATCCTGAGTATCTCCTGGGCCATGACCTGGTCAGGGTTAATCAGAAGATCTATGCCCAGCCGATACTCATTCAACGGAGAAGTACCGGAAAAATATTCCTCGTTCCTGGCCCTGGCCACGCGGCGTAATACGCCATACTCCTTTGCCATGATACAGGCAATCAGGTTGACTTCGTCTATGTCGGCAACAGCAATAAAAAGATCGGCCTTTGTGATATTTGCCTGTTCCAGGATCCTGGCAGAGGCCCCGTTTCCCTCAATACAAAGTATATTAAGATCCCGCTCCGCACGCTTTAGACGGTCTGCACTTCTGTCTATAAGAACGACTTCGTGGTCTTCTCCTGAGAGTTGCTGACAAATGTGGCGACCTACTTCACCGGCTCCGATGACGACTACACGCATGTTATACCTTCAAGCTCTTTTGGATTCCAATGGATGATAGTATATACTGCCAAAGTAGTTTACACTTTGTTGATCTTGTATTTTGGCAGTAAAATTTGAAACTTAAAATTGGAAAAAATACAAAGATGTAGATGCGTTACCTAATTTCAAATTTCAATTTCCAGTTTCGACATCGGCATTCAATTCGATAATACACGCTTTTTCGAAAAAAGTGTAAACTGGTGGATGAAGGATGCCTTGATTTCGTTCAGTATGAAATGCGAGTAAAAAACAAAAAGGATTGCTGCTCATTAGCCTGCAATCCGCTCGGTATTGGAGGCGGCGCCCGGACTTGAACCGGGGAATAACGGTTTTGCAGACCGTCGCCTTAGCCACTTGGCTACGCCGCCCTAAAGCAGGTGATGCTTAACATAAGGCAAATGCTTTGACAAGACCATTGAGGATAACAGACCATTTGAGAGATCGAGAAATTGCCCAATGGCAACCTTGAGGATTTCGGAATGTATTTCCCGATTGCTGATATCGAAGTAAGTCCCTGGATTCCGCCTCTTGTAGCTTTTGTTATTTCTTTTTTTACTTCAATGGGTGGTGTTTCAGGCGCCTTCCTAATCTTGCCTTTCCAGGTAAGCTTCCTTGGTTTCAACACTCCGGCAGTCAGTGCCACCAACCAGCTTTTCAATATTGTTGCCATTCCCAGTGGGGTCTATCGATATATAAAAGAAGATCGAATGGTATGGCCTCTCACGTGGGCAGTTATAATAGGGACCCTGCCCGGAGTTCTAATCGGCGCTATTTTACGCATACAGTATCTCCCAAATCCAAAGAACTTCAAGATGTTTGTCGGTTTGGTCCTCTTATATATTGGAGGTAGATTAATAAAAGATCTGCTTAAGAAAAAGCAATCCAATGGGCATCAGATATCAGCAGAAGAGCAATTCCAAAAAGTAGTTAAAGAATACTATGAATCAAATCAATCTGATATTGCTTCCGGTCAAAGGCAATTACCGCGAACTATTGTAAAAAAGTTCAATTTCTCTCGCATCATTTATGAATTCTATGGCCAAACATTTGATATAAACGCCATGGGAATAATACTGTTAAGCTTTTCCGTTGGTATTATCGGCGGTATTTACGGGATAGGCGGAGGAGCCATTATTGCTCCTTTCTTTGTAAGTTTCTTCTGTCTTCCAGTTTATACCGTAGCTGGTGCGGCATTGATGGGGACCTTTGTAACTTCAGTTGTGGGCGTGCTATTTTATCAAGCAATAGCTCCCTTTTATCCTGAAATGTCCATCGCGCCGGATTGGGCCCTGGGTTTCCTGTTCGGGACGGGGGGATTTGCCGGCATGTATTGCGGAGCAAGGTTACAAAAATTTGTCCCGGCCAGGCTAATTAAATTGATATTAGTAGTGTGCATTTTGTTTCCGGCTATTAAGTATATTTTGGCATTTATCAGGTAACCTATAACCTAAACGTTCACTGGTTCAGAGGTTCAAAAAATATAGATAGTATCTGAACAAAAAGTCCATTTTCTTGTGGTTGGGTTGAGCCTGCAAGGTTATGTTGGGTTTCGTACCTCAACTAAAATCAAGTACTTAAAAAAATATAATTTCAGCAGGCGAAACCCAACGAATTATTCGAGTGGGTTTTCGTTCAGGCACTGGATATTATGAAGGGTAACTTGTTCAAAAAACGGCGCGGATTTGCGGGCTGAATTTGACTTGTTGTGTACCGGGCAAGGCCCGGCTGCTAATTGGTGATGAATGCACGCAGTTTTGTGTGATTACGCACGATTTGTCCCTATTAGCCTTTTACCTTCAGTCTATTCACCTGAATAATTACGTTTGATTTGTGTATCGGTGCAATCAATGATAGCAATGTGTTGGCTGATATGCTATCATTGCCGACATCAAACATAAGCGTTCACAGGTTCAAAGGCTCATGAGAATGGAACAATAGAGCAATGATAAATCAACAATCCAATAAGGTGAAGACATGGCAAACTTAGTGGTTAGAAATCTTGATAAACGCATTGTCGACGTTCTCAAGCAACGTGCCGTGCGTCATGGGCGAAGTGCTGAAGCCGAACATCGTATCATTCTTAAGGAAGTGTTGCTGCCTTCAAACAGGAAGAGCTTTGCGGAAGTGCTCTCGTCCATGCCGAATGTTGGCCGGGATGATGACTTCGAGCGCATAGAAGATGAGCGTGAAGAAAATCATGTACTTGGTTGACACAAATGTAATAAGCGAGGCCAGAAAACGGTCAAAGGCCAATAAAGGCGTGCAAGATTTCTTCAAGCTTGTAACAAATGAGCGAGCACCGGTTTTTATCTCAGTTGTCACGGTAGGAGAGCTACGCCGGGGCGTGGAGTTAATACGCCATCGAGGTGATACCCGCCAAGCGGCTCTGTTAGAAAAATGGTTGGACAAGCTACTTGTCAAATACCAGGACTTTATATTGGATTTTGATAAAAATATTGCTCAGCTTTGGGGACGGCTACGGGTACCTCAACCGGAAAATGCCCTTGACAAGCAGATTGCCGCTACGGCTTTGATCCATGATTTAACAGTAGTAACCCGAAACCATAAGGACTTTACAAAAACGGGTGTACGCACACTAAATCCATTCAGAGAGTAGTAATCCGTTGGCCATTCTGAAACAACCACAAACCATTTTATTCAAATACCTCTTTGAATTCCTTGATATTCTCAGCACTTCCAAAGACAAGGAGAGTGGAGAGAGGTTCTATGACATCCTCACCCCTTGGAAGTCTAATGAGTTTTGAAGCCGTTTGAATCCTCACAACCATGCACCCGGTTTTTCTTCTAATTCCCAATTTGTTGAGCGATTTCCCAACCAGAGGGGAATTTCCCGGGACTTCATAGCTATGGAAGGTACTCCCCTTTGGCAGGGTGCTAAATTCCTCAGAGTATTCTACATGGTTCTCCGAAAAAGTTATCATTTTTCCGAGCACTCTTCCGGCCTCTATCGATAGGCAAAAGACACGATCTGCACCGGCGTAATCATTCACTTCCCCCCCCTGACAGCCAACAGCCTTTTTCGGGTTTCAAAGCACAAGCCATTTAGAACTCACAAATCAACGGATCTGAACACTTGAACCTCTGAATCTCTGAACCTTTGCACCTTGCTTTAAAGATTGACCTGCAGACCCTTTGTTTGCAGATATTTTTTAAGCTCCCCGATGCTTATGGTGCGATAGTGGAAAACCGAGGCAGCCAATAGAATCTGCGCTCCTCCCTGGATAACTCCCTCGTAAAAATGCTCCAGTGTTCCAGCCCCGCCCGATGCGACCACAGGCAGGTCTACCGCATCTGAAATAGCCTTTGTATATTCCAAATCATAGCCGGCCAGGGTCCCATCGCCATCCATGCTCGTCGGCAGGATAACACCGGCGCCCAGTTCCTGACATTGTCTGGCCCATTCCACAGCGTCTTTTCCTACAGGCTTGGTGCCACCTGATACCACCAGTTCAAATCCGGTTGGCATATCCTTGTTCCTGGCCATGATCATCGTTTAGGCCACTTCGGCATCGGTGTTCTGGCAAGTTCACAAGAAATTATTTAAATTCAGTCTATTATCTAATGCTATAGATCGTTCGATGATACTACTGGCCGAAACGATGATCATGGCCTTTGTTCCTTTTGGCATCAACGGCCACGGTCACCTTATCTGATCCAAAAGTATCTGCTGCTTGCCTGACCAGATCCGGATTCTTAACAGCAGCGCTGTTCATGGATATTTTATCAGCACCAGCCTCAAAGACAGATTTTATGTCTTCCAAAGTGGAAATACCGCCACCGACTGTCAATGGAATACTAATAACTGATGAGACACTCTTGACCCAGTCCAGCATGGTCTTTCGGTTTTCTAAAGTTGCAGCAATATCCAGCATGGCCAGTTCATCAGCCCCTTGCTTTTCATAAAACGATGCATTTTCTACTGGATCACCTGCATCCTTCAAGTCTACAAAATGTATACCCTTGACAACCCTTTCATTTTTCATGTCAAGGCACGGCATGATTTGTATTGTGTTCATGATTTCTCCTTTCATTTTTCCAAGATATTAATTGTTACTTACTTATCAACTCCATAGACCTTTGATAAAGTCTTATATATTTTTTTCTTACTTTATCCCATGTGTGATTCTTATATATATTATGCACTGCGTTTACTTGCATCTCCTTTATGGTATCATGTGAATTTCTGTAGATCTTTAAGGCCCTGTTTACGGACTGAATAAGGGCATCAGGCGTATTGTCTTTATAAGAAAAACCATTAAAACCATCCCTTACCTTGACCAGCCCGCCTGTAGTGCGGACAATGGGCAGGTTGCCCATGAGTTGGGCCATAAAATCAGTGAGTCCACAGGGTTCGTATCGGGATGGAATTATAAAAAAATCCCCTGCGGCATATATGAGGTTTGCAAGCCCTGAATCATATCCTATAAGCACTGCAAGCCGTTCCTCGCAGGCAAGGCGTTCTGCAAAGGATATGAGATGGTTTTCTATATCCCTGTTCCCATTGCCAAGAATTACTACCTGAATGTTTTTGTCCTCTTCCATTAGCACTTCCAGGGCCTGACCCAGTATATCCAGACCTTTTTGCTCGGAAAGACGGCTCACAACAGTAATCAAAGGCTGACTTGGGCTATAATCAATGGAACCATACATTTTGATATCGCCAAACTCGGCAAACATCAGTCTGATGACCATCTCCTTTCTGCAGATTGCCTTGCCTGCCAGATCACCCTTGGCCGGATCAAAGGCCGCAGGAAGCCCTAATATTTCCGGATGCCCGGGGCTGAACTCTTCAGGATTTATGCCGTTGGTAATTCCTTCGATAAATATGCCTCTATCTTTAAGAGCATGACCCAGCCAGCCTGTAAGGGCGTCAAGTTCGGTCTCCTGAAGCTCTCTGGCATAATTTTCACTCACTGTATTTATAGGCGCATAAGCAGCACCGGCAAGAAACGGATCAAAGGAACCGTTGAGAACACTACTGTAGATCGTCCTCTGGGGGAGACCGGTTATAGTCATGGCAAACAACATATCCGCCACATCCTGATGGTAGCCTAAGCCGGCATTATGGATGGTAAGCAGGGCACTACTGCCCTTGAAATAGTGCCGGAAGCCCTCAATCTCCCTCATCATGGCCGGGAGCACACTTGTGTGACCATCCTGACAATGAAACACATCCGGCCTGGTACCTGTAAAAATTGCATAATCCAGTGCGGCCTTCTGAAGCAGGATATTCATGGCAAAATAGTCAAAGTGACCCTTCCCTTTTTTATGACTGGGATCAAGGGTCTCTTCTTCCCCGGTGTATACATAGACCCCCAACTTTTCACTAAAGCGGTTTGCCTCCACAAGTATTATATCAACACCATTCAGCTTTTGGTGCCAAAAGCTTACGCGTTCTCTACGTTCCTCATGTGCGTAGTTTGCGTCTACATCGAATTGTGGACCAATGGTCTTAAAACTCAACTCTTCCGGCTTTACAAAGCCGTAACGAGGCATAATGACTGAGACCTCATAGCCGGCACTCGCCAGTGATTCCGCAAGATCCCGGCTCACATCCTTAACTCCACCCGCACCGGCTATCCCTCTGTATTCACGGGTCAGCATCCAGATAGATTCAACGTCCTTCAGGTCTTTAAAATTCTGCAATGCCTTCATGAATACCTCTTGTCTCTTTGTCCTAAATTAAGCGATTAGCCTTTAGCGGTTAGCTATTAGTTTCAGAGATCACAAGAAATGATCCTTTATGGACTTAAGTACTTGAAACTACAAGCAAAAGATTTCTCATAATAAATTGTGCAATATAGAACTATAACTTATGGATTTTATAGATATTTATCTAAAATTCTGCACATTGCTTCTTGAGAAAACATAGCATTTCTTGTGATCCCTGAGTTTAATGATTACAGGAGGTTTTGCTATTACAAACATTTACCCGTTGGGTGTTATTTTAAATTAATGTAATGCCTTGATTTTTCAAAGCTAAACCCTAATGGCTAACAGCTAACTGCTCAACTTAGGTCACAGCAAAGCATAAATTGTCTTTGGTGTCGCCTAATATTGTTATTTTTTTGCAGGTAAATGTGAACAACCTCACGGCCTTTGTTAAGGAAAGTCTGTGAATTTATGTTGATGCATAAGTTTTTTGTCAATATAGTCGTTCCTATATTGTGTTTGAACGAAAAAACCGTTCAGATACAATGTTGAATTCTAAATTTTGAATTTAAAAAAGGAAATAATATTTGGAATATTGGAATAAAGAATTAGCTTCGGATACAAATGAGAAAATCTATTAAAAATATCCTGGATACAATTGGTAATACTCCGCTTGTCCCTATTCGCCGTCTCGATCCCGGCAAGAAAGTCACTATCATGGCAAAGATGGAAAGCTTCAATCCAGGAGGCTCTATTAAAGATCGTATAGCTCTTTCCATGATTGAAGGGGCGGAAAAACGGGGAGAACTCACAAAGGACAAGATAATCCTTGAAGCAAGCAGCGGGAATACAGGCATTGGCCTTGCGATGGTATCGGCTGTAAAGGGTTATCGCTGTCTTATCGCCATGAGCGAAGCAGCCAGTATCGAGCGTCGTCAAATCATGCGGGCTTATGGCGCCGAGATCCACCTGACTCCCGCCCGCCTTGGGACTGATGGTGCCATAGAGGCTGTATACAAGCTGGCGCTTGAAAACCCTGACCGCTACTTCTGCACAGACCAGTACAACAACCCTGACAATTCTCTGGCCCACTATCATGGTACTGCCCCGGAGATCTGGGAGCAGACCGAAGGCAGGGTAGATGTGGTAGTCACCGCCATGGGGACCACCGGCACTTTGATGGGAGTTACGCAACGCTTTCGAGAGCTCAATCCAAAGGTCCGGATAGTCGGAGTGGAGCCATATTTTGGTCACGGCATCCAGGGACTTAAGAATATGAAGGAATCCTACCGGCCCGGGATCTTTGACAAGCGCCTGCCGGATGACATTGTCAATGTGCACGATGATGAGGCCTTTGAGCTGACCAAAAAGCTTGCGTGCGAAGAAGGGCTTTTTGTCGGGATGAGTTCAGGGGCTGCCATGGCTGTGGCCCTTTCAGAGGCTGCGAAACTGGAACAGGGCCTTGTGGTCGTAATTTTTCCCGATGGAGGCGACCGTTACCTGAGTACAGACATTTTTTCAGTTCCACTGGTTGAGAAGGCAGATCAGGCCAAAGCCCTGAAACTTATTAATACCCTTACCCGGAGAAAGGAAATCTTTGAGCCCTTAAACCCGGGAAAGGCAGGGATCTACTCCTGCGGACCCACTGTCCATGAATTCGCTCACCTGGGACTCTGCAGGAGGCTGGTGATTGCGGATCTTTTGAAACGCACACTTGAATACCAGGATTATGAGGTCACCCACATAATGAATGTTACCGATCTGGATGACAAGACGATCCAGGCCTCCCTGTCTCAAGGGATAAGTCTCAAGGAGCTCACAGACCGTTATACCCAGGCATTTATGGAGGACGTGTCATCCCTGAATATCGGACCTGCCGCCTGCTATCCCAGGGCAAGCGCCCATGTTGAGGCAATGATTCAAATGACCAAGCGACTCATTGATGCGGGCTATGCATATGTCAAACACGGTTCTGTATATTTTGATATCTCAAAACTACCATCATATGGAAGGCTTTCCAGGGTGGATCTTTCCAATATTGACATTGGAAGGACAGTGGACCTTGACGACTACGAAAAGGACAGCCCTGTTGACTTTACCCTCTTTAAACGGGTAACCCTGGATGAGCTCAAGAGGGGAATTGGGTTTGAAACAAAATGGGGGAAGGTCAGGCCTGGCTGGCACATAGAGTGTGCTGCCATGTCAATGCACTATCTGGGAGAATTTTTCGATGTTCATACAAGCGGCTGCGACCTTATTTTCCCCCATCATGAAAACGAGATTGCCATTGCAATGGCCCTCACGAACCAGCCACTTGCCCGGACCTGGATTCACAGCGAGCTTATTCTGGTTAACGGAAAAAAGATGTCGCGCTCAGCAGGCAATGTTGTCACCCTGCGGGATTTAAATGAAAAAGGATTTACCGGAAGGTATGTAAGATTTTTCCTGCTCAGGACACATTACAGAAAGCCCCTTCATTTTTCTTACGACCATCTGGAAGAATCAGCAAAGGCATTGAAACGGCTTGACTACTTTGTCTCTGAAATCCAGGCCCTTACTATTGATAAAAACCATGCCGGAGAACCGGGACCGGATATTAAAAAGGCCCTGGAGGCAATGAAAAACGATTTTAACCATGCTGTTAATGATGATCTTAACATTTCAAAGGCCCTGGGGGCGATTTTCAGATTGATCAGGCATGTAAACTCGCTTATTTCCGCCCAAAGGCTTTCACCCATGGATGCAAAAAATGTCATGGACGCCCTGCAAAATGTGGACAAGGTCCTTGGGTGCCTGGATATTTCCATCCCTGATCCTGATCTGTCAAGGAAAATCCAGGACCTGGTCTCCCGGAGGGAGAAAGCCAGGACCTCAATGGACTGGGACAAGGCGGATGATATCCGGCAGCAACTCCTTGATCTTGGAGTGGAGGTAATGGACACCCCGGGCGGAATTCGCTGGAGATGGATTAAGGAGGTTTAGGAAAATTATGCGCACATTTTTGGATTGTATTCCCTGTTTCATGATCCAGGCATTGAGAACCGGGCGTCTAGTGGGCCTTTCCGACGAGAAAATCCGCAAACTGCTGATAGATCTGGGGGGGGAAATAAAAAGCATTAAGCTGGATGATCCGCCACCCAAGACAGCAGTAATGGTATATGATCTTATAAACAGCTATACAGGCGAATCAGACCCTTTTAAAACAGTGAAAAAGCAAGGAACCGAGAAGGCGCTTGCCCTTTATCCTCAGTTGAAAAAGAACGTCTTGGAGTCTGAAGACCCTTTGGGACTTGCTATGCAGCTTGCCACAATAGGAAATGTCATTGATTTCGGGATATCATCAAGTTATGACCTGGAATCAGAGATTCAAAAAATAATGGACCAGTCTTTTGGCCGATGGGATGAAGAGGAATTTAAAAAGGCAATAACCCGGGCTGACTGGATTCTCTATCTGGGTGACAACACAGGGGAGACGGTCTTTGACCGCCTGCTGATAGAGACCCTGGCACATACGGTCACTTATGTGGTCAGAGAAAAACCGATTATTAACGATGCTACCAGAGAAGACGCCCTGGAAGCAGGCCTTGACAAAACAGCAACCATCATTTCATCCGGATGTGCCGCCCCTGGTACTGTTTTGGACCAGTGTACCCCGGAATTCCGTGAGCTGTTCAGAAAAGCCCCTGTCATTATCAGTAAAGGTCAGGGAAATTACGAGACCCTGTCAGAATCGGACGCCCCTATCTTTTTCTTCCTGAAGGCAAAATGTGATGTGGTGGCAAGGCACCTTGGAGTAATAAAAGGTGATCTGGTCCTTGCTGCCGGTCCCTGAGTTTAGCCGCCTTCGGCGGGACTTAGGAAATTCCTATACTATTAGCAGGTAACCTTGAGCACGCAACACACGTCCAACCATGATGGCAAGGCCGCCCATCTTGCCCGGTCGGCAGGATCGGTGAGTATTGCCGTATTCTTTTCCCGCATATTGGGCCTTGTGAGGGAGCAGGTGCTTGCAGGCCTCTTTGGCGCAGGTACTGCAATGGACGCCTTTGTTGTGGCCTTCCGGATACCCAATCTTTTAAGGGACCTTTTTGCAGAGGGTGCCCTCAGCGCAGCATTTGTTACGGTCTTTACCGAATACGATCAAAAACGCTCAAAAGAAGAGACCTGGCGCCTTGTAAACAACGTCCTGGCAGTACTAACTGTAGTGGTTTCCCTGACCGTTATTCTCGGCATGATCTTTTCAAATGAACTGGTAATGCTGCTCGCCCCGGATTTTGCCAAAGTCGCCGGCAAGGTGGAACTCACCCAGCGGCTGACAATCATAATGTTTCCCTTCTTGCTATTGGTTTCCCTTGCATCCGTCCTTATGGGGATATTGAACACAAAAGGTTATTTCTTTATCCCGTCCCTTGCATCCAGTTGCTTCAACATGACATCCATAGTTGTCGGCGTAGGACTTGCCATGCTGTTTCCATTGTGGGAACAACCAGCAATAGTAGGTATGGCTGTGGGGACCCTGCTGGGCGGCCTGTCTCAAATGGGAATACAAGTGCCTGTCATTCTGCGCCAAGGGTTCAGAATAAAGCCCGTAATGGATCTGGCGGACCCGGGACTGAAACGCATAGGCCGGTTGATAGTGCCTGCCATAATAGGCCTTTCCGCAACCCAGATTAACATCTTTATAAATACAAACTTCGCCTCTCGCTGCGCAGAAGGGAGTGTTGCCTGGCTGAACTATGCATTCCGGCTCGTACAGTTTCCAATCGGGCTCTTTGGTGTGGCTATTTCCATAGCAACACTTCCTGTCGTGGCAAGGCTGGCAACCAATGGAGACCACAAAGTACTGGGTGATACGCTGGTTTCGTCTCTTACCCTGGCCTTTGCCCTTACAATTCCGGCTGCCGTGGGGCTGTGGGTCCTGGCAGAACCCATAGTAGGACTTATCTTCGAACACGGCCGCTTTTCCCAATCAGACACTTTCATGACAGCCCAGGCCTTGAGGTTTTATTCCTTCGGCCTTCTGGCCTATGCGGCGGTGAAGATAGTAGTGCCGGCATTCTATGCCCTTAATGACACCCGATGGCCGGTAATAGGAAGCTTTTTAGCAGTAGCTGTTAATATATGCATCATACTTGCCGTACTGGATAAATTACAGCACAGGGCCATAGCGCTCTCCACGTCGGTCACCATGATACTCAACTTCATGCTCCTGGCCACAGTGCTTTACAGAAAAATAGACGGATATCCTGCAGGCAGGCTTTTCATGTCACTGGTAAAAATTTTCCTGGCCTCGGGCATAATGGGCCTGTTGGTGTGGTGGGTCCAGATTCGCATTACAGGCAGCCCCGGGATCTGGCTTTTAACTATCAAGGTATTTGCATCAATGTCATTGGGCATTGTTTCATACGGAATATTGGCTTATGTCTTGAAACTGACTGAATTTACCGAGATCATCGATAGAATTGTAAAACGATTGAGGAATTAAAGGATTGCTGATTGTTGATTGGGGGTGCGAAGATGGCGGAAGAAATTACCCGGGATGACCAAGCTTTGCGGATTGCCCTGGGTTACCAGCTAAGACGCTGCCCATCAGTGCTTTCTATCGGAGTTAGGACCAATCTGGCAGATTATTCATCAGAGGAGAGGGCCCTGATCCGGAATGCCCCCAAGGTCTATTTCCCGACCATATTTTTTGCAGATGCCCTGGATGCAATGGGAAAAAAGACCTTTCCCAGTGTGCAATGCTATCGGCATTTGGGTGATAAGATAAAGCAGACACTTCTGTTTAATCTCCTGGGCGTCCCCACACCAGAAACCCGTCTGTTTTTCGGCAAACAACAGAAGATGAAAATCCTCGACTATTTTGGATTTCCTTGTGTAGGGAAGATGCCTATTGGGTCCTCAAAGGGAGAGGGTGTTTTTCTGATTAAGAACGAGAGTGATCTGGAGGCATATCTCAGTAAGACCAGGATAGCCTATGTTCAACAATATATACACATGGAAAGAGACCTTCGGGTGGTAATTCTGGGCAAACACATTGTCCATGCCTACTGGAAGGAATCAGCTCCGGGGGAATTCCGCACCAATGTGGCCAAGGGAGGGAGGATTACACTTGATCCTGTCCCTGAAGATATCCTGAACCTGGCACTGGATGTTGCTATCCGGTGCAACTTCGATTTTGTAGGGCTTGACATGTGCGAGCATCAGGGAAAAATCCTTATCCTCGAAGCGAATATGAATTTCGGCACCCAAGGGTTCAAGGAGGCAGGTATAAACTACAGGGAGTTACTCTGCAATATGGTGACATCCGGTGAAATATAATCGTAAGCGTTCACAGGGCACCGCACCTGCTTTGTTGCCGGGCACTTGAAGTACAGGGAGTACGTCTGCGTGCCCGTCGCCTCGCATCTGCAGCACCCTGTGAACGCTTACCAGCACTGTGGATTGCGTTCACAGGGCACCGCATCTGCAACTTTAGGCACTTCGAGAAAACTCAGCAACAGCTTTCAGCCGTTCTTTTAACGCCCGTGTGGCTTCTGCTGTTCCCTCAAGTTGACCGTTTCGTCCTTTTTCTTCGATTTTTTTTGCAATCTGGAAAAACTCCATTAACCCAAGGTTGCCGGAAGCGCCTTTCAGGGAATGAGCAGCCTTAGCCACTTCTTCTGCATTTTCGTCATCAATGCCGGACTGGAGTTTGTCCAGGTCGGTTTTTCCGACCTCAACAAAAAGATCAATCAATTCAAGATATTCATCTTCTTCCAATCCAAGATTCTCTGCTGATTCCTTAAAATTCATTAAAATTTTCCCTAAAAACCCACTTTTCAAGGATCTCAAAGACAAGCTCCCTTTTGATAGGCTTTGTGATGTAGTCGTCCATGCCCGCTTCAACACATCTTTCTCTGTCACCCTTCATTGCATGGGCGGTCATTGCAATGATCGGAATACGGGTCGCTTCGCTCCTGTCATTTGTCATTTCACCAATCGGGCTGTCATCTGTCATTTGCCACTTGCCATTTCTACTATCCTTTTCTATTGACCAATGACCAGTGACTAATGACCTCTCCCAATTCCGGATTGCTTTTGTTGCTTCCAATCCATCCATTCCCGGCATCTGGATATCCATAAAAATCAGGTCAAAATCTTCTGGAGATGCGGTGTATTTTTCAACAGTCTCCTTGCCGTTATCAGCCACCTCCACCTGGTAACCGGCCTTGGTGAGCATCATCTTTGCAAGCTTCTGGTTGACAGGATTGTCCTCTGCCAGAAGAATACGCACAGAATGCTTCATCTCCTCTCGGACTGAATACTGGGTAATGATCTTTTCTTTTACTTCATCTTTTTTGCCTTCAACTACCCTTTTACCAATTATTCTTTCCAGCATCCTGTAAAGCTTTTCTCTGCGAATCGGCTTGCTCAGGAAGCCATCAAAACCGGCCTCTTCACATTTTTTGGCATCCCGCTCCATCAAAGAAGACAGGGCAAGGCTCTGGATTGTCGATTGTTGATTGTTGATTGTTGATTGGGAACAGCGAATCTGTTTTACTACTTCATAGCCGCTCATGCCGGGAATTTGAATATCAATAATGCAAGAATCAAACGGGTCCCCTAACTCAAGGGCATTTGTTAATGTTGGGATAACATCCGCACCGTTTCTGAGAGCAACTACACGCATACCGACTAACTCTAAAAGGTGTGTCAATATATCTAGTGCTTTGTCAATGTTTAATTTTAGGGTATAGTGATTTCAGTTTGTGTCGGGCGTTTTCGATGGTGAATTGCCAGTCGACTCCTCTTTGCCTGTCGTTGCTGGACATCGCCCAGGCATCGGNNNCTAGTGCTTTGTCAATGTTTAATTTTAGGGTATAGTGATTTCAGTTTGTGTCGGGCGTTTTCGATGGTGAATTGCCAGTCGACTCCTCTTTGCCTGTCGTTGCTGGACATCGCCCAGGCATCGGCTTCCTCTCGAAGCATCTCAATGTTTGGAACGCGGCGACCCGACAGGCATTGGCGGGTCATCGAACTCAATTCGTTCTCAGCGATATTTAACCAACTACCGTGCTTTGGCGTAAGACGAAACTCCAGGCGTTGTACAATCGCACGTGCCTTATCCGGCGGGAACGCTTCGTAGAACGCACCTTTTGTATGAGTATTCAAGTTGTCAGCAACCAAAATGACCTTTTCGGCAGCCGCATAACGCGTTCGAAGAAGTGCTTCCATTTCAAAAGCCCAATCGACTTTCGTGCGATGTGGCCGAACGCTCACCTTGCGCCAGCCGAACAACGGTTCCGCGAACATGAAAATACAGGCCGTTCCTGCCCGTTCGTATTCATAGTCGACTCTTCGGGGATGATCCTTGCTTGCGGGGATCGGCACTCGGGTTTCCTTGAGCAGTTGCACCGGTTGCTCGTCCATGCACACGACCGGAAACGCCGCATCATAGGGCGTAGCGTAGGTTTCCAGCACCTCTTCCATGCACGCAACGAATTCGCTGTTGGCTTCGGGCGGGATCACCCAGTATTGAATCTTTCGCCTCGTCATCCCGTTTTTTTTAGCGTTTTCCGTAGTGTCTCATGGCTGACGGAATCCACGATTGCCAGTTCCACCACTTGCTTGGCAAGAAGACGTAGCGACCAATTGGCAAACCCCTTGGGAGGCTCACCCAGACGCAGTGCGATCACCTTGGCTTCCTGTTCTCCGTCGAGCAGTTTTTGCCGTGGCGGCGACTCTCGCTTTTTTCCGTTAAGTGCGATCTCGAAACCATCCGTTACTAAGGAACGAAAAATAAATAACTTGAACAAAATTAAACAGAGCCGTAGCATCCTACGGGCGGATTTCATTCTCGTTACAACTAAAAATTAGTCACAAAAAATGAAGTTCTTATACACTAAATCTGG
>PQXE01000005.1:62525-78653 GCA_003194495.1 Deltaproteobacteria bacterium
GCTTTCTGAAAAGGAAAGAAGAATATATATTGCCACGGAAGCCGAAAAGTTGCCACGAGGAGGCATAAGTTATCTTTCAAATCTTGTGCAGTGCTCAAGAACTTCAATTTACGCCGGACTGCAACAACTTAAAAACATAGCGACTATCCCGACAGATCGTATTCGAAAAAAAGGCGGTGGAAGAAAACCAGCAATAGAAACGACAGATAATATCAATGAAGTTTTTTTCCAGGTGATACAGGACTACACTGCTGGAGACCCCATGGATGAAAAAATAAAATGGACCAATTTAAGCCTTAAACAAATATCAAATAAAATGGCTGATAGGGGAATAGTGGTCGGCACAAAAGTCGTAAAAAAACTTCTAAAAAAACACGGCTTCAAGAAGCGTAAAGCCTTGAAAAATCAAACAATTGGCTCTTGTGAAAATAGAAATGAACAATTTAAAAACATAAATTCAATCAGATCTGAATATTTACAAAATGACAATCCAATTATTAGTATGGATTCAAAAAAGAAAGAACTTCTAGGCAACCTCTATAGAGAAGGACATTGTTATAGTACAGATGTCATAGAAGTATATGATCATGATTTTCCACATTTAGCAGATGGTGTTGTTATTCCTCATACAATATATGACATGAAAAACAATAGTGCTTTTGTAAACATCGGGACAAGCAAAGATACCAGTGAATTTGCTTGTGACTCAATTAATTTTTGGTGGACAATGCGGGACGTACTCTATTTCCGAATGCAACTTCAATTTTAATACTTGCCGATGGCGGTGGCAGCAATTCTTCCCGCCATTATATCTTTAAAGAGGATTTGCAGAAATTGGTTGATACAATAGGTATAGAAATTCGTATCGCCCATTATCCTCCATATACGTCCAAATGGAATCCTGTAGAACATCGAGTATTTCCACATATAACAAGAGCAATGCAAGGTGTAATATTACGAAGTTATGAAACTGTTAAAAAGCTTATTGATCAAACTTCAACAAAAACAGGTTTGAAAGTTTGTTCAAATATTATCAAAAAAGAATATAAAACCGGCCGTAAATATGCCGCTGATTTTAAAAAAAATATGCGTATAATTTTTGATGATTATTTGGGCCAGTGGAACTATAGGGCGATACCAGCGGAAATATAATTTTGTTCAAGTTATTTATTTTTTATTACTAATCGCTGGCGTATGTTTTCCACCGTTTTCGTTCGACAGGAAAACGCTTCCGCAATTTTCTTGTCGGTCCAGTTCGACCCATCGGCGTCCGCCTTGAGCAGTACTTGTGCTCGGCGCACTTTTTGTGATGTCCCCTTGAGCTTCTTCACCACGTCGCAGAGTACATTGCGCTCTTTATCCGTGAGGCGAACGATATGCTTTTTCTCCATAGCGATTCCTCCATGTATTGCAACATCATGGAGGAATGTGCGTCACAGCGCAACCCTAATTTCTAAGCTTGACAGAGCACTAGATTAGTCTGGTTATCATCAACAATAAGTGCCTTTTTGCCGGTCAGTGACACAGGGGTAAATCTTCGGATTTCTTTATCTTCAGCTTTTTTAAACCATGCAGTAAAGTGAAAAATACTTCGGTGGGACTGGCTGCTCGTTGCTGGCTGCTCGTTGCTGGCTGCTCGTTGCTGGTTACTCGTTGTTTGTTCCGGCCTTTGATTTTGTCTTTCAATCGACAATCGACAATCCTCCGCGCTTTCCGCCCAGACGTCTCCACCCATAAGCTTTAATATCTTCTTGCATATGGAAAGGCCCAGACCAGTGCCGCCGTATTTTCTTGTTGTTGATCCATCGGCTTGCTGAAAGGGCAAGAATATTGCGGATAATTTGTCTTTCGGAATGCCGATACCTGTATCCCGTATTGCAGCATGGAGCTTTACCTGATCATCTTTTTCTTCCTCAATATCCAATGAAAGTTCAATCTCACCGGACTCTGTAAACTTTGCAGCATTCCCCATCAGGTTGATCAGGACCTGCCGAAAGCGTGCCGGATCACCTTTTACACATGAAGGGAGTCTGTCCCCGATACGGCATAGGATCTCGATGGGTTTTGATCCGATCCTGGGGCGGATCAGCTCGCAGACATCATAGGCAAGGAGTTCCGGATCAAAGTCAATCTCTTCAAAATCCATCTCTCCGGCCTCGATCTTTGAAAAATCAAGGATATCGTTGATCACAGTGAGCAGGGCATTCCCGCTGCTCTTGATCGTTTTTGCATAATCGATCTGGCTATCATCCAGATTCGTATCAAGCAGCATATCCGTGAAACCTATGACTGCGTTCATGGGAGTGCGTATCTCGTGGCTCATGTTGGCCAAAAACTCGCTTTTTGCAATATTAGCAGCTTTGGCCCGGGTAGCCATTTGCTTGGCCAGATCTACGGCCTTTTCTAATTCCTGATTTGTTTTTTTCAGTTCCTCCTCAGCCTGTTTTCGCTCGGAGATGTCTTCCCCGGAACCTAATGTGCCATGGATCCTGCCATCTTCATCTCTTAAGATACAATTGTGCCAGGATATAACTCTCTCATTGCCGCTCTTTGTCAAAACAGGGTTCTCATGATATTCAACAGGCTCAACATCTCCTGCCATCAACGATTCGAAAATCCGTATTGTTTTATCTCTGATTCTTTCCGGGAGAAAATTACCAAACCAGTCCTTACCAATGATATCCTCTTCTCTATATTCCAGGATCTCGCAGCCCTTTCTGTTTATAAGCCTGACTTTCTGATCAGAATTAATAACTACGAACATGACTCCGGAGATATCAAGATACCGTTGCGCTATATCCCTCTCTTTGCGTACAGCTATCTCAGCCTGTTTGCGCTCGGCGATTTCCTGCCTTAGTTCAGCAGTACGTTCCTGCACACGGATTTCCAGCTCGTTACGTGCCTTTTGCAGTTCATCCTTTCCCCGGCTCAGTCCGGCCTTCTGCGCCCCCAGCTTTGCAAATACACCCACTATCTGAAACAATAAAGCTGAATAATTCCAGACCACGTCTTCCTTAACCACGCGCATGTTCCCGGCTTTTTCAAGCAGTAGTCCTGGGTCCAGGTTTATCTCTCCCGCTAACTTTTCAATATCCTTTAACTGCTCAGGAGAAAATTTCCGTGGTATAAATTGACCGGCAAACATGGTCCCCTTGTGCATACCATCAACAATAATCGGTGCGACAAAATGACCACCATGGGCAAAGCAATACAGAGTTTTCGGCTCTTTTACTTCGAGTGCCTTTCGGCTCATCTCCATAAAGGATTGAAAACAGCGTTTCTTTCCTTCATCTGTTGACTGAATCAGGGAACAAAAACCGGTTGGATTGGAAAAGCGGGTTAATGGCACGCCTTCAGGCGAAAAGATTACTGAAGATGTGCCCACTGTACCTGCAAAGCCATTCTGAATAGCTTGAAGTTCATCAAGGTCAATGAGCTTCTCTAGCGGTAATAATTTTCCCATTTTCCTCTACTTGGGATACGCCTTGTATGGGAAACCGCCTGCTGATTTTTCCATACCTGTGACCATCATCCGGAATGTTGAGAAAGGCATGCCCAGTCCCAGAAGGTCACCTCCCCATCCACCAAGCGCCCTTGCTCCGAGACAGAAGAAAGATCCATTCAGTCTCTGCTTAAGAAATGGAAAAGCGGTCATGTCTGCGCATACGGCCCTGATCCCGATAGTGCTCATTTCAAAGCGGTTGCCGGTAAGGTAATTATAGCCCTGGATAATAATCAGTGCCTGTTTTGGTTTTACTGCCAGAATCACCACATCAGGTGCAATATTCAGTTTTTCAGCAGGGTAAGCCACTGCGGCATCCATAATAGGCGGCTGAATCCCCGTCATGCCTGAAACGGCTTTTAATGACGCCCCCAGTGTTTCATAGCGACCCGTATCCTTCTTGCCAAAAAGTGCAAATTGCATGTTGTTTGTGTCCTTGCATGCATAGACAACCCCATTTGTAAAGTCTGCAGGCGAAGCAGGTTTATCCATTAAGTTGGTGTATTTCCGCCTACCCTTCAGCGGTTCTGTCTGATACTGGTCAACAAGACCAAGGGCAATAGCAGCGGCGGTACAGCCTACATTATCTTTATTGATTACCACTACCTCGTCTTCAGTAACAGCGATCCTGACCGCCCCGCACCATGGAGTTCCCTGGTATTCTTCAGGAGGACATGTACCCTCCGGTACCGCCTGGCCTTTTGGGATCAGTTTTACCCCTGCCGGTCGAATCATTGTCTTCGGTTCTCCAAACACATCCATGTATCTTCTGCTGGCTTCCTCAAAGTTCATCTCTCTACTTCTCCTTCTCAGATCTTAAATAAGCACTGCTACTTCTATATCGGTTTTTTAGAAAATTCCCTGAAATGTTTCTCCCTTCATGGGTAAAAAATCAGAAATAATTTCTAATAATATATTGACATATGATGTTTAGTGTATCTAAAATAAAATCAAATCTATTTTTTCATCATCCAACCCTTATGCCCGCATGTGGGCACAATGAAGCATGAAAGTCTAAAATATTCATTAAGAGAGGAGGAGGGAGTATGGTAAAGTTCTTGCGAATTGGTCTGATTTTATTGTGTGCGGTGTCTCTCGTTTCCGGGTGCGCAAATATGACAGCCCGCCAGAAAGGATTCATGAAGGGAGCTGCCGTAGGGGCCGCAATTTGCGGCGGAACAGCGGCTTACGTAGGACACCAGAACGACAGCAACCCTGACAAAGCGGCATTAACAGGGGCCCTTGCCTGCGGACTTGTAGGCGGAACAATCGGTGCGATATTGGCTAAAGAGGATGTTGTGGTTCCCCCGGAGCCGGTGGTTGAACCTATGCCTGAGCCAGTACCTGAGCCGGAACCCGAGCCCGCTGTTGTAAAAGAGGTTGAAGAAGAAGTTGTCGTGGTCGAGGTTCCTGAGAAGATAGTTTTACGTGGAATTAACTTTGACTTTGACAAGTCGGATATCAAGCCCGAATTTGTGCCGGTCCTTGATGAAGCAGTTGAGATACTAAAGGAACATCCCGATACAAATGTAATTATTGAGGGACATACGGATTGGACAGGAACTGAGAAATATAACCAGGGTCTGTCTGAGCGAAGAGCAGCCTCTGTATTTAATTACTTGGTCGAGAAAGGAATTTCTCAAAACAGTCTGGAGACTGTAGGTTACGGCGAGGCCGCCCCAATAGCTGACAATCATACGCAGGAAGGCCGAAGCATGAACCGCCGTGTGGTGTTCAAGATACTGGACTAGGCGTTTATGTCCGTGGGAAATCGACATCCATGTTACCTTATTCTGCTTTCGGCAGTACTGGCCCTGACTCTGTCAGGGCCTTCTACCGCCACAGCGGATCCAGGGAAAACAGCAGCTCAAAAGAGTTTTGAGCAGTTTGTCAATGCATGGATGTCCAAATTAGACAGAATTGGCAAAATGAACATCCTGGGTCTTGATATTATTCCACATGATCAAGGCTTTGTTGGTCGATATGTGTGTTACGGACCGGAGTGCAAGTTTTCCATCAAAGAGACAGGATCTGCAGAAACCCCCTTTGTTGGACTTCTGCATTACTCGGAAAAGCATTTTTTAAAAAAAGGTGAAACCCGGCAGAAGACCTTTCAAAGTCCCGGGATGTTGACTAAAAAGATTCCTGTTACCGAGATCTTCCGTTTTACCCGCGGCAAGTGGGTGTATTGACGGTTACCAAGTTTATATGAAGGTCTGAGACTTTCAGCATATTCTGGGCAGCGGCTCACCGCTCAGGGACTCTACCATTCTTGCCCCTCCAACCGCGGTCTTGAGCACAACCCTTCCTGCCGGACCTTTGGTAACCACGCCGATAATGGAGGCATCTTTACCTTCCGGCTGTGAGCGCATAATATCAAGGGCTCGCCTTGACCTGTCCGGCGCTACAAAGGCCAGGCACTTTCCCTCACTGGCAAGATAAAGCGGGTCCAGACCTAAAAGCTCGCACGCAGCTTCTACTTCCGGCCTGATGGGTATGCCGGATTCCTCTATTTCCATCCCGACTTCTGCTGTTTTGGCAATTTCGCATAGGGCCGTGGCCATTCCTCCACGGGTAGGGTCCCTCAATGTATGGATGGTTCCTGGTAACGCCTCAACAAGGGCCTGAACAAACCTGTGGAGGGCCATTGTATCGCTCTTAAGGTCCCCCTTGATGGAGATCCCTGCCCGGCGAGTCAGGATAGTCACACCATGATCTGCAATCGTGCCTGAAAGCAGTATAATATCTCCGGGTCTTGCCTCACCGGCGGATATGGTTACTCTATCAGGCACAGTGCCAATACCCGAAGTATTGATAAATACTTTGTCCCCCTTGCCCTTTGGGACCACCTTTGTATCACCGGTTACCACCGGCACTCCCGCTTTCTCCGAAGATTCCTTTATGGAAATAACAATAAGCTCCAGATCGGCCAGGCTTAGACCCTCCTCCAGGATCATGCCGAGGCTCAGGCACAGAGGCCGGGCCCCTCGCATTGCAAGGTCGTTTATAGTGCCGTGCACTGCAAGTGAACCTATGTCTCCACCGGGAAAGAAAACAGGATCTACTACGAAACTATCAGTAGTAAAGGCAAGACGGCCAACACCGGTCTCAATAACCGCGCTGTCTTCCAGGACAGAAAGCACCGGATTTCCCAGGTGCTTCAGGAAAAGCCCGCTAATAAGCTCCTGACCGGCAAGACCCCCGCTTCCATGGTCCAGAAGTATGGTCTTATTCTTCAATTTCCCTCATCTTCCATCGAACATTTACTGTCAAAATAGCTCATAGGAAAAACACGTATTCACCAACCACGAACTATCAACTACGAACTATTCCCTACGAACTATTCCCTACGAACTAAAAGATCTCCCATATCGATAATAAGCAGCACAGGTCCCTTCTGTCGAGACCATACACGGGCCTATAGGTTCCAAAGGAGTACACCCTTTTGCAAACAGGGAGCAGTCCGGGGGCAGGCACCGGCCGATCAGGATCTCTCCGCAGCGGCAACCCTTGGGCTCCGGAGCCTTGGGAATTTTAATATCCAGACGTTCCAGGGCATCAAATTCCGAAAATTCAGGCCTTAGAGCAAGACCGCTCCCTGGAATAATCCCCATGCCCCGCCATTCTGCATCAACAGGCTCAAAGACCTTGGAGATCAAACCCTGTGCACGGTCATTTCCCTCCCACGAAACAGCCCTGGGATATGCGTTCTCAACCTCGGCCCTACTCTCTACGGCCTGTCTTGCCAGTAATATCAGGGCCTGAAGAATGTCAATAGGCTCAAAGCCTGCAATTACACAGGACAGGTTATATTGCTCCGCCAAGGGTTTATATGCCTTGGCCCCTATGATCGTGCTCACGTGTCCGGGACACAACAGGCCCTGTATTTTCAGTCTCTGATTTGACATCAGGGCATCAAGGGCCGGTGGCATGACTTTGTGAGCGGAAAAGACAGTAAAGTTTTCTCGCTTTCTGCGTCTTGCTTCTAAAATGGTGGCAGCCACGCCCGGGGCTGTGGTCTCAAACCCGATGGCCGGAAACACAACCAGGTCCTTTGGACGCTGGTCCGCCAGATCCAGGGCATCCATAGGGGAATAGACCACCTCAATCCTTGCACCCCGGGCCCCGGCATGTGCAAGGGAACCACTTGTTCCGGGCACACGGACCATATCCCCAAAGGTGGCTATGGTGACCCTTGGTATGAGTGCGACATTGATAAATGCGTCAATATATCCTGCTGAGGTCACACATACAGGACAACCGGGTCCGGATATAAGGTAAAGATCTTCCGGAAGAATTGAACGCAGGCCATGACGAAATACCGCCATTGTATGCGTGCCGCAGACCTCCATAAACCGGACAGGTCCATCTACCAGTTGCTCAAGCTCTGCTGCAAGGGAACTCGCAAGACCTTTGTCCCTGAATTCATGAAGGTACTTCACCGTTTACCCAATTTCCCTTCCGCCACATCTCTAAGCAATCTGAGGTTTATCTCCGCCTCTTGTTCGTCCAGTGCGTATATGGCAAAACCGGCATGTACTAATACATAGTCTCCAATATTCGGCAGGCGGTTGACTACATCCAGACGTATCTCCTTCTGTATCCCGCCTGTATCCACAATAGCAACCTGTGGTGCTGACATATCATCAGCACTTTCCTTTATTTTAATGACCCGCATGGGAATAGCCAGGCACATCACTCATTCCTCCAATTACAACTTGTCCCAGGGACAGCCCACCGTCATTTGCAGGGACCTTTTCTCCAGCATAGACATAAAGGCCTTCACGGCCAAGGAGATCAATCAGACCTTCCAGCAAGAGTGCATTTTGCATACAGCCTCCGCCAAGCACTACGGTCTTTATACCTGTGTTATCGGACATCCTTTTCAGGACCTGAACAATAGAACCTACAAGCCAGGTGTGAAAACGCATGGCAATGACCTCCCCAGGCACCTGGTCCCTGAGGTCCTTGATAATTACTTCAATCAATCCCTGGTGCTTTATGATCCAAATGCCTTTTTTTTCTTGAAGCATCAGGGAATATCCTTCCTTTTGGGAAACAAGAAACTGCGAACAAGACATTCCATCAAAAGCCTTCCAGGCAAGGGACTCCAACTCTATGGCCGCCTGGGCCTCGTAGTCTGTTTCAAACCTCAGACCAAGGATTGCCGCAATGCCGTCAAAAAACCGGCCACAACTTGATGTGGCAGGAGAATTAAATCCCTTTGACAGCATCTGTGCTATTACCTGTCTCTTTTCCTCAGGAATAGCGTAAAAAGCAGCGGGCAGGATAGGGTGTTTGAGGCCTTCGGGCCCGAATGTGGCCCAAAGGATTGACAACCCCATGCGCCAGGGTTCTTTTGTTGCCGCATCTCCTCCGGGAAGAGGCACATATCCGAGACGCCCCAGACGCTTATAACCAAATTTGCTCGTAAGGAGTATCTCTCCACCCCATATTGTATTATCAGGTCCATAGCCCGTACCATCCATAATTACAGCCAGCGCATTCCCATCAAGTCCATGTTCCGCCATAACGGATATTGCATGGGCATGATGATGCTGTACTGAAACAATAGGCAAAGAAGAAAGTCCTTTTGCAAACCTGGAACTGAAATAATCAGGGTGGAGGTCGCAGACAACTGCCTCAGGTCGTATCTCAAGGATATTTTTCAGGTGCTCCATGCTCTCTTTGTAAAAGTCCATACTCTTCGGACTGTCAAGGTCCCCTATGTGCCAGCTTAAAAATGCCTCATTGCCCCTTGCAAGGCAAAACGTGTTTTTAAGTTCTCCCCCGCAGGCGAGCACTTGAGACAATTCCCCTGATAGTCTGATCGGCCTTGGCACATATCCCCTTGAGCGACGAATCATCCTTGTCCTGCCTGCCGCCAACCTGACCACAGAGTCATCACTCCTTGTAACTATATCCCTGTCATGGAGCAGGAAATAGTCTGCAATGCCTGAAAGACAACGCAAGGCTTCATCGTTTCCTTTGCAGATCGGCTCGTCACACAGGTTACCACTGGTCATCACCAGGGCGGAAGGTGTATCCCTATGGGCAAACAACAGGTAGTGAAGAGGCGTATAAGGCAGCATCAGCCCAAGGTCTCTGATCCCTGGTGCTAGATTAGGCGCGAGGTCTCCATCCTTATTCTTCTCTAACAGTACTATGGGCTGCTCTTTGGATAAGAGGGTCTCAGCCTCTTCTGAACACACACGGCAAAAACGCCTTGCTGTGTCGACATCCCGCACCATTATGGCCAGGGGCTTTGACTTGCGCTGCTTGCGGGTCCTTAAAAGCGTTACTGCCTTTTCAGACGTGGCATCCACTGCAAGGTGAAATCCTCCAAGGCCTTTGATGGCTATCACGCATCCTTGTTTCAATGCCTTTGCCGCCTCAAAAACAGGGTCATCCAAAGGCAGAGGTCCTTCATCGGATCTGAGCATGCTGAGCCTTGGACCACAGGCCCGGCATGCATTCGCCTGGGCATGGAACCTCCGGTCCATGGGGTCAATGTACTCTTTAGAGCACTCTTTACACATGGGAAAGATCTTCATGGAGGTCCTGGACCGGTCATAAGGTATGGACTCGGTAATTGTGAACCTGGGACCGCAGTTGGTGCAGTTAATAAAGGCATACCCATGACGTCTGTCCTCAGGATCAAAAAGTTCCTTGAGACAGTCTTTGCAAACACCTACATCAGGGGAGATAAGAGTACTGCGCTCCCTGCCAGCCTTGCTTTCAAGTATCACAAAGTCGTTCCGGCCCAGTAGGGCTTTTATGGATTTCTGATCAAGTGATGATATTCGGGCCAAGGGCGGTGCTTTGTCTTTCAAGGCATCAACAAAGGCATTAAGACTTGAAGGATGACCCTCTGCCCGGATGATCACACCCTTGCCTGTGTTCATGACCGTTCCGGTAAGGCCGTATCTCTTGGCCAGGCGGTAAACATAGGGCCTGAACCCCACGCCCTGCACAATTCCGTAAACCCTGAGTTCAATGCCGGTATGCGCCATCACTTTTTTCAGCAGAATTATATGGGGCCGCTATTTGGCCTTTTGCCACAGCTTTTTTACCTCTCCGACCAACCTGAGATCAACATCCAAGGCCCTACCGGCTACTGTAAGATATCCGCCTATCAGCATGGCATCCGCGCCCGCCCAAAAAGCAAGGCCCTGGAAATCCTTTAATGCTGACTCTCTCCCTCCTACAATACGTATGGCTTTTTCAGGAAAAAACAATCTGAATATCGCTATGGTCCGCAGTATCTCCTCCACTGACAGTGGGGCCTGTGAAGCCAGAGGGGTGCCTGGAATCGGGACCAGAATATTTATCGGGACAGAATCCACCTCAAGGCCGGCCAAAGTAAGGGCCATTGAAACCCTGTCCTCAGCAGACTCCCCAAGGCCTATTATCCCGCCTGAGCAGACCTCAAGTCCCACATCCTTTGCCGTATGGATAGTTGAGATACGATCTTGAAAGCTATGGGTGGTAATTACTTTTGGAAAAAATGCCTCTGAAGTCTCAACATTGTGGTGATAACGGCTGAGACCGGCTGACTTCAGAGTTTTAAGCGCCTCAGGGTCTAGAATGCCTAGTGATGCGCATACACCTATTCCAACACCGGTCCTTATTTTCTCTATTCCTACTGCCAGATCATCCACTTCAGCCCCGGAAAGACCCCGGCCGCTGGTCACAAGGCTGAATCTGGCGGCACCTGCATCCCTGGCTTTTGCCGCTGCTTCCAGAATTTCATCTGTCGATTTGAGGGAAAAAACAGGACTCCCTGTTCCATACCTGGATGACTGGGCACAAAATGCACAGTCCTCAGTACACCTTCCGGACTTTACGTTCATTATGGTGCACAGAGAAAAGCTGTCCCCCCTGGCCCTCAACTTTGCATCCAGGGCCAAGGTCATCAGCTCAGATAACGGGAGCTTTAACAAATTATTGATTTTATCAATACTGTACATTATTTCCACCTAAGTTAAGCGATTAGCTGTTAGCCGTTAGGTTTTAGCTTAACAGTCCGTTTTTATACAATGTTTTTACCTAATAGCTAATGGCTGGCATCCGTCTATGTTGAAAAAGTGTAAACTACAGAATGAAGGATGCCCTACTAACCGCTAAAGGCTAATCGCTCAATTTAGGTTCCAAACTATAGACTTAATCCCGAAACAACTTCAAAACTCCGATCCAGGATATCTTCTATCTGATCTACTGTTACCGAAAGAGGAAGGAAAAAATAAACTATGTCACCTAATGGTCGGAGAATTAGTCCTTTTTTTAATCCCTCTTTACAAATCATCCACCCTACCCTTTTATCAGATGGAAATGTAGTCTTGGTCTTCCGGTCCATGACCAGTTCGAGAGCAGCCACCATGCCGATTCCCCTGACATCTCCCACCAGGGGCAGCTCTCCAAACTTTTTCATGCCGGACTGGAGGGCACTGATTTTATCCTGCAACCCATCCAGCACATTCTCTTGCTCAAATATCTCCAGAGAAGCCAGGGCCGCCGCGGATGCCAGGGGATTACCCGTGAAGGTATGGCCATGAAAAAATGTCCTATCCTCTTTGTAGTCGGCATAAAAGGCATTATATACATCATCAGTGGTTATGGTGGCTGCCATAGACATATATCCGGCAGTCAGCCCCTTTGAAAGACACAGAAAATCAGGGCTTATTCCGGCGTGTTCAAGGGCGAACATGCGCCCGGTCCGGCCAAAGCCAGTGGCAACTTCGTCCAGGATCAAGTGAACCCGGTGGTGAGAGACAAGCTCTGCCAGCCTTTTCAGATATTCCACAGGATATACTATCATCCCGCCCGCTCCCTGAAGCAGAGGTTCAAGTATGATTCCTGCTATCTCATTGCCCTTGTCGGCAAGCAACTTCTCAAGCGGAGTCAGGCATTCAAAAGAACAATTTGGTGATTTGGTGATTTGGTGATTTGGTGATTGACCGGGTGGTCGGTTACCATATGGACAGCGATAACAATACGGAGATGGTATCCTGTAGGAATCAAAGGTAAGGGCATCAAAAGGGCCCTTGAATTGAGGGACCCCGCCCAGGCTCATGGCACCGATAGTGTCACCGTGATATCCCCTTTCAATGGAAACAAAGCCTTCCCTCCCGGTTTCACCCATATGCTTCCAGTACTGAAAGGACATCTTTATTGCTACCTCACAGGCAGTGGAACCGTTGTCTGAATAAAAAACCCTGCTCAGTCCATCCGGGGTCAAGGCAACAAGTTTTTCTGCCAGACGGATGGCCCCCTCATGGGTAGTGCTTGCAAAGTGCACATGTTCCAGTCTGTCCATCTGATCTCTGACAGCCGTCTTGATCCTTGGATGATTGTGACCGTGGAGTATGCACCACCATGAGGATATGGTGTCATAGTAGCGTCGTCCCCGGGTATCAAATAAAAATACCCCATCAGCTCGATCCACAAACAGGGGATCTTCCTTCTCAAAATCCTTCATCTGTGTATAAGGATGCCAAACGTATTTGCGATCAAGCTCCAGCAAGTCAACTTTGGATATCATATTTATTTACCTTATTTTCTTGGTCATACCTAAGTTAAGCGATTAGCTGTTAGCCATTAGCGTTTAGCTTTGAGAAATCAAGGTATTACGTTAATTAGAAATAACACCCAACGGGTTCACCCTGTTGAATCCCCAAAGGGGGCAGCGAAGCTGCATTCAACAAGGTAAAAGTTTGTAATAGAAGAACATCCTGTAATCATTAAACTAATAGCTAACCGCTAAAGGCTAATCGCTCAATTTAGGTCATAGTCAGAAGCTTTTCCGTCCATTCACGGCAGACCTAGTTCTGAAATTGTCAAGATTCATTGATGCCACCCTGCCGCAAATGTCTCTCCCTGCACGGCCTTTAGAAGGCCCACAGTGTTGCCATAGCGGGCGTAATCTGTCCAGCCACGGATATTAGGTAACGGTGATTTTGTCAATGAAGTTTTAGAATTATCGTAACCGTTCACGGAATTACAACGCCATGATTTGCACAAGAAAGGCAGGGCCAACGCTCTTTCATCTACCAAGGTTTGATTTGTTATTTGGGGTACTATAGGTTTTCAGATATTTAATTTCACAAGGCCAGAGGGAGGAAGGCGTATTGTAATACTCCGACGACCGATAACGCAGTGAAATTGAATATATGGAAATCTATACCAGCTTGGTATCAACGGGAAGGAATTGGCCCGGCGCCCCTTACGGTTTGCTCACTCGGTGGTTCGGATGCCGTCGCATCCTTCAATTTTGTGTTCCTCTCCTCACGGAGTTTAGCTCGCTGGCGGTCAGGACACGATTTTCCACCAACGCCGGGGGAATTTGGTAACCGGTTTTCCCTATTCCGGCAATCTCACGCAGCTATCATACAGGGATGCAGCGGTCCTCCTTCAAGCGCACATTGCGTAACCGTTCACATTCCCTGGCAGCCGACAGGCTTTTGCAGGGTTTCAACCGCGGACAAGGTTGCACCAAAAGGCGTATTCTCAACGGATTGTGCTTTGAAACCCGCAAAAGGCTGTTGGCTGTCAGGGGGGGGGAAGTGAATAATTACCACATTGCTGTAGCACCCTCTTGAGACGGCGAAGCTTTAGCGAAGACTCTTGCCTTTGGCTACCCTTCGCCTCCATCAGGCTGGGTATGGACTTTGCGCAAGACTTGTGTCACAATCCCGGATATCACCAATTAGCAGCCGGGCCTTGCCCGGCACACAACCATCGGGTAAACTTGAGTGGGTATAAATAGCGGTTCGAGATTTTGTAGCAGTGAACAAACTTTTTGGGTACTTTTCGGTTTTTTCCTTCTAAATCCGCCAGTTACCCGTAACGTTTGTGCCTTATGCCTATTGAGGAAATAAAATGCAAGCTGAAGATTTAATTTCATTTTTCACTTTCCAGGAAATCAAAACCCTGGCAAGAGATGTAAACTTTTCGGTGGATGATGAGGCTCAATAATGCTTGGTTTTTATGATAGGGTACTTTCGTGTGAATTTTATTACATGCCAGTTAAGTTAAGGTATGAAAAGCAAATATGAGGTTAATTTCATGACAAAGAAAAAAAATAGCAAAAAAACTCAAAGGAAATTAAAGTCAAAACGTCAGAAAAAAAAGTTGAAACTTGTTAAATCAAAAACGCAACCCCAATCACATCTTCCACCTGAAATACAACAACTCATTAGTAGACCATCATTTGCTGATATGGAAGCCCCGGATGGATATATTCCAGTTTCTATAACTCAAGCAATAATGGAATATGCAAAGCCATTGATAGAGCTTTCAGAAAGTGATGATATCAAAGACCAAAATGATATTTTACAGATTGTTCAAGCGCTTTGGAACTATACCATTATGTTGGAAGATGATAAAAATAATGACGGAATGAAATCGTCGATACTAAATTCTATCAAATCCACATATAGTATGAAAAGCAGAGAAGCTAATGATTTTTTAAATAAAATGCTTGAAAGAAAAAATTATCTGTTTCCTCCAGAGATACAGAAAAAACCATCTATGACAATGTTCATGAAACAGGATGTTTCAAATTTAATAACTGAATTTAATTACAATAAACTTTATTCGCCAAGTGGACTTATACCTCCGAACACAAAAGACAAAGCTCTTGTTAAAGCGATTATTAAAATGGATAAATTCATGCTTGATGAGGCTGACTATGATGATTGGGAAGACCATTATTTTTCGATGGAAAAGGAATGTGTTGATAGATTTCATAGCTGGCTCAATGATAAAGGATTAACGGAATATAGCGAAGACTTTCCATATTGGATACAAACCTATCTCAATTTTATCTATAATTACATGCATGATGATATAGTCCTTCTAAAGGACGTGCCATCAATATATATTGAAGAATTCTTTGCTGATTATGTATTACGTAAGATTATGGTTGAACCTCATGAGTACATTCAGTTTATCCCGGCAATAAAGACATTCTACATTTTTTTACAAGAGAAAGAGTATATTGACGAACCTGAACCTATGAAATCTCTATTAGATTCCTTTGAACCAATTTTCATAGAAATCCTCAGGAAAAGGTTTGGATAGGGCACTTGTTCAGTTTGATAGGTTGTGAACGGGCCTACCTGGCCCTGATTTTAAGGACTTCAACCACCTTCTGCACACTGATTCGCATTCATAGCTACCAGGATATCCTGCATGGATGCGATCTTTACCTCGGAAATAGTCCCATTAAGAACTAAAGACTTTCCGGCTGCGGGATGATTGAAGTCTGCCAATACGTAATCACTGTGTAGCTCTTTCAGATAGAACTTAATTAGTTTCCCATTTGAATCGAACTCTTCGTAATATTTTCCTTCCTTCAATCGTTCAGAATGACTAAGATCAGAAATGGAAATTTTGTAACCGTTCACTCCCCCCCTGATTTTTTTGAAAAAAGTGAAAATAGTTCGAGACAAATGATTTCTGATATTGTAAGCTATTTGTGCAATGGATCATTTAACGGAAGAAGACCTTGCGCAAATGGATCGAGATTATCTTCATGGTCTCGGTCATGAAATACTGATTGATGTTGCATGTAGGCTGCGCGATCTCAGTATAAAACTACTGGAGCGTCTTGATCAGGACTCCAG
>PQXE01000005.1:78853-87555 GCA_003194495.1 Deltaproteobacteria bacterium
ACTCCAAATATGGCGTCTCACAAGGGCGATGACGTCGGAGAAGGTTGCGTCGGACTTTTTGTACCATGCACATTCCAAAATAGGCATGGTTGCGCCCTTGAGTATTTCGATGGCCATCAGAACAACGATAGAAAACATTCCAAACAAAACCGGCGTGGTCCTGGCGATGGCCAGATCAGACCATTGCCGTTGTGTTTCAACTCCAAGGTGGGCACGAAGCTCTTCGAAGGTTACTTCTATGTTCCATCGAAGGATAAACCATTGGAGGATCTGTATCTCTCTTACCTCCAGGTCCGTACAGAAAAATGCTTCCGTGCGCAATTTTCCTTCTGGGTCCCGAACAACTATCCATTTGACAGGAACCGGATTGTAGCCGGGCGTGTACCACAGGGAAACGCCGGAAAATATCTCCAGAGTCCGTTTGACACCATCGTACCAAACCACCTCTATGGAAGTCCACACCGTGGATGGGTCTTGGATACGTTCAAAAAGGGACTGTTGCTTTTTGCCCTTTTTAGGTTTTGGGCCTCGCTTACCTGGTTGGTCTGGAGGAGGGAAATCATACAAAGCTGCGTCCAATCGAAAACGAACAACCAAGGTAACGGGTACAGGGAACCCTGCACAGCAAAGGGCGAGAGAAACAGCGGCATAGGCTCCGTCACCCACTAACACAATGGCGCGGTGAGGCAACCAGCGTCGCACTTGCATGATCATTTGCCGTGTCCAATCAACGGTAGTTTTGTGTCTCTTACTGTTGGCCTTATTGCATGCTTTGGATGGGGCAAGCACAGTTAAAAATGGTAATGCCCACGCTCGTTTTGCCCACGGCACTGGTACAATGAGCATCATGGAGATCCATTTAAGGCCAAAACAATGAATAAGCTTTTTTTTCGTAGAACGTACGGAATCTCGATAGCATCCTTTGGCCTTGATCTTTTTCCCTTTTCGCCGTTCTATAGTTTCGTCAATAGCAATGATCAGCGGTAGGCTGGCAGGGACCATGCGAATGAGTAGCCCAAGGAGTATTTTAGCCCCTTGCAGGGCATTCCATTTAGCCCTGTTCAATACTCTGTGAAAGTTTGTGAATCGTTCCTCCTCTCTCAACCCCATGACCCTCAAAGCAGAGGTAACGGTTCTTTTACCAATGCAGAGAATGGCACCAATTGCCAGTGTTGTAGCGTTATTCCAAACAGACTTTGAAAAAAGGGGTGCAAAAGCGAACAGAACGACCAGAACATCTTGCGGTATGCAAAACATGAGCAATCTCCTTATGGCAGACTATTTCAGCCTGCCATTAGCAAGGATTGCTCGGATTGTCTATAACAAAATTTCGCAACAGTGTCTGCCCACGAGATAAATTTAAAAAAACATAACCGCGCCTCATCAACAGGCTATCACAAAATGGCCAAAGTCGAGTTTAAGGGTTTTTCCCAATTTCCAATTTCTAATTTCACCGTTCCGTGAACGGTTACGTTTATATCGGTCTGCTGCCCTGACAAGACAGCTAATTGCTCAACTTGGGAGCTATCTATCATGCATGTGAAAAAAATGTTGGTGAAAAGCGTATCTTAGCCCCAAGACAGAAGGTATGGTGGGAAAGTGTGAGGAAAAAGTGACTTTACAATATTTGTGCAAGAGATTATACACGAACTGGTCAGTAGAACCCGCCCATGGCTCAACTGGATAGAGCAGCGGACTTCTAATCCGCAGGTCGCAGGTTCGAATCCTGCTGGGCGGACCAGTAAAATCAGTAGGTTACGGGTTGAGTCTATAACGCCTGGGTTTGGTGGACTAACGCTAGGCGAACCTAGAGTCTACTGGAATACCTTTCAAGCTGCTTGAATCCATCCAAATTAGCCACAACGTAAGCGTTCACAGGGCACCGCATCTGCTTTGTTGTCGGGCACTTGAAGTACAGGAAGTACGTCTGCGTACCCTTCGCCTCGCATCTGCAGCACCCTGTAAACGCTTACAGTTCGGTAGTGCGGTAAAACGGGCGTTGTAATTCCGTGAACGGTTACCACTTTTTCAATCTGTACGGTTAGCTTTTAGCCATTAGCGGTTAGCGGTTAATTTGCTGCTGTTTTCCAAATAGGTTACTAATACCTAAATGCTAATAGCTGTTCATCACGGATTACCACACTAATCCGTGATGAACCATTTTTCAAAGCTAAACGCTAATGGCTAATAGCTTAACTTAGGTAAAAACAGGAAACAGTATCTATGAAATGGACCGAAGAGGCAAAAAAGGCCTTTGAGGCAGTACCGCCTTTTGTGAGACCCGTGGCCAAAAAAGGAGTAGAGGCCTATGCACGGTCCATGGGGCAAAAAATCATCACCCCTGAGTTCCTTAAAGACGCCAAAAAAAATCTCATGGGAAGACATGGGATAAAATCAACGGATTCCTCAGTCAATAGGGAGGAACCGGACAGGAAGGCTACGGTCCCTACTCATCAATATCCAAACGGATTCTTCGCAGGAGAAGGGGTGGACCCACTGAAGTACGCCTTTGATCGCAAAATCTCAGTTCATGCAGGGGCCGGGGGACAACCGCTTCCTGCTGAAGAGGCCTTGCCTGCCTGGCAGGCACTTTGTAATAAGCCTGACAGTTCGCCTCGAAGGACAGTCTATATCCACATCCCCTTCTGCCAGAGCCGGTGTCTTTATTGCGGCTTCTTCATGCATACCTTGCGTCAGGGCGACAGCAACCGTTACACTGATGCCCTCCTCAAGGAGATAGAACAGGTCTCGGGACTTTCGGCCGTGATCAGCCACCCCATACATGCAGTCTATCTGGGAGGCGGGACACCTACGGCATTGGATGCAGGAGATCTCCAGCGGTTGATCGAGGCTGTTTGCCGCCTGTTCCCCCTGGCCGATGACTGCGAAATCACCCTGGAAGGGAGGGTGGCTGACTTCGGGCAGGACAAGATGCAGGCCTGCATGGTAGGAGGTGCCAATCGTTTTTCTATCGGTGTTCAGAGCTTTAATACCAAGGTCCGGCAGGACGTCGGACGTATAGCGGACAGGGCAGAGATCCTGAAAATGCTTACCACCTTGACCGACCTGGACAATGGGGCTGTAATTATTGACCTCATCTACGGACTTCCAGGCCAGACCATGGTTATCTGGGAAGATGACTTAAGGACCCTGATTGAAGAGACAAGACTGGACGGCGCCGATCTCTACCAGTTGAACGTCTTTAAGGGCAGCCCTTTGAGCCGGGCTGTAGATCAAGGTAAGCTCCCGTCCCCTGCAGACATCCCTACCCAGGCAGAGATGTTTTTAAAGGGCAGGAAGATGATGACTGCTGCTCGTTTCAGACGTCTCTCCATGTCCCATTGGGGCCGCACTCCCAGGGAACGCAACCGTTACAACAAATTTATCCGCTACGGGGCCACTTGCATCCCCCTGGGCTGTGGTGCAGGAGGGCGCCTTCACGGTCACTATTTCTTCCAGGAGGGAAATCTGAAGACCTACTACAAGCGTGTTAACGCAGGAGAAAAACCAGTGGCTACGGCTATTCTCCTGCCGGCATACTCCCCTCTTTTTAGAAACCTTGTTGGGCAGATGGAAAATGGCAGGGTGAATCTCGCTGTACTTGGAAAAAAGCACGGTTTTGATTTAGAGGCGGTCTTTTCCCCGCTCCTTGAGCAATGGGAGCGTGCAGGCCTGATACGGAGCCTGGGGGAAGGGTGGATTGAACTCACAGTGGCTGGGGAGTTCTGGAATGTCAACCTGGCCCAAGCACTTATTGATTACTTCCAGCACTATAGGTTTTCAGATATTTAATTTCACAAGGCCAGGGGGAGGAAGGCGTATTGTAATACTCCGACGACCGATAACGCAGTGAAATTGAATATATGGAAATCTATATCATCAGGAAAATGCGCGGCCTGGTTCCATGGCACTTTAAATCCGGAAAGTCTTGTTATATCGGAGGACAATCATGAAAACCTTAATCGTGTGTGCAAGCAAGTATGGTTCCACCCTAGAAATAGGAAGATGGCTGGCGGAAAGACTGGACGGCGATTGTTTTGTGGATAAGGCTGAATCCATGCCGGACTCGGCTAAGACCTGGATGGACAAGAAAAAGGTCTGGGACTTTGCGGAAAAGATCTTGGAGCGTCTTGAGAGGCCGTTTTCGTGACCAAAATCGTCGAAATGGGCCTTGGGTTCTCTTAGCTCTGAGCATTCCTGTATTTTCAAAGTTCTGTTTTACTCTTACTTGCCGTGCAACTTGCAACGTATGGCAGCCTAATTTTATAGTAGGAGGCTTATCTGAATGAACTTTCCTAATCAGCCTTTTTAAGATAATTTGGCATCCTTCATTCACCAGTTTACACTTTTTCAAAAAAGTGTGTATTATCGAATCAAATTGAATGCCGATGTCGAAACTGGAAATTAGAAATAGGGGGTATCCACTTCGCTACCCTAAACGACAAATTGTAGGTTGGGTTAAGCCGTCGGTCTGCAACTAATTTTGTTGGGTTCGCTAATTTTGCGGTGATCTCAGTGCGTTGAGGTTCTGTTAAGTCAGGCGAACCCAACAAAAGTGATGACTATAACCGCTTAACCCAACCTACAATATACCCAAGGGCAATGAAGTGGATACCCTCTTTAGAAATTTGAATTTAGGTGACGCATCTACATTCTTGTGTTTTCCCCAATTTCCAGTTTCAAATTTCATTACTCATGAATTTTGTTCGAGGATCAAGGCGTGAAAAGGAAAAAAACACGGACACCAGGAGATTAGGTCATGTGTAAATGGTATCGCATCACGGCAGGAGGCCTCTTGTGCTTGATACTGCTTCTTTTTCTATCAGGTTGTGAACAAAAACCAAAGGATATTGGTCCGGCACCTGTCATGGCTGTAGGTTCCCAGTGGTACGGTCACATTCCGGTATGGGTGGGCATAGAGCGGGGTATCTTCAGGAAACACGGCTTTGACGTATCGTGGAGATTCATCGGCAAAAGTATGGACCGGCTGAATGCTATCTCTTCAGGAGAAGCTCAATTTGCCAGTCTGGGAGAAATCGCCATGTTGAGCGCCATGGCCCAAGGCAACACGCGCTTTTACTGGGTAGGCAATCAGGATATCGCCCCTGGTTTTGAGGGAATGGTGGCAGGGCCGGGCATATCCGGTTTTGAGGATATCAGGGGGAAGAAAATCGGCTTCCCATTTGGTTCTACTGTGGATATCACCTGCCGGCTTTTGCTCCGGCAGCATGGTCTTGAACCGGACAGGGATGTCAAGCTTGTAAATCTGGAGGTGGGCGACGTACCGGCTGTCTTTCGTGCCGGTAATGTAGACGCCGCTCTGGTCTGGGAACCCGGATTTTCCCAGCTACTAGAGGTAAAAGGGGCCACAGTACTGGGCATGGACACCGACACTGAAATCTATAGACGATTCGGCACAATGACCGGCCCGGATGTTCTCATCCTGAACAAGACATGGGTAGATGAGAACATCGTGAAAGCACAGCGGTTTATGGCCGCCTATTTCGAAGCCCTGGAGTGGGTAAAGGCCCACACTGACGAGACAGCGCAGATCGTCCAAGGACGTTACATACAACAGGACCTGGAACTCGTCCGAACAAACCTGCGCAAGTTCGTATGGCAAGAGCTTAAGGACCAACCGCGAGTAATGAGTGATAAGGATCTTTTCGCACAAGTCGATTTCGTTATTGATATCCTTTACAAAGACATGAAGGCTATCCCGGTCAAGCCTGATTTCCGTCACTGGGTAAACCTTAACGTCCTTCCCGTGGAAAGGCCGGCCGGAGACTGATCTCATGGACAGCAAAAAACTCGGGCTATGGCATTCGGCTATTGTCGGATCAGCAGGCTTTATCTTTTTTGTTGGCCTGTGGGAGGTGGTGGTGCGTCTCGGCTTTATCGATCCTTTTTTTCTCCCTGCCCCAAGCCAGGTGATGGAGCGAGCGCTGGCAATGACGACCGGCAAGGATGCCGTGCTGCTGAATGATATTCGAATGAGCGGCACACGGGTGCTCACCGGATTTCTGCTGAGCGCCGTAGTCGGCGTCCCTCTGGGACTGATAATGGGCACGAGCCGTCTGGTCAGGGCGTTTCTTAATCCCATCGTCTCCATCATACGCCCACTTCCGGCCTTGAGCTGGATACCTCTTTCCATGCTCTGGTTAGGGATAGACGAACAGCAGAAATATGCCATTGTATTCATGGGCTGTTTTGCGTCTGTGCTTGTATATACTATTGATGCCACCCTAAAGGTGGACCCCCTTTTGATCCTTGCCGCAAGAAATCTGGGAGCCAAGCGCCTGCACACACTTCGTTTTATTGTACTCCCCGGCGCTCTTCCCAATATCCTGAGCGGCCTGAAGGTGGTCCTGGCCATTGCCTGGACCTGCGTCATTTCGGCTGAAATGGTAGGCGCCAACAGCGGACTGGGGTTCAGGATTTGGACTGCAAAGGAGTGGTCGGACACAGGGCAGGTATTGGTAGGGATGCTCTGTATCAGCCTTACCGTGCTGGTTCTGGACATCATCTATAGGGTGATCGAGAAGGTCCTTTTGCCTTGGAAGAGGATGTCATGAGTGACATCCTGATCAGGGCTGATAATGTATCAAAGGTATTTCACTCCCACAAAGAGGACGTAGAGGCTATTCACGATTTTTCCCTGACTGTGAAAAAAGGGGAAATTGTATGCATTGTGGGAGCCTCAGGCTGTGGGAAGAGCACCTTTCTTAATATGGTGGCAGGTTTTATCCAACCATCCTCCGGCCGCATCCTTTTGGAAGGACAAGAGATCACCAAAGTAGAGCCCCGGTGCGGAATGATTTTTCAGAACTACGCCCTGTTTCCATGGATGACTGTTATCGAAAACATCACCTTTGGCCCACGGCTGAAGGGCGTTCAGAAAAAGGTGAGGCACGAACAGGCCAAACAGTGGATTAAAAGAGTAGGACTTAAAGGGTTTGACTATTCCTATCCCGGCGAACTCTCTGGAGGTATGCAGCAGAGAGTGGCGCTCACTCGGGCACTGGCAAATGAACCGGACGTATTACTCTGCGACGAGCCCTTTGGTGCGCTGGATGCCATGACGCGTCAGGCCATGCAACAGGAACTGTTACGCCTGATGTACAAATCAAACCAGACGATTTTGTTCATCACCCACTCCATAGACGAGGCACTGATCCTAAGCGACCGCGTTGTCATCATGTCTGCCAGGCCCGGCAGGGTAAAGGCTGTATTTGAAAACGACCTTCCACGCCCCCGCAAGCTGGAACTCCAGCTTACGGATCGCTATCTGGAACTCAAAAGAAAGGTCTGGTCCCTGGTTGAAGAGGAAGTTGTGAGCGCTTTGGGAATCAGAAAAGGATAGTAGAATATTCCTGGTTATAACGGATTTGGGGGAGGACATAATCCATGTTATTTCAAGATGTTATGTTTTTGTTGAGTGTACCCAAAAGTGGAATATAAATCCCAATATATGATAAGGATGCATTGGCAAAAAGGTGGGAACTTTTTGATTCGATTATGTAACATGCTGATTTTATTATGGTCGGCATGGATGGAGCCAAAATTAACCCATCAATATTACCTACTCATTTTACAATTGCGCCTATAGAGATAATTGTCCAGCAAGCTTTTTCGCATAAGGACAACATATTGAAATCATTAGAATACATGCCTCCCCCAAATCCGTTATAATCAGGAATATTCAAATAGCTGGTGCACTGTTAAGCTCATGGATGAATCCATGGATACTATTTTTCTGCTTAGGCGTCATATTCATAAACTGCAATCCCATACGGTACATATGACCCTTTTTCCAAACCCATCGTACAATGCCTTTAATTTTGACTCGGGAATTTGATGGAAAAAATATGGTGAGTCTTGAGCTGGAAGGGAATTCCTGTAATGCCTCGAGTCCAGCTCCACTCTTACTGATGTCTGTCAAAGATTCCACATAGAAACGCCGGCCATCCGAAATGGTGACCAATGATTCAATTGGGACTCGCTCATCCTGCCGTCGTTCAGAAGAAAATATTTCTTTCATTACACTCTCATTCATATCTTATTAACCCGGATTTTGTAATAATCCCCAGCTAATCGCCGCGGATCAGTCGCGAGCACGTGGGCAAGCTCGCTTGCCTGCGCGCGCAGTCGACTGCAGCCGCTGGTTGTGAGGCGCGGAGCGCCTCGCAGCCGGCGGATGGCAATCCGCGGCGATTGTCGAGGACGCGTAGCGTCCTCGACAACAACATAATCACCCGAAGGGGTTTGCCAGCGTTCTAAACGGTAAAGCGTGTTATGCGGTCTGATTACGATATCTTGAACTGTAAAATGGTTATATCCCTTAAAGCGGCTGCCTTCAGGCACGTTATCAGGCCGGACATCAATGGTTTTATGGATTGTAAGATTTTTCTTCTTTTTCTCAGATCCCGGCCGTTTTCCTGACTCTTGTTTTTCCTTCTTTTTATCAGGACGATTTTCGAGATTGGATGGTTTAATGTTGGGCTTGGGTTTCAGGTTTTTTAGTATGGCGATTTCGTCTCTTAGAATTTGATTTTGTTCCTGCAGTGACAGGATCAGCTCTTGTTGAAGGCAACAAATATCGAGTAATTCGGCAACAAGAGGCGAGAGTTCCTCTTCAGAGACATTGGGAATATTCGGGATTTTCGTAAGACGAGCCGTAGCCATAAATCAATCATAACCTA
>PQXE01000005.1:87755-109476 GCA_003194495.1 Deltaproteobacteria bacterium
ACGTGGGCAAGCTCGCTTGCCTGCGCGCGCAGTCGACTGCAGCCGCTGGTTGTGAGGCGCGGAGCGCCTCGCAGCCGGCGGATGGCAATCCGCGGCGATTGTCGAGGACGCGTAGCGTCCTCGACAATAATATAATAACACGTTATTTATAAAAATAATACAAAATATATCCTTTCACGAGCAATAATAGCCTCTGGAAGACAGCCGCATTGTGCAGACCCGCATGCGGGTTGGTCTGGCCCCTCCCGGCTAATCGATCAGGGCTTGATTGGTTTATCTTCTTTATCCTTAAAAGAACCTACTGCAATCATAATCAGATCTATCAACGACCATATCCCAAGACCTCCGAGGGTAATGAGTTGAAGGATTCCTGTACCAACTTTCCCAACATAGAATCTGTGAATACCTAAGGGTCCTAAAAGAAGGCAGAGTAATAGTGTAGGCACAAATGCTTTATTGCTTTTTTCCATAGTAACTCCTATTATTTTCTTTGTCTATTTCTTGACCAGGATAGCATACAATATGTCCATTTCCGTCCTTGTATGCACCAATCAAAAGCAAAATAGTAATAATGATTGAATGAATCCAATCCAATCCAAGAACTATCCATCCAACAATAGAATACTTTGTGATAACAAGAAAAAAACCTGTTACTGTAAGGCACACATCAAATAAACCATGTAGCCAACGGCCTAAATAAAAATGGTTTATACCCAGAATCCCAAATATTGCCGACAGACAAACAGCAACAGAATATTTTTTTGGTGAAACTTGCATTTTTTGCTTTATGCCTTAACGACAAAGCAGCTAAGCTATAATATTTGTAAACTCTATCGGAACTAATGAAAAAAAACTTTAAAAAAATCGGCATCCTTCATTCACCAGTTTACACTTTTTTCTAAAAAGCGTGTATTATCAAATTGAATGCTGATATCGAAACTGGAAATTCGAAATTAGGTAATACATCTACATCTTTGCGTTTTTCCCAAATTCAAATTTCAAGTTTCACTACCAAAAGACAAGATCAACAAAGTGTAAACTACTTTTGACTTGTCGTAAAAGATGCCAAAAAATCCTATGAATCTCTTGCAATGAATTCTGTTGGCAAGGCGCGAGGGTAACCGTTCACACTCCCTGGCAGCCGACAGGCTTTTGCAGGGTTTCAACTGCGGACAAGGTTGCACCAAAAGGCATATTCTCAACGGATTGTGCTTTGAAACCCGAAAAAAGGCTGTTGGCTGTCAGGGGGGGGAAGTGAATGATTAGTGCGGCCGGGCAAGGTCGTATGTTCCAACTGGTGGAAGTCCCGTTCCGGCAAGGCGGGCCAGCCACCGGATAGAGAACTTTGGGCTGGCGGGAGTAATCCCAAAGGTTAAGCACAGGGGGATCAAGACAGCAGGCCGTAAGCGAAAGTTGAACGGATTGAGCCTCGAAAACGGTAAATGGGAAGGACGACGCAGTTAATCATGCGGAAGTCGCCATAATGCAGAGCGCGTGGCAAGTGCTGCATTGCTTCCCCGGGGTCGGAGACGATGGCATGCTGGATACAGGGAAAATACGGCAACCCGGGAGACCCTACAGGGCCTCAGAAGGAAAGAGAGTAAGGCTGGAACAAGTGATAACAAAGCGAGAACCAGCTTAAGTCCTGTAGGGAGTCGGACAATGGCGTAGTACTGATGAGGCTGGGTAATGCCGGAAGAGGGAAGGCCATTGCAACAGTAACAGCGTTAAAGGGAAATACATGTCATGCTCAGTAATGAAGAAAGTGTAGAAACGAAACTTAAACGCATAGCAGAGAAAGCCCGCAAAGACCCGAAGTGTCAGTTCACCAGTTTGTTTCATCTGATGAATCTTGACCTTCTGTGGGGGTGCTTCTGGCAACTAAAGAAATGTATAAGGCCAGTGGCATTGATCAGGTCACCAAAGATGCATATGCAGAAAACCTGATGGGGAATCTCGATGATTTAATCGAGCGGCTCCATCGAATGGCGTATATTCCGCAACCGGTACTCAGGGTCTATATTCCTAAGTCCGGAAGCGACAAAATGCGGCCACTTGGCATTCCTGCCCTGGAGGACAAACTGGTACAAGCCGGATTGAGCAAGATCCTACAAGCCATCTATGAACAAGATTTCATAGAAGACTCTTACGGATTTCGCCCTAATCGAGGATGCCATGATGCACTGCGGACACTGAACCAGACCATAGAACAGAAAGGTACGGAATACGTTGTAGAGGCCGATATTAAAGGCGTCTTAGCTATTCCCAGATATGTATCTTTTAAAGAAACTGCCCGCGCGGTCAGTTGCATGGCTAGTGGGCATTTCCCTTGTTCACCCCTTAACATTGCAGGTGGGTGTGTAAAAACATTAGGTGGAACAAATTACGTAAAGATTCCCGGTAGTGGATTGGATTTGTCTAATGAGGGTACACTGGAGGCTTGGATCTATATCTATTCTTTTGCTCCATATGCTGGAATTATACATAAAGGGAATAAAAGAAATTGGAGTGATGAGGCGTATACTTTACAATTCTACAGAAGTCGTAGAATACGACTCGCTATTTTTGGCGAACATGGTAACAGCGATTTGAATACAAATACTGTTTTTGAAGCCCGTAAATGTTATCATGTCATTGCAACATGGAATGCGGATGGAATGCGTATTTACATCAACGGCAAACTTGATAATAGTACAAGCAAAACTACTGTAGTAAGAAGCACCCCGGGTGACGTGCAGATAGGTGCACAATTAGATGAGAATTATAACAGCACGTATAAGAATTTCCCTTTCGATGGAACCATCGGAGCCTCAATATTCGATAAGGCATTAACCCCTGAAGAGATTACGGCATGTAATTAGGTGGTCACACAACCCATAGGAGCATACCAGTCTCCTTCTGCGAATTTCTGAATCTTAGGAGGCCGGAGGAGCCATGAATTCAGGTCCTATGGGATCAATTACCGTCTCATTCAGTATTTCATCAATGGATTCCATGGACGAGTCGTCGAGTTCCCATCCCATAGTGTCTGAAACCGGATCAAGCTGATCCGGCCGCCTCGCTCCCCAAAGGGCAATGTTTACTCCCGGCCTGTCCAGCAACCACCTAATAGCCAGGTGTACTACACCTTTCCCAAAGTTTTTTCGGGCATATTCATCCAGCCGGGCAACAGCCTTCAGATACTGATCATATAGGGGTTGCCTGAATTTTGGATCTATTTTTCGGAGATCATCTCCTTTAAACTCAGTCTCCTTTCGCATTCTGCCAGTAAGAAGACCCCGGCACAGTGGGCCATAGACAAGTGTCGTAATACTGTTATCAATACAGTATGGGAGAATATCGTTCTCTATTTTCCGTTCGAACAAATTGTAAGGTGGCTGGCTGGTGTGAAGCACAGAAGACTTTTTGAAAGCATCCATCTGTTGCGGAGTATGGTTGCTTACTCCTATGGCTTTTACTTTTCCTTTTCTGTAAAGATCCTGCATGGTTTCGGCAGTTTCCTCAAAGGGCGTTGCAGGGTCCGGCCAGTGGATTTGATAGATATCAATATAGTCAGTTCGGAGCCTGTGAAGAGAGTCCTCGATCTCCCTGAGTATCCATTGCCGGGAGGAATTCCTGACAACCCTCCCATTGTCATCCCATTCCAGCCCCGCCTTTGTGGCAATTATTACCTGATCCCTTTTCCCGTATTCAGCCAGGGCCCTACCTACTAGTTCTTCTGATTTCCCGAATCCATAGACCGGCGCCGTGTCGATAAGATTTATACCCAGATCCAGGGCTGTACGAATGGTGTTTACAGCCTGCTGGTCCTCAGTACCTCCCCACATCCAGCCTCCTATAGCCCATGTCCCAAGGGCAATACGTGAGGTCTCAATCTCAGTCCCGCTGATACGCACAAAATCCATAATTCTGTCCTCCCGACTCAGTTTCCACGAGTTTTTACTGTATAGTATTTTATGATTATTTATATTTTTATAAGGCGCCGGTTTGCTTCAACAATTTATGGACCGCCTCTGCCATCAGACAATAGCCTTTGCTGTTTGGGTGCGTGGTGTCTGACTTCAATTCCCGGTCAGACAGGATCTTCTCCAGAATGCCGCCTTCAAAGGGTAGTTCCATCTCTTCGGCAATCTGAGTATAAAAATCCGCTGTTTTCAGAATAAATCCCGGGCGAGGAACGCCGATCAGGACTACTGATACACACCTTTCCCTGGCCATAAGCACCATCTTTTTGAGATTAGTAGCAGTTTTGGTAAATTCATGTCTGCGAAGCAGGTCGTTTCCTCCGTGACAGAGGAGAAGCAGTTCCGGCTCATGTTCATTCAAGACCTCTGACAGCCGCTGGAGCCCCTTGGCGCTCAGCTCTCCGGGTATTCCGGCGTTGACTATCCTTTTCCCGCTAAGGTTCTCCAGGATCGCCGGATAGCTTTCCCCTGATTTGGCCCCGGTTCCGTATGTAAGGCTGTCGCCGAAAGCAAGGATAACCGCATCCTCTGAGAGCTTGGGCAACTTGGGAGTATCTTTACCACAGCCATAAAGTAGTACCAAGGTAATTATCAGAGATAATAATTTCAAAACTGCTGAATGATTCATGAATTGTTTCATGCGGCTCTCACACAGTAGGTGGGACTTTATGTGAAGTCAGTTTCCATTAAACCTATCTACTACTTGATTTGACTTATGAGCAACAAAAATTTGGGGAAAGATGAATCAGGGTTTATTACCTGCCGGGATGGATAATGTTGAGAACTCTTACTCCATTGTAAAAAATACTTTTATTTGATAGATTGGTTTATAAATTGAGGGATTGAGGGTAGGTGAGTTCATATATGCAGAAACAAAAAATAAATAAAATAGTCCTTGCTTATTCAGGCGGACTCGACACATCTGTTATTCTCAGATGGCTACAAGAGGTCTATAACTGCCCTGTAGTGGCCTATTCCGCAGATATAGGCCAGGAAGAGGACTGGGAGGCAGTGAAGCAGAAGGCCTTGGATACAGGAGCCTCGGAGGTAGTGATAAGGGACCTCAAAGAGGAGTTTGTCCAGGACTTTGTCTTTTCCATGTTCAGGGCAAATGCCATTTATGAGGGTACCTATCTGCTGGGTACTTCCATAGCAAGGCCACTCATTGCCAGAGAACAGGTACGTGTTGCCAGGGAAGTTGAGGCTGATGCGGTCAGCCACGGGGCAACCGGCAAGGGAAACGACCAAGTCCGTTTTGAGCTCTCCTTTATGGCCCTTGCCCCCGGCCTCAAGATCATAGCTCCCTGGCGCATATGGGACCTCAATTCCAGGCAGAAGCTCGTAGACTTTGCCAAGGCCCATGGCATACCAGTACCTGTCACAAAGGCAAAGCCTTACAGTATGGATGCAAACCTGCTACACATAAGTTATGAGGGTGGAATTCTGGAAGACCCGTGGGCAGAACCCAATGAAGATATGTTTATGTGGACAAAAAGCCCTGAAAGCGCCCCTGACGAGCCATCTTATGTGGAGATTGATTTTGAGCAGGGAGATCCGAAGGCCATTGACGGTGAGCGTCTTTCCGCAGCCAAATTATTGTCAAGGTTAAACCTTATAGGTGCCGATAACGGGATTGGACGGGTTGACCTGGTTGAGAACCGTTTTGTCGGGATGAAATCAAGAGGGGTCTATGAGACGCCGGGCGGTTCTATCCTTCGCACAGCCCATATGGCCCTTGAGTCCATAACTCTTGACAGAGAGGTCATGCACTTGCGGGACAGCCTGGTTTCCCGTTATTCAGAGCTTATTTATTACGGTTTCTGGTTTTCACCCGAACGGGAGCTTATTCAAAAGCTTATAGACGAATCCCAGACTAATATGAATGGAAGGGTTCGACTCAAGATATATAAAGGAAACTGTCAGGTTGTGGGAAGAAAGGCGAAGAAATCCTTATACCGGCCTGAGTTTGCCACATTCGAGGAAGACGATGTTTACAGCCAGGCAGATGCCGAGGGATTCATCAGGCTTCAAGGCCTGCGTCTTAAGATCAGGTCCATGGTGGAAGGATCTTGAGGAGACAGTATTATGGTAGAAAATACCGAGCGGCGCAAATATATTCGGGTCCCATTTAAGACCGCAGTGTGTCTGTGGTCTCTAAAACAGGATGCCAAGGAGATACGCTGCGATCAAACAAGAGATATCAGTCTGAAAGGACTTTACTGTTATAATAATACCAAGTTTTCTGCCGGAACTCCATGTGAACTGGAATTACATCTTACAGGCACCAGTTCAAAACTCGTGCTTTTTTTTAAAGGGCGTGTAGTTCGCACGGATGAAAAAGGTATGGGAATCCGGTTTGAGGAGATGGATCTCGACTCCTTTTTCTTGTTGAAGAATATCCTTAACTACAACACTGGAGATCCTGAACAGATAGACAGGGAACTCGCTGGCTATATACATAAAGAGTGATTGTAGGGGTTCAGAGGTTCAGGGTTTAATGGTTCAGGGGTTTAAGAAAAAGATGAACATCGAACGTCCAACATCGAATGTTGAATGGGAAAAGATGAAGAAACAGAATATGGGTTCAGGGTTCAAAGGTTCAGGGGTTTAAGAAAAAGATGAACATCGAACATCGAACGTCCAACATCGAATGTTGAATGGGAAAAGATGAAGAAACAGAACATGGGTTCAGAGGTTCAGGGTTCAGAGGTTCAGGGGTTTAAGAAAAAGATGAACATCGAACATCGAACGTCCAACATCGAATGTTGAATGGGAAAAGATGAAGAAACAGAACATGGGTTCAGAGGTTCAGGGTTCAAAGGTTCAGGGGTTTAAGAAAAAGATGAACATCGAACGTCGAACGTCCAACATCGAATGTTGAATGGGAAAAGATGAAGAAACAGAACATGGGTTCAAAGGTTCAGGGTTCAAAGGTTCAGGGGTTTAAGAAAAAGATGAACATCGAACGTCGAACGTCCAACATCGAATGTTGAATGGGAAAAGATGAAGAAAAGGCTACTAATTATTGTAGGAGGCGGGATATCAGTATACTTCAGCCTTCAACCTAAATGGCTAACATAGCGAGTATCAAAACAGCTGAAAAGTAACAGAAATAGCCGTTGATTCATGAGCAATCAACAATCATAAATCAACAATCCAATGAGGACTAAAATGACACAACGCAGAATGTATTGCAAATCCACTAACATGTCTCCACTTGCTCTATTGGGACTGGGAATTTTTGCCGTGGCAGCCTTTTTTGTGGCCCTGCCGTTGTTTTTGGGCGCTGTACTAGTCTTTTCCATTGCAGCCGGCTACATGGCATGGCGTGTTCGCAAGGTCATGCGCCAGTTTGAGAAGGAATGCGCAAGGCGTAGTGAGACCAATAGTAATCCGGATCCAAGCTCTTTTATTATCGATGTGACTCCGGACCAGACCGAGCGGGAAAGAGATCAGTAGTAGGTTTTTAAATTAAGATTTTCGTTACGAGTATCAAAACGGCTGAAAAGAAACAGAAATTGCCGTTGAATGTTCGGTATTGGATATTCGTTTTTCATTCGACGTTGGACGTTCGATGTTCGATGTTCGACGTTCATCTTTCAATATAACCTGTGAACGCCTATGCTTTTTCAAATTTAGAATGGACCGTTTTGACCCTGTAGCCCGCGCAATCAGTCTGGATCTCCCTGGTCCGTCTCTTGGCGACAACCGCAGTCACGAGTCACGTGTAAGAGCGGCCCTGGAGTATATCCTGGGCCAGCCGCCTTTGTTCCCCTTAAAGATCTGCAAAGTCTTGCCTGACATTCTCTCTTCCTCTGGCTACAAGGTGCAGACATTGGTACTGGATGGGCCTTCCGGCTGGGAAGTCGCCCAGGTCAGCGCTGCGGGCGACCCTCTGCGGTCTTACGGACTGGCTGTGGACCTTGGAAGCACGACCGTGGTCTTTTACCTGGTGGACCTTGGTTCCGGCGAGGTCGTTTCTACTCTATCAAAATCCAACCCGCAAAGGGTCCACGGTGAGGACATCCTGGAAAGGATCCTCTTTGCAGGGCAAGGCAATGGCTTGGAGACACTGCAGTCTGAAGTCGTTGGCCTTTTTAATTCCTCTGTACGGGAAATTGCGGCAGGACATGACATGAGCCCGGAGGATATTTGCTTTATTGCATTGGCCGGCAACACCAATATGTGCCACTTCTTTTTAGGTCTTGATCCAGGCCATATCTGCCGGGAACCATACATTCCCGTGGTTAACCGCTTTGATCTGATCCGGCCCGGGGAAATTGGAATAAACGCCCATCCTCAGGCCTGGCTCTATTGTTTTCCAAACGTGGGGAGTTACTTTGGCGGTGATCTTCTGGCAGGAATACTGGCCTCAGGCATGCACCTCAAGGAGGAGATCTCCATGCTCGTGGATGTCGGCACCAATGCAGAGGTGGTGCTGGGGAACAGGGATTGGCTCGTGGCCTGTGCAGGAGCGGCCGGTCCGGCACTTGAAGGAGGGATTCTCTCCTGTGGTATGAGAGCACAGCCGGGGGCCATAGACCGGGTGGACATAGACCGGAACAAATTGACTGTCATGTTTCATACCAAAGACGGTAAGTCGCCGGAGGGATTATGCGGTTCAGGAATAATAGATCTCCTGGCAGCCATGTTTGTTGCAGGACTGGTGGACCCAACCGGAAAGCTTGTGGTGGACCGGGATAGCGCCAGGATGCAACAGGTAGGTGGGGAGTGGGTCTACGTTGTGGCAGGTCCTCATGAGACAGGCCATGGAAAGCCGGTCCATATCAGTCAGAGCGACATAAAAAACCTGATTCGTTCAAAAGGAGCCATGTACACCATACTGAACGTGGTAATCCAGAGCGTTGGGATCGGATTTGAGGATATCGAGAGGTTTTATGTCGCAGGGGCCTTTGGCAATTACATAGACCCTCAAAAGGCCATAATAATTGGAATGCTGCCTGATGTGCCCCTTGAGCGCTTTAAGGGCCTGGGAAATGCCGCAGGCACCGGGGCGATTGAGGCCCTCACATGGAGAAAAGCCAGAAAAGAGGTGGAAGAAATCTGCGATAAGATAACTTACCTCGAGATGAATGTGCGCGGAGATTTTATGAACCAGCTAACCGGTTCCCTCTTTCTTCCCCATACCGATCTTACCAGATTTCCCTCCGTGGCTGAGATGATGAAGGGATAGGCCGCCGACCATTCCAAAAGGCTCTCGCCAAGTCATGGTCAAATACTGCCGGATAGTCTTGGACTCGCTGTGGACAAACAGAGAATACTTCTGTTTTACCCTTCAGGGCCTTCCAGGCACTACTCCCTCCCATTTATTATGGTTATTTTGGGTAATGAACCAGGCTTGATCGCCCCATACAAAAACTGGGTAATTATTTTTTGTACAGATTATAGATCCATAAGGTGGGCCCGTATTTACACTTGCACCAGCCCGTACTTGAGGATCCTTAGGATTAGTAGGATTTTTTTCTTTCATGAAGATATAGGGTTGTTTTACCTGCACAGCTTTCAGGGAATTTTTTGGATCAGTTTTGTCTTCAGCCGATACTTTTTCAGGTTCAGATATCCCGTTGGATATTTTATAGCTAACTTGTACTTCTACTGTCTTATCGGCAGCTGGGCCTTGGTTTGTACAGGTAAAGAGTCTTTCCTTATCCACGCTTTGAAATGGTTTTTCGGTAGCTAAACTGCGGAATGCCCACCCTTGACTGTAACATAGGGTAATCCCGGCAAACACAAGGATAAACATTAGAATTGTCATATTTTTGGTTTTCATTCTTTTCCCTTTTTTAACGTTTGATCAACAGACTTGAAAATTGCGTAAAATGAGAATTCAATTTGTGTAAAATGTTTGAACTTATAGGATCATTACACCTATACGCTTCTCCATTCTGTAGCTGGTTTATCTCTATTAAGGCCAAAAAAAACAAGCCCAACCTCCGCAACTGTAGCCTGGATTTGTCCGGCCGAATAACTCCAAAGTGCTTATGAGCTGCCGGCAATCCCGACCTTCTGAACTCTCTGGATCACTTTTAACGGTTATTTCTCCATCGCAAATCCAGAGATCAGCCTCAATTCCAGGAACATACGTCTTTCCATCAAAGAAAGTTGAAGTAACTACCAAGCCAGTTTCTGGATCATGCTCTCTACGAATGGGATCTCCATCGATATCAATAAAGGACTTTGTTACAACAGTCGTTGGGGTACCGATCTGCTTGTCGCACGAAAGCGCACAGCCGATAAACACCAGTATTAACGAAAAAATAAGCAATGTCACTTTACACATTTTTTCCTCCTTTTGTTTTCATTAATAAGTTTTGGTTGCTCTGCAGTTAGTTTGCGGTGCAACAAGATCATTGTTTTGCAGAACGAATTGAATTATTATCCTTTTTTCCCTCCTTTCAAGACAAGCCTTTTCGATTTAGGGATTTTAGGGCAAGGACAGCGTAATCTTTCCGAAGATAGATCTATCCGGCAGTATCGTCGGATTGTTAATGTCGCTATCAGCATATTCGAAAGACTCGTCAAACAAGTTTTTTACACCGATCGTTATGAAACCGTACCTCTTGGGCAAGCGATAACTGATGGCGGCGTCTACCAGCCAGAAGTTGTCATCACAAGATTCGATACCCCCAGCCCCAGCCTGCCTATCAAAATCACCATCTTGATTAACGTACGTCGCTTTAAAGCCGACGTTCAGCCCGAAGGGGTGAAAGAAGTTCACCCCCAATGGAACCCGATGGGTTTTTACTTCCTTGAGTCCAAAATTTTTCCCTTCCTCCCTATCAAATTTTTCATACAGATATTCCGCCGTAAGTGAAAACCAATCATGGGGTGTGTAGTAAAGGTAGGCACGGCCCAGGTATTCGTCCCAATTCGCATTTTTAAAATCAAATGGTTCTGCCGGCCCTGGTGATACTAAATATGGCACATCAAGGTCCCTGTATACAAATTCCACCCCCCCATAGAAGTTTCGGCTGAATTTCTGATCCAAGGCAGCGCCAGAAATCCACGCTTCAGTTGCATGTTTATCGTCAAAAAATTGATTGAAACCGGCAATCTGGGTCGGCTCTATGGTCTGAGCTGAAACCAGCGTTTTCGTCAAAGTTTTGAATACGGCGCCACGAAGCGTTGTGCCCGCAAAAGGTTTCCAGCTAATCCCGAGTTTGGGGTTGAACTTATTCTTATCCAGATCGCGATCATTGCGGTTGTTTTCATCTAGGTCGAAGAAGTCGGCACTTGCGCCGACGGTAAATGTCACATTGTACAGAGGATTGATGTACGAGTACAGGTAAATATTGTAGTGGTCGGTTTCTGGTTTCCATGGATCGGCAAATTCAAATAACAAGAGGGGGGGCCCCTGTCCTGGCCAGGTGACTCTCTGGGATAATGTGCTATCGGAATCAATGTAGAAATATCCAGCGCCGCTAACCATGTTGAAATATTTCGAACGCCAGAGGTACTGCAACTCCCCACCGTAAGAATCCTCATCACTATCGAATTTGTTAACAGACTCAATAGGAGGAGGCGGAAGACCTACGATACCGGGATCTATTAGATACAGGTCCTTAAAACCGGGATCGGAGTTTTGCAGCGAAAAATTTCCGATCATAATAGAGGCCGGTGTGAAAGCATGTCGAAATCCCAAACGAAATGTTTTGGTGATCTCTTCTTGGTCCAAATTTGGGAAAAAATCATCTTCAAAGAACCTCGCCTGAGTGTCCCCTCTTTTGGTATCTCTGTATCTATATTCAGCTTGAATGCTCGTTTTGTAAGATAGTTCGTACTGCGCAAAGATGTTGGCGATGTCATCGTCCTGGTCGGCGTTTTCGCGCCAACCGTCGGTTTTGAAGTGGGAGTATCCGGCACTCAAAGATAATTTATTGTAGATGCCGGAAACGATACCTTCACCACCCCATGTATCGTTTTCAGCCCAAAGGCCGCTACCCTGCAGGGTAGCCCGGTTCCGGTTGAACAGGGGGTTGAAGGTGTTAAAGCCAGCCGCCGCAGGTCCTTGGGCGCTGATAAGAAACAGGTTGCTTTCCGCCAGGGCAGGCTGAATGGGAGTGATGTTGATGGGTTGAAGCAGCTGGGACTGGAGCAGTTCGCTTACCCTGGCTATCTCGTGGCGCGGTAATACAGCATATGAATCGGCCAGAAGCCTATGGGCGGAAAAGTTGGTTGGATCTGTATTGACCGAATTCCAGCCCTCTACCAGACCACGCTGCTGGAAGCCCAGATTATTGTAAATCCGGGCAAGGCTCGAGCTTCGTGCGGCAAAATCCGAATCGAGCATGAGCTTTGAACGGTAGACAGCTCGGTTGTCATTTAACTCAATGGACTTTTGTAAGTCATACAGTGCCTCCACCGGGCGATTAATGGTCTGCTTGCGGATCGCATCATAAAACCAGGCCGTCGGGTCTTGCGGATCAAGCTCCTTGGCCATGGCAAATTGGTTTTTGGCCGGCTTATCGCGTTTTTCTTCATAGTATGCCTTACCCAAATAGCTTCGGATAAGCGAGTTGTCAGGATCAAGACTCGCTGCGATCTCAATCTCCTCACGGCCTTCTTTCAGATCACCATGCCGGATCTTTGCCAATCCAAGCCCAAGACGCGGAAGCGGAGCTGCCTGATCCAGCTCGATCGCCTTTTCAAAAGCATTTTTTGCATCGCGTATCTTGATCTGAGTAAGATAAGAAAATCCCAAAACAGTCTGTGTGTGTGCAATATTGGGGTTCAGGACCACAGCCTTCTTTGCCGCTTCAAGCGTTTTATCAAGATCTCCAAAAGACAGCCGTAGTTCGGATAATCGAGACCATGCAATGGCATTTTCCGGACCCAGTTCCACTGCTTCCCGGAGACTGGCCAAAGCACCCTGGAGATTAAAATCCGCCTGTTGCGCGTATGAAAGCGCAACCCTTGCTGCAGGTGATTCAGGGGCCAGCTCCACAGCTTTGCTCGCCAGGTCAAGGGCCTGGTCCCTTTGATTTTGCGCAACGGCAATGATAGACTGAAGGGCAATGGCCTGACTATCTGATGGATCAAGATTGAGTGCCTTCTTAATATCAACACCTGCCTCATCAACACAGCCAACGGTAAGAAGCAATCCTGCACGATAGGTGAAAAAACGAGGATCTTGAATATCTTCAGGCACTCCCTCAAGGCTGGAAAATGCACTGGTCAGATCACCATTCCAATAGAATTCGATGGACCTGCGAACCCTGGCCTGCCAGCCCGTATCAGAACCGAAATCAGCCGGGCGATAATCCAGGACAGGCGGATAGTACAGTGCCCATTTAACCGCATCCCTGGGATTTACCACAACACGGGGGACAGGAGCCTGTCCTGCCTGGACTACTGCTGATTCACCCCTGGACAGGATAAGTCTTCCTGCCTTATTTGTGGCTGCTACCTGTCCTTCAAGTATCGACAACAGGGTTTGATCGCCCTCGACCCTTATGAAGAATTCCGTACCTTCCACAGCAGCGTTAACAAACGGAGTAATTACCTTCAGGCCCCTGGGAAAACGGCTGAAGAAATGAACAGCCCCGGTGACCAGATCGAGCATGGAAGGCTGTTCTTTCTCTAATTCGGAAAAACTGATGGTGGTCTTCTGATCAAGACGGAGGATGGTCTCGTTACGCAGGACAATAGCTGCCCGGCTTTGTCCCTGTGTTTGAATCATATCGCCGGGGCAGTATATGTCATTCATTTTTGCAGGCAACCACTGTGTTTCACCTGCTCTTCGGGCATAAACCTCGCCCTGCACCGATACAATTTTACCCGCCCACTCTTCACACGTTTGAGCAGCCACGACACCGGGCACAATATACCCTGCCAATACAATTATGAATATCGTAAAAATTAGAATGAGGGCCTGGATTTGTTTCATTGATACCCCTTTTCAGCAACGACCTGCTGAAATAAAATCGACAATTGGTGTTAATCCAAGCTAAAGAACAATCGTAACGAATAGGATCATAAATCCCGCTCCCTAAATAATTTTAAGGTCTTACTCTATCTGTTGTCAAGATAAACTAATCAATCCCACATCTTCCAGGCTGGATTCTCTCTATACCCAGAAATTAATTCAGACCCTCCAACCTTGATGCTAAATTGAGAACGTCTCTGACAGCGAGATATGCATAATGATCGATAGTGCGAACATATACTATCAACTAAATACACATTAAACCCCTCTATATGTATAAAAACTTGATAGCAGGCATGATGTTCACGTCATCACAGGACGTGTCCAAAAGGCCTAACTCAAAAAAATTATATTAATAAATCCATAAGTTATAACCGCTAATCTGATAAAATTCCCCCTTCCTTCTCCAGTCTGGCACAAAATTCGCTTAATAGCATTCCCATTGGAAAACAAAAACAGGAAATCCATTAAGGCATTGATCTGAATTATGGACTGGGTTTTTAAGGAAATATTCCCGGCTTGTTAATGAAAAAGAGGCAGCTATGACTATCTGTAATATTTTGGCTCTTCGGTACAGTGATTGTAAGAAGGAAATTAATCAGACTTCAGACCCCATAGAAATAAAAAAACTTGAGGATGAATTAAAAATTTTGGAAAAAATCATAAAGTTTAAGAGATGTATAACGAAAAGGCCGTTCAGACACAATTTTGAATTCTAAATTTTGAATTTAGAATTTAGAAAAGAAGTAACATTAGTCCATGGCCTAAACTGAAAAAACAAAATTTGGGGTTTCCGTTTAGGCACTATGTAAGGGAAGTTGTAACTATTTAGGTGGATAGACTGAAGGTGGAAGGCGTTTAGGGACGAAATTTAGGACGTTCGATCGTTACGAACTGCTTGAAATCCTTCAACCTTCAGCCTTCAACCTGAATAGTTACGAAAATTTTTCTATTTTCTATCAAGAGAGACCAATCCATCCCACGTCTCCCCAGGCGGATTCTCTTTGTACTTCTCACATAATTTCAGATAAAAAATCGAGGGTCCGTCTTTGCTATGGATTTCCATTGACTTATTAAAGCCTTTGATTGCCTCGTCCCAGGATTGCCTCCTGAAGGCATTCATGGCTGTGTTAAAAATTTTGCAAAGACGTCTTTGTTGTTCACTGGATTCTCCTATAAGGCATATTAATTCATATACCACAACAGGTTTTGATTTTCCAATCAAAAGGAATTTTCCAAGCTTTCTTGTCAGGAAGCCATCGACCTGATACAGTACGTCTTCTGATAATACCATCCGTGTGCCCAAATATTTATTCAGGCCCTCTACCCTTGACGCCGTATTGACGATGTCTCCGATTGGAGTGTACTCATAATGGTTGATTGCACCAATATTACCAAGCAACATGTACCCAGAATGCAGACCGATGCGCGTTGGAAGCTTTAAATTATCGTGAGACTGATTGAACTTTTGCACTGCTACGGCAATATCAAGTGCCGTGAGGCAGGCCTGGGTCCTGAGAGCAGTATCAGGCTGTGCCGTTGCCCATATTGCCAACATAGAATCTCCAACAACGTCTGATACTACCCCTCCGTGCCTCTTTACCGGCTCAAATAAAACTCCCCAATATTTATTCATAAAGCTGCTTAGTTCTTTGGGCTCCATGTTTTCCGATAAAGTGGTATATTTTTCAGCATCTGTAAACAAACAGGTCCCATAGACCATGTGGCTGCTTGATTTGATATATGCCATGTTTTTCGCTAACTGGTCCACAACCTTATCGGGCAAGTAATATCCAAAGGCATTTCTGATATTTTGACGTTCCTTGTTCACCTCAAAATATTTCCATAAGACAGTGCCGAAGTAAGCTACAGGCACCTGGAAAAACAAAGGGATAACCAGCGGATACCAGCTTCCGGTGTGCTTGAACTGATAATGGGCAGCAGCCAGATAAAGTAAGCTCAGGCCGGTCACACTGAATGCAGCAATGGCAGCGGGTAAAAAGAGACACACAATCCCAAGCACTACTCCCCAGACGAAAATAAAGGCAAGATGCGCACGAAAATCCAGTGGCCTAACAGGCATATCCTCTAACAGGTTTGCAAAGGCACTGGCTGCTATTTCAACACCACTGATATCCAATCCGCTTGCCTGAGAAAAAACAGTGTGGAAGCCGTCTTTCTGTTCCGGCCATAAGCGCCTTGAAAGTCCGATAAATACAGCTTTGCCGTTAAGATCAAGTTGTTCTTGATATTCATTCAAATTATTTTCGGATTGCAGTAATTGATAATAGGAAATAGTTGTAACCGTGCATGGGGGACCATAAAAATTCAGGTAATGACTTATGTCGCCTTGATACATCTTTATGAGTGATTTAAGGACCTGCCTCCTTTTTATATTCATGGATAATGAATTTGAATTCTGAAGCTCGTCCAACATCTTTTCTGCAATCAACGGGTCCTTATTAAAGATATCTCTCAGGACACGGATAAGGTCTTCTACGCCTTTTGACGAAATTATAAGGTCCTTGTCCTGAGGCAGTCTGTCTGCTTGAGATGGACTGACTTTTCCCAATAAATGAATAAACTCATCGTACACGTCCATTGCGAAAATCTGGAAAACCACGACCGGCAGAGTCGGTGTATCTCCTGCGCCTGTCTTAAACATCCAGTACTGGCTTAACTTGACAGGTACTTTAGGTAATGGAAAAGGCGCCAAGGCAACCGCAGATCCTGCAAGAGAAGGGATCGGCGGCACCAGTCTCTCTATATCCAAGTCTCCTGTATGCGTCCCTTCTTTGTCAGTTAAAAAAATTTTCTCTTTTTTAAGGTATTCACACAGGACAACATTGCCTGCATTCTTGATCGCTCCGGCAAATAAATTGTCATGCTCAGGAGAGCGGGGCTGGTCGAAAGTTATGTCAAAGGCAATTACTGCAGTGCCTTTTCTGACCAGATTTTCAATTAGCCGGGCATGAAGAGAGCGGGGCCATTTATCAGGCCTTATCGGCAGGTTTAATTTATCAGCAGAGACCTTGTCCACGGTCACTACTACGACTTCAGACGGGACTTCCCTCACCCCCCTCAGCTTGAACAATAAATCCAGGCCGAGGTTTTCCTCCAGATCAAGACCGCAAGGAACCAGGGTTGCCGCCATCCCAAACATGCCAATCAGCAAGCCCAGGATTAATGCCTTGGACAGACGTGACATCCTCTTTATAAATTGATGTTGTAACGGGCAATCTTGTTGAGCAGGCCCTGGCGTGTCAAACCAAGCATCCTGGCTGCCTGGGAACGGTTGCCGCGTGTCTTCTGTAGAGTTTCAGAGACGATTCGCTGCTCGATTTGCTCGGTCACTTCCTTTAGTGTTCCATCAGTCTTTTGTATTAAAATACCCTGTTCCGATGATGTCTTGGTTTTTTCTGAAAGGTGCTCTTCACTGATCTCCCGCTCCTTTCCTGCCAGGGTCACGGCCCTCTCGATCTCGTTCTCAAGCTCTCGCACATTTCCCGGCCAATCAAACTGTGAGAGAAGATCCATTGCACGGGGCGTTAATTTAGCAGCAGGCCTTTTTAGCTTCTTGGTAAATATCTTTAGAAAGTGAGCAGCCAACAGGGGAATATCCTCTCTTCTTTCCCGTAAAGGTGGAAGCGTGACAGGGAATACACTGATGCGATAAAAAAGGTCCTCGCGGAAGTTCCCCTTTTTCACTTCTTCTTCAAGGTTGCGATTCGTGGAAGCAATAAGCCGCACATTTATATGGATTTGCCGGCTGCCGCCAACCGGCCTGAACTGCCCTTCCTGAAGGACCCTGAGCAATTTGACCTGCATGGCAGATGACATTTCTCCAATCTCATCAAGAAAGACAGTCCCTCCGTCAGCCTGCTCAAAAAGCCCCTTCTTGTCTGCAATAGCACCGGTGAAGGAGCCCCTGACATGACCAAAAAGCTCGCTTTCCAAAAGGTTTTCGGCTAGCGCGCCGCAATTCTCCGCTACAAAGGGCTTGTCCTTTAATGGGCCATTATAATGGATGACTTTGGCAATAAGCTCTTTCCCTGTGCCTGTCTCTCCCTGGATCAAAACAGATGTTGTTGTATCCATAACCTTGTCAAAAAGGGCAAAGGCCCGGCGCATTGCAGGGCTTGAGCCGATGACTCCCTGGAGGTTGAAACGGTCCTGCACATCTGACTTGAGCATACGATTCTCCTGCTCAAGAGAGCTGGCATATTGCTTGAGTTCTCCATAAAGCCTTGCATTCTCAATAGAGATGGCAATCGTTCCCGAAAGGATTTCCAGCAACCTTACTTCCTTATCTGTGAACTTTCCTTCAAGCTTGTTTAATGCATAGAGGACTCCCAGCAGCCCCTTACGAGTTCGCAATGGTACGCAGATCATGGACTTGGTGACAAAGTCTTCCTTGTGGTTGAGCCCTTTATAGAATCGGTTATCCTTGGAGACATCAGGAATGATGACCGGCCGATTCTCCCGCAACACCCAGCCGGCCACACCCAGATGGTCCGGGAACCGCATCTTTTGCATCCTCACATAATCTCTATCTTTTTCGTCTTCCACGGTCCGGATGAAATAGAACTCGTTCCGGTCCGCATCATGGAGAGCTATGGATGCGCCTTCTATATGGAAAACCGCCTTGATCTTGGCCATGATACTCCGGAGCATCTCATCCAGATCACGTATGGCATGAATCGATGTAGATGCCTCATATAATAGACTGAGATCTTCCTTTGTGAACGAGTCCTCTTGCCTTATTTCTTCCATCCTGTCTCTCCCTTCAAAATTTAGACAAAGAATCAATACTCGGAAAAGCCCATGCTGTCAATTGGATTTACATTAAATCTCTAAAAATGCATATCAGCTTGACAAGAAGCATTGTCCCTTCTTTGTTTTGGAACGTTTCCTTAGAGGCAAGCTGAAATTAAATTATATCAGGAAATCCGTAAGTTATAATTATTTCTTTTCAACGTCTCTCCTCCTTTCTCCGGTTTGGCACAATATTCGCTCAATAAAATTTTTAAAAAAAGGAAAAGGAGAAAAACTACAATGGAAAAGATTGGTGGGCAGTTTGGAATAGGATGGATAACTGATTTCACTGAGTTAAGGAGGTAATACGCAATGTCTAGTCCATATTGGAACAAAATCGAGAAATATTGGTATTTTTGGTTTGTAGAGAAACCCGGCGGAAGACTTTTTCTCAAATTAGCCGGTGGTTCCACAACAAATGTGAATATTGATGACGATGTCAGATTCCAGAGCATTGTGGATACACTTAGAAATGAAAAGCCCTGTTATTGGAACGTAACTTATACATCCATTGGTCCGTTCTGGGAAGAGGTGGGTGAAGAAGAAAGTTGATGCGATGCACTATTATTTTATATTCTTACACTAAATATAGACAATACTAAATAACAATTCTCCTGCAATCAATCGCAAACTATTTCATAAAGAATTATCTGATAAAAATTGAGATGATAAATTTATAACACAAGGAGGTAATAGTTATGGCAATAAGATATGTCGATGGTTACTGGGCTCAATGGGATTTGAATAACCACTTTGGCTATTTATGGCTTAATAGAGCGGATGGTGGTGGAAATTACCAGCAAAGGATAGACAATCCTCAGGAATTTTCCACCATTATCGATCTTCTTCGCAATGAAAAACCCATAAGATTTGACACCACAGGATGGCATATCCTGATAGGGCGAGAACCTGTTGGAGAAGGTGAATAGATAATGAGCAACCATGGGTTATCTTCCACTATATTAATGCGTTAAAGGGAGGTTTGGAAAAATGCAGAAAAAACCAATTTCAGTAACATTTTTTGCTACGTTCTTTCTTGTTTCGCTTTGTGCTGTCTCAATATCTTTAGCAAAGCCACCTAGGCTTCCAGATTTAGTAATTCAGGATCTGTATCTGAACAAAAACTGTCAGGTTGTTGTAAAGGTGAAAAATAACGGTCCTGGCATGGTGCCAAATGAAGTCTGGACAATTCATACACCAAAAAGCGCCGGTGTATACTTCTATAAAGATGGAGTCGGCTGGGGGGGAGCCTCGATATGGAAATTTGATCCTGGCAAATCTTTACAGTCTCCCGGTGGGACAGCCATATATACCAGCAGTCTAAAGGTATCAGGTAGTGCTAAAATAACTGCTACTGTTGACCATTGGAATAAGGTAAAGGAATCTAGGGAGGAAAACAACAAGGAGACAGAAAAGCTTACTTGTAAACCTGTACCTCAAAAAGATCTAACTGTTAAGATAAGTCAATGTCCTACTAAAGCAGTACAACCGGGACAGAGCCTTGATACAAATTTTCAGGTTATAGGGAGAAGTACATTTCCATCTGCACTTAAAGATATTGCTGTAGACATAATTCTAACATCAAAACCTACATATCCTTCTCCAGCGCCCTATGCGATTTACTCTCCTAATTATTCAGATGGTGTACTACTTAAAGGAGGAAGGGAACATATCTCTTTTAAAGGGCAAGGCAAGGTAAACATAAAATTAAACTGTTCGAATACCGTTCCCGCAGATACTCCTCCCGGCATTTATTATTTGGGTGCCGTTATAGATGCAGGAAACAAAGTGAAGGAGGTTAACGAGAAAAATAATGTTTCCTTTTGCAGGATAAAAGTTGTCCGACCGGAAATTAAAGAGGACTGTATTTCATTCAATCCAAATACAACCCGGGTTAAACATGTAAATGGCCGTTGGAAAATTGTGGATGGCAGCCATTGGATGTTTGATTTCGGAAATAATGAGTCAGAAGCAAGACAATCATTGGCGATAATAAAGAAATATGGCTTCAGGTACTCATGTTTTGTAGGGAGACCTGATCCCAGCTTTAAATATCTGCGTAAGTAATATCTGTTTTTGATATAGCTCGGATAATGAACAACCCCGCGGCAAGCCGCGGGGTATCTTGAACTGCAAGAAACGCCGCAAGGGATGGGAAATAGAACCCCTAAGGGATTCAATTGGAGTAAAAGAAATGTTTGTCAACTACGATCAAGCCCTTGAGATAGCCAAGGCCAAGATAAAGCAAACCGAAGCTCAGCGAAATCTCGCGAATGCCTCTTGGAGTGATGCCTCCTTAGGACAGCCGGTTTTAGTAGAGGATGTATTTAAAGCCCCATCTTATTGGATTGTTCCTCTTCTGATTCAGGAACAGGTAGCTGGATTTGTGCGAGTACTGGGAACCGGTAGAGTGACTGCCATCGGTACTTTTGTGGAGATCCGAGACAGCTATAGGTTTTCAGATATTTAATTTCACAAGGCCAGAGGGAGGAAGGCGTATTGTAATACTCCGACGACCGATAACGCAGTGAAATTGAATATATGGAAATCTATAAAACTCGACTTTGGCCATTTTTCGATTATTATAAAACCAGAAAAATCAAGGAGTTAGCTGCACGATTTGGAAATTACAAGCACTCATACCCCGATTTTTTATGGGTAGATTTGATCCAATTCAAGCTAGATATAATAATTTCAGTAAGTTAGCCCAACAACCATGAATTAAAAATGGCCAAAGTCGAGTAAAAGCCTTGTCATACTTGTCACAGACTATAATTCTTCATCAGAAAACAACGAAGAAATTCTGACATACAGGATACATGAGATCTCGGTTTTCTTCATCACTTTATAGGTCTGAAGAGAGAGGAGATCGACGATGACAGAGAAATGTGAAGGTACAGGACGAGAAAAGGAAGGCGACCGGGAGAAGAAGGGCTGCCCTGCCCGGGGCAAGCGCTATTCTCCTGCTCAGAAACAGGAGATTCTGGAATATGCC
>PQXE01000060.1 GCA_003194495.1 Deltaproteobacteria bacterium
TAGGCGTGAGTGCCTATAAATATATCTATGACCGAATAAGCAGACAATTTAACATGCCTTCCCTTGCCGAATTGATCAAACAAAGAACTTTGCCCCAGTTAGAATAATGCCATCGGAAGGAACTCTTGGCCTTGATCATCGTTTGGACCGTTTGCATTTTTAGAGATGGTTTCACACTTTGTGATCTATCCGAGATATTTGTAGAATTAATAAAAATGTATTCGGCAATATCCCGTAGGGGCAGGCCCCTGTGCCTGTCCTGACAATATACAACTACAGAGAAAAGGGCAACCACAGGGGGTTGCCCCTACAGGATCATTACTGGATTCGGTGATTGCTCGGATTAGGACGAATACAAGATTTGCCCCTATGTAAGGGCCGGACAAAAAATAAATTGGTAGAATTTGTGCCCGGATTTGCCATAGATTTACTCGATCTGATTGAGCAAAACCGCAGGCATAGCAGTGTTATGTTGAGGATTTTGCGATTGAGGATCGATTAAAGATGTGGTGAAGACGGGATGCAAAAATGCCAAGTTATTTTTTGTCCGGCCCTAAGGCCCGGTTGGCCGAAACGATGATCATGGCCGTAAATTGACACGACTTACTTGCCAAGATCATAGCCTTTCTGATATCACTTTTGTTTAACATTGCATAACATTTTGTTCGATATATATTAAAACATTTGTAAGCGTTCACAGGGCACCGCATCTGCTTTATTGTCAGGCACTTGAAGTACAGGGAGTACGTCTGCGTACCCTCCGCCTCGCATCTGCAGCACCCTGTAAACGCACACAGTTCCGTGGGTTGCGGTAAAACGGGCGTTGTAATCCCGTGAACGGTTAAAACATTCATAAGGAGTATTTATAGCATGGCGGCAAATTCAGTAGCAATAGTAGGTTTGGGTTACGTTGGACTCCCTTTGGCAATAGCCTTTGGCAAAAAAATAAAAACCATCGGCTTTGACACATCCGAAGACAAAATAATCAGTTACAGAAAAACCATTGACCCCACTGCAGAAGTTGACCGCGAAGACTTCGAGCAGGCAGTGCATCTCAGCTTTACAAACGATCCTGCCGCCATAAAAGAGACAGACATGGTCGTTGTAGCTGTACCTACTCCGATTACCGTCAACAAGCAGCCTGACCTCAGGTACCTTATTTCTGCTTCGGAAATAGTCGGAAAAAACATGAAACATGGAGCTATTGTAGTATACGAGTCAACAGTATATCCAGGTGTGACTGAGGATACATGTGGTCCTGTCCTTGAAAAAGTCTCCGGGCTCAAGTATGGCGAGAAATTCAAGGTTGGCTACTCTCCTGAGCGAATAAATCCCGGAGACAAGGAACACTCTCTGACCAACATAGTAAAAGTTGTGGCAGCTCAAGATCAGGATACATTGGACGAAGTGGCAAGCACTTATGAACTTATAGTGGATGCAGGGGTATACAGGGCAGAAAACATAAAAGTGGCTGAAGCAGCCAAGGTCATAGAAAATACACAGCGGGATCTCAACATCGCCCTTATGAACGAACTGGCCATTATTTTCAATCGCCTGGATATTGATACACAATCAGTACTGGAGGCTGCTTGCACGAAATGGAATTTTCTCTCCTTTACACCTGGTCTGGTAGGCGGCCATTGCATCGGAGTTGATCCCTATTACCTCACCTATTGTGCTCAGCAAACAGGGTATCATCCCGAAGTTATTCTGGCTGGACGCCGCATCAACGATTCAATGGGCGCATATGTTGCGGAGAGGACAGTCAAGGAACTCATCCATGCCAGGGTACGGGTTGAAGGGGCCAGGGTCGTTATACTCGGGCTTACATTCAAGGAAAATTGTTCTGATATAAGAAACACCAGAGTGATAGATATTATCCATGAATTCAGGGAGTATGGCATCGAGCCCCTGGTACATGATCCACTGGCCGATCCGCAAGAGGCCGAATCGGTATATGGCATTCGTTTACTGAAGGACCTGCCTGCCAATGTTGATGCGGCCATACTTGCGGTAGCCCACAAAACTTATGCAGAAACCGGGGTTTCATTAATAAAAGACATGCTCACTCCTGACAGGGGTGTAGTAATAGACGTAAAGGGTTTTTATCACTCTGATGATTTTAAGGAAAAGACTATCAGGTACTGGAGACTGTGAGCATGGAAAAGGGAAAGCTCAACGGCCATGAAAGACGATTGTTACTCAAAATAGCAAGACAGGCCATAGAGACGGAACTGGAAGGCCTTCCTTTCAGTCTTCCCAAGGTAACAAATCCAAATCTCATCGAACATAGGGGGGCATTTGTAACACTTCACAAGCATGGCCAACTCAGGGGATGTATAGGGACCTTTTCAGCAAACAGACCCCTGTGCGAAGTAGTTGGCGACATGGTCATATCAGCAGCCTTTAAAAATCTGAGATTTCGCCCGCTCGGTTCCTCTGAATTTAAGGAGATAAATTTGGAGATATCCGCACTCACTCCCCTGATGCCGATAACTGATATAAATGAAATCAAAATAGGTACCCACGGGATCTATATCATTCAAGAACCCTTTCACGGTGTACTGTTGCCTCAGGTAGCTACAAAAAATGGGTGGGACAGGCTTACTTTCCTGAAGCAGACCTGTATGAAGGCAGGTCTGGCCTCTGGCTGCTGGAAAGACCAGACAACCCGGATCAATATCTTCAGTGCTGAGATCTTTGGTGAAAAGTCTGAAAAACTGCTGTCTTAAACATCTCCAAACCGCCCCCGGCATCACCGGTGGCTTTGGGTGATGGCTGATTAACGATGATCCTGCCAAGACCTTTTGGAAGAGCCCTATAGAGAGCGCCATAGCCGTCCGGGTGTATGCTGTTGTAGTCCATTTTAAAGTGCAAAAAGCTCCAGCAAACAACTCACTGTCTTGATTTGAGCACTTTTGGAAATCACACCGAGTTTTTGAATTAGTCTGGATTTATCTACTGCCCGCATTTGGTCTAACAGGATCAATCCCTTTTTACCTTGAAAGGTGCATTAAATTCTAGTTGGAAAACCGAACCCTTTTGATGTCATTGGAGCAATGATATAGGTTTTTAGTGAGGACATTTCATCTGGTGAAATGATAACACAAGGTCTTGTCTTTTTAATCTCTGAACCCTGTGTTGGATCCAATTGAACCAACCAAATGTCGAATCTATGAATATTCGGTTTCACCATTCCCAATTCTCATTATCGGTTAGCGGAGCATCCAGCCATTCCTGGTCAATTTGATCAGCTCCTTTTTAGCTTGATCCCAATCAACAAATTTGTCTTTGCCCTCTCTTAATTTTTGTTCTCTTTCTTTTAAAATATTTTCATGCCATGCAGGTAATAAAAAATCTGGTAAATTCCGACAAATATCATCCCACAGGATTTCCATTGCCTTTAATTTATCTTCTGTTGTCATTTCTTCTAATCTAAAACTCATTTGTCACCTCTCTTATTTCTTGTAGCGACAAAGCTGCTCTTAAGCTACGGGGCGCCATGTTGCGTGTAACCGTTGGTGCCTTCGTGTACCACCGACTTTCCCCCGTTATAGATCTATGCAGATGAATTGATACTAATTTAAGCCAATTCTTGAGTATCCATCTTTAAATTTTTTGTCCCAAAATGGTTTTCCTCGACAAGAAGTCATATCATTATCCCAATTTGATTGAAATAATCTGATTATAACGGATTTTGGGGAGGCATGTATTCTAATGATTTCAATATGTTATCCTTATGCGCAAAAGCTTGCTGGACAATTATCTCTATGGGCGCAATTGTAAAATGAGTAGGTAATATTGATGGGTTAATTTTGGCTCCATCCATGCCGACCATAATAAAATCAGCATGTTACATAATCGAATCAAAAAGTTTCCACCTTTTTGCCAATGCATCCTTATCATATATTGGGAGTTATATTCCACTTTTGGGTACACTCAACAAAAACATAACATCTTGAAATAACATGGATTGTGTCCTCCCCCAAATCCGTTATAATTAGGCTCCTTAAGCTTGATGAGGAAGATGTCGTAACCTTTGATCAAGGATTCAAATATCTGGGGGTCTACTTTGTCAGAAGCCTCATCATGACGCCATTGTAATCATTCACTTCCCCCTCCCTGACAGCCAACAGCCTTTTTCGGGTTTCAAAGCACAATCCATTGAGAATACGCCTTTTGGTGCAACCTTGTCCGCGGTTGAAACCCTGCAAAAGCCTGTTGGCTGCCAGGGAGTGTGAACGGTTACACGCCATTTGATAAACCCAAGCGAGAACATAAGGTGCTGAACTATCCATGCCCTTTTGATATCCAGGCCTACGTCCTCAAGAAAAGGACGGGTTGGTGAATATGGCAAACATCTATCTCACTGAACAGAACTCCATCCTCCGCAAGACCGGAGACAGGCTGATTGTAGAAAAGGACGATGAAGTCCTGCTCGATGTCCAGTGCCACAAAATAGACGCTGTCCTCATCTTCGGCAACGTTCAATTTACCACCCAGGCGGTCCATGAACTTTTCGAGCACGGCATAGAAATGGCTATCCTGACCAGGCGGGGAAGACTGATAGGCCAGATCACATCACCTGCCACAAAAAATATCGAGTTGCGCCTTGCCCAGTTCAGAGGATTTGAAAGACCTGATTTCAGGCTCCAACTGGCCCATAACATCATTTCCGGCAAGGTCCAAAACTGCCTGAGCACCATGAAGGCCTTTTCCTATAACCACCCGGAAATTGATCTGAAGGCCGATATACAAAAGGTACAAGTATTTTCAGAAGCTGTCTCACATACAGAATCCATCGAGCAGCTTTTAGGAATTGAAGGAAATGCGGCCAAAGCCTATTTCCAAGGGCTGGGGCGGATGATCCTTGGGGATTTCGTCTTTAACGGCAGAAAAAAACGCCCGCCCCCTGATCCTGTAAACGCACTTTTATCCTTTAGCTATACCCTGATATTCAATGAAATTTCATCATTACTGGACGGAATGGGCTTTGATCCCTATTTAGGCTATCTCCACAAACCTGACTACGGCAGACCTTCTCTTGCCTGCGACCTTATTGAAGAGTTCAGGCCTATTGCCGGGGACAGATTGACTCTAAATCTGATCAACAATCGTATTCTTCCCGGCGATCACTTTCATTCCCATTCCACAGGGAAAGGAGTGTACCTCACGAGAGAGGGAATGAAAAAGTTCTTCAGCGAATATGAAAGGTTCCTGACTCAAGAATTCAGGCATCCTGTCAGCGGAGAAACAGTGACTCTTCGCCGCTGCTTCCGCCTCCAGGCCGAGATGATGGCGCGATGTGTAAGGGAAGGAAAAGAATACTTGCCATTGCTGCTAAGGAACGTACAATAAATTGATAGTATAGGAGATCCCATTTTGGGACACAGATGAACACAGATTTTTAAATTTATGAACAATAATATTATCTGCGTATATCTGTGAAAATCTGTGTCCCAAATTATCTAAGTCCGCCCGAAGGGCGCTAAGTTCAACAAATTGGCATCCTTCATAATAAGCCAAAAGTAGTTTACACTTTTAGGGGTAATATACCTCAAAAAATATGACTTGTGTGATTAGCTATTAGCCTGAAGTTCCCTGGGCAAAACAACAGTAATCTATTGATTTCAAAATAAATTTTTAAAATCTTGGTGTGCAATTACTGACTACACTTAATTTCTCAATATTGTCAGCAAGTTATTTAATTTAGAAATACACACATTTTTTTATTAAGTCAATCTTTCTTGGCCCCAATTTGAGCGATATTCCTCCCAATTTGAGTAAGTTACATGACTACAAAATTGCACGCCAAAAAGGATGATAAGCCATATAACCTATTGCAATAATAACTCTTTTTGGCTTTTTTTTAGGAAAATTCTACAGGAACTTCAGATTAGCGGAAGAGCATCCGAAGTTCCGACGCCCATTGTATTCCGTGGCCAAAAGGGCCATGATGATGATTTCAGGATAGATCTATCGACATTGAAGACACACTTATTGTTGAACTAAAATCCAAGGAAACAGAAGCAAATGTGGATAAAAAGCAACTTTTGACCTATTATTTTACCTCAATGATTAGAATTGACTCTGAGCTCAAGTCCTTTTTTAGATTCCTGATATGCAGCACCGCATACAGGGCAAACAAGATCATCACCAAGGCGTTCACCGCACTTGCACATCCATCCGATTTGACGAGCAGGATTCCCTACCACCAGGGCATGGTCCGGGACGTCTCTTGTAACTATGGCCCCGGCCCCTAAGAAGGCATAGCGGCCAATAGTTACCCCGCAGACGATGGTACAGTTTGCACCAAGAGTGGCCCCGCGGCGCACAAGCGTGGGGCGCAGTTCCTTCATGCGAGGGATTTCCGCCCTGGGGTTGAACACATTTGTGAATACGACTGATGGCCCGCAGAACACATAGTCTTCAAGGGTCACGCCTTCATAAATAGAGATATTGTTCTGGATTTTGCATCCTTTGCCGATTTGGGCACCAGGGCCGATGACCACGTTTTGACCAATGTTGCAGTTACCACCGATTACAGATCCGCTTAAAATGTGGCTGAAGTGCCAGATACGGGTCTTAGGACCGATTGTCACGTTGTCGTCTATTACGGCTGTGGGGTGAACAAAGACCTGGTCAGCGGGAATATCTCTGTCCAGGAGCGGCACTGCCTGATTATCTTTAAGGGCCTTCTGACAGGCATTGAGGACCCGGAGGACCCGCAAACCTTCTTTTCCATCCGTGCGGGGCTGCTCCCTGGTAGCCATGCAGTGGAGGAAGTGTGCGCATTCAGCCCGCAGTGGCTCTTCCTGTTCTACAGCAACTGGTTCGGCTTCCGCCTTTACTGCCAACGGGATATTGCCATGCCATGCCACATGGTGTGGATAGAGAATGAGTTTTTTACCCCATGGAGCAGTGTCGTCAAAGACCGCCATTTTTTCATTGCCCACTACCACCAGCTTTTGTTCCTTAAAGGGATGGAGCCAGGAAACAAAAATATGGGCCTTTATCCCACTGTCGAAAGACAAAAGAGAGACAGTGACGTCAGCGATTCTCTGATGGAGGTAGTTACCGCCTTGGGCCTGGACTGATTCGGGCATCTCTTCCACAAGGCCCAGGATTACTGAAACATCGTGTGGGGCAAAGGACCAAAGGACGTTTTCTTCACGTCGAAGCTTCCCCATATTAAGACGATTGGAATAGATATAGCGAATGCGGCCAAGATCGCCGTTGTTCACCAGGGCCTTCAGCCTTAGAAGGACTGGATGGTACCAGAGCAGGTGCCCCACCATGAGGATCTTATTACGCTCCTCTGCTAATCGAATAAGCTCTTGTCCTTCAGCCTCGGATAGACAAAGGGGTTTTTCGACAAATACGTCCTTGCCGGCAAGCAGGGCCTCTCGAACCAAGACACCATGGGTCTCGGCAGGCGTTGCAATAGCTAAGCCCGCAACGGCCGGATCATTGAGGACCTCTGAGTAGGATGCGGTTACCTTGGCGTCGGGGTAATCCCGGGCCATTCGGTCAAGTATTTCGGAATTTGTGTCAACTATTACTTGAAGGGCACCCAGCGTGCTGAAATTCCGGACCAGATTTTTCCCCCAGTAGCCGGTCCCTATAACAGCAATGGAGGGATCTGTTACTTTGTATTCCACGGTTGTCTTTTCCTTTCTTCTATTCATTCAGATAGTTAGGTTGAAGGCTGACATATGGCCGCCTGAGCATCTCCGGCCCCAATCGTTCAAACTCTTCCTGAGAAAACACCAGTGTGCGTATCTTCCTCTCAATATATCGTTCGGTTTTTTTGTTAAATCCGTTAAGTGATATGGATCAATTTCGCTCACTAAGGAACGTACAATAAATAATTTGAACAAATTAATGTCTTTTTTGCCGTCTTCTTCGTTGCTCGTCGATCACATAACCCGTTATGCTCGCTCCTCGTGCCTTGAATACAACAAAAAAACCCTGTTAATTTTTGTTCAACTTATTTATCTCCCGTTCCTAACAGGATATCTATAACGCCTGTATCCCGCCCTAAGGCATAGTCATCGATAAGGTATGCTGCATCCAGATGGCTCAGGCGATTAAGGATGTTGTCCAGAATCCGATTAATGCCCAAGGCCTTATGGACCATGGCTCTAAGATCAGGGAACAGAGGATGAGACTGATTGGCCCGGAAATGGATTTGCCGGCTTTTTTTTCGCTGAGCAGTAAGTGTGCCTGCTCCAAATGTCGCAATGCCTCCCGGATACCATTGGGCGATACACCGAACTCTGCAGATAATTCCCGCAGATAGGCAGTACTCTCCGGATTTAGAAAGAAACGCATGAGGAGCTTTATAAGCATTTTGGATGTGATAAGGCCTTCTAGCATGTAGAAACAAATTTAGGAATTTAAGAATTGAGGGATTAGAAAAGACAAATCAAAAACATTCTCAATCCTTCAATTCCTCAATCCACAATTTCTCATTTGAAAAATTTCTCACATCTATCTCACATTCTCACACGATCTCACATCAAACAGAATATCTCACACGCGGACCGCTTCCCTGTTTGTGAATCAACCCTTTTTCTTCAAGCTGTCTCAGTCTTTTTAGGGCTGTATTCTGATGGATATTCAAATTCGCTGCTATCTCCTTGCTCCCTAAAGGGATCCCATCATGCTTGATTAGCTCAAGGACATCTTCAAGATCAGGCGATATGGTCAAGCGGGTCCTAAAGATAATTGTTTTGAAAAAATTGCCGGTTTCTTCGAATTTTGGTTCTGGCAAAGCATTTGTTTTGCATGCTTCCTTTATCCTCATTATACCTGTTCCTAACTGCTCAACATATCCTGCCTCCCTGAATATTTTTACGATAAGCCTGTTTCTGACTTCGGATATCCCCTCCCCTAAATCCTGAAGAGTTATTCCTAAAGGAAGCGTGCCGGGACTGGTAATTTCAATCCTGTCCGAAAAAATATCCAGCTTATTATCAGCTCCTGTAATGGAGTAATCTCTATGGCAGATTGCGTTTAAAATCCCCTCCCGAATAGCAGGCAGAGGGATGTCATAGTTTTCCTTTCTGCGCAAGGTAGATATCTCTATCTTTCTTTCCATGTAAAGACGAACAAAATCAACGATTTTTTCCGGCATCGCCAATAAACCATCATTAATAGTGGTTGAATTTATCAGATCAGCCCTGTTCTCAGCCTTGAAGCGGGAGACCCTGAATCTTGCGTAAGAATATTCATCGGGCAGAGTGGAACAAAACAAAAGCAACCCGCCAATAGTTGGATGACAAGTATGATCATAACATTGCGCTGCCTTGATTTTTACAAAATAGTCAAGGCCTGGTCTGGTTTTTAATCCGCGCAATTCAATAAATTTTTCAAGCAGCCGCATATCTAAAATATCACAGTCAAAGGATGGATCAATCTCCTGATCAAGGCTGATATTTCTGGCCTGTCTCCTCAGCTCAGCCACAACCTGGGAATCCGCCTTCCTGTTCGTCGAGCCGACCCTCACAAAAATCCCGCCTTTAGGGCCGAGTTTTTTCAAATAATAGGGCTTGTTTGCTCCGGGCAAAATTCTGATGATAAAGATTGTCTTATCTTCAAAGGCGGCTGTTTGAAAAAAGGCATTGGGGATAGGTGAAATTGAATCATATATAATGCTCGACAGCTTTTCTTCCAGGTCAAAAGGCTCTTCCTTTATGCCTGTTACAGTGCGGTCATCATTCACGCCAACATAAATTTGTCCTCCGGCACCGTTGGCAAAGGCAACCACTGTTTCCAACAAATTTTGTCTGTTGTTTGGAATCTCTTTTTTAAATTCCAAAGACTTATCTTCAGGTTGCTTGAGAATTTCCCGTATTTTCATCTCAACCTCTCAGTCTGTTTTCCATGCTTCCTATTTTGCTTAGACAGGACCTACAAAATTTTCAGAAGGACGCCCTCGGTTCTGTAATGAAACAGGTAAGAATCTTTTCAAACCGACGGTCTGAGAGTTCTGCAGGAAAGCACCTGTCTATGGCCTTTTGAACCCCATCCCCATCCCTTCTGGCGAGGAGTCTTGAGGCGCGACCCAGGACAACATGAGGCGGCAGTCCTCTTGATGCTTTCAGGCAGTCCTGTATAAAGCCCATTTTTTAGAATACATAGGCAATGCTTGTCCAAATACAAAAGACCAAGTGTTTTTTGAATCATCTGGCCATTGATTTGATATTTGCCAAGATTAGACGACATTAGGAGCACAGTGAAATTTAAAAGATTAGATACCAATTACGGCAAATCCTTCTTTCCTGGCCGCATTGGCAAGACGTTCATCCAAACAAACGAATTCCAGGGTGGAAGAATCTTTTTCTGCCGCCAAAAAAGCGGCTGCCAACTGCAAGGCATCTGCTGCACGTAAATTGTGTACTCTCAAAAAACGTTTGGCAATTTTTCTTACTTCTTCAACGGGTTGAATTTCATGCCAAGTCTCACTAAGCAGTTGTAAGCGATTAGTAACTTTAACCACAGTGGATGTACTCACCATACCTTCGCGCTCGACCCGTGCGATGGCAGAAATACACTCTACTTCCGTACCCCACCAGACAAATAAAGCAGAATCACCACGGTAGAGCGATTGCATGGCCACCGTACTGTTCTCCTTTACCAGTAATGGAACAATGGCAGAAGTATCCCAAAATCTCAACGGTTTTTTTCCCTTTCAGCAAGTACGGCCTCCAGCAAGCTGGAGTTCTCTTTCAGGGCGGGTAACTGCTTAACATCTAAAATACTATGCAAAACAGGTCTGCATTTAGCACGTCGTACTAATCCGTTACGTTCCAGCCTCATTAAGCGGCCCTCTATATCATTACCATCTGTGGTCAAAATTGATTCCATACGTGCAACAGGGCGCCCACGTTCGGTTATAAGAACGGAATCACCATGTTTGACCTTATCAAGAAAGGTGCTGAAGCGATTTTTCATTTCAGTTATTGTAGCCTTTTCCATATAACTAAAATAGCTTAATAGAATTAGGCAGTCAAGCTTATATTATTGATTAAACCAAGTCAGGGATTGTGGTCTAAGTGCCTTTCAGCACAGCCCAAAACCGCTCATCTTTTTCCATGAATTCAAGATCAAACCCTGGCATTTTTACGGCCCGAATGGTCATGGGTATTCCCCTCCCGAGCCGGTCCGCATAACGGTATGTCTGCATAAATTTGCGCAAAATAGGATTACGGGGGATGGATATCCCGGCATGAGGCAGATACTGTTACAACGCGTTGAAATACCTTTTCATCGAGGCAAAAAATAGAAGTCCGGCAATAGTCGCGTAAATCCTGGATTCAAAGGGGGTGACGAGGAAATCGAAGCAACGCAGCAGATGGAGTATTTTGAGCGGAATCCACTATGTCTTAATTTGGGCTTTCCAGAATACATAAGACATCCAGCACCTTGAATGCCGTGTCTCCATGGCCATAGGGGGATATCTGGGCCGGGGGATGCCAGTCAGACAGCATATTTTTAGCTGCTTGGCCTATGCGGTCAGCGTGTGCTCCTGCCAACACATTCCAGCCCGCGTCCACCAATTCTACCCACTCGGTTTCATCACGTAAAGTCACACACGGCACGCCATAGAAAAAGGCTTCTTTTTGTATTCCTCCGGAATCAGTAAGAATCAGCTTAGCGTTTTTCTCCAGGCGAATCATGTCCAAGTAACCTAGAGGATCGATGAGTTTAAGCATTTGTGCCACTTGCTCGAAAAGGTTTTCCCGCTCAAGGGCCTCACGAGTGCGGGGATGTAGTGGCAAGACCACATCCAGTTCCTTTGCTACTTTGGAAATGCCTTCAAAGATATTCTTGAGCCGCTTTCTGTCATCGGTATTCTCAGATCGATGGACTGTAGTCAATGCGTAGGCATTTGGTTTCAAGTTTAATTTTTGGAGAATGCGGCTTTTCTGTTCCGACTTTGGAGCATAATAAAGTGCCGTGTCATACATTACATCTCCAACATTGACCACCAACGGGAAATTGGGGGTTCTCTCAACATTCGAGATCCTGATCGGATCCAAGATGTTCTTAAAGCCTTCCATTTGAAGGTTTTGAACTGCTTTGTGTGTAGGGCAGAAGAGCACACTGGCCACATGATCGGTGAGCACCCGGTTAATTTCTTCCGGCATTTTTCTATTAAGAGAACGCAAGCCAGCCTCCACATGAGCTACCGGGATGTGTAACTTCACTGCCGCCAAGGCCCCGGCAAGGGTAGAGTTGGTATCACCGTAAACCAACACCCAATCCGGTCTTTCATTTAGCAGAACCTCTTCAATTTTTTCAAGCATTCGGCCTGTCATAACGCCATGAGTACTGTCTCCTATGCCAAGATTGTAATGGGGTTTGGGAATATCCAGTTCCTTAAAAAAGACATCAGACATGTTTGCATCATAATGTTGCCCTGTATGAACAATGACTTCAGTTAGATGCGACACAAAATTATTTGGAAATCCGTTGCGTTCTCTTATGGCTCTGGAAATTGCCGCAGATTTGATAAACTGTGGTCTAGCCCCAACAACCGTGACAATCTTCATTGAAATTCCTTTTAATGTTACTGAAGTTACACTTCGGCGGGTTGCGGTAAAACGGGGGCGTTATAACCCCGTGAACGGTTACAGGAAATCGTACAAAAAAATATTTGTATGGAATCGGAATTTGACAGATCAATAGACAGTTTTGGTTTTAGGACCATGCTTCATGGCTCATCTGATGCCGCTAAGCCAAACGAAGGCCTTGAGCCGCGTGCTTCGGGTGGCTTACAACCATTACGTAATCTTCTACTCTAATTTTTTCTGAGAGAAGCCACGGCTGGAGTCTGATGGCGCAAACTACCGGCCGTGGCGGTCTAGGTTGGGGATCAGCAGTTTTAGTACACGGAGGAACTAGCTTCTTTGCTTCCGCCCCCGCGCTCGTTGGCCTCCTCGCTTAAGGCTTTCTGCTCATCACTCACTTCATCAGTGATGGCAGAAGTGACTGCTGTGAGCGTGGCCCAATCGACCCAAAGCTGGTCGCCGCTGGTGCTATCGGAATACATTTCTATACCCACTCTGCCAGAAGAAAGCGAAGAATCAGACCCTGACCACACTAGCGTCCCGTTGATGTAGTAGTACAAGTTGCTCCCGTTGGCGACTACCCGCAGAGTATTCCAGGCATCCTCCTGGTTGATGGCAGAGCTGTAGGTCCAGCTTTGAAGGCAAGTCGAAGTACTGTCAACAGTTTTCCAGACAGAGTAATAGCCGTTGCGGGTGTATTGGAAGGCACAGTAGCTGTACCAGTCCTTGTTTACATCAAGAGGTGTCGGTGTGCCTCGGATCAAGATGCTGTTTGAGTGGATATCGCTTCCATTACGCCAGAGCCTCGCCTGGTAATCAAAGTCATCAAAATTGCCGTCATAGCTCACTGAAGCCCAATAATTAGGATCGCCGTAGGTTGTATACCATTGGTTGCTCGCGATCCACCAGGTGCCATAATGGACTTCCCAGCCGGATGCGTCACCGTTAAACTGTGAATTGAACCCTCCAGCGGTGCAGGTCGGAGCAATATACCGGAAATCCTCGGACTCCCAACTGCCACCGGTTTTGTACCAGAGCCGTGCCCAGACGGAGCTGCCGTCATCGGGCCAGCAGCGCGTAACGGTATGGGAATCGCTGGTTCCTAGAGAGCCACTGTCATAGTAATCATTTGCGCCTTGACTGGAGCCCAGATAGAGCCACCACTCTGTTACCGGGGTACCATTGTTTGCCCAATGAAAGGCCTGAGATTCACAGGCAAGTGTTGAGTCTTCCGCAGGGCTGGTGATCTCGGGTGATAATCCCGGATAATTTGGAGCAATATACCGGAAATCCTCGGATTCCCAACTGCCACCGGTTTTATACCAGAGACGGGCCCAGACGAAGCTGCCGTCATTGGGCCAGCAGCGCATAACGGTACTGGAAATGCTGGTTCCTAGAGAGCCACTGTCATAGTAATCATTTGCGCCCTGACTATGGCCCAAATAGAGCCACCACTCTGTTACCGGAGTACCATTGTTTGCCCAATGAAAGGCCTGAGATTCACAGGCAAGTGTTGAGTCTTCCGCAGGGCTGGTGATCTCGGGTGGGGATGGTCTGCTCGCGGTGTAGGTACAGTCATCGTAGGTCCATCCAGCGCCGGCAGAAACCTTCCACCACAACCGGACATACACCGTGCTGCCGTCATTTGGCAGTCCGCTTACTGTGGTTGAGGTTGAGCTGCCCAGTGATCCGCTGTTATGATAGTCATAGGTGCCTTGACTTGAGCCGACATACAGCCAGTACTCGTATGCGCCCGACGTCCACTGAAATGTCACCGTTGTCCCGAGTAAGGTCGAACCAGGCGTTGGAGACGTGATTTGGTGAGCAGAAGAGCTCCCGGAAGGAGTGAGGCATGTCACCGATTTATGGGCGTAACCCGAATAGGATCCACCCCAAGTCATGGTGTGGGTCCCCTCAAGCCAGGTGTCGTGGACATAGACCGTGGAGGAACCACTGTAGCCATAGCCAAACATTGAATGGCCTGTTATGTGGATAAGGGTCGGTCGCCCTGCATCTATTTCATTTGTATAGTCGGTCCAGGAAAAATACTGCGAAAGTGAGGTGTCGATATATTGATTGAACAAGGAGCCGCTAATATAGTTATAGCCGGCATAACCCACATATTCCCCAATGCCATACATACCGCTTGTATTTGTTACTCCTTGGGCAACAGCATCCTGCGCGGTAAATCGAGCACCATTATTCCAATAATAAAACGTGGTTGATCCATCAGAATTACCGCAATTATCCTGATTTGTTCCCATAAAATCCGCCAGGCAGTCAAAGGAGTGGGTCCCACCAGGGTGGGGGTCATCACCACTGTGTTCATAACCAACCCTAATCGTTGATATGGCCGCTACTGGCGATAGCGTCATTTGCAATGGCGCTGGGGTTGCCGTAATTGCTCAGCTCCGCCGTGCCTCCGGGCACAAGGTTGTCGTAACCTTCCCCGCCATAGCCGTTAATATCATAGTAGCCCATCATCATGCCGGTCGAGGTAGGGGAGCACCCATACCACCAGTCATAATCCGGGGCATTGGACAAAGTGCCTCCAACTCGACTTTGGCCATTTTTCGATTATTATAAAACCAGAAAAATCAAGGAGTTAGCTGCACGATTTGGAAATTACAAGCACTCATACCCCGATTTTTTATGGGTAGATTTGATCCAATTCAAGCTAGATATAATAATTTCAGTAAGTTAGCCCAACAACCATGAATTAAAAATGGCCAAAGTCGAGTCCAAAATGTTCGGCCACAAGAATTCTGCCGTCATCCGTCAGGTAGAATTCCATTCCATCTTCCTCATAGAGGAATTCAATGCCTCCTAAGGCAGCAGACCCCGCAAAAAAAAGAGCCATTATTACCAAGGCCATCGTAAGTTTCATAAGCCTTTTTGACATAACTACCCTCCTTTCTTCTTTACGCATTCTGAATTTTCTGTAAATCCGATTTATTTCTACTTTACCTGCCAGATATTTTTGGGTCAACCGGAACTGGTGTGATAAATCATCCCTTTTTTGTCAATTATTCGTTGTTTTACAGGTAGTTATGCCAATATTAAATATTGACATTTTTTACCCTTTTTACCCTTGTTAAACCGTTGATATATTAGCAATGTTTGTAACTTCTCAATAAGTCCGGGCAATTTAAAAAATACTATGAAATCAACAAGTTGCAGGACGTAAAAATGAAGTTTTTTTCTTTGCAAATCACTTTGCACTATGCTGTCAAATAACGATATCCTGTGATATCAATAAGTTACTCATATTCACTATTTTTACAGAGTAACATTTGGGGCCCAATTTTCTGTACATAACCTATTGAAATCATTGACTGCCCGGACTTATTGAGAAGTTACCAATGTTTTGCGTAACTGGTTGATTTTATTCACCACATTGATTACGGTTGAAGGGTTTGGGCATCACGCAAATTACGGTTGAGCCATATTTTTTATACAAATCCCACCAAGGAGGAGGCAATTTATAGGCTTTTCCGACCGCCTCTTGCCTTAAAGGCCGAATTTGCGGATTTTGAAGAGTCCCTCTGGCCTCCCCTCAGAATAGGACGGGTCAACCCAATATTTACCAGAAATTTCGACCTGTGCGGTTAGAAATATCCCCCTTTTATGCCGCCAGTTTAAATTCAAGTTCCCCGTTTTCAAACCACCTTTTATATTCTTGATTTCTTTTAAGGGCTGTTAGCGATGCAAGGGCTA
>PQXE01000061.1 GCA_003194495.1 Deltaproteobacteria bacterium
CAATATTACCTACTCATTTTACAATTGCGCCTATAGAGATAATTGTCCAGCAAGCTTTTTCGCATAAGGACAACATATTGAAATCATTAGAATACATGCCTCCCCCAAATCCGTTATAATCAGAAAATATTTAATATTATCAAGATGTTATTATAAGTATCGCTGCATTATAACACAAATTACGCCTAAGAAAATTTTTTCTTCGTAATATCAAGAGGTTATGGAAATTGTCTTTGTACATAACTATTTGAAAATACTACCTTTAATGCATTTAACCAAAAATCTTAGGCGTAAAATAGCATTTATGCAGCATAACATATTGATATTATGGAACTTCATTTTTCCAGGTGGTAAACATGGGACATAAGTAAGACTTTAGGCCTCGTCTTGTATCCATCTCCCCTTCGAGGCACGTCACCAGGGCGGCTGGAAATAATCAAGCGGCCCTGTCACCCTCAAGCGGTTTCTGTCATAGGGCCTTTTGGCGGTAGCAACTATCTGGATCGCCTTTTCGGTGTTGAGACGTTCAGCGTAATATTGAAGAGGACGGGAGATGTTTTTATCGGAGTACTTCACCTCTATGAGTTGCTCCGCCATTCCCTCCTTTACAATCGCAAAGTCTACCTCTCTCCCTTCCTTGTCCCGGATATAGCGCAGTTCATATCTGTACCCTTGGCTGTCCTCCAAAAAATGGATACGTTTCAGGAGAGAGGCTGCCACCATATTCTCAAACCGTGCCCCATTGTCCCCTATCACATCCCCTGTATCAAAGAAGTATACCTTGGGCGGTTTTAACACGGCCCTTGAGATAGACCTTGTATAGGGTCTTACAACGAAAACCAGATACATCCTTTCCAGGATCTCGAGCCATGCCTTTACGGTCTTCGGGGAGACCTGAATCTCGTTTGCGATATTAGACATAACGATCGGGCTTCCAACTCTGTATCTCAAAAGGTCCAGAAAGAGACTCAGGGCCTGGATGTTCCGTACTGGCTCAAGATCCCTTATGTCTTCACGGATCACCCGGTCAAAACGCTCTCTTCGCCACCTTCTGGCTGCCCTCTCATCCCCGTCTAAAAAGGGCTCTGGAAAGCCGCCAACAGTCATGAAGCGTTGCAATGCCTCTGAACGTGTGATGCCGGCAGGCAGTTCGTCAAGTGTAAAGGGATGTAAACGCCAGTAATGGTAACGGCCCATAAGGGAATCTCCGCCCCGTCTGTAAACATCCAACTGGGCAGACCCTGTGACAAGGATGCAATGGCTGGAGCCAAGGACGTCGTAAACCCCCTTTATCCACTGCTTCCACCTGTGGAACTTGTGAAGCTCATCGAACACGAGCAGCTTTGCGTCGGTGGTCCACCTCTTCCGGAGTATGTCCTGGCGATCTTCATCAAAATCCCAGTTGAAATACCGTCCCGAGGGGAAGTGGTCTTCGAGGACCGCCTTAGCAAGGGTAGTCTTTCCTACTTGGCGCGGCCCGCCTACAAAGACCATTTTTTTCTTGAGATCTTTCAGTATATATAGATGTACCTTATACGACTATTTTAAAACCTACTCCATGTTAGTCAAGGCTATTTTATAGTTTCTGGATATTTCATATAAGGAAATAGCCACCATATAGGGTATGCCATGTGCAAAACAACCGCAATATATGGCGGCTCCAGAGCAGATAATGGCTTATATGAAATATCCAGTGTAGTTTGGGGAAAAATAGACTGTAGTGCCCATGCCCTGGGAATCATCATCTATGCCCTGATTGATCTGTTGTGCCAGGACAACCAAACAATACCCTGCGTAGCATAGATTGGGATCATAAAAATCATCATCGCGTGTTAAAAATGTTGGGCGACATAGTCTCCCAGGCCAGCCCATCTGAAACTTGCTCCAGAACATCTGAAACCATAATGCGTGTACCGCGAAATGTTAGCTAAGGAATGCCCGGCCGTAAGGGTTCACAGGTTTCGGGTTCAACGTTCAAGGTTAGGGTAAACCGCACAACTCAAACCCTGAATTCCTTACAAACCATCCTGACTTTACTTGTTTTGTGTGTCTGGAATTATTTTTCCGGGCACCTTCCATGTGAACAGGCATCAAAAATCGCATCCCGGCACAAGAATTCAACCTTGAACCCCTGAACCTTTGAACCCGTGAACGGTTACGAAAAAGATACGAAAGATAATTACTTGGTAATAAATTCTTTACATAATAGGCATTTTTATGCTATAAAGTTAAATATGATTAACGATAAAAATAGTATTGAATCCTTGATGCTGCGGCTTGGAGAAAGATTGAAAGAGGCACGCCTGGCTCGCAACGAAAGCCAGGAACTGTTCGCACAAAGGCTTGGCTTAACCCGTCCGTCGTACAGTAAAATGGAAAAAGGTTTTCCACAGACGCTGATTGGCAAATGGCTGGAGGCAAGCAGCATCCTTGGCCGGCTTGACGGCTGGCAGGATGTGCTGGCTCCAAAAGAAGACCTGTTTGCGAAATTAAAAAGAAAAACCAGTAAGCGGCAGCGTGCCGGAGGAAGGCGAAAGAAAAAGACATGATGCTCACGGTATGGCTGACTCTGCCTGCAGCGGAGGTCGTCAAGGCCGGAGAACTGGCTATCGACGACCCTGATGCCAGGGGAGCGCTGAAGGGACAATTCCGCTATACTCCTGAATATCTGGAGAATCCGAAAGCCTTTCCGCTTGACTCGCTGCATTTGCCGCTGTCTGCAGATATCTTTGATGCGGATCGGCCCCATGCAGGAGTCCATGGCGTTTTTGAAGACAGTCTTCCGGACGACTGGGGCCGCAGGCTTCTGATTCGCCGCTACAAGCTGGGCCGCAAAGACCAACGTATTCCACAATTGTTACGGTTGCTAGAAAACCATGGTTTGGGGGCTTTGAGCTACGTGGAGGAAGGCTGGCTGGATTTTAAAACGACCGGGGTTCCCCTTCGTCACCTTCAGGAACTGGCGCTGCTGGCGGAAAAATTTGAGCAGAACAAAGCTGTGGACAACGATGAACTTTCCCTGTTGTTTCAGGCGGGTAGTTCACCGGGCGGGGCCAGGCCCAAGGCACTTGTCAAGGATGAAAACGGCGCATACCTGGCAAAGTTTGCCAGTGCCAGGGATCAACTGGACGTTGTCAGCCTGGAAGCCGCTGCCATGGAACTTGCCCGCAAGGCAGGCATAAAAACGGCCGATAGCAGGCTTTTAGCGTTAGGTCCCAGAAAATGCCTGTTGGTGAAACGGTTCGATATCAACAAAGCAGGTGGCCGCAATCACCTAATCAGCATGCAGTCACTGCTCAAAGCCGACGGATATTATTATGCCGGTTACAGGGACTTGGCAGAGGTAATCAAACATGTTTCCACGCAACCAGGCCAGGACCTCCACAGGCTTTACAGACAGATGGTGTTCAACGTGATGATCGGCAACACCGATGACCACCTGAAAAATTTCATTATGCTGCACAATGATGAAGGCTGGAGACTGAGCCCTGCATTCGACCTGGTTCCAAACGTCGGTTTTAACATGGAACATGTTCTGCGCATCGGATACGATAACACGCCGCCTGATCTTGAAACACTCTTGCAAGAGGCCAAATATTTTGGGTTAAAACGACAACAACAGACCCTGGAAGTGATCATGGAGGTTCATGAGGCTGTCTCGGAGTGGAGTACGGTTTTCGCAGCATGTAATGTGCCGGAAAAGGATGCCGAAAGTATCGGTAGAGATATCAGCCGACGGCTGGAAAAATGTTCGAGATAGCGCCACTTCTCAAGGCAGTGCTTTCCTAACTGCCACCGACATTCAGGACTATTCCGTTTTTCTTGAGTTCATATCCATCTTCCTGTAGATGACTTTTTGTGCCATAAGTACTGAAACCAACCTTAAGAGGATAATAAGGTGATTTGTTATCCTTGCTTTTATTTTGTAAATACTGCTTTAGGTAATTCTTTGTTTTTCTACTCTTAAAAAATATTTCCTGATTATAACGGATTTGGGGGAGGCCATTTTTTTCGAGACATTTTTCAGGCTCGCATGTAATGTAAAATTTTCGGAATTTTATGTTTTATGCGAGGTCACATGGACAAAACAGCTTCAGGTTCAACCTGTCGACATAGCCGAATAATTTGCATCTCCTTTTCCTGATGCTCTTCCGCTAATACTTTGATTATGTTCTGATTTTCACTTCGGCCACTTTTGGTAAGTTGGGTTTCGGAAAGCAAAACCCAACGATATTAAGCTATTGTTGGGTTTCGGGGTTTCGTCTCTCAACCCAATCTACGTGATTAAGCGAATCAAGGACCTATTTATAACCTATTGAAAATAAAGCATATTTCTAAATCAAAGTAATAGCGGAAGAGCATCCAAAAATGGCCAATACCCTTTAAATTCAAAGAATCAGAGATAATTCACTTGCGTTAAGTGGATAGCCCCTTTAAGAAATTAGAGTTGGATGTACAATTTAGTGTACTCTAGGTTGTTCGATAAGGAATTTCAACCACAGTAATTCACCTTTTTGGGCACATGGCAGACATGAATTTCTTGAATGAGATAGCGGACGCCAATGGTTTGGCCGTTGTGGCGGATGCGGCCCAGCAACAGGGTATCCCACTTCGTTGCGGACCAGTTGAAACTCCGCTGCATTTAAGGTCGGCTTTTCAGAGATCAGACGACATAGCATACTGCGCCCATCGTATTCAATCACACTCTTCCCACCGACCAAGAGCCTGTCCGATAGCAGAAAAGCGATGTGCTCATGAGGAACTGTGGGCACTGAGTGTGCTTGATATGGATGGTATTGACGATAAACAGGCTTACGAATTTGGCAGACGGTTGTTGATGTGTTGATCAACTGGGAGTAATTCAACGATATGTCGGGTCAATCTCACCAAATCTTCTATTCTTTGTCTGCCCATGCCACAGGCACAGGAATACCGGTTTGTTCCCTTATGGTCTTCTTGATTTGTTTGAAATCCATCTTAAGGGGGCCTATGGCCTGTTCGCAGGCGGAAATACCGGAAAAGGCTGCTGCCAACGGGTCATCAATCTTATTTTCATAGTCTGGATATACCTGTAACCAACACTTGTCTTCCGCCCATCCAATCTTTATTGGTTCATAGATGATCCGGACCAGTGTTCCCACCGGCACCAGCGAAAACAAAGAGGCTATATCTTCAGAATAAAGCCTTATACACCCATGACTGACCCTACGCCCCACACCCCATGGACGATTTGTACCGTGAATACCATAAGAAAGGCGTGAAAAGCGTAAAATGTATTTTCCCAGAGGATTGTCAGGACCGGGAGGTACCTGTAGAGGCGATTCAGGATCTTCCTTCAGCACGGATGGCGGCACAACCCATATTGGGTCCTCGGCCTTACTGAACACGGTATAAATGCTCAGCTCTGTGGAATAGCCTTCTCTGCCGACCCCTACAGGACATGTCCAAAAGCGGGACGGCTTCTCTTCGGCGGATTTGAAATAATACAGACGCATCTCAGCAAGATTTACTACTATTCCAGACGATAGACGTCCTCTGGGCAAAACAAATACAGCGGGCACCAATACGCCGGCGCCTTCAGAAGGCACCCATGGGTCCAGGCCGGGGTTTGCAGCTACTATCTGGTTGTATCCCAGGTCATGGTCCTTTGCTATGTCGAGCAGGGTTTGTGTATGCTCCGCCTTTACTGTCTTCGTTGTACCATAAACAGTTCGTCCCTCTTCAAGGTCAAAAACATTGAGAGCGTCGGTCGTTGGAACTTCCGGGATAATTATTAAAAAAACGAGGCTTCCTATCACCAAAGCAGTTCTAAGCTGAGAAAAACTGAACATATTTCTTGGTAATATCCTTGTGAGTCGGACGGGTTGGCAAAATTGAATTAAATATTGTATCATAAAATAGTTCTAATGCATACATCCTGCTTGGGAAAACCTACGGCCCATCCGGCACACGCGGCCAAAAGTAGGCTGGGTGGAACGGATCCATGAGTTGTGACAAAAATACCGGAGGTCAAGATGAAACACTATTTTAAAAAAGCAGCAGTCAAAATATATGAAGATGCAAAGGGAGAAGGCCGGCTTATTGAAGGCCTTACCCTTGACAGATTCAAGGAAATTGCCATCAGACAGGATGGGGTAATCCGAACACAAATGGGTTCAGTGGCGGCTGACTCTGAACCTATGTCCCGTTCAGCCCCTCACACCACTAACAACATTGATCACCCCTTTGGTGAAGAAGAAGAACAATTGGCCCTGGAGGCAGTGGACAATCTGAGCAGGGAACGAATAATATCACTGGATACCATAGTAGGGGACGGGCGGGATGGAATTACGGTCCGATTTATAATTCCTGAAGTCTATGCTCAGCTGGCCTATGGTCTCAAGCTACTTATGGACTATCCGGCCGGCAGGGTGGTGGAAGATCCCACTTACACCATTGTCTTCTTTACAGACGAGGCATTTGAAAACAACAAGCACAAAAAGCTTATTGACAAGGATATTGCCATCCGCCTCTGGATGGGAGAAAAGAGGGGCGAGCAGGTAAAGATATGCAAAAACAGTCTATACGTTGGTGAAGGGAAAAAGGGTGTTTTCCAATTTGAGGACTGGCGGGTAAAAGCCATTGACAAGACAGGCATCTTCCTGCACTCAGGTGCCAGGAGGGATCGGCTCTGGATATACGATCTTGAAACCGAAAGACCTGAGCTAAAGGAAGTAGTTGCGGGTGTCTCGGGCCTCACTGCTACAGGTAAGACAACAACACTTTGCAGAAAGTTCGCCAAGCTTCACAGGGAGAGTTCTGAGATGATAGGCGACGATGGTGGTACTCTGGCCCTTGACGGGAGTTACGCAGCCTTTGAGATGGGAGGATTGTACGTAAAGACAGAGGGGCTGGATGAGAGCCAGCCTGAAATACTCCGTGCGGCAGACTCCCGTGACGCCTTCCTGGAAAATGTTGCCATTAGCAAATACCCATATATACCCAATTTTAAAGATATTTCCAAGACGGCAAACGGCCGGGCCGTTGTCACAAGAGAGAACCTTGAAATAGCAAGCCCGTCCTTAAGGGCGGATAGGCTGAATTATATAATCATCCTTACAAGAAATCCCATGATCAATGCCATAAACAAATTGACTCCTGAGCAGGCTACTATGCAGTTTATCTACGGCGAATCAATTGAGAGCTCTGGAGGCAATCCCGAGGAGGCAGGCAAGTTCAAGCGAGTCTTCTTTCTTGATCCTTTTGTCTGCGGAAATCTTCTTGAGCATGCGATGATTTTTCATGATATTATCAAAAGAAACCGCATAAAGTGCTATCTTTCCAATACCGGCACTATAGGCGCGGACGAGGCAAAGGTAACACTGCGCCAGTCTCTTGGTATTTACAATGATCTCAGTCGCATAGAGCTGCGGTTCAGCTCCGAACCGGATTTATTGGGCTACCATTACCCAATTAAATGCGACCGGGCCAACCTGTCCCTCATGAATGCCCACTCTCTTTTTCCTGATAAGGAAATCCTCAAAAAGAAGATAAAGAATTTCCTCAAGGGCAGGTCAGAGTATCTTGAGGATTTTGAGGCCAGGTTCGGTGGAATCCCCGAACACATAAGGGAATCATTGCCCTATCGTGAAGACCACGTCTATAAAATAATTGAGGATCACAAAGCCCTTGACTTTGAATAATAGTAACCGTTTACGGGTTCACTGGTTCAGGGTTCACAGGTTCAAGGGTCAAGAAAAAGATGAACATCGAACATCGAACGTCCAACATCGAATTTTGAATGGAAAAAGATGAAGAAACAGAACATGGGTTCAAAGGTTCAGGGTTCACCGAAAATCTGAACTGTTGATTCGTGAGCTCTGAATGGAAAAATCATGAGAATAGAACGATAGAGCAATGATAAATCAACAATCATCAATCAACAATCATCAATCCAATGAGCCATGAGGCACAATCGCTGGAAGGATATAGATCAGGCCAGAAAGCTTCTCAAGCTTCCTGAACAGGTAACCAGGATAGAGATACTGGAGGCATACAGGCAACGTTGCAGAGATCTTCATCCAGACAAGAATCCAGGCATAGACACATCAGAAGAGATGGCCGGGTTAAATGCGGCCTATAGTATTTTGATGGAATATTCCGATAGGTATGAAATAAAGCTCAATCCAAATGAGGATGGCATGACCGAGGGAGAATGGTGGATGCATCACTTCGGACAGGACCCTATCTGGACCGGAGACCATGAGGAAGAATAGCTATGGCTCTAATCGTACAAAAGTATGGCGGTTCTTCAGTAGCTGACTGTGATCTTATTAAAAGAGTTGCAGATCATGTGATTGCCTGCAAAAAGCAGGGGGATGATATGGTAGTAGTCCTCTCTGCCATGTCAGGGGAAACCGACCGGCTTATTGACCTGGCGAGGCAAGTGCAAGCAACGTCAGACCCCAGGGAACTTGACGTATTGCTGGCCACCGGAGAGCAGACGACCATCTCTCTCTTTGCCATGGCAGTCAGAGAAAAAGGCTTTGAGGCCACGTCCTTTCTGGGTTATCAGGTCCCAATCGACACGGATTCAGACCACGGAAAGGCCAGGATCCTGGACATATCAACTAAAAAACTCAATGCAGTCATCAAATCAGGACATATTCCTGTTGTGGCAGGATTTCAGGGAGTTACCCCTAGAGGTAATATCACCACCCTCGGAAGGGGCGGCTCTGACACAACTGCAGTGGCGGTGGCTGTAGTCCTTAATGCTGATGTCTGCGAAATTTATACAGATGTAGATGGAGTTTACACAACAGATCCCAATATATGTCCGGATGCCAGAAAGATAGACAGAATTTCCTATGATGAGATGATGGAAATGGCAAGTCTTGGTGCAAAGGTCCTTGATATCCGATCCGTGGAATTTGCCATGCGATACGGCATGCCTCTCCATGTGAGATCGAGCTTTACTTACAACACAGGGACCCATGTGGTTAAGGAGGATGAAACTATGGAACAGGTCTTGGTTTCCGGTGTTACCTATAGCCGAAATGAAGCGCGTATTACCATCACCAAGGTCCCTGACAGCCCTGGGATAGCCGCAGGCATATTCAATCCGATCTCAGACGCAAATATTGTGGTTGATATGATCATCCAGAACACAAGGGCCGGTGATCTCACTGACATGACCTTTACAATTCCACGGGGGAATTACGACCAGGCCATGGGAATAGTGCAGAAAGTAGCCAAAGAAATCGGGGCCGAGAAGGTTGCTGGAGACCCGAACATTGCCAAGGTTTCTATAGTGGGAGTAGGTATGAGGAACCACGCGGGTGTGGCCGGCAAAATGTTCGATATCCTGGCCAGGCATGGAATCAATATCCTCATGATCAGCACTTCTGAAATCAAGGTATCATGCGTCATTGATGAGAAATATACTGAATTGGCCGTTCGCGCACTCCACGAGGATTTTGGTCTGGATCATGAATAAAAAAATCGAAATATATGACACAACCCTTCGGGACGGGACCCAGGCTGAGGACTTTAACCTCTCTGTTGAGGATAAGGTCCGGATAACATTAAAACTTGACGATCTCGGCGTAGATTACATTGAAGGAGGCTGGCCGGGGTCCAACCCAAAAGACGAACAATACTTTCGCGAGATTCAGAATTACTCCCTAAACTACAGCAGGCTAGCTGCCTTTGGCAGCACCCATCACGCCAGGCATCATGCCCACGAAGACCAAAACCTCAAGGCACTCGTGGCGGCCAAGACCCCGGTTATTATAATTTTCGGAAAGACATGGGAAATACATGTAAAAGACGTCTTGAGAATCTCCCCGGAGAGGAACCTGGAACTGATAGAGGACTCCCTTTCCTGGCTGAGACCCCAGGTGCAGACACTATTTTACGACGCTGAGCACTTTTTCGACGGATACAAGGCCGACCGCGACTATGCCCTTGAGACCCTGCGCCGGGCATTGGCCGGAGGGACGGATTGCCTTGTGCTTTGTGATACTAATGGCGGGACCATGCCATATGAACTGACGGAGATCATCCGGGATGTCCGGAAGGCACTGGGAGATAAAGTTCAACTGGGTATCCACTGCCACAATGATGCCGAAGTTGCCGTAGCCAACTCCCTGTCGGCGGTCAGGGCCGGAGTGACACAAATCCAGGGTACCATAAACGGTTTTGGTGAGAGGTGCGGAAATGCCAACCTCTGTTCCGTAATTCCGGGCCTTGTGCTCAAAATGGGGTACGAGTGCACAGCAGGCAATAATCTCGATAAGCTCACCAGTGCGTCAAGGTTTGTCAGTGAAATCGCAAACCTGTCCCACAATAAGTACCAACCTTATGTGGGGGAAAGCGCCTTTGCTCACAAGGGGGGTATCCATGTCAGTGCCGTCCAGCGCAATCCTGAATCATATGAACACATAAGACCTGAATTTGTAGGGAACATACAGCGTATCCTGATCTCAGATCTTTCCGGAAAAAGCAATATCCTTGCCAAGGCAAAGCAGTTCGGCCTTGACCTGGAGAGCCATGACCCTGTTGTACTGGACATTGTGGCTCAGCTAAAGGAACTGGAATCCCAGGGATTCCAGTTCGAAGGTGCGGAAGCCTCCTTTGAATTGCTCATGAGAAAGGCCCTTGGCACCCGGCGCAAGTACTTTGATCTCCTTGCCTTCAGGGTCATAGACCAGAAGTTCAAAGACAATGAACCTACACAGGCAGAGGCTACTATTAAGGTGCGTGTAAGCGGCCATACAGAACACACTGCTGCAGTAGGCAATGGACCGGTAAATGCCCTGGATAACGCCATTAGAAAGGCCCTTGAAAAATTCTACCCGCAGCTCAAAGAAATGAAACTGCAGGACTATAAGGTCAGGGTGCTTCCCGGAAGTCCCGGGACAGAAGCCAAGGTCAGGGTTCTGATAGAATCAAGGGATCAACACGACAAGTGGGGCACGGTCGGGCTTTCCAACGATATCATCGAGGCCAGTTGGCAGGCCCTTGTGGATGCTATCTGCTATAAGTTACTCAAGTCAGAAAAAGAAAAGCCGTAAGGCTAAATTTTTTCGTAACCGTTCACGGGTTCAGGGTTCAGTAATGCCTAGACAAGCGCAAGATCCATGTGGTAATGCCTTGCAATATAATCCATGCCATGGCCCTGAGAGAGCAGATTGTGCATATCACCAATTTTGGTATTTTGCACATTTCTTGAAATTACACTTCGATCTAATCCCACCACCTTCGCGATCATTTCCTGTGTCCATCCAAGGCGGTTCAGCCGGAGGATAACAGTGTTTCGGCCTGCCTTCTGCCGTACTCTTATATCCGAGATCCAGGTATTGACGGTTTGCTGGATAACCCCTAATTTTTCTGCCAGGGCCAATTCAGTCCACTTACATTCCGGATCTGAAGTGGCCTATTTCCCTGGCGATCCGCTTTTTATCGCCTGGGCTTAAACGATCGCCATGGCTGATGTTACATTCCGTCCCTTCAAGTAGAAACGACACTTTCTTTTTCTCGTAATCAAGTGGCTTTTCCTTCCATTCAACAGCCGCAATCTTTAACATGATGTAACTTCCCAGGGGCATCAAGCCTTGCCTGCCTTGGCATAACTCCTAATAATTATTTATTCTCAATTTCTTATCACATTTATTCAACTCAATCAACAACGTCCCTGTTTTCTCTGGATATTTCATATAAGCGCAGGCGAGTTTTGTAACACACATTCCCCGCCCACCCATTTACTTAGCTTAAGACTATTTTCTGATTCATGCCAACCCACTGACATAACGTTGTTTTGATGAATTTTGGCAGGGCTGTTGTCAACGTAGCCATTCTTGATGGTTGTTCGATCTTTCTGGTTGTGCTTGCCCTTTTCCTTTTTCTCCCCTTGAAGTTTTTTCCAAATTAGACTTGCGCTTTTCAGTAGATGTCGGTAATATATCAGTACTACTTAAAACAAATGACGTCAAGTACGAAGGTGCCACGTGGACAAGCAGCAACGTAAGCTTATTTTGGAAACAATGGAGACAGTCCTTGAACTGGAGTTAAGAGCGATCCGTCAGGCGCTTGGAACAGATGAACCTCAAGCCGGTGCAGCACGGCAAAGAGGAAGAAAACGTAAGTCACTGGCAGATCTCTCTGTAGAGTTACTTACAGACAAACAGCGTCCTATACATGTTGATGAACTGGTTGACCTGCTGAGAGAACGCTATGGGCGTGTGACAGACCGGGACTCACTCTCCAGCGCACTGGCCAAGAAGGCCAAACAAGGCGTATTAGTTCGACGTGTATCCCCGGCAACCTTTGAACTTCTGGCATAGGCAGAGAGGGAAGCAATGACGGAATTCGATGCCTTTCTTGATAAAATGCAGGTCACCAGAGCAGATCACCTGCTGGTTATCGCTGCATTTTGCAATCGTATCGGTTTGACCGAAACAATTGATCGTGTTGTGCCAACCGAGATGGAAGTGAGTGTGGGTACTATCATTCAAGGCATGATTCTTTGCCCGAAGAAACTTCATAGATCTGCCTGATGAGGGATAAAACGGTGAAATGGGGCCAATGAGGGATCTGAAAGAAGCTGGAGCCAAAATTGCCACCTAAACTCGGTGCGAACCTCTGGTAGGCTTTACAGGAGGGCGAGGTACCTTGGACTACCGAAGCCCGATATCCTTTTCGTAATTCTGTAGGGTAGAGGAGGTAGGAGGGCAATGAAAGTGCGTGATCTTACCCGGTGAAGGGCCGCCTGCACGCCGGGCTTGTTGTAACTGCGACAGCCATGCCCTAAGTGAAACAGAAATGTTGTCGTTATGGACAGAGGGTCTACAGATGAAGCCGTAGTAGGCGTAAAATCGGTAGCCGATGAGGATGCGGTGATGTATCTGAGGGTAAAACTACCGGAAAGCGACCGGGAGGTTGGAGCCGAAGGGTGGAACATGTGACATGCTGCGCCATTCCCTATGGTCCGGCTTAATATGCGCAAAGCATTATGGCAACCGAGTCCCGGTCTGAATCCATAACCAAAAGGAGATTTCAACAAAAGTCTTTAAAAGTCCGATTGAGTGAAAAGGACCCGTTATTTTTCAACGACCACTAACAAAGGAGAGAAAAAAATGAATAAAAAAGTGTTCCAGAAAATTGCCAGGGGTTTAATTGTTGTGGCGCTGCTACTATCGGCGACAAATCTGACTGTTTTTGCTCAAGAAACGCGGCCGCTCATACCGAATGTTGAATATTTCATTGTTGAAACAAAGGTCCTTGACGATGGAACGAGTATTGATGAAGTCTTGATTAATGGCCCGCCGACTCCTCCGGTTGGTTACGAACGTACTACAGTTGAGTTGCCTGAACCCAGTCCGGAGGCAGGTGTTGTCACTTTATCCGTCCCTGCTTACAATTGGTCTTTTGGGTGTTCTGCGACCTCTGCATCCATGATCGCGGCATTCTATGACAGAGGATCTTATCCTGGTATGTACACAGGCCCCACAAACAACGGTATTATGCCCATGGACAACAGCGCATGGGGGGATGTCATAATTGCTGGGGAACCTATGCACCAATGCCCGTTGAGTGCAACAAGAAATGGGCTTGATGGACGAACGATCCGCGGACATGTGGATGATTATTGGATTCAATATGAAGCCGCTGGTCCTGATCCATATGTTATTAATAGCTGGACAGAGCATACCCTTGGCGACTGCACTGCCGATTATATGAAAACCAATAAGTGGTTTGCAAGTGAAAATTTTAACACAGACGGTGCGACAACTTTTTGGTATTACACCAATGGAGCGCCAATAACAGCGACCAATTTGGAATCGCATAATCTTGACATTTACGATGGAGGATGTGGATTAAAGCTCTTTTACGAATCCAGAGGTGAAACAGTGGATGCCATGTATAATCGCGGCGCTGACCCGCGAGCATCGCAGGAGCCTCAGGGTGCTTGCACCCTGAGGCTCCGAGAAGCGCAGTCGGGGCCAGTGCCTTGTTCTGGCGCAAGGCGACAGAACAAGGTGCTGGACGGAGTCAGCGCCGCGATTCTCGGCGGCGTAGCCGCCGAGAACCAATATATCTATGGTTACAATGGCACTACCGAAGGGTTTACATACGATCTAGTATAAAGCAGAAATAGATGCCGGTCGACCGGTTATGATTCACCTTAATGGGCATACCATAGTTGGTGTCGGCTACGACGAATCTTCCTGTAATCTGATGTATATCAATGACACATGGGACTATAATACCCATACTATGACATGGGGCGATACATATTCAACAATGCAGCACATCGGCGTCACCATTGTCCAGTTAGGGGATCCCACCCTCGTGAACCTAGCTCGCTTTGATGCTACACCTCAAGGCAGCGCGGTTCACGTCGAATGGGAAACTTCCGCCGAAATCGACAATGCAGGTTTTCACCTCTGGCGCAGTGAAACTGAAGACGGAGAATACATACGAATCACCGATAATCTTATTGAGGCACAAGGCGGAGCTACTTTTGGAATAATTTACTCTTACGAAGACTACGACGTAATTTCCGGCAAAACCTATTATTAGATGCTCTTCCGCTAATACTTTGATTATGGTGCCTGAGCTAATTTGACGGTTAATAGCTCTCTAAACGTCCAGACATGGTCAGTAAGCCCTGCGGCCATGCCCGGAGTTTTGGAGGCCCATCTTTGTTCAAAGGGTTTAGTGGTTTCAGAGACCTTTTCCCGGAGACTCATATGAGGTCGAGCAAAATTATAAAAGGCTTGAAAGAAAACAATCTGTTTCCTGAGATTTTTTCTTTCCTTGCTGAAGCCAAGAGTTTTTCGCGCTAATGGAGCCAAGGATTGACGGAGAGTCAGGTTCAGCCTTTCCAACAGGGTGGTGCTGATTTTAAGCCCCAGTTGGGCCAATCGTTTTGCTCCACATTTGATGCGGTAGGTTACTCCGATTATCCTACTCCCTTTCCTTTCCTTAATCACCTGTCCATAAACCAAGTCCGGGTGAGGTTCTTTGATTGGATCTTTAGGACGACCCGGCTTCCCTGTTTTGGAGAACACCTTGATTTTGTGGTAGGATTCTATCAATGCTCGCATATAACAACTAAATCCATCACTGAAAAAACAGG
>PQXE01000062.1 GCA_003194495.1 Deltaproteobacteria bacterium
ACTGATAAGCAAATTAATCGCCTGGGAATATCAGATTAGCGTATGAGCCCGGGAACAGTTGCCGGGGATAAATAAATATCCAGTCAACCAGACAACGGACAGTAGTTTGAGAAAATATATTATGGGTATTCAGAGTGATTCAATCTGATTTGTCCATAGTCTTGGCTCCTTCTGACAGTCAGTTGGAGTCAGACAATTCGAGGATAGACTGAAACTCTTTTGTATCTCTCAGTGTCAGGAATTTGTTGATGAAAGTGTTTGACAAGGACAAGTAGGCGATAAATGAACCGGCATTTGTAATTCTTACAGTTACTTTAATAAATTTTCTTTGGTTTGCGAAAGGGCCTGGACTGCCAATTTTTCGCCGGTTGCTTCACCAATCAGTTCATAAGAATATGTTGCTTCCAGGTCAGCGCCGCTCGCTCTTACCTTTCTGTATCGGGGTTGGCTGATTCGTGATGTATAAGGATGTGAACTGAAATCCAGATAATTGCCTGTAAGATTCTGATTGACTATGTTTTCCCCAAAACTTAAATGATCGGAATGAGAGCGGACCAACAGATAAATACTGCTTTGATCCGGCTCGTTGTCCTGTGGAATAGGGAATTTGGTAATTCCATTCTCTGCAAAATCTATACTGACTTGCGTTTTGTCATTGTCAATTTGCGTTTTCGAAAATTGGAAGACACTGCCGATGTTGTTATAAAGCTCAATCAGATCTTGTTGCTGTGTATTGGGAGCAGAGGCGGTTTGCCTGAAATTCTGTAATTCGTTATACGAAATTCGTTTCATCTCCATGGGTAAAACTTCGGCGGTGAATTCGTCAACAAAGTTTATTTCGCTCGAATACCCGCTTGTGCGAAAGACTTTTCCGGATAAACTGCCTTGGTCACTGCCGTACGGCACGCCGAACCGGATAGACGGAACTTGCAGGACGTAATTATGCGCAACCGGATCATTGCCGGGATGTCCAGGGAACTTATCGAATAATTCCGGGACCAGCGAGACACCGATATCAAACGTCTTTCCACGCAAATTGTCCGGGAAATCCGCTTTTAATTTCATATCCACAAAATATGAGCCCTTATAGCCGTCCCTGATACAAGTAACATTGATATTTTCAAAATCGAATAAGATGCCTGCCACATTGATATTGTGCGTTGAAGGGATTATTTCAACATGATTTCGGATTTCAGCGGGGATTTCAAATCTCAAAAAGTTGAATTTCGTCGGCTCGCGAATTGCGTGCTTAATGCCGTGAAGAAGGTCATTCGCGTTAATTGCTTCTGGATCAAGCTCATTTGATTCGATGGCCATTGTTCCGTCCGCACTTTTGATCAGGTTCCAGTCATAGCCGGAATTATTAAAAAGCTCGATTTTTATTGTGGTCTCCCCGTTTGGCTCCAGAATACTCCCACGGGCACCCAGATTCTGTGCACTGCCGACCTGCACGCTCGTTGTCGAATCACCAAAACCATAGTGTTTCAAAAATGGCGACTCAGTGAATTGACGGCGGTTTTCACGCCAGTCCGAAACGGTAATCAGGTGGTATACGTCAGCATTGAACGTAGGCACTTCTACAGGGATGATCTCTTTTGAAACGGATATCCTGCTTTGAAGCGCCTCGATTACATTTACAACATTGTCGAGCACCAGAAACGAATTCGGGCCGTTTGCAGGATTCCAGTAAACAAATCGCGCACCGTCGTTGATTTTTGCAAATCCTTCGAAGCGTGTGCCGGAAATCGGTGAGAGTCTTGACACGATATTTATTGTCTCTTTTGCCCCGCCGCGAAGGGCTGCGCCAAAATACAGCCAATCCTTTGCGTCAGTGCGAACCACGTTGTCTACTTTGTGTATATCTTCCGGTATGTAATATTCCATGCCGCAACTGTAAGCAGTAAGGTCGGGATCATTTTTATCCAGTTCAGGTAAGATCGGGATGACATTGTTGCGATAGACATTGGGCGCATAAATGATTTTCCCGTTTTGCGGATCTACCTTGGCGCGCCAACGGTTGAAAAGGCAGGCGTAGATGTTCGTTTTTGCATCCGCCGGGTACTGCGAGGCATCGGATAGACTCGAAATCTCAATCCATCTCCCTGCCATCAAATCGGTTTTGTCCACGGAAATCCGGTTGATGGTATCCTGCCCTCCGAGGAGAGTGTCGTCCTTGTTTTGCAGATTGTCACTGCGCCAGCCGATAATTTTGTTTCCTTCCACTTCAAAAAATTTTGATTGATAATTCCTGTCGTACAAAACAGAATATCCAAGTCCTTTGAAGATCGGTTGAGCGATGATGTTGTGCGGCCGCAGAATGCCTTTGCGCACATTGTCCAGGTTGGGCAAAAGGTTGTCCATGTGATACGGATACCCCTTTGAGAAGGCATTGTCGTCGTAGTCGTAATGTGTGAGGCTCCACATCTTTTCTGAAATGTAATTTTGCGGAAAATAATTCTCAACTTCATGGGAGAAGTTCCAGTTTCCAGTTTCTTTGTCCGGCCTTTGCGAGATAGTCGGGATCCCGGCCATCTCATCAGTACAATCTCCCTCAATTTGGCAAATTCGGATTTTCTCGCGTTGCGCTTCGGTTAAGACTTGGTTGGAGACCATGTCTCCTTCGGTTGCGTAACAAACACCGTACTTAGCGGAATTTGAACGTCTCAGATACAGGTCATCTCTGGTTTCATCGTTTGCAATCTGCGCCGGATCCGGATCGATAAATTGTTTTTCCGCCAGGCAGGATGTGGCATTAGCTCCTGCGGCACGCAATAAAAACTCATTATCCTTGCACACAGTGGGCTCAAAATATTTTGGATAGTTGTTGAGCAGTTTGACCTTGAGCAGAAGCTCGGCATTGTGTCTGGAATTCCATTCAAGTTGGCGTTCGCCGGTCGCGTTGTCGCGAATTTCAAAGGTCGTGTTGATTACGAAATTCCTTAGCGGCGGTGGAATCGGCGGGACATCGGGAAGGACCGTGCGGATCGGCGTTGCCCATTGCCGCTTCCAGATATCCTGATAGTCAACGCGTGAAGTCTCAGGCGCGGATGGAATGGTCTGCCGCACGCCTGTCTGCAGATACTCGCGGAAAGGAATGGACGATGCGCCTATGTTTGAAAATGTCGAAAACCCCCCGTTTCTGAGCACAAGCCCGGGGTCCGTGACCGGATGGTTTTCAGTAAACGCATAAACCGTGCGGTGTTTTAGGAGTTCTTGGATGTATACGCCATATCGAACAAACGGTTCGAAGTATTCGTATTTCTGGAAGAAGCTCTCATCACTGTCCTTGCCGCGGTGCAGACGGAATTTCATCACCAGGCACGGCAGGCTCAAAAACGGCTTTTGTGTCAGTTCCAACGAATCTGTGAACTCATCCACCGGAGTATACTTTACCATATTTTCAGGATCGCCCAGATCGTAGTTCAGGCTTTCGAGCCGGACCGATATGTTAATGGGACCGCTCACGGCCGGATTTTCGAGATTGAGGCGCAGTACATCCGGTTTGCCGTGCGTTTGATCCGGCATCTTGCCGCGGAGAAAACTGACTATGATCTGCTGATTATCAGAATCGTACTCGATCTTTCGTACGGCTATATGATCTGCGGAAAGGGAAATCTTGTTGTTTTCGACCAGATCTGCTCCTCCTGCAAAATCCGCAGAAAAAATAAAGCGGCCGCCCTTGGGCGTTGTATCCTGAGCGAGCGTAAAATCCACCGTATGCGCCTTTATGAATTTTACTTCCGGATATGCTTGGTATTCCCCAGTGGCTTCGTCAAAATGCGCAAGGTCCGATGCCTTGTCAATTCCGTCAACCTCGTCAATTGGGAAGAGATAATGAGAAACCGTGATATTGCCGTCCGTGTAATCTTCGATCTGAGAGACGTCAATCGGGGTTTTCCCTAACTTGCATGTCAGCTTATTCTCATATTCGTTCGCCTGGACTCCGCCAGGTAATTCATGGTCAAAGTATCCGGCGCTGATAATGCCGCTCCCATCACCGCAACTTAGGCCTTCAAACCGGTCAATCGTGAAAAAGATGTTTGGATCAGAAACCCCTTCAGGTAGAGGAGGGCGCATTTACGCGTTGGGGGATCTAGGATTTTAGGCCGATTTGAGGGTTGGTCAGCTATCACAAAAGGCCGATTTGAGGGACCTACGTAAACCTCATCAGCTGACAAAATGGCGTTCAGAAGCCTCTCCCCCAACCTCTAGATGCGCCCGGTAGAGGATAGTTTTTATTATCGTAAAAATAGATGTCATTACGGGCAAATATCAAATTCTTTTTTGCAACCGTGCCGTTTTGCAGTTCCTGAGGTATGTTGTCCTTATAGAAACTCTGCGCCCCTTTTTCTTTAGTCGTGTCGACAAAAACAAGCTGGCGTTGCGTTGCGTGCTCATAATAATTGTCCGCATCGGAAAAGTATAACTGCTTTGACACCAGATACTCATTGTTTACCGAGTAAGCGTAATCCTTGCCTATAATGTCGTCTATTTGACTTCCTGTACAGTTATCTGCTGGAGGCAGGTCCGCCTCGGAACGACTCATCAGAATCGTCTTTACAGGAGTGTCCCAATCAGCGGACAAGATTGCGTCTGTGCACTTCAGTGTCTTATAATCGACAAAATCGTAATCGCGTACGTCTGCGCCTGCGTTTTCATATGGGAAAATAAATGCATTGTAGATACTGTGATTATTCCTGAAATAGTTCTTGTAAGTTTGATAATATTCATTAAAAAATTCTATGGTGTATACGAGTAATGCCTGATCATTTCCATCAACTACAGGCGAAATGAGTGGCACTACAGATATATGTTCCACTTCTTCCGCGTTTGTGTCTTCCTTGTTTTCCGCAGTCAACACATTGTCAATAAAGACGCCTTCGCCTTTAAGAGGGTAAAAACTCGATGGATCCGGATTGTACTCAGCGCGGATTTCCGCGCCGCGATACGCGGTCAGATATTGGCTGCCTGCATTTACGTTTTTTGTTTTTCCATCGTGTGTAGTGTATTCCACACGGCCGTTGGCCGCCAGAATCTGTGTTTTTTTCTGAGTCACTGACGGATCTGTGATTTCAATGGGAAATTCAACCATCTTTTTTTCAAATTTCGCTGTTTCACCACAATCGCATTCTATCTTTTGAGAATATCCCTGATCGGCTGTCCCTAAATGACAGTTGCACTCAGTGCAGTTGTCAAATTCACTGGCCTCAAAGCCCTTGGCCACATTTATTTCCAGCCTGACCTGTGAAACCGGCTGATCAAAAAAGTTTTGGACCTCGAAGCAAGCTGACAGCCTGACATTACTTTCCAGAGCGGGGATAACATTGTCCGCCAGGTCAGGGTTGACTTTTTGAACGATCTTTAAATCAGCATTAATTTCTTTGGCAAACGCTGAGAAAACCGCATTAAAGACCTGGGAAAAGTACCTGGAATTGCTCGATGCCGGATGCCCTGTTGTGAGAAGGACTTCTCCGTTACTGAAATCTTTCCATGCAAGGGCTGTCATTGACCCGGCAGGTTGAGAAATCTTTTCCAGAGTCTGACTGTCCTGCCAGTAGAAGTTTTGGTCACCGTTAAAGTCAAAATAGGCAATTTCCGTCAAACCCGGATCTTTAGAGCTATCAACCAAAAAACTGGATAGGAAATATGTCTCTAAATCCCCGCTATCCTCCGGAACTATACCCAGAAAGAATAAACGGCTTTGAAAATCATCATTGTTGTTCCAGATTATTTTGCTGTGATTGACATAGTTCTTTACAATAATATTGGAATTAACAGTACCACTTGCAATCAATCCCATTTTTTCAAGCAGATACGCTGATTTGCCTGATGAAAAGACTGTGCCGCCACTCGAAACAAATTCACGGATATTTGCAATACCTTCTGGTCCAAGTTCTTCCAATACCTCATCTTCAAGGTCAAAGGTCAAATCCGGCAAGATCAGGAGCCTGAAAAACGGCAGACCATCCGCTTGGAGCTTTCCATTTTGAATGTCTTCAGCATGCATGAAGATAATGCTGGTTTGCTCTTTGTCTTCAATTTCATCATCCTGTAAGTACTCCTCATAGTCTGAAAAACCGCGAAAACATCGTTCATGCTTGCCGATATAAGTATGCAATACATTACAGTATGCATCCGCCTCAAATGTTAAATGCCTGTTTTTACCATCAATCACCTTTTCCAGGTCCAAAATGGCGATGTGGCCGTCATATAGCGCTTTAGCCCGTCCAAGATTTACTGTCGCAGTACTCCTAAAAAAATCAAAGTCATCAATTCCTTCCAACCCTTCATCTGTCATCTTGAATATGGCGCCGCTGATAAAAGGAGTCTCTGCTCCATTATCATTTCTGAATAAAAAATACTCCGGATAGAGGAGATATTCAGAATCGGTAGGAGATATCCGGGAAAATATATAACCATAGGCGCGTTGCAGCTTTGATAAATCCCCGTCATTGATTTGGTGTGTACCGAGTCCGATAACTACCGGATTTTCTAACTGCGAGCTTTCATCTTCAGATAACCTTGTAATTACTTCACCGGCACAAAGAGGCGAGGAAACAAGGACAACTGCTAAGAGTAGTAAAATAGAGTAATAAAAAGCGTTTTTTATTTTCATTTTCGTAACCCCCGGTATCTAAAAGTCATAATTCAACCCCAAAACGAGAACACTGTCAGGAGATTAGGACATTGTTCACTGGCGGGCTTTCTCTCATCTTCTTTTATCGGACGTTTCTTAATATTTGTTGAGGAAATGTTCAAAAAGCTATAGAATATATGGCATCCTTCATTTAACACCAAAAGTAGTTTACACTTTTTCTAAAAAGAACAATCTCACGCAAAGGTGCAAAGACGCAAAATTTTTTCAGCCATTTCCGGCCAGAACCAAATCCGGCAAGGGTTTCAGAATATGAAAAACGATAATTTCATCATTGCCACCTTTAACACAAATTCTATAAGGTCACGTCTTCACATAGTAATTCCATGGCTTGAAAGAAATCCGGTTGATGTGCTTTGCATGCAAGAAACAAAGGTGCAGGATAAGGATTTTCCAAAAGAAGCATTTAATAAAATTGGTTATAATGTGATCTACAAGGGCCAGAAGTCTTACAACGGCGTTGCGATCGCCGGCAAACACGAGATAAAAGACATGGCTGCTGGTTTCGATGATTCAGAAAACAGCCCGGAGGATGAGGCCAGGCTCATCCGTTGTGTTGTAAAGGATATTCCTGTTGTTAATGCGTATGTTCCCCAGGGTAGGGCCTTGGACCACATGTATTTTCAGATCAAGCTCAGGTGGTTTGAAAGGTTAAGGGACCTGTTTGATAGGAATTATTCCACGGACGAACCATTGCTCTGGTGCGGAGACCTCAATATTGCCCCTGATTCAAGGGACGTTTATGCCCCTGATAGCTATTTAGACCATGTTTGTTTCCACGAAGATGCCCGCAAAGCATTGGAAAAGGTCAAGGAGTGGGGATTTGTAGACGTATTCCGGAAGCTTAATACGGATCCGGACCAGTATACTTTTTACGACTACAGGATACCCAATGCAGTCAAAAGGCGTTTAGGCTGGCGCATAGATCACATACTTGCTACGGCCGCGTTGGCGGAACGTGCTGAAAAGGCATATATAGATATCACCCCAAGGCTTGCTCAAAAGCCCTCGGACCATACTTTCCTGGTGGCGGAGTTCGGTTCCTGATTAATTAAAGTCCATTTCAAAGCTGTAGATGTCATCACTCAGCTTGCTTCCAACTCGCAAGTCACTGTTATTGAAAACAGCCTGCATTCTTTTGTTGTCTCGCAGGACTTCAGCAGTGAATCCGGTGATACCATGCCGTTTGGCAATGGTGGTAAGGTGTCTGAACAAAAACTTGCCTATTCCGCGACCCTGCCACTCATCGCGGACCACAAATGCGACTTCTGCGCGGTTGGTTCGCGGATCCAGGTAATATCGACCTACTGCAATGATATCTTCTCCATGGACCTCAGGCAGGACGCCTACAATGGCCACTTCTTTTCTGTGGTCAATGTACACGAAGTCTTTGACCTGCTTATAGGGGAAGCGTTGGACATGTGTCATGAAACGGGAGTACACGGCATCTTGAGAGAGGGTGTACAGCAGGTCCTTCATCTTCGGTTCGTCAGTGGGGTGTATGGGCCTGAAGTTGATTTTCGTTCCATCATCTAAAAGCAATGATGTTTTTGCCTCGTGTGGAGCTACAATAAAGCTTTCTCCCACATCGGCAAGTTCTTTTCGGAGATATTTGGCCTCAATAGCCTCCTTAAGGAGCGTTTCAAGGAAACTCGGATGGGCAATGCTGATCAGTGCCAGTGCCCGGTCCCGGACGCTTTTGCCGTGAAGATAGGCCACGCCGTACTCGGTTACCACGTAGTGTACGTCTCCGCGGGTGGTCACTACGCCGGCACCGGGGCTCAGTTTCGCAACGATCCGTGAAGTAGTTCCGTCTGTTGTGGTGGACGGCAGGGCTATAATTGCCTTGCCCCCGTAAGATTTGGCTGCGCCGCTGTTAAAATCCGCCTGGCCGCCGATACCTGAGTAGAATTTGGTGCCAAGGGAATCCGCACAGACCTGGCCTGTAAGGTCTATTTCCAATGCCGTGTTGATAGCCACCATTTTATACTGTTTGGCAATAATAGAGGGATCATTGACATACTCGGTCGGACGAAAAGAGAAGAGAGGATTGTTGTGGATGTAGTCATAGAGTTTGCGGGTCCCGAAACAGAAACTGGCAACAATTTTACCCCTGTCAAGGGTCTTTTTCGCACCGGTTACAGCACCGGATTCCACCAGATCTATGATGTTGTCTGTAAACATCTCCGTATGTACACCGAGATTTTGTTTTTCCTTCAGATAATTAACTGCTGCGTGGGGGATTCGTCCGATCCCCACCTCAATAGTTGATCCGTCTTCCACCAGGGCCGCGATGCGCTCTCCGATCTTGCAAGCCTCTTCCGTGCATTCAGGCAAGGTTGCTTCAAAAATGGGCGTGTCCACAGGGACCAGGTAGTCCAGATCATAGATATCAATAAAACTGTCTCCCATGGTCCTGGGCATCTGAGGGTTGACCTGGGCAATGACGAGCGAGGCGTTTTCTGCAGCACTTTTGACAATATCCACCGAGACCCCAAGGCTCACTCTCCCGCGCTCATCCGGAGGTGTAACCTGTATAAGGGCCGCATCCAGCGGCAACTGACCTGAACTGAAAAGCCGGGGAATATCTGAGAGAAAGATAGGTGTATATTTGCCGAGACCTTCCTGAATAAGCCCTCTGACATTTTCCGCAACAAAAAAGCTGTTTACCAGAAAGCAATCGGCAAGTTCCTTGTGGGCATAAGGGGCCTCGCCCAGGGTAAGTAGTTGGATAATTTCCATGTCGGCCAGTTTAGAGGCGCGGCCGGTCAGGGCTTTGACAAGTTCTTTCGGTTCTCCACATCCTGTCCCGATAAAAACTCGTTGTCCGGGCTGCAGGTGCGAGACCGACTGCCCGGGAGTGGCGATCATGTTTTTATATTTCTCCTGCCAGTTTGGGTCGTATCCTGTCTGGTTTGTTTTGTTCATTATTCAGTCTCTTGGTTAGTCAAGGTCATTCGGGCATCGGCAACAAATGGTTCTGTTCCAATGTCTCCGACAATAAACGGATTGATATCCAGCTCGACAATTTCCGGGTAATCCGTAACCAACTGGCTGATGCGTTGAAGCCCGTTGGCTATTGCGGCAAAATCCACTCCTCTTTCTCCGCGGGTCCCTTTAAGCATCTCATAGGACCTAGTGCTTTTAAGCATCTGAAACGCCTCTTCCGTGGTGACAGGGGCCAGATGAAAGGTAACGTCTTTCATTACCTCGACAAATATGCCCCCAAGTCCGAACATGAGCATTGGACCAAATTGTGGATCACGGCTCATGCCTATGATGACTTCCATGCCCCGTGCCAGCATTTTTTCTACGTAAATGCCTTCGATATGGGCTTCAGGTGCAACCTGGTTCATTCTGAGCATCATCAGGTCAAATGCGTCTCGCACGTCATCAGCCGTAGACAGGTGTAATTTTACGCCACCGAGGTCGGTTTTATGGATAATGTTAGGTGAGACTATTTTTATAGCTACCGGGTAGCCTATTTGCTCCGCAGCTTCCAATGCCTCGTCGGTAGTGCTTGTCAGGTGGCCTTCCGGTATCCTGAAGCCATAAGCACTCAGGATCTGTTTGGCTTTAATATCCCCGATGTGGTATCTCTTGGTCCTCAGATGCCGGGCAATAATCCGTTCCACTCGCCGGCGATGAACTCTGAATCGTGTCACTATCCGCGGTGGACGCCGCCGCCACACAGAATACTCGTACATGGCCTTGAGGGCCCCGACCGCCCGCTCAGGTGAGTTGTAGACCGGCAGTCCGGCAGCAACCAGTTCTTCGTTTCCCGGCATTACATGCTTGCCCCCCATGAATGCCGCGATAACAGGCTTATCGGATCTTATGCAATCAGCAATGGCCCTTGCGGTTTCAGCAGGCTTTGTCATGGCCTGGGGTGTCAGGATTACGATGATGGCGTCTACTGAATCATCATCCTGGGCCGTGCTTAATGCAATGGCATATCTTTCCGGATCAGCGTCGCCCAGCACATCCACGGGATTCCCTGTACTTGATGCCCGTGGAAGTTTTCCTTTAAGGGCGGCTGCCGTACTGTAGGCTAAGGCCGCGACGGTCATGCCGGATTTTTCCACGGCATCTGCAGCCATTGTGCCCGGTCCGCCGGCGTTTGTAATAATCAGAACACGGTCACCCTTGGGAAGGGGCTGCATTGCCAGGGCCGATGCATAGTCAAAAAGGGCCTGAAAATTATCCGCCCGGATTACTCCCGAGCGTCTAAAAGCCGCACCATAGGCCATATCAGCTCCGGCAAGACCTCCTGTGTGAGAAGAGGCGGCCTTCAGACCTGCAGGGGTAGTCCCGGCCTTGAGAATTACTACCGGCTTGATGGAACAGGCATCTTCCGCCGCCTTTACAAAATCGTCACCGGAAACTATATCTTCAAGGTATCCAACGATTACCTTTGTGTCGTCATCCCTGGCAAGTGCCATCAGGAAATCTACTTCTGTGAGATCCGCTTTGTTGCCGAGGCTTATAAGCTTTGCAAGCCCGAAATGTCCTGTGACAGACGAATCCACAATGGCCGTGCACAGTGCCCCTGATTGGGAAAAGACTGATATGCCTCCTGCTTCAGGCATGTCCCCGGCAAACGAGGCATTCATGTGGTGCTGCCTGTTCATAATGCCGAGACAGTTAGGCCCAAGCAGACGTACATTGTGAGACCTGCAAAGGCCTGCCAACTCCTGTTCAAGCCTTGCACCTTCTTCGCCTGTTTCCCTATACCCGGCGGTAATTACGGCAAAGGCCTTTACCCCAGCCTCTATAGAGGACCGTACTGCAGCCATGACATTCTGCCGGGGAACGGTCACAACGCCCAGGTCCACAGTTCCTTCATAATCTTTGAGGGTGTTGTAGCATTTGAGCTTGAGAATTTGGTCTGCTGACGGATTAACAGGTATTATATCACCGGCAAAACCGCCATTGATCAGGTTGGCTACTATCTCATAGCCCACCTTTCCGGGCGTTCTCGATGCCCCGATTACCGCGACGTTTTTTGGTTGGAGCAGAGCTTCCAGCATTTTTTATAGATCCATTTTGTGAATTTTATTAAAAATACAGGCATCCTTCATAGCAAGCCAAAAGTAGTTTACACTTTTAGGGATAATATACCTCAAAAAATATGACTTGTGCGATTAGCGATTAGCTTTTAGCTTAACAGTCCGTTTTTATACAATGTTTTTACCTAATAGCTAATGGCTAACAGCTAATGGCCAGCATCCGTCTATGTTGAAAAAGTGTAAACTACAGAATGAAGGATGCCAAAATACAGTTTAACTATTTTTAATTGCCCTTAGAGCTTTTGTCAAAAGAGATTAGAGAAAAGGTGTCGTGTATAATGAAAATGCAACTTTTTCTAATAACTGTTCGCTATCAGCCGTGGGCTGATATATATTATATACTAAACGGTCACAAATTGCGTTTTTTGAATCAGTCAGATTGGCAAAAAAAATTGAACCGCGAATAAACACGAATAGACGCGCATAGAAACAAAAACGGAGGGGTCCTGATATGAAAGAGGCGCTTTTTTATACAGTTGAAGACAAAGGAAAGGTGCAATGCCGGCTCTGTAACAACTATTGTCATATCAAGCCGGGAAAAAGGGGGATTTGCAGAGTCCGTGAGAACAGGGACGGCAAGCTCTATAGCCTTGTTTACGGAAAGGTAATTTCGGAAAATTCCGATCCAATTGAGAAGAAACCCCTTTTTCACTTTCTGCCGGGTTCAATCTCATATTCAATTGCCACGGTAGGGTGCAACTTCAGGTGCCTGCACTGCCAGAACTGGCAAATTTCTCAGTATCCACGCATTTATGAAGGAGAGATACCCGGGGAAGACAGGACCCCGGAGGATATTGTAAATGCCGCGGTCCTGCATGGAGCAAAGAGTATCAGCTATACATATGTTGAGCCCACAATCTTTTATGAGTTGGCTTATGACTGCGCAGTTTCGGCGAAAAAGAGGGGGCTTAGGAACGTCTTTGTAAGTAATGGCTATATGACCCCGGAGGTGACCCGGCATCTGGCTCCTGTACTGGACGGAATAAACATTGATGTAAAGGCCTTTACGGATAAATTTTACCACGATGTCTGCAAGGCAAGGCTTCAGCCTGTGCTTGATAATGTTCGTCTGATGCACGAATTGGGAGTATGGGTGGAGGTTACAACCCTGGTTATTCCCGGATGGAATGATTCCCCAAAGGAGTTGAGGGGCATAGCCAGGTTTGTTAAAGGGGTTGATCCCTCAATACCGTGGCATGTCACCGCATTTTATCCCACCCACAAGATGTTGGACAGGCCGCCCACTCCGGTTGCCACCCTGCGTCTTGCCAGGGAAATAGGTCTTGAGGAAGGCCTGCGATTCGTCTATGAGGGCAATGTGCCTGGTGAGGGCGGAGAGAATTCCTATTGCCCGGCCTGCGGCGCAGAACTTATCAAAAGAATCGGCTTCAGAATAGTGGAAAATCTGCTGTCTGATGGAAAATGCAGCAAGTGCGGGGAGATTATTGAGGGGGTATGGGTCTGATCATTTGACATACCAGCTTTGCGGTGAATAGTATTCAAACAAAGACCCTTTTAGGATCACCATCCAAGTCACCTCTTTTAGGGGTGGTGGTTGACTCAAAATTCAAAATTAGTGACATGAAAGAAATAATTCCTTTGAATTATAGTGCGTCGCACATGGATTGATCCCATCTCGACTCAATAACACCTTGAAAGTACAAGCATAACGCAATTACATGAATATCATTTCATGTGCTACGAGCTATAGTAAACTGATGGAATGAAGAAATTTATACCAGGAGACGAGAGAAGAACAATGACAAGATATCGCCTAGATTTTGCCAAGAAATATCTTGAGGATGCTATCGAGCTATTTAACCAGAAAAGATTTAACAGCTCTGCATCAAGGGCCTACTACGCATCATATCAAGCCATGTGGTCTGCCCTAGGCGAACCCACGGATGGAAAAGTCTGGAGGCATCTCGGAATAATCAAACATTTTGTGCATGGGTACTGGTTTGCACCGAATCAGCAAGAAACCGGACCGGGGCTTTTGGAAGATAAGCGCTTGCCCCTGAGGCGGCTTTACACTTAGGGGTCAACAATAAATAACTTCACATTTTTGTTGGCGAAATCGTGTAATTCCAATTAGGCAAAGTTTCATGTTTTTCCAATTGAAGTTGAGACATTTCTTTATCAGAGACTTTTTGGCCATTTTTATATCTCTTCCGAACCAAGGTTGCTTTTACTTTTAATCCAGGACCTTTCTTGGGGGTTGTTTTCATCTTTCTCAAATATTTGAGTATTGTTTCGTAGCTATTCAGGGGCACCCCTTTCCAGTTAAGGGGGTATCCACTTAACGCAAGTGAATTATCTCTGATTCTTTGAATTTAAAGGGTATTGGCCATTTTCAGACTTTTCCAGCCTAATTCCAAGCCCATATATTCCGTTGTTCCGAGCCGGTTTTTTTATTAAGTAGGCTGTGTTCTGATGCTCTTCCGCTATTACTTTGGTTTAGAAATATGCTTTATTTTCAATAGGTTATAAATAGGCCCTTGATTCACTTAATCACGTAGATTGGGTTGAGAGACGGAGCCCCGAAATCCAACAATAGCTTAATATCGTTGGGTTTTGCTTTCCGAAACCCAACTTACCAAAAGTGGCCGAAGTGAAAATCAGAACATAATCAAAGTATTAGCGGAAGAGCATCTGTGTTCTCGGCCCACCTAAATTGACAATCAAGCGGAATCACTACAATATTCAGAAATATTATGATAACTGCCTGAGAAAATATCTGTACATAGACTTGATGCCAATTCTTCATATCAGTACACAGATTAAGTGCGCAGATTACCAGGGCCGCCAAACGCTGCTAACCTATTGGATTTACATCACTTACCTGTCATGTTGTTATCCTGTTTACATGAATTTGGGGATTTTTGCAAGAAAACGCTTGACAACCGCCTTATAAATAGGATACTTTATGTATGTACTTATAGATGGGGATATTTGGCATATTGACTACTTTTATTGTGTACAGATAATATGGTCTTTACCGATTCCACATGGAAATATTTTTCGCTAATTCCGTTCAAGATACGGGCCGCCATGGCCAAGTCCAATTGTTTTGTTCCGTTTACCTATGAAGATGAATCTTTTTTTAAGTCTTATGAGGCCCTTTACCAACTGTGGGCGAAAAGGCAAACTCAAAAGAAGGTCGCCCAGTCTTTGCGCATTAGCAAGAAGACTCTAAGG
>PQXE01000063.1 GCA_003194495.1 Deltaproteobacteria bacterium
TTAATCACGTAGATTGGGTTGAGAGACGGAGCCCCGAAACCCAACAATAGCTTAATATCGTTGGGTTTTGCTTTCCGAAACCCAACTTACCAAAAGTGGCCGAAGTGAAAATCAGAACATAATCAAAGTATTAGCGGAAGAGCATCAACTTATCGAGAATAGCGAATATTACCGTATGATTCCAAATAGAGATCAATATATATTGGTAGCTCCTGCATACCAGTGGCTTTCGGGTTTGCCATAGCAAGATTTTGGATTGTTGATTGTTGATTGATGGAATCGCTTTGCTCTATCTTTTCAATATTCAATTGAAAGGTTTTGGAAACAAAACCTTTCCCTGCTTCATCTTCTCCATACACTCGCCAGTACACAGTTCCGCCCCTGCGGCCAAGGCGCTCAATCTTTCGCCATTTCCTGCGGTTCGGGGTGTAGGATTCCCCGGTTATCCACCTGCCGTGTCTTTTACAGCCTCGTGGCAGCATAATAACCTTGCCGGTGAAATCCGGACTTCTAGAAAAGGCGAGCTTGAACCGGACCAGGTCCGCGCTTTCCCACTCAAAGGTAGGAGGAGAATAGACCGGAACCAGCGCACCGTCCTTTGGATAAATAAGGCCAATATCCTCATTACCCATGGTGACTGACACAGGCCCGTGAAAGGCGCTGACACCGTCATAATCAATATTTTCCAATTTGTAATAGTAGGTCAGGCCGGGCACCACGGCGAAGTCTTCGTAGGAATATTTGGCCCCCTGGGTCAGGCCGCCTTCAGCCGGGATGGGGCAATCCGTGATCCTGTTGTATTCGGCATCCTCTGTCTCACTCCGCCAGAGGTAAAAACCGGCATTGTTAATTTCACTCGCAGTCTCCCACTCCAAAAGCACATGGTCTTTAAGGCCCTCGGCCGTGAAGGAGACCAGCTCCACCACCAGTGGGTCATCCTTCTGAACGCAGTATGTTGCGGGATCGCCGAAAAGCGTAAATGTTTTTACTGTATCTTCCGTGACTCCCTGTGCGTAAGCCGAGATCTTTGCTTCAGTGGTCAGGGGACCCAGGATAGAGTTTCCCTGATCAAAGAGTATGGAAAAAAGCTCCGGGTCCAGAACCTCATGTTCCCATACATAACCCAGTCCGCTGGGTGCAAAAGCGCCGATGGCTCCTTTGCCTTCAGCAGCCACGAATTCTTCCGCCAGGCAATAGTGAAACGGCTGGGAGAAATATCCGTTCAGGCAGGTCATGGCAATCACAAAGCTGAGCCGGTCCGGATTTGTCAAGGCAGGGACGTCTCCCGAATCGAACATGTATTCGCCCGTCCAGTTGGTCACACTGCCGTGCCCCACATAGTTGGTCACCATCATTCCCTGGTCTATGCTCGAGATGATATCTTGAGTGGCGTCTTCCACATTAGGGTACAAGCGCAGATACACCTTGTCCACGCCGAATTCAGACGGCAGATATGGGACCAGGTCCTCATTCAGGTCCTCAAACGTCATTTCATTGTTGTCCGCCGCCAGCAGGACTTTTTTTTCCAGGGCCAGCCAGGTCGAGTTTTCAAAGCCGATGATCTTATTGATCCCAACGGCCGCCATTTCCGCACTGCTTGCCGGAATTCTCCCAATAAACATATCCGGAAGCACGTCGTCCGGCCCGTCCATGCAGACATACCAGTTGTCTTCGGGTGTCACGCCGAGATCCGTATGACACAGATGCGGCGGTACGATGTTTTGTTTTCCTGATCCCCAATAGTCCCTGAAGTCCGCGTTGGCATCGCCGATAAGAAACACGTATGTGGGCGCGGGCTGCTCCCAGTTCTCGTATGCACACTGCAAAAACCCCTTAACGGCCTTTGGATCAATCAGCCCATAATTAAATTCATTATAAATGTCCTCTATGCTTACCACCTTGACACGCAGGCCCTGGTTTTCCCGTAGCAGGCGCAACGGCTCCACCGAAGCAAGGAAGTCCCTTGCCGTAATAACGATCCAGTCAGCTCCGTTTGCAGGACTTTCCAGGTTTGCTGATGACCACAGGGCAGGACTTTCGGGTTGCCTTATCCGGCCGTCCGTTAATAGATAATAGGTCTTGGCGCCCACCACCTGGTCCTCAAATATTGCTTTGTAGGCCGGCCCGTTCGGTTCGATAGAGATGTTCACCACCTCTTTCACTTCATTAGGGTCGGTGATATCAAAAAGCCTGATGCCGGGCCCGCCCAGGTCTTGGATTTCAATTTCCAGTCTCCCGTCTCCGGTGACTGTAAACTTTAGTTCATCGTCCACCGCCTCAAAATACCGTGCGTATTCGACTTCAATCCAGTTGAAATAGACAATATCCACAATCGCCCCTGTGTCGCCGGGACAATCAACGGTCAATGTGTTCGTACCGTCCAACAAGACGCCCGGAGGAACCGTTATCTCCTGAACAAATTCATTATTCCCGTCCCATAAGGCATCCCCGATGCTCGTACCATTAAGATAAATCAGTGTATGATGGTTCGGATGCGGCATTGCCGTACTTCTTCCCCGAAAGCAGACTTTCACGGTTGCCTCTGCTGCCGTGTCCGGTGATGGGATGTCAAAAGCGTAATCAGCGCTCTTGGGCGCATTGAACCTCTCCCAGAACCAGTAGTCCTCATCAGGGGCCCCGGGCATACCTTCCCACCAGGTATGATTTTCTTCAGCATGAATTGTATTTGCAAAAGTTCCCGGCCGGGTTCCACCTCCGGTGACGTTCCCGTCAGTCTCACCCATCCGCTTTCCAGTCCCCTGTCCCCAATACAGCCAGTAAACATTGGTACCGGTATATTGATTATCAACTGCCTGGGCGTGAAACTCCACGTAATCTCCGGGACTGAAATAGCTCCCTGCCGAGACCTCTTTTATGGCCGCCTCATTTCCCAGGTTGAACAACTGTAATGTCCCGGCGTCAATACCCGTAGGGAGCCCGGCCCCTATCAAGTCCTCATAGGTCAACCGGTATATCCCATCTTCCAGGACCTCCATTCTAAGGCTCGTTGAGGGGGGAGAGGATTGAATATTGACGATTGACGATTGACGATTGACGATTGACAGTTGAGGATTCGCATCCTGCGGTCCTTTTTTGTAATTGATGATGGCCCCTTGCTTGAGTTTCTCAAAGGCCGCGTTTTTAATTGTTGATTGTTGATTGTTGATTGTTGATTGAGTTGAAGGATTCTCAAATTGGACAATAATGCGGATTTTCTTGTAGTAGCGCAGTTCTTTGGTCATCGCATTCCATTGGAACGGGTAAATCTCGAGACGGGCGGTGGACATGCCGCGCAGAACAGATCGCGCTCCGATCGTAGCCGATTCCTTTGGGAAAAACCCTGAGGCATTATAGGCATCCGCATCCTTGACAAATTCCGTAGTCGGTTCTCCTCTGTCCGACAGACCCAGCCTGGGGACCGGATATATCCGACAATCCTGTATGGTTTCATGTACACCTTCAAGCACCCGGACATCTATCGCCCCTTCTTCCGGTACCTGCAACAACACGGCGTTTAATGGAAGTTCAGGGTAACCCACCCTGGATGTCTTCGCCCATCCGCGCAAAAGGACCTTTTGATACATGCCGTCCGGACCCTGTACAGTCTCCATCTCAAACTGCGGCAGCGTAAGCTCCAGGATTATCTCATTATCATTCATGGAAATAATCCTGACATCCTGTTGTTTCGCCAAGACCGATCCTGAAGACCACATCCCCACAAAAAACATTAACCACAAGGCTGTTATGTATTTAAGAATTGTTTTGATCATAATTACATAATCCCCCATCCAATTGCAAAAAGTCAAAAAACGTATTTTTTGTCATTCCGGCAAAAGCCGGAAACCAATATTTTCAGATAGTTGCAACTTCTATAGCGTAATCATTCACTTCCCCCCCCTGACAGCCAACAGCCTTTTTCGGGTTTCAAAGCACAATCCGTTGAGAATACGCCTTTTGGTGCAACCTTGTCCGCGGTTGAAACCCTGCAAAAGCCTGTCGGCTGCCAGGGAGTGTGAACGGTTACTCTATGGCCTCCGATTTTCACCGAAGTAACGACTTTTTACGAGTTTTTCAATGGGCGCATATAGAGGTTGGGGGAGAGGCCTCTGAACGCCATTTTGTAAGCTGATGAGGTTTACTTAGGTCTCTCAAATCAGCCTTTTGTGATAGTTGACTAACCCTCAAATCGGCCTAAAATTCCAGATCCCCCAACGCGTAAATGCGCCCGTTTTTCAATCGTCAATATTCAATTTTCAATTCTTGCAATCGCCCCCGCCATCCTATCCAGGCTCCCTGCTGAGAGTCGGTAACACGGAACGCCTTGCAGGAGCCTGTTCAACTCCATAAATAATTCGCCCGGGGCGTACCGGTGAGCATCCCCGTTTTGAGAAAACCCCGGTTCCTGTTTCAGATCTCTTAACAAACAAAAGGCAGCCTCATGGGTGGCAATCGGAGTCAAGACCGGGTCTTTTTCAAAATCCGGATGAATCCTGTCCGCCCTGTACACGTTCCATATATGCTGTTCATGCCGTGCCAGCAGTTCCCTGATCTTCGGCGTCAGTCCCTGTCCAACGGGATACCGGATACGCCAACCTGATGATTGACCATTGACCATTGAAAATTGAAGATTTTTTATCTCCTGCAAATCTATTCCAAGCCCTTTTGCTCCCTCCCTCTTAACGCCGATTTCCAGTTCGCAGAATGAATCGGCATTCCGGCCCGGATCAAGGCATACGAGGCATTTCGGTATACAGGGTTGGTCCGAGACCCCGGATGGGAGTTGATCCGGTCTTAAACATGTTTTTCCCTTTCGCCCGGACTCATTTCCTTTGTTCGAACCATCATCCACCACCCACACGCTGCGGGGAAAAGGGTAAACACGTCTTGTCACTTTGTGAATGGGGCAAAAGTCATCGGAAAAGAAGCCGTATCCATCCTTCAGAAGTTCGAGTACCAAAGTGGTTTTCCCTGCCCCCGGGGGACCGGCCAGGATCACGGCCCTTCCGTTCCTTTCCACGACCCCGGCGTGAAGCACCATGAAATCCTCTATCTCGGCAAATATTGTCCTGATAATCCGTTGCAAGGCGCATGACACGGGGCTGGGATGACCCCGTAAGGATTGAAAATTGAAAATTGAAAATTGAAAATTGTTGGTTTTGGTTATTCGGACAAAAGGGTCTTTCAGATCGTTTAGCCGGGCGGAGATACTCAGCCGTTTTTTGCTGTTTGTTGACGGCGTTTTGAACCAGCCATAGTCCCTGTCAAAGAGTTCCAGGAATTCCTGCGAATCAGAATCCAGCAGCATGTCCAGATCCAGGATATGGTAAGAGGATTGAGAAGTGGAAATTGGAAATTGAAAATTGTTGGTTGTTGATTGATGATTAATGACCTTCACTCCCAAAATCCCATCCGCAGATTTCGCAGATTACACAGATTATTTAACCAAAATCATCCATCCCAAATTCCAAAGGAATTCATTCATCCATCCAGGTTTTTTCATCCATTCAGAAGGAATTCATTCCTCAATCTTTACCCCGTGAAATTGATGCAGTCACAGTTTACCAAGTTAAATTCACGCAGTGAGGAGTAAAACGGATTTAATAAAGGCATAGCGTATTTAACTGGGGCCTCAATTCCTCAATTTTCAATCGTCAATATTCAATATTCTATCAAACGCTTCTTCGTATGCCTTGCTCCGGTAATCACAGAAATCATCCGTATCCCAGATCGTGCCCTTATTATCAAGGGCCTGGCCCATGCAACCGGCCTGGCACAGGTTTCGCCAGTTGCACACCGAGCATTTTTTGATCTTGTTCCTTCGCTCGGCAAGGGCTTGGCAAACAGAGATCATGGCATCCGATTGAATGATTTTGTCCAGGCTGTCATCAAAGACATTTCCCAGCCGGAACTCGTCCTTCATCATCAAAACGCACGGATAGGCGTCGCCGTTGACAGTAATGACGACTAATGTCCCTATTGGACACCAGATATCGTCCGTTTTATATTTTTCAGGCATCTTGGGAAGAAAACCGCTCAACCCGCAGTTGACATCAATGCCTGGTTGACCACTTCGCTGTAAACGGAACGTATATTCATAAAAGCGTTCATAGTCCGCGATGCTGACGCCCGACCCGACGGAATCCCAGTGCTTTCCAGCACTTCCTTCCCTGCGTAAGGGCATAAACCGGACCAACCGGACGCCAAGCCTTTTCCCCAGGGAAATAATCGCGGGCAGATCATCAATATTTTGCCACATCTTCGTGGTTGCTAAAATCAGTTTTTCCCCGAGACCCGCCACCTGCAGGTATTCAATAGCGCGAAGGCTCTTTTCAAATGCGCCATTCCCCCTGATACTGTCGTGGATTTCCCGGGTCGAGCCGTCAATGCTGATCTGGATCCGGATGTCCATGTCGGAGAGAAATTTCGCCCATTCTCTGTCAATCAGCGTACCATTGGTGGAAAGTTCAATTTTTACCTTCGATGCCGCATGCTGAAGGATTTTTTTGATTTCAGGGTGAAGCAGGACCTCGCCTCCGCTGAGGGTCACGCTGGTTCCGCCATGATCCGCCAGGGAATCTATGATTCGAAACACCCGCTCGCTCGGAATGTCTCTGTTGGAATTAGCTTGAGATCCTGCCATATAACAGTGAAGGCAGGAGAGATTACAGCGGGTTGTAAGATGAAGAAAGAGAGATTTCAGAACAGGAAATCTTGCTGGCCTTTCCCTTGCGTTGCCGTCAAGAAAATGTTGTCTGAATAATTGATCTGACACAGACAGCACATCTTGCCTTGCCGCATCCTCTGATATCCCGTATTCTGCACACAGACGTCGCGTTACCTCATCAAGAGACGCCCCCTCATCCAGGTATTGAGCAATTTCCAGGCCTGTATCATTCACCTTCACCCATTCAGATTCATTGGCATGAAACAGGATATGGGCATCCCTGCCTTTTCTCCCTGTTTCACAAGGAGAATAAGTAAAGAATGACAATTTCCAGATCCTGAGCTAAGGATTGGTCCCGCACGGTGACGGACTGCACGCCATGGCCGGCCCGATTTCCTCCAATATCTCGTCACTCGTGTAAGTAACAATTTTAGGGGGAATATACTTCGGCATTGTGTTTCTCCCTTTTTCTTCTTTGGCCTTTCCCTTTTTTTCCTGTCTCTCATCAATCATCATGTCTTGACCTCCGATAGCTTTAATGACAATATATCCATAAGCGCTGTTCAGCGCCCTGCCCATGCGGCCGGCCAACCCGCCAAGGGCCGGCAAAGGCCGGCCGACCACTGCATAGACCTTTGATAAACGGACTTTCTCAACAAAACTTATCCACAAAAACCATGAAATCCCCATAACCCGGTTAATCCATGTCCATGGCCGGGTATTCAAATATATAACCTTGCCCCGGCCCCTGATTGCTTCCACCCTTCCAAGCACATCGTCTTCCAAAATCCAGGACCAGCCTGAGAGATTGTCTCCTTTCTGGCACAACCACAGAGATTTGTTAATCCTCCGTTGCTTGATGAACCTGTGGACTATCAGGCCTCCATGCTGTCGAAAGGCAATCAGGTCACCTGTTTTTTTAAGCTCATCTCCATTAATAAGGCACAAGGAAACAGTATCTCCAGGCCTGATCAGCGGCAGCATGCTGGCCCCTTCAATCCTCACGTCAACAGACCGTTCCCCCTCTTTCCAGAGTTCAAAGACAGATGAGTTATGTGTGTTTAGTTTGTAGTTCGTAGTTTGTAGTTCGTAGTTCATGGTTTGTAGTTCGTAGTTCGTAGTTCGTGATTGGTTAATTCCTCAATTCCTCAATTCCTCAATTTCAACTCAAACGTTTTGGAAACAAAACCTTCTCCTGCTTCATCTTTTCCGTACACGGCCCAGTACACCGTCCCGCTCCTGCGGCCAAGGCGCTGTATCTTTCGCCATTCCCTACGGTTCGGGGTGTAGGATTCGCCGGTTATCCACCTGCCGTGTCTCTTAAGGCCTCGCGGCAGCACAACAACCCTGCCGGTGAAATCAGGGCTTCTCGAAAAGCCCAGCTTGAACCGGACAAGTCCCGCGCCATTCCACTCAAAGGCAGGGGGAGGATAGAACGGGACCAGCGCACCGTCTTCCGGGAAAACAAGGGCAATAGCCTCAGCGCCCAGCGTGGCTGAAACAGGCCCGTGAAACGTGCTGATACCGCTGTAATCAATATTTTCCAAAGGGGCTATCCACTTAACGCAAGTGAATTATCTCTGATTCTTTGAATTTAAAGGGTATTGGCCATTTTTGAATGAAAAGCAAAAAAAATCGGAAAAAAGGCTATATATTCAGGTAGATACCTCTTTTGAACTTGCGTTAAGTGGATACCCCCTTTTTCCAATTGGTAATAATACGTCAGGCCGGGTACCACATCGAAGTCTTCGTAGGCATATGTAGCCCCCTGAGTCAGGCCGCCTTCGGCCGGGATGAGGTAATCCGTGATCCTGATGTATTCGGCATCCTCCGCATCAGTCCGCCAGAGATAAAAACCGGCATTGTCAATTTCAGTCGCCGTTTCCCATGCCAATAGGACTGAACGAAGATCTGGGGTGGCAACAAAAGTTGTTAGCTCAACAAGGAGTGATCCGCAGTCAGATAAATTGATACTATAAGAGGTGTTGGTGGTTGAGTAGCCCTGGTCGTCTTGTACTTCTACCTTAATGTTGTAGGTCCCTGTGGTAAGGCCACTGGTATCCCAGTCCGTCGACCATGAATTGACTGTATTTGTATCAGGGGTCGTTACCGACGCGATTTCGGTCCACCCGCTCTCCCCGGATAATTGATAGTAGAATTTCACGAAGTCGATGGTATCCACGACACTTCCCCCGCTGAGCGAAAACGTGTCTAACGTTGTGGCATTCAGCGTTATGGGGCTGTAATTTGCGCCCTCTCCGCAGGTATGGCTTATTCTCGTCACGGATGGATCCTGGGTGGTTCCACCGCTGGGGGAGTATAGGTCGCCACCCGGCATGAGAGTATTATCGTTCATAGTATAGGCATCTCCGGAGTTAACGTAGTCCTTTTGTGTTAGGTTTTGGGAAGTTGCGGAGGTGGAAAAAGATAATGAATAAGGGCTTGTTGTGCTAAGTATTTGAGTTCCAGAACAATTATCAAAGGCACTCAATGGAACCTGAAAATCCAAAAAATAGCCCTCAGCGCTGCCCACGAATGTAACCCTAACATTTGTATTGAGCTCTAAGGATTCCTGATACACCCTGCCATCAGTATCTGTGCTGCAAGACTCTGTCTTGATTTCTTGCTGGTTCGTATTCCCGTAATACACATTGAGTACATTGCTTCCGCCATCCAATTCAACGATGAACTCTTTCCACCCGTCGCCGTCGACGTCTAAAATGGCATTCCACGTGTATTGGGCAAGTCCACCTGTTTCCGATGGATCGCCCGCCATGCGCATCCGAAAAAAAAGGACTTCGGCACTGCTATCATAATAGACATAAACAGATGGTAGCCCCAGTTGAGTAGGTTTGCTGCAACCGTTGAAGACATCAATGCAGGCTGGTGCTACGGCAGCTCCACCATTTGAAGGATCCTTTGAATTTCCGCACCCTTTCATCGGGTCAATCAAGTCGGAACCGAGAGACGTATAGGCTGTCCAGGAAGCAGGCCAGTCTGCACTCAGACATGTAGAAGCTTGACTCAAGCATAATGCTATAAGCACAAAAAAGCTGCATATAAAAAATGGTTTTCTCATTTCATCTCCTCCGTCACATAAAAAACAGAAGGCCTTCGAAAGCTCTTCGGCACAACCACAGAGATTTGTTAATCTTCCGTTGCTTGATGAACCTGTGGACTATAAGGCCTCCATCCTGTCGAAAGGCGATCAGCTCACCTGTTTTTTTAAGCTCATCTCCATTAATCAGGCACAAGGAAACAGTATCTCCGGGCCTGATCAGCGGCAGCATGCTGGCCCCTTCAATCCTCACATCAACAGACCGTCCCGCCTCTTTCCAGAGTTAAAAGACAGATGAGTTATGTGTGTTTAGTTTGTATAGTGCATCGCATATGAAATGATATTCATGTAATAGCGTTATATTCGTACTTTCAAGGTGTTATTGAGTCGAAATGGTATCAATCCATGTGCGACGCACTATAGTTCATGGTTCGTAGTCATCCAAACCTCTTTGGATTGATGATTGATGATTGATGGAATCGCTTCGCTCTATCTTTTCAATCGTCAATATTCAATATTCAATTGAAAGGTTTTGGAAACAAAACCTTTCCCTGCTTCATCTTCGCCGGATACGGCCCAGTACACCGTCCCGCCCCTGCGGCCCAGGTGCCTTATCATTCGCCATTCCCTCCAGCTCGGGGTATAGGATTCCCCGGTTATCCACCTGCCGTGTCTCTTGGAGCCTCGCGGCAGCACAACAACCTTGCCGGTGAAATCAGGGCTTCTCGAAAAGCCCAGCTTGAACCGGACAAGGTCCGCGCCATTCCACTCAAAGGCAGGGGGAGGATAGACCGGGACCGGCACACCGTCTTCCGGGGACATAAGCAGTATCCCATGCTCTACGGTGATCGACACGGCCTCATGGATGGTGCTCTGACCATCATAGTCGATATCTTTCAACCTGTAATAATAGGTTTGTCCAAAATCGACATCGCTGTCCCGGTAAGAATAGGCAGCTCCCTGTGAAGCCTCTCCTTTAGAAGGGATAAGTGATTCGGTTATCCTGGTGAATATGCCTCCTTCGGATTTACTCCGCAGGATGTGAAAACCCGCGCAGTCGATCTCGGAAGCGGTTTCCCACGCAAGCTGCACGCTGTCATCAAGGGACGCGGCCGTAAAGGAGGCAAGTTCAACCAGGGTAGGGCCAGTGCAATTCTCTCCGGCATAGCTGGTTGCGCCTGTATCCTTGTATCCCCAGCCTTTGATTTCGCCTGAAATGTCTTCTCCCATGCCTGTCCCCCCTTTAAAAAGGACCCAGCCGTTGCAGAGAGTGGTGCCCCCCGCCTTAAATTTGACACCTATGTAGCCTTCTTCGTCATTATTGAAAGCAGCAGTGTCAGTCCATACGATTGAACTCGTCGCCATGAGTCCCACCCAGGTTCTATCGCCATCTGCAGACACGATATCATTTATTGCGAGCTTCTTTGCCGCCCATATGTGATCATCTTGATTATCGAATCCTGCGTAGCCAGATAATCTTTCAATTTTCACAGTTCTGCAAGTGGTAGTTGAATCGTCAACAAAAAATCTAAAATCATTGGTCTCATCCCCGTCTATGTCGATATTAACATTGCCTGAGCCCGTGTTTACTGTCAGAGGCGTCTCCAGGATATTGCACTTGGCTGCCGCGTTTGCGTGCGGAGCAAATGCCAGCGAGATGCCGGCTGCCATAGTGGAATACGATGCCAGCCGCCTGCCGAGATCTTTGGGCAGCCGTTCCCTTGTCTTACAGTTGTTTTCTGACATGATCTCCTCCTAAGGTTTTTTGATGTCAACGATTGGACTGAACAACTCTTAATTCTCCATTGCTTTTCTGCCTGTAGAGGCTCGGCTCCACCGCGGCGGCCATAGCCTGCGCATCCAGACTTCCCCCAAGAAACCGGTTTACCGCGGCAGCCGTTTTTCCGGGTTGCTCAACACATCGGCCAAACCCGGCATAAAGGGTCGGGATTCCGCGGTCGGCCAGCCTGGTCTTGATTCGCGCCACCTGCCGGTCAAACTCCTTTTTCAGGCCGTCCTCTGAAAGATCGGCCCCGCGTTTTCCAAGACGCTCAAGAAGACGCTGCTGGGATTTAAGCACTTCCGACATATCCCGCTCCATGAAAATAATGCGGTAGTTGAATTTTGGATCTATGTAATCCAGAAGCTGGGCGATTATCTTAACGGCCTTTCCCCTGGCATGGTGAAGCCATAAGCTGTCTTGCCGCAGACGCTTGGCAGGCTCAAACTCGAAGTAACCACGCGCATTATCAGGATCGGCCTTCCTTTTGTCGTCGGTAAGGACCGGAAGACCGCCGGCTGAAAGCATCTGCATCATCATGGAGGTGCCTGAACGCGGAAGCCCTGAGACAATGGTAATAGTTTCACTTAAGTTTACATGACCGGCGTACGAAGGCGTCCGGATATGGGTTTGCGGTTCGGGTAATGTGTCAAGACCGCTTGCTTCCATCCCTTGTGTGTGCCGTAGTCTGCCAACCTCGGTTTTTTTCTTTTTCAGGGTTTTTATCCTTTTGGCTGCTTCCAGGGCCATAAAGGTGTGCATGGCCGCCTTTTCCGGGTTGCGTACCCGCCATTTGTACAGATAGGCCAGACGCCTGTGGGCTTCCGGAAAATTCGGGTTCTGTGATATAGCAATACTGAGGGCTTCAAGCGCACGGGACACTTCACCCAGCCGGTGCAGGGCTATCCCCAGCAGAAAATGGCAGCGGGGATTATAAAAAAGCAGACCCACGGCGCTCATGGCCGCGTCCACGGCTTCTGCATTTTTGCGGCGCGGCAGGTAGGTCCGGCACAGGCCGCAATGCGCCTCGGCATTGTCCGGGTCGAGGGATAGGGCCTTTTTGAAATTACGCTCAGCCTCTTCCCATTGCTTCATTTTCAAATAAACCTCAGCCAGCTTGATATACAGCTCCGGCTGGCCTGCATCTGCCTGTTCCGCGTTTCGAAGATGCAAAAGAGCCCCGTCTTCATCGCCTTCGGCAAAGAGGATCGCCCCCATGTGGTATTCCATTCCATAAGGGTTGTATGAGGCTTCACTGCGCAGCCTGCGAAGCTCATGCCGATCTTTTTCGCTGAGTTTATCCGGCTTTTTGTCTGCGTGCTCCTTGTTGAATTCCTTTAGCTCATCCAGGGCCCGGGCAACGTTTTTGTCTTTGCGTTTAAAGATATCTTCAATCGTCCTGCGCGCATCTGCAATACGCTCGAGCGCCTGATAGCAGGCAATCAGTTGAATGCCGAAGCGATATTGATCAGGCCACTTTTCAAGGAGTCTTTCAAACAAAGGAGCGGCGTCAACATAGCAGCCTGCGTCCATGTAAGCGCGCGCCAGATTGTAATCAAGTTCGCGAACGGTCTGGGCCACGGCTTTTTCCCGATTCTCATCAGGTTTTTCAATATATCCGAGTGCGACAAGCTGGTTGATTGACTCCATGGCATCCACCGGGTCCAGCCGTTGATTTGCCGGATGGGTCCCTGCATTGCCCGGCGCCCTGTCCCAACTGGAAATAGAATCAATAGACTGTGGCGCCACAAACGCATTCATCAGCGTATTCCCGTCCATATCCCGGCCCACGGGCAGGCCGTACAGAGTCAGAATCGTCGGACAGATGTCAAGCAGGCTTGCGCCGAAGATCAATTCATCCTTTTTGATGCCGGGACCTTTCATGACTATTATGCCGTAGCGACGATGCTGTGCAGCCGGTCCGGCCGGCTCACGCGGGATATGCCTCGGCCGGAGGTGATCGGAATGAAACCCGTGGTCAGATACAATGATAACTGTGGTATCCTGCCCGGCCTCCTGAAGGAGCTTGCCCAGCATGATGTCGTGGAGGTGGTAACCGCTCTCCACCACATGCTTGTAAATTTCATAATCCTCTTCCTGTACCCAATCTTCGCGCGGCGGATGGTAATTCATGAATGCGTGACAAAAATGATCGATGGCATCAAAATAGACAGCCGTGAAATCCCACGGCTCGTGGTGCATGATGGCGAGCGTAGCGTCCTGAATTGTGCAGCAGTCGCAGATAATCTTTGCAAGTGTCTCCAGCCTGCGGTCTTTGTCCTGATCGATCTTTGCCAAATCCGGGACAAACGGCAAAAGATGCCCTGTCTCAAGTCTCTGCGGGTGCCACCGCAGATCGGCCAGATTGCGTATCAGCCGTTTTGGGTGCACCGTTCCGGGCTTCACGGGCCATGGCTTGTCGATGGGAGCAACAGCACGCTGGTACTGATTGGACACCATCACGCCGTTGATCGGCTCTGCCGGATGCGACGGCCACCAGCCCACCACATTACACTTTCGACCGGTCTGGCTGAAGATATTCCAGATTGCTTTTGTTTTGCGCGAAAGATTTGTGATAGGACGAATGCCGCCTGAATGCGGATCAGGTTCGGTAAAACCGTAGATGCCGTGTTTAAAAGCCCTCTTTCCGGTGGCGATAGATGTCCACAACATCGGAGAAAGCTCCGGATATAGGGTGGCCAGGTTACCCATCACCCCTTTGTTGATAAGTTTTTCCAGATTAGGCTGAAGTTCCCTGGGCAAAACAACAGTAATCTATTGATTTCAAAATAAATTTTTAAAATCTTGGTGTGCAATTACTGACTACACTTAATTTCTCAATATTGTCAGCAAGTTATTTAATTTAGAAATACACACATTTTTTTATTAAGTCAATCTTTCTTGGCCCCAATTTGAGCGATATTCCTCCCAATTTGAGTAAGTTACATGACTACAAAATTGCACGCCAAAAAGGATGATAAGCCATATAACCTATTGCAATAATAACTCTTTTTGGCTTTTTTTTAGGAAAATTCTACAGGAACTTCAGATTAG
>PQXE01000064.1 GCA_003194495.1 Deltaproteobacteria bacterium
GCGTGGTTTAGTTTCATTGCTCGGAGGAAGGCTAAAAAAATATTGGAGAATAGGCATTCATTGGCTGATTGCAGTAAAGAATTATTTGCTGGAAACCTTCAACGACAACATAGTCCAAAACCTTGCAGCCTATCCATAGCCTGCTAAAGCAATAAACGTGCCGAACGGCATTGGAACTTGCCAGAACACCGATGCCGAAGTGGCCTAAACGATGATCATGGCCCTAATTCACGTAAGCGTGAAGCAGCTGATTCAGCATCTGGACGGCAGTAAAACTCCTGTTTCGTAACCGTTCACTCCCCCCTGATTTTTTTTGAAAAAAGTGGGATGGTTCCCCTCGTTGTGATATATACGAGTTATTTGTGGACGTTATTTGAACATTTGGTAACTTCTCAATAAGTCCGGGCAATTTAAAAAATACTATGAAATCAATAAGTTGCAGGACGTAAAAATGAAGTTTTTTTCTTTGCAAATCACTTTGCACTATGCTGTCAAATAACGATATCCTGTGATATCAATAAGTTACTCATATTCACTATTTTTAAGAGTAACATTTGGGGCCCAATTTTCTGTACATAACCTATTGAAATCATTGACTGCCCGGACTTATTGAGAAGTTACAACATTTGTAGGTCGGAATTTATTCCGACATTACGGTATCTGTGCTTTGCGCCCTGTCGGATTGAAATCTGACCTACCATAAGCCCACAAATAATACCCTCTGGTATCACATCTTAGGGTACCATCCCAAAAAAGTGAAAATAGTTCGAGACAAATGAAACCGGATTTTGTACACTACTTGCGTAATGGACCATCTAACAAAAGACGACCTTGCGCAAATAGATCGAATTTACCTTCAGAGCCTCGAAAAAGAGACGCTGATTGATGTAGCCTGTAAATTGCGCGATTTTAGTGTAAAGCTGGTAGAGCGTCTTGAGCAAAACTCCAGCAATAGCTCCAAACCACCATCCTCCGATAGTCCTTATGACAAAGGAAACAAGGGCAAGTCTGATTCGAAAGATGATGATGCAAAGAATTCATCGGCAGAGGATAAGGAAAATAAAGTTACAGAAAAGGGTACTTCGGCTGAAAATTCACAGTCTGATGTCCAACGATCCCCTGGAAGGCAACCTGGATCTCAAGGATTCTGGCGCTCTGAGACTCCGGTACCCGAGAATACCATCCCTCACTACCCGGGACATTGTGTGATTTGTGGCAAGGAGCTTGATGTTCTGGAGGGAAGCCAGCCGTATATGGTCAGGGGTCAAGTCTGCTTTTGACTCTTGCAGGGCAAAATGTTACAGATTGTCGTATGACACATCCACTCAGAATGGAGTGTTCTGGTGCTTGGTACTATGTGATGAACCGGGGAAGAAGAGCCGAAAAAATATTTCATGACAGGCATGACTACCAGGTATTTGTGGAGTTGATCAGGTTCCACAGGCAAAAGACCTTGCCCCTGAAACTGATTTGATAATAAACGCAGTGTGTAAGTTTTATGATATTAGCAGGGATGAACTGTATAGATCAAGAAGAGGGCAGTTCAATGAATCGAGGAGTGTTGCAATATTCCTAATACGAAAACTAAGACGTGACAGGCTTTCGGAGATAGGCCGCCAGTTTCAGATGGAAAAGTATAGTTCTATAAGCAGCATCATCGAAAGAATGAAGAAGCAGATGCCGGCGGATCGGAATCTTAAGAAACGTGTGGACAATGTGGCCGATGGGGTGAGCAAGAGTCAAAAGCAGACTTGACCCCTTGTTTGTTCTTGTCTAAACCTTGCACCAACAGAAATCGGCCTGCCTCTCAAAAAATCTGCGCAGGGCATACGTCTCTTCCCCGGCCACTGAAGCTCTCTGATGCCCAGGCAGCCTTTTCCTGCAGCAACCACCACGCCGTCCTCTCCAACACGACAGACCGTACCAGGTTCCATATCCATGGCATCCATATCCAATACAAAGGGCATATAAAGCCTGAGACGTTGACCATTCCAAAGGGTATAGGCCCCTGGTCTCGGATCAAAGGCCCGGACCATACATGAAATACGCCTTGCAGGTTGAGACCAGTCAAGCCTTGCCATCTCCGGCTTGATGGGAGGGGCATAGCTTACGCCCTCCTCAGGCTGGGACCTCGGTTTTAAAGTGCCTTTGTGCAGTTCATCCAGTGCCTGAACAAGAAGCCCGGCCCCTAACTCCGCCATACGTTCATAGAGCTCACTAAAGGTCTCCTCCGGCCCGATGGTCAGGGCTTCCTGAAGGAGCATGGGACCTGTGTCCATCCCTACATCCATCTCCATAATGGTTATGCCGGTCTCAGTAGCCCCTTGTATAATGGCCCACTGTATCGGTGCTGCCCCTCGATACTCAGGGAGCAGGGACCCATGGACATTAATAGGCATTATTCGCGGGATATCAAGCAATTCCTGAGGAAGTATCTGGCCGTAGGCAGCAACAACCAGAAGGTCCGGGGCAAGGTCCCGGACCTGACTCAGGAACTCCGGAGAACGGGCCTTCTCGGGCTGGAGCACGGCAATTCCCGCCTTTTCTGCCAAAAGCTTTATTAGAGATGGCATCAACTTCCTGCCCCGCCCCTTGGGCCTGTCAGGCCGGGTTACTACACCCACCACCTGATTCGGACCTTCCATTAAGGCCTTCAGCACTGGAACTGCAAATTCAGGAGTACCCATAAATACAATTTTATATGAATTCATAACTCCAACAGACCTCCGGACAAATGTTATTCTATAATTGCTCAGCTACTCCTCTTTGGGGCGGATCTTTGGCCACTTCTTCTTGAAAAGGACCTTTCTTACAGGATTCAAGCGGTCAACAAAACATATACCTTTCAGGTGATCCAACTCATGCTGTATACACCGGGCAAGGAGTCCTTCAGCCTCTATCCTGACATCCTTTCCATTCCGGTCATATCCCGTCAGATGCAGTCTAAGAGCCCGTTTTACAGGGGCTACATAGCTTGGAACGCTCAGGCAACCTTCTTCACCCACTTCCTCTCCTTCCAATTCTGTGATACGAGGATTAATTAATACTATAGGATTCGGGCCCTCTTCAGAAGGAGTTACATCCATGATCACCAGTTGCCTGAGCTCACCTATCTGGTTTGCTGCAAGGCCTATCCCTTTGGCCTTGTACATCATTTCCAGCATTTGGTCGATCAGGCCCTGGAATTCCCCGTCTATCCTCTCAACAGGTCGGGCCTCTTGTCTTAATATCTCATGTGGATAGATTAGTATTTTCATAACAACAAAATAATAATGTCTGCAGGATGGCCAAGCAAGCACTACCTCGGAAATTATGAGAATTCATGCCCTTAGAAAAGACCTTCTGAGACCCGCGGCCCGGGATTTCCGGTTTCTTCTGAATAGCGGATACCCGAGGAAGTCAGCCCTTTTATTTGTAGGAAACCACTTCCAGCTCCATCAAGGAGAACGAGACCTGCTTTATCGCGGAGTCTTCACAAAAGAGCAGAGTATGGCACGGTGTGCTAAGATAGTGCGTGTGGGGGCAATCAAAGGGGAAAAACTGATCATAGACGGCCACAATATACTTATAACTCTTGAAAGTGCTATAAAGGGCAGGTCAGTACTGCTGGCAGATGATAATTTCGTCAGGGACATCAGCCGCATATTTCGCAGCTTCAGGCCCACAGAGCGCACAAAGGCCGCATGGACCCTTGTTGAAGGACTCCTTTCGGACTATCCGCCTTGCCATGTTACAGTGCTTCTTGATGCCCCTCTTCCCAAGAGCGGGGAGCTTGCGGCAAGAATCAGACAATGGATGAAACACGCAAAAATTAAAGGGGATATCACTACAGCCGCAAGACCAGAATCATCCCTTCTGGCGCTTGAAGGTATTAAGGCAAGTGCAGACTCGGTAATCATAGACCGTTCCACCAGAGTTTTTGACCTTGCAGGCCACATCATAAGGCGAAGATTACATGTTAAGCCTATGTTAATTCCATAAAATTATGAGAGCTACTTTAACTCCCATTGTAGTTGTATTGGCCTTTATGTTCCTCTTTCCTGCTGTCCTGGTAGCAGGCATTGTCGATGATTCAGGGAACTGGATCCACAGACTTGGAAGGCTCTGGTCAAGAATTATCATTAGGACATCCGGTGTCAAGACAGAGATACAGGGCCACGGGCATATACCTAAAGGAAAACCTGTGATATTCGCCTGCAACCATGCAAGCCAACTTGACATACCTATAGTGCATGAGGCCTTGCCTGTACAATTCCGTTTTGTAGTCAAAAAAGAGCTCTTCAAGATACCCCTGTTTGGCTTTGCTCTGCATCACGCAGGTTATATACCTATTGACAGGTCCGGTGGTAAGGCCGCCTTGCGCAGCGTGCAAAAAGCTGCTGAGAGATTAAAAAAAGGCACACCTATAGTCATCTTCCCGGAGGGTACCCGCAGCCCTGACGGCCGATTGATGCCATTTAAGGTTGGAGGAATACTGATTGCAATTAAGGCCGGATGCCCTATAGTGCCTGTAGCCATAAGCGGCAGCCACAAAGTGCTTCCCAAGGGGAGCATCAGGGTACGCCCAGGCCGGATAAAGGTGATCATCGGCCTCCCTGTTCAGACCGTGGGCCCAAAAGGCCCTATCCTCAAAGATATTGTGACAAAAGAAGTGTGGGATAGCATTTCCGCCATGCTTGAAGAAAAACCGTAGCCTATTCCTGACCCGGATAAACCGGAATAGTGCCTAAAGTGAACTAAAGTACTAAACATTCATGCCGTCCTGGATACTACCTACCGTAGCTTTTATACTGGGGCTGATTATTCTCTCCGGCGGGGCTGAGGCTCTTATTAGAGGAGCCATACGCATGGCCCGCCTTTGGAAAATCAGTCCCATTGTAATCGGCCTCACCATTGTAGCCTTTGGCACTTCAGCTCCAGAGATGGGCGTGGCATTGTCAGCAGCCCTTTCCGGCCAGCCTGATATCACCATGGGAAACATCTTGGGGAGCAATATAGCCAATACAGGACTGATCCTGGGGCTTGGGGCCTTACTCACTCCATTGACTGTGCGTCTGAGGATGCTCAGAACAGAGATACCCTTGTTAATAGTAGTAAGCATGGCTCTCTGGGCATTTGCAACAATGGGGCATCTTGGGCGCCTGGCAGGCCTGATATTACTCATCACCTTTACAACCTATTTTGTGACACTGTACCGTCACAGCCGGGGAAAACCCTATATACACCAAGTAGAATTCGAAAAGTCTCTCAGCAACAAGGGTTCCTTTTGGTTTGACCTTGTAATGGTTATAGCCGGGCTGGCGGGGCTGGTTATCGGTTCCAAATCATTGGTTTGGGGGGCTGAAAACATTGCGGTGTATCTGGGTATACCTGAACTTATTGTCGGCCTGATTCTGACAGCTATAGGCACCTCCCTGCCTGAACTCGCCACAACAGCGGCGGCGGCCCGTAGGGGCCAGACAGACCTGATCCTGGGAAATGTAATAGGAAGCAATCTAGCGAACCTGTGTGCCGTACTTGGCGTCACGGCTTGTATTACCCCAATTGATATCAACCCGGACCTGCTCTACAGGGACTTTCCTGTAATGATGGCCTTCACCCTGGTTCTGTTGCCTGTTATGAAGATTGGGATGAAAGTGACTCGATGGGAAGGAGCAGCCCTGCTCCTGTCGTACGGCGTGTATGTTATCTCCCTGACGGTCTTCTGAATAAGGACAGCAGCTTTGCAGAATAACAGAAATGTAATGACCCTGCCTGAGATGGTCAGGCGCTCGGCCTGCGAGTTTGAACGCCGGCCCGCGCTTATTGCAAGAGAGCCTCAGGGAAACAGGGTTATCACCTTTGGTGAACTTGGCAGTAAAGTTGAATTATTGGCCAAAGGACTGGTAGCTTGTGGTTTACCCAAAAACAGAAAATATGCAATACTTGGGCCGAATTCTCCTGAATGGGCTGTTGCCTATCTGGCCGTCACCTCTGCCGGCGGGACCTGTGTACCCATAGATATCCTGTTAAGCGAAAACGAGATGCTGCACCTGATGGCTGACGCCAAGGTGGATATGGCCTTTGTGGCTCCCAAATTCCTGGACTGTATACTCGACACCACTAAGGGCTTTCCAAAACCAAAACAGGTGATAGCCCTGACCCTGGATACCAAAGACATCCCAGGAGATGCAATGCCCTTTGAAGAACTTGTCAGCAAAGGACAACAATCACAAAAACCGTTACCACACAGGATACCCGAGGACACAGCCGCCATAATCTACACATCAGGTACTACCGGCAGCCCCAAGGGCGTCATGTTGACCCACGGCAACATAGTTTCAGACATAACTGCCTGCTATCAGGCAATAAAGTTTAAGCAGGATCACTTCCTCTCGGTTCTGCCGATGCACCACATGTTCGAGTGTACAGCCGGCTTTCTCCTGTCTATATACAGCGGTTCCACAATCACCTTTGCCCGGAGTCTCAAGTCCCGCAGCATACTGGAGGACTTGAAGGCAAGCAGGGCCACTGTGATGTTCGGTGTTCCTTTGCTGTTCCGGAAAATGCTGGATGGAATCCATAGTGCCATCAGCCGTGCACCTTCTACACGACAAATGATATTTCATATACTTATGAATGCGGTCAAGACGGGGGAAAAGCTGGGCATAAAGAACCTGGGCATACATTTATTCAGAAGCCTCAGAGAACAGGCCGGGCTCGGTTCCCTTCGTTTTCTGGTGGTTGGGGGCGCCCCGCTTATGCCGGAAATCCCAAGGGAATTCAGGTGGCTGGGAATCAAGATGCTCCAGGGCTATGGGCTTACCGAGGCAAGTCCGGTACTTACCTTCAACCCTGTGGATGAACCTGTGGATGAAAGCATAGGCAAACCTCTTTCCTGTGTAGAAGTAAAAGTACTTGAACCGGACGAGACGGGCGTTGGGGAACTCGCATTTAAAGGCCCAATGATTATGAAAGGATATTATAAAACCCCTGAAGCCACGCTGGAGGTACTGGACCCGGACGGCTGGCTGAAGACCGGGGACCTGGGTTATCAGGATAAAAAAGGCTATCTGTACATCTGCGGGAGAGCCAAGAACATTATTGTCACTCCTGCCGGGAAAAACATCTATCCCGAGGAAATAGAGGCCGAGATCAACCAGAGGCCCTTTATCCTGGAATCAATAGTCTATGGTTACGAAAAAAAGAGTGGTGAAGAAATCCGCGCAGTGATAGTTCCCGACTACGAGGTCATTGGCAAACATTCTCCCAAAAAACACCTGAGCGATCAGGACATACACAAGCTCATAGCTAAAGAGGTCAAAACAGTAAACCAGACGCTGGCTGCTTTCAAAAGAGTCAAGTCCTTCACTTTAACAGATGAAGAATTCCCTAAGACCTCTACCCGAAAGATCAAACGCCACCTCTTTGGGGAGCTTCGGGCGCATTTACACGTTGGGGAGGGGATCCATAAGCGATAAATTATTTTGCAAGATGAACGTCGAACATCGAACGTCCAACATCGAATGAAAAAACACCCAATACCGAACATTCAACGGCTATTTCTGTATGTTAGCCATTTAGGTTAAAGGCTGAAGTATACTGATATGCCGTCTCCTGCAATAATTAGCAGCTTTTTTTTAGGTCATAAGTCTGTTTTTTCATCTTTTCCCATTCAATGTTCGATGTTGGACGTTCGATGTTGGACGTTCGATGTTCATTACTAAACATGTGAATGCACCAGGAGCTTCCAGTGGGGGAGAAATGATTGACTGGTCTTCAAATCTAAATCCGACTCAGTATAAGGCCGTAACACACAGAATCGGCCCGCTTCTTGTTGTTGCAGGACCCGGCACAGGTAAGACCAGGGTCCTCAGTTACCGAATCGGACACCTTATAGAAACAGGTGCAGCCAAACCCGACCGGATACTTGCCATGACCTTTACCAACCAGGCTGCAAAAGAGATCTCCGAGCGCGTATCCCGGCTCCTGGACAGCGAATTCTCCACGGAGTGCATTCATAACGGGCAAAAAATCCCAAAAATAAGCACATTTCACGGCTGGGCGCTTGGATTTTTAAAACAGACCCTGGGTGAAGACGCACGGCTTCCCGTAGACGAGAAAGACGCAGGGGACCTTTGCCAAGAGGCGGCAAAGAAATTGGGATTATCAAACCCAAAACCTCAAGGACTTTATGAATGTATCTCAAAGGCCAAGCAGCACTTCCCCCCAAGGATAAATGGAGACGAAGATATGGAGGCCCTGATTCAGGCATATCATGGACTCCTTGAAAAATACGGTCTCTGGGACTATGACGACCTTCTCCTGGAGGCCCTGCGGCTCCTCGAACATACTGAAATCAAGGCAAAATTTTATAGGGACTTTCCTTTTGTCCTGGTGGATGAATTCCAGGACATAAGTCCTGCCCAGTATACCCTGATAAAGTCAATGGCAAGGAAAGACGGAAACATCACGGTAATCGGTGACCCAAACCAGGCCATTTATGGATTCAGGGGCGCAAGTCCTGAGTTCATACATTGTTTCAATACGGATTTCGAGAATGTTAAAACCGTGGTCCTGGACACTGTCTACAGGTGTCCCCAGGTATTTCTCGACGCCGCGACAAGTCTCATCAAAGACAGATCGGCTGTGCGTCTAAAATCCGTCAGGGACAGGACGCCGAAAATCAGGATTAAACCCTTTGAAGATCCCGCGGCTGAGGCAAAATGGGTGGCAAGGACCATTGAACAGATAGTGGGTGGGCTCAGCTTTGTTTCACTTGACAGCGGCACAGCCGGCGGCAATACCCTGAGAAGCCTTTCAGATATAGCAGTACTCTTCAGGGCCAAGGCGTTGGGAAACCCGGTTGCCGAGGCCCTATCAAGACAAGGGATACCCTTTCAGCGGGCAGACACCCCTGATCCGCTTGCCCAAAAAGAACTCCGCTCTATATGGCGTCTCTGGGAGGTCCTGAAGGGACGAACCGTCCGGTATCATCTGTTAAAACTCCCGGGTGGCAAGGACCTGTGGAACAGAAAACTTCCGGATCTAAAACCCGGACTTCAGGGCAAAGATGGTCCTCAGCTCCTGAGTTACATAATCGACATACTTGATCTTGACCCAAACAGGCCTCTTCTCAGGGCCCTTGCGCGTGCGGTCAAAAGACATCCGCATGTGGACTCCCTTGCAGTCCTGCTTCGTAACGAGGCCGATATGCTGGATATCAACATAGAAGCCGTGTCCCTGCTTTCAATCCATGCGGCCAAGGGCCTTGAGTTCCCTGTAGTCTTCCTGATCGGATGTGAGCCCGGAATACTTCCATGGAAAGAGGCGGACCGGGAAGAGGAAAGGCGGCTTTTTTACGTAGGCCTTACCAGGGCATCTGAAGAAATATTCCTGAGCCATGTGAAACACCGAAGGCTTTTTGGACAGATGATGCATGGCGGCCCAAGCCCCTTTATTGCCGACATCCCTGAAAAACTCCTGGTCAGAGAAAAGGCCCAAAAACCCAAAAAACCCCGAAGACCAAAGCAGAAAAAACTTTTTTAAATGCTTTTTTTCTCCTCTCGAAAAAAGAGTAGAGATTATAAAATAGGCTTAAAGATGCCCGCTTACCCAATTTGAAGGGATGTATGATATAATATAAAAAAAGTAAAGAGGAATTGCCGGGATGGTACCGGCACACGAGGTTGGTCCTGGTTGGAAAAATAGTTCTCCATAAATAATAAAGACACCCTTTCCACCCTTCTGTGTCCCTTACGATCTTCAAGTTATCCATATGGGCGGGCAGAATATTTTTAGCTTTCCTTGCCTTTGATCCGGCGCTCACAATTGTTTCCAAACTCAACTTGTTTATCTCCTCACCCTGCCGGTATTTATCCATTTCAGGAAAAGAGCCGTTCCACTGACTCCTTAATAGTTCAAATACTGAACATATCTGAGCCCCGAAACCAAGAGATCCGGCCCTGTCCCAGAAATCCTTCCAGTCGATTTTATCCCCATATTTCCTTACCACTTCATGGATATCGCAAAACCAGTAAAGGACCGCACTTCCGGACATCACGTGTTGGAACAGATGAACGGACAGATATAGGGCTTGGTATTCAGGGGAAAGCGAGTATGCGCGAAGGCCGTTCAGGTCGACCTGGATGGCTGTTTCCCAGAGCCTTGTCATTTCCTCGGACACACCCGGTGTTTTTTTCCCAAGGATGTCGATATGGACTTCAATTCTGGTGGCCCTGTTTTTTGAAAACGGAGGCATATGCTTGGATTTTTCAGCTGCAATTTTCTCGTGAAGAGGGCTGTTATATGTGGTTTCCTGATAATAACCCAGCTCAATCAATCTCTTTTTGACGGTCTCCGCATCTTTTTTCCTGCACAGGATGTCAATATCACTCATCGGCCGGAGTGCAATATCTCCATAAACCCATTTTGCCAAAAAGGCCCCTTTAAGCAGGATGATCGGAATATCTGCCTGATTCATCGAATTCAGTATCCTGCTTATCTGGCTGTAGATGCGCAGGTTTCTTATGGCCTGCTTGCGATAACTCCTTTTCAGAAAATCAATCACATCGTCAGGGACATAATGGGCATATTTTTCCTGGGACAGGTGTTTGTAAAGCAGAGGTTCCACGCCCAGTCGATGCGCGGATGCCTTTACCACCCGCCAGTCAAGCGCCTCTTTGAGAACGCCCTCCATTCCGGCCGCATCACTGCAATCCATCTCTATCCTGGCAGCCAAGACCAATAGATATTCTTCAGGCGAAAACGTTTTGGATTGAAAATTGAAAATTGGCAATTGACGATTAATTATCATTGGTTTATGACTTTTAATAACTCCCGCTCTCTTTTGGTTTTTTTCTACCGGTTTTTTTTAATGGCTTTGAGCAATGTTTTTCAATCTTCAATCACAAGCATGAACAGGAAAAATCCCGCAATCCAATGTATAGGCCTTACAAAAGGCTTTGGCAATAAGCTTGTGTTTCAAGACATCCGTTTTAGTGTAAAGAAAGGCCATATTCTTGCGCTCGTCGGCCCCAACGGGGCAGGAAAAACCACTTTGCTCAAAATCTTTGCCTCTCTGATTGTCCCTACGGGGGGCAGGGCACTCGTTTGCGGACACGACGTAATCAAAAATTCTATCCGGGCAAAAAGAAAGATTGGTTTTGTTCCTTCAGAGGAGCGGAGCTTTTACTGGCGCCTTAGCGGCCGACAAAATCTCAGGTTCTTTGCCTCTCTACACAATATCCAGGGACAAGAACGTAACAGAAGAGTCAACGCAGCTCTTGAGGCGGTCGGTCTCGGGGACAAAGGCAACATACGTTTTAGCGAATACTCCTCCGGCATGAAACAGGCCTTGGGAATTGCCAGGGGGATACTTCATGATCCACCTGCCCTGCTGTTGGATGAACCTACCCGGAGCCTCAGCCCTGATGTAGCTGGAAAGGTGCGGAAACTCATCAACAATAAAGCCAAGAAGGAAGGAAAAGCCGTACTGATTGCCTCACACAATTTAAAAGAGGTGGAAGATCTGGCAGATGGAATTTCGATTATCCACCACGGTGTTATCAAGGCCCTTGGTTCCCTGAGCGACCTAAAAACCCTGGCAGGCATCTCTCCTTCCGCAGACCTACACTCACTTTTCAAACATTTTACACATAATTATTAATCCATGAACTTCAATCGACAATCGACAATCATCAATCGACAATCATCAATCCTCCTGGCCTTTCTCCGGCGTGACATTCTCAATGAGATCAGTTACAAGCTATCTTTTTTTCTCCAACTGCTAGGCATCTTTCCGGTTGTGCTGATGTTCTTTTTCCTGTCTCGCCTCGTGGGGACCACTATCTCAGGCCCGCTTGAGCCTTACGGCGGAAGCTACTTCCCGTTTGTCCTGATAGGAATAGCCGTACAGAATTACCTTACGCTGTCGTTAAGCCGCTTTTCCGGCAGTCTTCGGGAGTCGCAACTCTCAGGCACCCTGGAGGCGGTCCTGGTAACCCCTGTTCGTCTCCCTTACTTTCTCTTAGGCTCCACGGCTTACAGTTTTGTATTTAACGCCTTGCGCATCTTTATCTATCTGGCAATAGGTAGTCTGCTATTTCACGTTCATTTCAACTGGGCACGATTGCCCGCAGCAATCGGAGTCATCGGCCTGACAATCGCTGCCTTTTCCTGCCTCGGCATCCTCTCGGCAAGCTTCATTATGCTCTTCAAAAGGGGAGACCCCATCAACTGGGGCTTTAATGTGATATCATGGTTGTTGGGAGGGGTCTACTATCCTGTCAACATACTTCCTTTATTGCTGCAGAAGGTGGCCTACGTCATTCCCATGACCCACTCCCTGGAGGCATTGAGGCTCATTTTATTAACCGATCACGGGTTCTCCGGTTTGTTGGATCACTTACTGGTATTGGGGCTGTGGGGCGCAATTGGACTCACCGCAAGTCTTCTCTGCTTCCATTATGCCCTAAATCAGGCCAGAATACAGGGGACATTGGGACATTATTGAATGAGTTTTTTGCTGCGAAGCTCCTCAAGGCATCTCAGCAAGTCGCTCCTGAGATTTCGGCTATCATCCACCTGGAAATTTTTTTGCATTTCCTGCTCAATTTCCGTCAGGTCCCTGCCCTTTTTGTAAAGATCGTAGACCAGCCGGGCCGTGGGATTCAGCAGATGGACCGAGTCCTTCTCTGTCTCATATAGCATAAGTTCGGATTCCAGTTCTTTGGCAATGATTTGTTGTGGCATTGTTTGTCCTCGATTCAAGTATAGGGGCTGGCCCTTAAAACCTAAGGTAAGCGTTCAGGGATTCAGGATTACCTTTCTTCCGTTGATCTTGCGAGTTAGGTCTGCCCTTTACCCATAAATTAGTGCTGGAGAATCTTATCCATACCTGAGCATGAACCCTTCACACATTAGTTGTAAATATGCATAACCTTGCCACATTAATTGATGGCCAGGGGGCGGATCGCAGGAACGTCCGATGTAACCGCCAATTCTCGCCACCAGTTTCACTGCGGCACCGAGACAGTCCGGGGAACTGAGGCATTTTTTTTTTGCATAGGCTCTCAGTACCTTGATTTCCAGATCCGAAAACAATACATCGGAGGGCAGCTCCGGGGTCTCTCTTCCCATAAGAGTCATGAGCATAATACGCCAGGCAATAACCAGGTTGATCGCTACCGCTCGCCTGAGACGCTCGGCGGTCTTGTGGGCCATCTTTTCAGCACCGCATCCGGACTTCAGAACACGATGCCAGTCTTCGATACGCCAGCGCAGACAATACCACTTCACGCCATTCAATGCGTCATCGATCGATTTTATATAAATTGTCGTCAGTAAAAACCACTCAAGTGGTTCCACGCCGGCAGGAGGGACATCTTCGCTCACATGGACAACCCATACTGCGATCGGATCTTTATCCTTACAATACGACGGAGGATTAAGTTCTATCTGTACATAACGAACTGCAACTTCCGCAGTGCGCTCTAACCGTTTTGGACGTGCTTTCTGTTTACTCTTTTTGGATTTGGCACTTTGCCTGGGAACCTTGATTTTAATCCGAGTTTGAATCGGTGATTGCCTTGCTGTATCGAACAGCTTATGCTCTCCGGTGGTTCTGCGATCGTGTTTGGCGCGTACGAGCAGATCAACACTGGAACAATTACAGCGTTGATCATCAAACAATTCAAAGAAATCCGCCTCCCGATCCAGAACGTTGACCAAAGAGGTGTGCGGCATCTGAGCTTTTAATTCCATACAATCGCGCATCCCCTCGATCCAGCAGAAGGTTTTCTTTTCTTCAATAGGGATTGCTGAGGCAGGACGGTTATCCTCCTTTGATTTCGGCTCAGGAGCGTTACATTCGGCGCGTAGTACCCCCAGGGGAAGACCGTCAGTGTTTACCGCAAATGTCGAATGCAAATGCAATCCTCTGCTCTGGGCACCGGTCTGATTCGTACCGATCACCCCCAGGCCTTCACATTTGTCCAGGGTGGAATAATTTAGATCACTGCCGTCCTGAATACATAATACGGTTTTTTCCGCCTTCATTCGCCGTATCGTTTGCTCACGGTGCGGCAGAAGAATGTTGGGCATGGTTACTGCTGAATCGTCCGGCTTGTCGATCAACCGATAGTAGCCTTTCACTTTCGGCCAGTCACCTCCAGCAACACCGCAATAGGCACGTCCGGGGTTCTCGGCTTTATCAGTTCCAATTTCAACAAGTCTGTGACTCAGTCGTTTGTCGCCCAGCGGAGCGCCGCCGAATTCCTTTTCCGCCCAGTTTTCTCCGTCAATACAAACGGAGGTAACCGTTCACTCCCCCCTGATTTTTTTTGAAAAAAGTGAAAATAGTTCGAGATTATCTTCATGGTCTCGGTCATGAAATACTGATTGATGTTGCATGTAGGCTGCGCGATCTCAGTATAAAACTACTGGAGCGTCTTGATCAGGACTCCAGTAATAGCTCTAGACCCCCGTCC
>PQXE01000065.1 GCA_003194495.1 Deltaproteobacteria bacterium
ACGCATTCCTTATTCATATAGAGGCAAAAGATCATTTAGTGACTTTTGGGAATCATATAAGCATATATTTGATCCTAGATTTCATAAATGTGTAGGAAAGGAAACTGGTGAAACAAACCATGTAGAACGATTGTTTTGTACTGTTCGTCAATGGTTACAGAGAGTATCGAGAAAGACATTAGCTTTTTCTAAGGTTTTATATATGCACCATGTTGTCTTTAAAGTGTTCTTTGTGGCCTATAATCATTATGTATCCGTTGAGATTTAACGACTACCAAATAGATCAGGAAAAATTCAAAGAGCTTGGCTGGTGACTTCGTACCTGGGATCAATGGAATGTTTTTTTCGGTATGCAAAAAGGTCTTGACCGAGTTCCAGAGTGAGCTTTAGTGGCGTTGGATCAACAATACATAACGAAAACTGAGTTTCGGGATGTGTGTAATCATGCCGGACGCACCTGCGCTGCCATTCGCGGTTTCATCAAATACATAGCAGGGCTGGCGAAATAAAAGCAACACTGAACCCCTGAACCTGTGAACGCTTACAAGAAAAGGTAAACCAATGAATTCATTGTATCTGGCTTTTGGGATCGCAGTGCTTTTCCTGATTGCCTATCATACGTATGGCAAATTTCTGGCCCGCAAAATCTTTAAGCTCAATCCGGACGCGGTGTGCCCGAGTAAGGAGTTGCAGGATAACATAGATTTTGTTCCTACTCAGAAACCAATCCTGTTCGGCCACCATTTTACATCCATTGCCGGAACCGGTCCTATTGTAGGTCCGGCAATCGCTATTATTTGGGGTTGGGTCCCTGCTGTGATATGGGTAATTTTCGGCTCAATTTTCATGGGTGCTGTGCATGATTTTGGTTCGATGGTAGTTTCACTGCGCAATCAGGGAAGGTCTATTGGCGACATCGCATCTGATGTCATCAATAAACGGGTCCGGACCCTGTTTTTGATTATAATCTTTTTTGAACTCTGGATCGTGGTAGCAATTTTCGGCGTAGTCATTGCTATTGTGTTTAATATGTTTCCCCAGGCGGTAATCCCGGTATGGCTGGAAATTCCCATTGCCTTATGGCTGGGCCATATGATTTACAAAAAGGGTGCCCCTCACCTGCCGCTGAGCATTGTAGCTGTCATTGTGATGTATATTACAGTGTTAATCGGCGCCTATGTTCCTATCAAAATGCCTGCTCTTTTCGGCCTGAACCCTCTGGCACTCTGGGTGATCATCTTGTTGATATATGCCTATATCGCATCTACTCTGCCTGTACAGGTCCTTTTGCAGCCAAGGGACTATATTAATTCCCACCAGCTCTTTGTTGCTTTTACTCTGCTTGGTCTGGGGGTGCTTTTCGCCCATCCTGTCATGGTGGCACCGCCAACGAATTTTTCTCCCGAAGGTGCGCCACCTGTCTGGCCTATGATCTTTGTGATCATGGCCTGCGGAGCCATTTCGGGATTCCACTCACTTGTTTCATCCGGGACATCCTCCAAACAGTGCGATGCCGAATCAAGCTCGCTCTCTATAGGTTATGGCGGGATGCTCATGGAAGCAATGCTTGCCATTTTTGTTATTATTGCCTGCGGTGCGGGACTTGCCCTCGGTCTGACAAAGGATGGCCAGACATTCACAGGGCCGGCTGCCTTTTCTCAGCACTATGCCAGTTGGGGGGCTGCAGCGGGTCTGGGCTCCAAGATCAATGCATTTGTGGTGGGCTCGGCCAACATGATTGATAAAATCGGTATCCCCCACCAAATCACATTAACTGTTATGGGTGTATTTGTGGTCTCATTTGCCGCTACGACCCTTGATACAGCCACCCGTTTACAGCGTTACATCGTGAGCGAGCTGAGTGTTGTATGCGGGGTGCCGGCCCTTGGGAAAAGACATCCAGCTACTCTTATTGCAGTGATAACAGCTCTTATTCTTGCCTTTTACAACGGAAGCGGCAAGGGTGCCCTTACGCTTTGGCCTCTGTTCGGGTCTGTGAATCAGCTATTGGCCGGTCTGGCACTTTTGGTGGTTACAGCTTATCTGGCCCACAGCAAAACCCCTCTTCGCTATACAATGATTCCTATGTTATTCATGCTTATTATGACCGGCTGGGCCATGATAATTAATCTGGGGACCTTCTACTTAAAGTCTAACTGGCTGCTTTTTTCCATCGGATTTGTGGTATTTGTTCTGGAGATCTGGATGGTCGCTGAAAGCGTGCTTGTTTTGCAGCGAGCCTATGGCAAGAAGTCGGAATCAGGGACTAACGTGAATTTTTGACATTCTGCCGGTTGACGGGTCCTTGTAGCGTACTTCGCCCCTTACCTTACCGGTTTTAACAGACCTTGTTGTTTCCATTGCAATCCTGAGAGTCCCAGGTTTTACTTTTCTCAGCAGCCATTTTGCTTCACAACGTTTTGGATTGTACTTATCAAAAGGAGGATCGGATCGTGTAATACCTGTGCCTTTGGGAAGATGCTGGATTACTATGACCGTGTTTGGAGCCGGTGACTGTATCTTAAGTTCCATAACGATTTTTTGGCCCTCAGAGGTAATATATTCAGCAGAGACCAGATCCCCTGCGCAGACCTTCATGGAGAGAATTGTCAACAACAAGGCCCCTACAAAGACCGCGAGATTTCCGGATGTTTTAGGATTTAACATTTATTTCAGGCCTCCTATTTGCTTAGGGCATTACTACAAACTTCTTTGTCTTTTCATCCCAGCGATATCCATTTCCAGACCAGACATCTTCAATTTGTTCTATGCCGAAATTTATATCCTTCATTTTACCCAGTTCGTCGTAAACAGTGAGTATTTCTTCATCATCAATTTTTTTATCACCATTGGCATCCGCCCAGTGCAAGGGACTTAATCGCAGTGTGTTTGGTCCTTTGATGGACGTAGTGGTGCTTCGGCCCTTTCTAACAGTAACTGTTCCTTCAAATTGCAGCTCTTTTTCAAACCCGGCCCCAGGGTTAATGGCGGCCAAATAACAAAAGGTGATTTTTTGCATATCGGTCTGGTATATCCATTTAAGATCGCCGGTTTTTTCGTCAATGGCCGTGAAGGCGGGGTCGACTTCAATTGGAGTGCATTCTTGAGGCAGGGATTCCCTCAATATCAGAGAAAGAGATCCAACATGGTCGGTTTCTACACTTATTATCACAGGAAAGGGCAGGCCGGGGGCCGCATGTGGCGGAAGGAATCTATAGGCAGTAATATTTATTGTTTCATGGCCAAAGAAAGACCACCAGAAAGCGCCGGAGATGATCACTCCACAGACCAGCGTCAGGACCAATAGCGGACGAATTGTAAAAATTTTGGGTAGCCGGTTTTCGTCAGATTCCTCAGTTTCCTGTTGATTTTCCTTTATTTCCTCTTCTTGTGATCCTGTTTCATGGTCTTCAAGTATTTCCTCAAGCGACACCTCAAGTGCCTCGGCCAGTTTGAGGGCATTTTCTTTCTTAATGGTGGGATACCGTCGATTTTCCCACCGGGAAATAGTGTCTGTGGTTACTCCAACTGCTGTAGCTAGATAGAGCTGGGTAAGTTCCATGGACTCTCTGAACTTACGGACTTTGTCGCCGTCGATTTTTACCATGGGCGGTCCGCCGATTGAGGGACGGTCTGTAATCACAAGTGTTTTCCTATGATCAAGTTTCTATCCAATAAATCCCGATATCCAATCCCGGCCTTGGCCGAGACTACAGAAAAACTCGGCTAACCTTATGCAGTTGAAGATGAGGTGACCTTGGCTTTCACGTTTGCCCAAAGATCGTGTATATCGTCTAGTATCATATATAGGGATGGGACCAATAGCAACGTGATGCCTGTACCGAAGAGCACGCCAAAGCCCAGGCTGATGGCCATAGGGATAAGGAATTGGGCCTGAAGGCTTCGTTCCAGGAGCATGGGAGTCAAGCCGGCAAACGTGGTAAGCGAGGTAAGGATGATGGCCCTGAAGCGCATGGCCCCGCCCCGTGTAATCGCATCATGGGCGCCTAACCCTTGACGACGGATCCTGTTGGTTGCATCAATCAATACCAGGGAGTCATTGACTACCACACCTGCCAGACCAACAATACCGAACATGCTCATAAGGCTCAGATTGTAACCCATAATCAGGTGTCCGAACACAGCGCCGATAATACCAAAAGGAATGGCTGCCATGACGATAAAGGGCTGGGTAAATGACCTGAAAGGAACGGCCAGCAAGGCGTAGATAGCGAAAAGGGCAATAAGAAAGCCATTCTTGACATCGGCCATGGACTCTTTCTGTTCTTTGCCTTCTCCTTCAATGCTGCATCGTAATCCCATGTAATGATTTTTGAGTTGCGGCAAAAAGCGGCTCTCCAGTTCCATGCGTAATTCATTGGCGTTGGCGATTGTCTCATCCACGTCTGCCGTGACCTTGATCACACGAAGGCGCTGGGCGTGCTCGATGGAGGCGTAACCCTGCTCCATCTTTACCTCGGCCACCTGGCTGAAAGGGACCTCTGAGCCGTCAGGCATGCGGATGCGCATCTTTTCTATATCGCCCAAGGACTTACGTTCGGACTCAGGGTAGCGAACCATGACCTTTACCTCATCCTTGTCACGCTGCAACCGCAGGGCCTCGGCCCCGTAAAAGGCGTGTCGCACCTGCCGGGCCAGGTCGTCCAGAGTCAGGCCCAGGCTGCGGGCGGGAAGTTTCAGCTTGAGCTGCATCTCTTTCTTTCCAGGCAGGAAACTGTCACTTATATCAAAGACCCCAGGGTAGCCTCTCAGTTCGTCCTTGAGTTCGTCCGCCGCAGCCACGAGTTGGTCGTGATCGTCCAGAGACAGGTGAACCTCAACAGGATTGCCCGCGCTGAAAAGGGCGCTCTGAAAAGTCAAGACCTCGGCATCCGGGATGACACCCGCCTTTTTACGCCACAAAGCGGCCAGCTTGTTCGCACTGACGTCCCGTTGTTCGCCTTCCAGGAGCTCAATCTTGACCTGGGCCAAATGCCCCCCTATTTGTGGTCCTTTAGCTGCAGGGCCGTGGCCGCGCGAGTGCTTCCCGACTATGGTGATGCTGCGTTCAAGGAGCGGCGGGTCCCCCTTGGGCCGTTCTTTGTCCATTTCCGCCAGGACCTCTCTTCCTGACCGCTCCAGATGGGTGACGATCTCTGTCGTACGCTCAACAGGTGTGCCTGCCGGCAAGGTAAGAGAACAGATCAAGAGATCGCTCTCCACCTTGGGAAACATGGTGTATTTGATCCATCCTCCTTTCCATATACCCACTGTCAACAGGAGCATGACAATACCCAGGGCCACGGTGGCGTAACGCCATGTGACACAAAAATCTACCAGCCTGGCATAAGGGCCTTTAATGATCCATCTCAGCCACAGGACCATGCGCTTTTCTTTTTCCGGGCCTTTCCTGGCGCGGGCCGCCCCATGTTTGGATCGGGCCAGATGGGCCGGTAAAATCAGCAGGGACTCCACCAGAGAGCCAAGCAAAACCACAATCACCACAATAGGGATGTTTCGCATGAGCTTTCCCATTGTGCCCGACCCCAAAAGGAGCGGCCAGAAGGCAACCACCGTAGTCATGACGGCAAAAATCACGGGCCGGCCCACTTCTACTGCGCCTTGTACCGCAGCATCAAGACCCTTAAGCCCTTCGTCCTGCTTGCGAAAGATATTCTCGCCGACAATGATGGCGTCATCCACCACGATTCCCAGTACCGTGATAAAGGCGAACAGGGAGATCATGTTGATGGATACATCGAACCAGGGCAAGACACATATGCCTGCCGCAAAGGAAATAGGAATGCCCAGAGTGACCCAGAAGGCAAGCCGCAAGTTGAGAAACATACCCAACATAATACTCACCAGGATCAGACCCATGGTCATGTTTCTTGTCAGCAGGTCAATACGGCTCAAAAGTACCCTGGACCTGTCCCGATAATAATCGATTTCCACCCCTTCAGGAAGGCTGGGGCTGATCTCCTCGATATAGCGCCTGACCGTATCAGCCACTGTCAGGGCATTCTGATCAGCCACCCGGTAGACCTCAACAACTCCGGACCGCTTGCCTTGAAACTGGGTGGAGAGGTCCACGTCCTCAAATCCGTCCCTGAGATTGGCGATTTGACCCAGGGTGACCTTGCTGCCATCGGCACGGATGATAACAGCTATATCCTGGTAATCCGCAGCATGGTAACGCCGGCCCTTGGTTCGGACCAGGATTTCACCGCCGGGAGTCTTGACCCTGCCGGCCGGAAGGTCCAGGCTGCCATGTCTTACTGCCTGGGCCACCTGGCCCAGGGTGAGACCGTAGCGGCGGAGGGTTTCCTCAGGGACCTCGATATGAATTTCGCCTTTGCGTACACCGGAAAGATCTGCATAAGTAATACCAGGCAGATTGGTGATGTCGTCCTTGATCTTTTCAGTCAAACTTTTGATGGTTGACTCGGGCGCATCTCCATACACAGCGACATTGATCACCTGGGTCTGACGGGTCATCTCCCGGATCACCGGCTCTTCCGCCTCATCGGGAAAGGTCGTAATGCGATCTACTTCGGCCTTGACCTCGTCTAAGAGCGTCCTCAGGTCCCAGTCTTTCATGACCTCGATGCTCACCGAGCCAAACCCCTCCCTGGCCTCGGAATCAATGCGCTTGATGCCCGCAAGACCCGCCACGTTTTCCTCAATCCGGCGGATGATCGCCTCCTCCACCTCAGCCGGTGAGGCGCCTGGATACTCCATGCTGATGTGAATCCTGTCCAGAGAGGTCTCGGGAAAGACCTCCAGTTTCATGGTCAGGCCTGTTACCGCACCGGCCAGCAAAACAAAGAGCATAAGCAGATTGGCGGCAACGTGATTTTCAGCAAACCAGGCAACAATGCCTTTCATGTTTGATCTGACTCCTTTTAATTAGCCGCCTTCGGCTAGACTCTTTTTGACAGGATTTACAGGATTTTTATTTATCCTGATTATCCTGTTGATCCTGTCAGAAAAATGGTCCTATACTATTTAAATCCCCGTTCGTACGGCCATGCCGTCAGTGACCGCCTTAAGCGGGGTAATGACCAGTCTTTCTCCGTCCTCGATTCCGTCCCGGACTATAGCCTCGTCACCTTGAAACAGGGCCACGTCCACTTTACGGAAACGAATCCGGTTGTCCTTATCCACAATCCAGACAGTATCGCCCTGATGCAAGGCCGACCTGGAGATGATTGCAGCCTTGGGCAGGGTGCAGCCTTCAATATCCACAGTTACAAAAAGCCCCACGGCAAGGGGCGGTTTTTTTGCATAGGGTTTTTCCACCTGGACCACTACATTTATCATACGGGTGCGCTCGTCCAGTTTCCCTTCAGTGCGGACCACCTGTGCCGACCAGGTCCTTTCTTGTCCGGCAATACGTGCCAGGATCGTCGCAGGAGAACCAGGGTCCTTGCCGGGCGTAAAACCGGGTATATGAATCCAGAACGCCTTCTCGTCTTCCAGGGGAACAACTATCTCTGCCGCCTCTGTGGAATAGATGCCGGCCAAGGCCTTGCCGACCGGGACATACTGGCCGGAATCTACATTTTCCTCACCCACACGTCCTTCAAAAGGTGCTTTTAGCTCGGTCCGCTCCAGATTCAACATGGCAATGCCGAGGTCTGCGCGATCAGCCTCCAGCCTGGCCTTGGCTGCTGCCAGTTGAGGCTCCTTGACCACAAGGGGCGGAGGCTTACTTTCCGGCTCAGGTCCTTTTGCATGATACAGGCGCCACTCTTGACTTGCCGCAGCCGCTTCTTCTTCGGCCAAATGAAGAAGACTTTCAGCGTTTTTCACTTTTGCCCTTGCCAAGGTAACAGCCAACTCGTAATCAACCGGATCTATGCGCAGCAACATCTCTCCATTGCGGAATGCACCACCATTTACCAGGGCAGGCGAGACATACACAACCTTGCCGCTAACTTGAGGAATAAGATCTATTTTCTGCAAAGGTCTCACAGTCCCTTCCCCTGAGATATGAACGCTCTGCGGTCCTGTTTTGACCTTGATCGTTCTGACCATAGGTACCGGGACCGCCTGCTTTTGCTTCTTGATCTCCGGTTTGCTTGACGTCAATGCAAACATGCCCGAGACACCCAGAATGACCAGGGCCAAAGTGACGACAATATGCAAGAGACGTTTTCGTATCATATTCATGGCAAATAATCCCTACTCCCTACTCTTAATTTTTAACTCTCTTCTCCCCAGCCGCCGCCCAAAGCGCGGTGAAGTGTGGCGCGGTTACTCAGAATGGCCAGATCGACCAGGACCAGGTCTTCCTCAGCCTTAAACCGGGTCTGCTGGGCGACCAGCACGGTCAGGTAATCCACCAGGCCCCGTTTATAACGATTTTCAGCCACTTCCTGGGTGCGCCGGGCCTCCATCAGGTGATTCAGTACACGATCTCTACGTTCCAACTGCTCCTTGCGTGTCAAGAGGGCCCCTTCCACCTCGGAAAAAGCCGTCAATACCGTCTTTGCGTATTCTGCCACGCCTTGCTGATATCTTGCCTCTGCCGCCCGCTGTCCGGCCTTTAATTTGCCCGCGTCAAACAGGGATTGGACCCCGCCCAGGGCAATATTCCACAACTCGCTTTCCGGCAGGAAAAGGCGATCCAATTCATTACTTGAATAACCAAAGGTGCCTGTCAGGGAAATGCTTGGAAACCTGCCGGCCTTGGCTACGCCCACTCGGGCGTTCAAGGCCATTAAACCTGCCTCTGCCGCCCTGATATCCGGTCTGCGCAACAGAAGGTCAGAGGGAAGGCCCGGCGGGACCGGTTGCAGGCGTTTATAATAGTCCTCCGGCTGGGGCCGCGGTGGTCTGGTCCTGGGGTAGCGTCCTGCCAGCACTGACAATTTCTGCTGGGTGATTCCCAGGTCCTGACGCAAAGAGGGGAGGGCTGATTCAGCCTGGGCCAGGGCACGACGGGCCTGCATCACATCCAGGATAGAGGTCAGGCCGCGCTCGTAACGACCTTCAACGAATGCCAGGCTTTGGCGATAGCTTTCGATCCTATCAAGAGCAATCCGGATCCGCCGTTCCAGGGACTCCATCAGCAAATAGAGACTGATCGTCTCAGCCACCACGGTTTGTGCCACAGTACGGCGGTTTTCCTCTGCCTGCAGAAGGTCGGCCCGGGCCGCCTCCTGCCCCCTGGCCAGACGACCCCAGAGGTCCACTTCAAAGGAAGCGGGTAGTGAAAGTGTATACGTTTCGCTTAAAACAGAAAAACTACTATCCGGCATAATCCCGATAATCGGCCGCTGCTGACGCTGGCCTTGACCCTGAAGGCTCAAGCTGGGGAATCGGTCGGCCCTGGCCTGAACGAATTTGAACCGCACTTCCATAATTCTTGCAGTTGCCTTTTTGATATCAAGGTTATTTCTGAATACTTCCTCTACCAACCGGTTTATTTCGACTTCGCCATACACCTCCCACCAGCGGTCATCAGGCTGCGGTGTGAGTATCTCTGCCGGCCCATGCTCATAATGCGCGGGCACTTGGATCCCGGTGTCAGGCCGGTGGTAATCCGGGCCGATCTTCATGCATCCACTCAATACAAAGAGGATGGTTATAACAGGAAAAAGATATCTCATCAGGCCCCTTTCTTTTTGCCTTTGCCCAATCCGTTAAGCGAAAATCCAACGATCTGTTCTATTAATCGGTCCTTGAAGGCCGCATCGTAATCACGGCCTGTAATACGGCTGACCACCACTCTGGCAAAATTGAAGTAAATCACCATGGAGAACATACTCAAGATATTGAGTGCCAGGCCTTCATTTCCAAGTCCCTCCGGCATGAACGGACGCAATATGTCAGCCATCTCTTTGAAAAACGGCCGCAGGACTTCTCCGGCAAGCAACTCAAAGGCCTCGGTAGGCTGGATCAGCTCTCTTGTCATAAGCTGGGATTGCCGCTGACGTTCATCATCCGACAAGGGTCCTTTCAGAAAGGCCTCGGCAAGGGCCTGAGCAACAGCAGATGCGGAGACTGTATCACGGGAGGCCAAAAATTCCATGAAATATTCTTGCACGCGCCTGGCCCTGGGCACCCACCTGGCCCGGAATACCTCCAGATAGAGTTTTTGTTTATTGCCGAAATGGTAATTCACCGCCGCCAGATTACAGCGGGCCGCGGTTGTGATTTCCCTTACGCTGACTGCATCATAGCCATTTTTGGCAAACAGGGCCTCGGCCTCATTAAGTATACGTTCCTTGGTGATTTGATCTTTTTTGCTCATGCTTTGCCCCTATTTCAATATAAACATTTGTATCAAACAAACGTTTAAATGTCAAGCACTTTTCCTCTCAAACAAAGAATTGACAATTTTTGTCACGTTTCCCTTGACATTGAGTAATTCTTCTTCAGAATAAAATAAGGAGGACGTTTTCCACCAAGACGAATAACCAAGAGCTTTATATCCGCAGCCTGATGCCTGTGGAAAGAAAACAGAATATTGGTGTCAACTACATTTATATTATGAGTATCTATATGTGTATATACTTGCCAGGTCGCATAGTTATTAACTCACTGTAAGGGGTGTATGGAGAGCCTAAATTCAAACAGCATTATATATGTAAATCAGTTTGTTATAATCATTCCTCCACAATAGCTCCTCGGCTTTCTTCAACCTGGCACAATATTCGCTCAACAACATCTTCAGTTAAAAAAACAAAGAGGGGAATCAAGCATCACTTCGCCGGGATTTATTGACACGTGACTTTCGCCAGGGAGGTGGCCCATGAAGAATCCGGCAATATTGATCGTTGAAGGCAATAAGATCCTGCATCAAGATCTGAAAGGTCGTTTATTTCACCATGGATTTGAGGTCATCGAAGCCTTGGACAAAACAACCCTCCAGTTTTTTCAAGACAGGAAGCCGGATCTCGTGATCATATGCTCTTCCGGAGACAGTAGCATAAATGGACTGAAGACAGTGGCACAGATCCGCCGGCAGGACAGAGGAGTCCCGCTTTTCCTGATCACCGGAAATAGCTCTGAAGCGCGGGTTATTGCGGCCTTAAGGGCGGGGGTTACGGATTATTTCAAATGGCCCATCTCGTATAAGGAATTGATAGCAAGTATCAATCGAAAACTCTCAGACCACAAGAGAAGCCTTCAAGAAACAGACATTTACGAACCTATGATCGGTGACGGTGCGGCAATGCGAGAAATCAAGGCATATCTCATGAATGTTGCTACGACAGACTGTACCGTCCTCATCACAGGCGAGACCGGCACAGGCAAGGAGCTGGCGGCCGAGTTGATCCACCGGAAAAGCCTGAGGCATCAGGAGCCTTTTGTATGTATCAACTGCGCCGCTCTTCCCGAGAGCCTGGTGGAAAGCGAAATGTTTGGTTACGAACGAGGGGCCTTTACAGGGGCTGTTGCTTTGAAACGAGGAAAATTCGAGTTGGCCGAGGGTGGGACCGTATTTCTGGACGAGATCGGCGACATGAGCCCTTATGCACAGATGAAGATCATGAGAACTACTGAAAAAAAAGAGGTCTGCCGTTTAGGGGGCAAAGGGGCAATCCCCATAAATGTCCGGATCGTAGGTGCGACAAATCGCGACCCTGAGCAATTGATGGAAAAAGGCAACTTCAGAAAAGACTTCTACTATCGGCTCAACGTGGCCCGGGTCCACCTGCCCCCGTTACGCGACCGGAAGGAGGACATTCCCTCCTTGCTCAAGCACTACATCAGGAAATTCAATCAGGGGTTCGGCCGCGAAGTAGAAGGCCTTACAGAAGAAGCCCTGGCTTCCCTGCTCCACTACGATTGGCCAGGCAATGTGCGCGAGCTGAAGAATATCCTGGAGACTACCTTCATCAGCCTCCGCTCCTGGAAGATCGCCTTAATGGACCTGCCGAAGACATTCCAGAGGCGACTCAAGGAAACAGAAGGGCTTTCGGAAAAGGAACGGGATCGGCTTCTTTCCGTCCTCTTTGCCACCAAATGGAACAAGAGCAAGGCCGCTCAGAAACTCCACTGGTCCCGGATGACCCTCTATCGTAAGATGGCGAAATACCAAATAAGTACTTCACAATAAATGGATTAGCCACAGACCCACACGGACGGGCACAGACAGACACCGTGGTGAAATATGCTTCGTATTTCGCATGGCAGGCAGACATTCTGCTTCAGCGTGGGAATTTGTAAAGATCGTCGTGGTCTAAAAAACGTAACAGAAGAACACTCGTTGTCCAATCCGGATTTCCCGAGGGGAAAAAATCTTCTGGGTCAAATGATATCCTAAATTTGCGGTCAACCCGCACGGACCAGGCAGTGGGGTCGTTGACAATCCGTTCAAGGTGAAGGCCGGGATGAAACGGATTATTCTCAAGGTAGGTCAGGGTCTTGGCAATTTTCTTCCTCATGCTCGCATTCGATTGGAATTTTTCAATATCCTTAAGAAATTTTTGGCTCGGTACCAGTTTTGGCATTCTTCATGTCCTCGACAAACCAATTGGGTAGCGTACCAGTTCCACTTTCCCTGGCCTCCTGAAGTTTGGCAAGCCCCTTATCATTGAGCCGGAGGTTGCGATAGATGGAAACAGGATGGAGCATGATAGTCCCTCCCTCTGCAACTGCCAGATCAAGATACGATCCGTTTTTCAGCCCAAGCTCTTTTCGAAGCCTGGCCGGCAAATTGATACTTCCCCGTTTGTCTATGGTGATGAGCATCGGTTCCTCCTCTCACTCTTTAGCCATTATTTGCGCTGAGAGAATCAAATACGAAATATTCTCAAACATAATAGTGATTTTATGACAAAATGTCAATATGACATTTAGCTGGCCATCAGAACCGGGGTGTCCGTCTGCGTGTGTCCGTGGCTAATTATCTTATCAGCAGAATAGTGTAACATTGTAACTCTTGGCTGTGACATAATAGTGTGACACCTCAAACCCCGATTTCTCCGTATCCTCCAGTTCCTCTTAACCCTGTGATTTCCCGTACTTTATTTACACTTCACCCCATCCCTTTGCGCCTTCACACTTCCTCTTTTCTCCCGAGTCAACCCGAAATGTGTAACACCAGCAATTCTAATTTTGGCTTTAGCCCGGTTTTATAAGGGCGCGTTCCCCAAATCTTAGGCCATGTTTCAAGATTCGTTAATCTTCTCATTCTAAAAAATAAAGTGCCTGCGCTATAGACAGAAGCTTTCATTTCTGATAAAGGTGAATTGCCACCATATTATATCTAAAAGGAAGGTAAATCTATGCGTCGCTCCAAATCTGATCCCAAGCTTTTCACATTTGACAAACTGGTAGACTATTTTCGTTCTGTGATAAAGGAATTTCCAGATAAGCGCATTGGTAATAATACCCGTTACAGTATCGAAGACGCAGCGGCAGGAGCTTTTTCGGTTTTTTTTACTCAGAGTCCATCCTTCCTTGCATTTCAAAAGGCTATGCAGGAAAAGAAGGGGAAAAACAACGCCCAGACCCTGTTCGGGATGCACTAGATTCCAAGTGACAATCACATCAGAGATTTACTAGATGAAGTACACCCGTCTTATGTGTTTCCCATATTTTCCTATATTGTATCCTATTCAAATTTCCTGGTATTTGACCAAAATGGTGTATAAGGGCCGAGGGAAAAACAACTTGGCCTTTTGCATTCCATCTTCGACATAACACTGCTATACCTGCGGTTTTGCTCAATCAGATCGACTAAATTTATGGCAAATCCGGGCACAAATTCTACCCATTTATTTTTTAGCCGGCCCTAAGTAAATCAAAGAAAGTTTCAAAGAAGTGCCGTCGGGGGGTAGACAAAATGAAAAGTGAGATTATCATGGAAATATGAACGTTTCAGAGATTAGGAAAATACTTGACGATATAGACGTCCGTTTTGATGTGGTTGATAATGAAAAGGGCTTATGGGCTC